>CAZSBB010000003.1:0-201113 GCA_964605235.1 uncultured Phycisphaeraceae bacterium
GAACTTACCCGACAAGGAACTTCGCTACCTTAGGACCGTCATAGTTACGGCCGCCGTTTACCGGTGCTTTAGTTGCAAGCTTCGCCTGATAAATCAAGCTAACCTACTCCCTTGACATTCCGGCACCGAGCAGGCGTCAGACTGTATACATCCTCTTGCGAGTTAGCACAGTCCTGTGTTTTTGATAAACAGTCCCCAGAGCCTTTTCTCTGCGCCCTCGCCCGAAGCGTTAGGGCCCCCTTATTGCGAACGTACGGGGTTAATTTGCCTAGTTCCTTAACAACCGTTCTCTCGAGCGCCTGAGGTTATTCACCACGCCTACCTGTGTCAGTTTTAGTACGGTCATGCTGGTCGTCCACGAACGCTATTTCCTGGAACCACCTTCACGGGCTTCGGGATCGAACGCCCTCGGCCTTGCGGCACGCACACGTCTGGTCGTGCGACCCACTCCAGTGATCCGTCACGTCGTTTCAACCTTCCAGCATGTGCAGGAATATTAACCTGCTGTCCATCGACTACGCCTTTCGGCCTCGCCTTAGGTGCCGACTAACCCTGGGCGGATTTACCTTGCCCAGGAACCCTTAGGCTTTCGGCGAACAGGATTCTCACCTGTTTTATCGTTACTCAAGCCGGCATTATCACTTCCTGCCGCTCCACGGTTCGTTATCCGAACCGCTTCGTCGCTGACAGGAACGCTCCCTTACCACTCGTGCAAGCACGAGTCCGCAGCTTCGGTTCACCGCTTATTCCCGATTATTATCGGCGCTAGGATCCTCGACCAGTGAGCTGTTACGCACTCTTTAAATGGTGGCTGCTTCTAAGCCAACATCCTGGCTGTCTTTGCATCCTAACTTCCTTTCGAACTAAGCGGCGATCTGGGACCTTAGCTGGCGGTCCGGGGTGTTTCCCTCTTGACTGCGAAGATTATCCCTCGCGGTCTGACTCCTGCGGCAACACAGATGGTATTCGGAGTTCGATTGGAATGGGTAGACGGGTAGTCCCCCAACTCCATTCGGT
This sequence comes from uncultured Phycisphaeraceae bacterium, assembly GCA_964605235.1. GTDB lineage: Bacteria > Planctomycetota > Phycisphaerae > Phycisphaerales > Phycisphaeraceae > CAZSBB01. The sequence goes on from CAZSBB010000003.1 coordinate 1,018, forward strand.
AGCTCTACCCCCATCTGCTGTAACGCAAGGCTAGCCCTAAAGCTATTTCAGGGAGAACGAGATATCTCCAAGTTTGATTAGACTTTTACTCCTCCCCACAGCTCATCCCATAACTTTTCAACGTTAACGGGTTCGGCCCTCCAGAGCGTTTTACCGCTCCTTCAGCCTGGCCATGGGTAGATCACTTGGTTTCGCGTCTAATCCCTGCGACTTGGCGCCCATTTAAGACTTGGTTTCCCTACGCCTACGCCGGGGTACGGCTTAAGCTTGCCACAAAGATTAACTCGCCGGCTCATTATGCAAAAGGCACGCCGTCACCGGCCCGAAGGCCGGCTCCGACCGCTTGTAAGCATGCGGTTTCAGGTACTATTTCACTTCCCTTATCGGGGAACTTTTCACCTTTCAATCACCCTACTGATTCGCTATCGGTCGTCGAGTAGTATTTAGCCTTGGGGGGTGGGCCCCCCTGCTTCACGCCAGGTTTCACGAGCCCGACGCTACTCTGGTACGCCTAGGTTGACTCGACTCACAGCTACAGGACTGTCACCTTCTCTGGTTCGGTATTCGAGACCGATTCACTGCTCGTCTTGCCTTCCATATTGGCGCCCGCAACCCCATCCCGAAGGATGGTTTGGGCTGTTCCGCTTTCGCTCGCCGCTACTGACGGAATCGATGTCTCTTTCTTTTCCTCCAGGTACTGAGATGTTTCAGTTCCCTGGGTTCGCTTCCAGACCCTATGCATTCAGATCTGGATGACGGCACAAGGCCGCCGGGTTTCCCCATTCGGAGATCTGCGGATCGAAGCTTGTTTGCCAGCTCCCCGCAGCATATCGCAGGCTACCACGTCCTTCATCGCCTCTCGACGCCAAGGCATCCACCGCATGCTCTTAGTAGCTTGATCACGCCGACCTCAGACCGTTTCCCCAAGCGTGTGCACGCCTGGTTGACGACCGGGGGCCGACTAATCCGCCGAGGCACGATTGCCACCTCGGCGACCCGGATTTTCCCCTGCCGCAGCGCGACAGTTGAAATCCGGACCAGCTCCTCAGATTCGCTCTTTTCTCGGTGTTGCACCCAACATGGGGTGCAGCAACCCAACCATATCCACTTGTCAATGATCTGCCGAGGGGAGCAACACTTGCGTGTTTTCCGCTCGTCCGCCCCAAGGCGGATTTCGAAGCCCCGCAGGGCGCCGAAATCCGATTTGGGCCGCGAATGATACTGTTCCGCAAACCGTTGTCAAGTCAGGCCATCCGCAACGGTTCATTCGTGCGAAACAGGTTGAAAACCCCGCCCATTCCTCACCGCCTGGATGACCCAGACACTGACTCGTGGGCAGACGGATAAATGTACCAGATAGACCTGCCATGTCAAATCGCGGTTAAGGCGGTGGAAATCCTGTCCACACCCACGCCTGACCTCCGGCAGCCCGTTTCCGACGAATTTCCCGCGATTTCGCGCGATTGCCCACATATTTCACCCCCTTGAGCCCTTCAAACTGCGTGTCGAACAACGGGCGCCGCCGGCAACATCCTGCCGGCGGCGGCCCCATCATGCCCCTGTCCCGGTGGGCTGCATGGGGAAAACTCACGCCGCATTCCCACCGCTTACATCAGCAGCAAGCACAGCCGGAATCAATCGGGCAGTCAGCCTCGAAAACGCCGAAATTCCGGGGAAAATCCGTAAAATCCGCCCATCACCCAAGTGAGCGGGATCGCGCCGACCAGCAGCGTCGGCGAGGCGTTTTCCGCCCCACCGGCATACGGTTCTCCATATTTGCAATGGTCTGGAGGCGTCAATTCCGCCCTGCTGGCGCCGAAGGCGTCACCCGCCGACTCGCGTCGACGGCTCGGAAAGCACGCGTGCAGCGTGGAAATAAATGCAAAAAGGCGTCAGTCTGTTGGCCAGAACTGGCTGGATCGCATGGATCGTCCCGAACTGCGTGCCCTGCTGCCCCGGTTGCCCCCGCGATCAGCCCCATTTCGCACACCTGACAACCAGACCAACCACGCTCTCGAAGCCGTCAACGCCAGCGGAGGGGTGTCCGCCCCCATTGCACCATCGTCGCCCGTTCGACCGTCGTTTGCGGAGGGGTTGTCAGCGATTGCTCAAACAAGCCGGGGTTAGCCGGCTTCTGCATCACCCCTTCACATCCTGGCATTCCAGCGGGAAACCTGACTCCCTCAGCGCCACGGCCCATGCTCGGGGGGGGGCCAGCGGGCAGCTCGGAGGGTTTGACAGAAAACGCCTTATCGCCTAGCTTTATCCGTCTCGCTGGCTTTCGCGGCGAGCCGATCTGATGGTGACCGTAGCTCAGTTGGTAGAGCACAAGGTTGTGGTCCTTGGGGTCGCGGGTTCGAGCCCCGTCGGTCACCCTTTCCCCACTGCCGGGTGGTGGTATCCTGATCCCACCCGGCCTCAGCGGGCAATGCCGCATTCTGGTTCGTCGCAAGGGATCAAACAGCGGAGGCGCGCCGCCCCGTGCAGGCTTGTGGCCGACCATGCGGCGGCCGGGGCACGAGGTTGGAAGGAAAGCCGGTGAACGCGCTGAACACCGCAGAATCCAACAGCATCGGCGTGGCGGGCGCGACGGACAACGCCGCCGCCGAGGATGCGCAGCCGCGAACGTCTTCTTCCTCGGGCACGGTGCTGGGCCGCTGGCGTGACGGCCAGCTTATTCCGCTTGATGCCGCGCACACCGCACAACTGCGTCAGCATCTGCACGACCCCGCCTGTGCGCTGGCGATTGTCGAGCAAAACGGGCAACTGGCGCTGGGCAGCGCCGGCCGCGCCGAGCTGGGCGTAACCCCCACCGGCAACGATGCCGCCCTGCTCGCCTTTGCTCCCGCACTCACGCCCCACCAGCTCGGTGACGCCAGCTTCCGCGCGGACCATCGCCTGCGCTACGCCTACATGACCGGGTCCATGGCCAACGGCATCGCCTCGGCGGAAATCGTCGAAGCCATGGCGCCGGCCGGCATGCTCGGCAGCTACGGCGCTGCGGGACAGAGCCTGACGCGCGTGGGCGAAGTCATCGACCGCCTGCAACGCAGCCTTGGCGATCAACCCACCTGCTTCAATCTCATTCACAGCCCCAACGAGCCGGCGCACGAAATGGCGCTGGTCGAACTCTACCTGCAGCGCGGCGTCAAGCTCGTGGAAGCCTCGGCGTATCTCGACCTCACGCCGGCCGTGGTGCGCTATCGCGTCAAAGGCATCACCCGTCGGCCGAACGGCTCGGTGCATTGCCCCCATCGCATCATCGCCAAAGCGTCACGCATCGAAGTCGCCACGCGCTGGTTCAGCCCGCCGCCGCAGAAAATGCTGCACGAACTGGTGGTTGCCGGGCACCTCACCGCGGAGGAAGCTGAACTCGCCCGGCACATCCCCATGGCGCAGGACCTCACCGCCGAGGCCGACTCCGGCGGGCACACCGACAATCGCCCCGCCATCACGCTGATCCCCACCTTCCTCGCTCTGCGCGATCGCCTGAGCGCTCAGCATCGCTACGCCATGCCCCTGCGTGTCGGCGCGGCCGGCGGCATCGCCACCCCCGCGTCCGCTGCTGCAGCACTGGCGATGGGGGCTGCGTATCTCGTGACCGGCTCCGTCAATCAGGCGTGCGTCGAAGCCGGCTCGTGTGATGCCGTGCGAAAAATGCTCGCCGAGGTGGAGCAGACGGATGTCACCATGGCGCCCGCGGCCGACATGTTCGAGTTGGGCGTGAAGCTGCAAGTCATCAAGCGCGGCACCATGTTCCCCATGCGCGCCGCCAAACTTTACGAGCTGTACCGCAACTATCGCAGCATCGAAGACCTGCCCGCCGGCGAACGCGCGACGATCGAAAAAACCATTTTTCGCCGCAGCCTCGATGAGGTGTGGGCGGACACCCGCGCGTTTTTCCTGCAGCGCGAACCGGGCCAGGTGCAGCGCGCCGAGCGCGATCCGCATCACCGCATGGCCCTGGTTTTCCGCTGGTATCTGGGCTTGTCCTCGCGCTGGGCAAACGCCGGCGAACCGACGCGCCAGCTTGATTATCAGGTGTGGGCGGGCCCGGCCATGGGCGCGTTCAACGAATGGACCCGCGACAGCTTCCTCGCTGCGCCCGCAGCACGCAACGTGCGCACCGTGGCGTGGAACATTCTCCACGGCGCTGCCGTCGCCACCCGTCTGAATCTGCTGGCGTGCCAGGGCGTCACGCTGCCCGCGGAACTGACCCGCATCACCCCCCGCCCCGACGGCGATTTGCAGGAGGCGCTGGCATGAGCGCCCGTTCGAACTCGAAAACCAAATCCGCCGCCGCACCGTCCGCTGGTGCAGCGTCCACCAACGTCCCGCTGGCGATCATCGGCATCGGTTGCCTGTTCCCCAAGGCTGACAACCGCGTGGCGTACTGGTCCAACATCCGCCGGGGCGTGGATGCCATCAGCCCCATTCCGCCGACTCACTGGAAGCCCGAGGATTACTTCCACGCCGACCCCAGTCAGCCCGACAAGACCTACGCCCAGCGCGGCGGGTTCCTTGATCCAGTCGACTTCGACCCGCTGCTCTTTGGCATCAACCCCAACAATCTCGAAGCCACCGACACCACGCAACTGCTGGGCATGCTCGCCACCCACATGGCGCTGCGCGACGCCGGCTACGAAACCGGGCGCGGCACGGGCGACGGCAAAGCGTTCGACCGCGACCGCTGCTGCGCCATCCTCGGCGTCACCGGCACACTTGAACTGGTCATCCCGCTGGGCGCCCGGCTCGGGCATCCGCTCTGGCGTCAGGCCCTGCGCGAAGCTGGCGTCGATCAGGCGACCACCGATGACGTCGTGCAGCGCATCGCGGCCGGCTACGTCCCCTGGCAGGAAAACTCCTTCCCCGGCCTGCTGGGCAATGTCGCCGCCGGCCGCATCGCCAATCGCTTTGATCTGGGCGGAACCAACTGCGTGGTCGATGCCGCCTGCGCCTCGAGCTTGAGCGCCATCCACATGGCGGCCATGGAACTTGGGAGCGGTCAGGCGGATCTCGCCATCACCGGCGGGCTCGACACGTTCAACGACATTTTCATGTACATGTGCTTCAGCAAAACCCCCGCCCTCTCGCCCACCGGCGACGCCCGGCCGTTCTCCCGCGACGGCGATGGCACCATCCTCGGCGAAGGTCTGGGCGTGGTGATCCTCAAGCGTCTGGCGGACGCCCAGCGCGACGGCGATCACGTCTATGCCGTCATCAAAGCCATCGGCTCCTCCAGCGATGGACGCGGCAATGCGATCTACGCCCCCAGTGCCACCGGGCAGGTCAAAGCCCTGCGCAATGCCTATCGCGCGGCGGGAATCACCGCCGACACCATCGAACTGCTCGAAGCCCACGGCACCGGCACCAAAGTCGGCGATGCGGTGGAAGTCAAAGCGCTGACCGAGGTCTACCGCGAAGCCAAACCTGACGGCGCGTGGTGCGCTCTGGGTTCCGTCAAGTCCATGATCGGCCACACCAAGGCCGCCGCCGGGGCAGCCGGGCTGATCAAGGCCGCGCTGGCGCTGGAACACAAAGTCCTCCCGCCGACGCTCAAGGTTGCCGCCCCGCAGGACGTGCTGCAGCAGAGTGCCCCGGTCTACGTCAACACCGAAGCCCGCCCCTGGCTGCCGCGGGCTGAGCACCCCCGCCGGGCGGCGCTGAGCGCCTTCGGCTTTGGCGGCAGCAATTTCCATTGCGTGCTCGAAGAAGCTGCACCGACCGCTCCCGCCATCGACTACGACGGCCGAACGCTGCTGCTGGCGCTGAGCGGCGCGAGTCGGGAAAACCTGACGCTACAGCTCGACAAACTGCCCACCCACAGCGGGGAAAAATGGGATGCCCTGCGGTTTGCCGCGTGGGAAAGCCGCGCTGCGTTTGATGCAGCCGCCCCGCATCGGCTGCTGTTGATTGTCGAGCGCGACGCCACCGATTGGCCCAGCCTGCTGAACAAAACCCGGGAACGCCTGCAGCGCGACGATGCTGCCTGGACGCTGCCGCAGGGCGCGACCTACGCCAGCGGCGCCCCGGCCGGCAAGCTCGCGGTGGTGTTCCCCGGCCAGGGCGCTCAGCGTCTGGGCATGCTGCGCGAACTGGCGCTGTGCTGTCCACAGTTTCAGGCGGAACTGGTCAGCGCGGACCGCGCGTTTGGCGCCACCATCCACGGTCAGCGGCTGAGTGATCGCATCTATCCTCCGCCGGCGTTTGATGAGCAGACCAAAGCAACGCAGGACGAAGCGCTGCGGGCGACGGATGTGACGCAGCCGGCGCTGGGCGCGGTGAGCCTGGGCGCGTGGCGGGTGCTCGAACATTTTGGCGTCACCGCCGACGCCGCGGCCGGGCACAGCTTTGGCGAGTTGTGCGCTCTGGCGCTGGCGGGCGCGTTCCCTTCCGAGCAACTGCATCAACTCGCCCAGGCACGCGGCAGCGCCATGGCGCAGGCAGCCGACGCGCAAGCTGACGCCGGCGCGATGCTCGCGGTGCAGGCGGGCCGGGATGAAGTGGAAAAACTGCTGCGCGACGCTCAGCTTGACGTCGCGGTGGCGAATCACAACGCGCCACGGCAGGTGGTGCTCACCGGTTCCTCGCCCGCCATCGCCCAGGCGCAGGAGCTTTGCCAAGCCAGGCAACTGCGCTGCAAGCGGCTGACGGTGGCGGCAGCGTTTCACAGCCCGCGCGTTGCCGGTGCTGCGAAGGTGTTCGGTCAGGCGGTCGCCAAGGTCAAATGGCAGAAACCCACGTTGCCGGTGTACGCCAACACGACTGCCGGGGTGTACCCCGACGATGCCCCGGCCGCGCGAAAATTGCTGGCGCAGCAGCTCGCCCAGCCGGTGCGTTTTGTCGAGCAGATTCAGGCGATGTATGCCGCCGGCGTGCGGACGTTTGTTGAAGCTGGCCCCGGCAGCGTGCTCAGTGGATTGATCGGGCAGATTCTCGCCGACCAGCCGCATGTCGCGGTGAGTGTGGAATCCTCGGCCGGCCGGCGCGGGGCGCTGGTCGATCTAGCGTGGACCTTGGCGCAGCTCGCGGCCGGGGGTTTGAAGCTCGCGCTGACGCAGTGGGATCCGCAGGCGCAGGAGTTGGGCGCTGCGGTGCACGCCAAGCCGCGCATGACCGTGAAATTGTGCGGGGCGAATTATGTCAAGCCCCGCGCGCCGCTTCCGCCGCGCCCGGCAGCAGCAGTGAAATCAACCGCCGGCAGCGCGGCAACTCCAGCAAATGCTTCCTCTGACAAAAGGGCTTCCGTTGTGAACGTTCCCTCCTCCGCACCCCCGCCAGCACCCCCGGCCCCGGCTCCTTCGGGCTACCGCGAAGCGCTGGCCGCCACGCAGCAGAGCATTCTGGCTTTGCAGCAGATGCTCGAACAAACCGCCCGGCTGCACGCTCAGTACCTGCATGGGCAGGAGCAGGCGCAGTACAGCGTGACCCAGCTCATCCAGCAGCAACAGCAATTGCTCAGCCAGAGCCTGGGTTTGCCATGGACCGCCCCCGCGCCCGCAGCACCGCCAACCGCAGCGCCGGTGATGCCCGTCATGCCTGCCATGCCTGCGTTGCCCCCGCTGACACCCGCCATCGCGCCGGTGGTTTCTGCGCCGATTGCAGCACCCGTTGCAGCACCAGTTGCAACACCCGCACCCGCGCCGGTTGCCCCCAAGGCAGCCGCAGCGCCCACGCCTCCAGCGACGCTTGCGCCTTCGCAACCGGGTGGTGCTGCCGAGCGTTTCCAAACCGCCCTGCTCGAAGTGGTCGCCGAGAAAACCGGCTATCCCGCCGAGATGCTCGAACTGGACATGAGCCTCGACGCCGACCTGGGCATCGACTCGATCAAGCGCGTGGAGATTCTTTCCGCCTTGCAGGATCGCCTGCCCGATGCCCCGCCGGTCAAACCCGACGATCTGGCGTCCCTGCACACGCTCCGGCAAATCGTCGACTTCATGGCGCAGGCAGCACCCGCACCCGCCCCCGCCCCCGGACCCGCGCCGGTTGCCCCCCAGGCAGCCGCAGCGCCCACGCCTCCAGCGACGCTTGCGCCTTCGCAACCGGGTGGTGCTGCCGAGCGTTTCCAAACCGCCCTGCTCGAAGTCGTCGCCGAGAAGACTGGCTATCCCGCCGAGATGCTCGAACTGGACATGAGTCTCGACGCCGACCTGGGCATCGACTCGATCAAGCGCGTGGAAATCCTGTCAGCTTTGCAGGATCGCCTGCCCGACGCACCGCCGGTCAAACCCGACGACCTGGCGTCCCTGCACACGCTCCGGCAAATCGTCGACTTCATGGCGCAGGCATCCACAGGAAAAACCACGGATCCCCCGCCCACGCTTGCGCCTCCGCCTCCCCCCGCGCGGAGCGCTGTCGACACCGCTTTGGATCGACAGGTGGTGAAACTGCTCCCTTTTGAAGACGCCCCGCGTCGTCGTCTGCGTTTGCCGGCCGGAGCCCCGCTCTGGCTGACGCGCGATGATGCGGGGCTGTGCGACAAGCTGGCGCGTCAGCTCACTGACGCTGGCGTGACAACGCAGGTGATTGATCTGACTGATCCCCCCGCGGTGCCGAGCGCGCTGGCGGGACTGGTGCTGCTCGCGCCCGCCCGAGACGACGCGACGCTGGGACTATCCGCCCTGCGTCTGCTGCGGCAGGTGGGATCAGGCCTGCAAGCGCACGGGAAAACCGAGGAGGCGCTGCTGGCGGCGGTGACGCGCCTGGGCGACAGCTTCGCGCTCGATGGCGTGGAACCCCCGGCCCCGCTGAGCGCTGCGTTGTCGGGGTTGGTCAAGACGGCTGCCTGGGAGTGGCCGGGCGTGCATTGCCGGGTGTTTGATCTCCCTGCCGACGCTGGCGCCCACGTGCCGACGCTCGCTGACGAATTGCTGCAAGTCGGCCCACGCGAGTTGGGCTTGAGCGCTGCGGGACCGGTGACGCCGGCGTTGCAGCATGAACCGCTCGCGGCAGCGCCCGAAGGTTCCGCACCGCTCCAGCCCGGCGACGTGGTGGTGGTCAGCGGCGGCGCGCGGGGGGTGACCGCCCAGGTCGCGCTGGCGCTGGCGCGGAGCTATCAACCAACGCTGCTGCTGCTGGGTCGCAGTGCGCCCCCGGAAGCGGAGCCGGCGTGGTTGGCGAACGCAGTTGATGAAGCCGGGGTCAAGCAGGCGATTCTGCGGCATGCTGGAAATGGTCAGCCGCTGACGCCGCGCCGTGTGCAGGAAATGACCCGCAGCGTGATGGCAGCCCGGGAAGTGCGTCAGACGCTCGCGCAGCTCGCGGCCGCGGGCAGTCAGGTGCTCTACCGCAGCGTGGATGTGCGTGACGCGCAGGCGGTCGCCCAGGTGCTCAGCGAAGTGCGGGCCGCCGGCTCAACCATCCGGGGCGTGGTGCATGGCGCGGGCGTGCTGGCGGACAAGCTGATTCTCGACAAAACCGACGAGCAGTTCACCAGCGTGTGGGAAACGAAAATCCACGGCGCGCTGGCGCTGCTCGAAGCCACCCGTCATGACGACCTGCGCCTGCTGACAGCCTTCAGCAGTTCCACCGCGCGGTTCGGCCGGCGAGGTCAGTGCGATTACGCCGCCGCCAACGAATGCCTCAACAAGCTCTGGCAGCGTGAAGCCCGCCGGCGACCCGACTGTCGCGTGCTGAGCATCAACTGGGGGCCCTGGGACGGCGGGATGGTCAACGACGCGCTGCGCCAGGTCTTCGCCAGTGAAGGCGTGCAGGTGATTCCGTTGGAGGCCGGCGCCGCTTACCTTGCCCACGAAGCCGCCACGCCGACCGCTGGCCCGGTGGAGATTGTGATCCTCGGCCGAGGCTCGCGCTTCCCCGCACTGGACGAAGTGGAACGTCCTGCGTCCCCGGCAGATGATCCCCCCACCACCACCGCGAAATCGACCACTCGGGTGATCGAGTTGAAGGACCATCACCGCGCGTTCGCCCGCACGCTGAGCGTCGCCAACACGCCGGTGCTGCGCGATCACGTGCTCAACCATCAGGCGGTGCTGCCCACGGCCGTGATCCTGGAATGGCTCGCCCACGGCGCCCTGCATGACAACCCCGGCCTGCACTGCGTGGGAGCGAAGGACCTGGCGATCCTCAAGGGCGTGACGCTCGGCAGCGATGAGGAAATCGAGCTGGAAGTGCTCACCGGCCCCGCCCGGCGCGACGGCGGCATTCAGTCCATCCCCGTCGCCCTGCGCAGCACTGCGGGTCTGCATGCCAAAGCCGTGATCGAACTGGGTGAGGACTACCCCAGCGCCCCGGCTGACCTTCCGCCGCTGCGAACCAGCAGCACGGGAGCGAGCAGCGACGGCGCGTGGTATGCCGACGGCCGGCTGTTCCATGGTCCGCTGCTGCACGGCATCACGACCATCGACAGTCTGGACGCCAGCGGCATCGTGGTGCACAGCCAGGGCGCGCCGCGCGCGAGCACCTATTTCACCCAGCCTTTGCGGGCGAACTGGCTGACTGATCCGCTGGTGATTGACGCAGCCCTGCAGGCACTGATCCTCTGGAGCTGGCAACATCAGGCGGGGCCCAACCTGCCCAGCGCCGTCGGACGCTATGTGCAATATCGCCCCAGCTTCCCACCCCCGGCCGAGGGTTGCGTGATCGACGCCCGCATCCTTGAGCACAACGCCACCGGCGTGCGGGCGCAGGTCATCTTCCGTGCAGCCGACGGCTCCGCCATCGCTCAGCTCACCGATGTCCGCTGCACGCTGACGCCCACGCTCAAGGCAGCATTCACCCGCAGCGCGCTCCCGGACCTGGTGCAGCGCTGAGCCGCATCCCTTATTCTCTGGCGCTGCGCCCGGTACCGCCTCGTTCAATGTGAAACAGGCGGCGCAGCGGGAAGCCCGCCAGGCATGACCCCCGCATGTGACACCTGCTCCCGGATATGGAGCAAGTCACACCGGGCAGGGTCAGCCGCTTGCTTTCTCCGTGCCTCCGTGTCTCTGTGAGAAAACTGCTTTTGCTCTCACAGAAACACGGAGCCACGGAGAAAAGGTAGAGCCGGAGTGAGCTTCCGATGGTTTGACGGAGATCGCCGCCGCGTGCAGCAGTCACGGATTGTTATTGTCGGCCTGGGCGGCATTTTCCCTTCGTCGCCCGACCTGAAGACCTTCTGGCGTCACATCGCCAGCGGGCAGGCGCTCATGCGCGAAGCGCCTGCCGGCCGCTGGGTGATTCCGCCGGACCAGGCGTGGGCGGACGAGGTGCGCGACGATCATGTGCGCAGCCGGCGGGCGTGCTTCATCACTGATTTCGTGCTCGACGAATCCGGGCTGAATCTGCCCAAGGCGCTGATTCGCAAGCTCGACCCCATGTACCACCTGCTGCTGCATGCCGGCCGGCAGGCGTGGCGCAGCGCGCACACCGAACTGCTCGACCGCGCCCGCGTGGGCGTCATCATCGGCAACATCGCCCTGCCCACCAACAGCGCTAGTCGGCTGTCGGCCGGTCGTCTGATCCCGTTGCTCAACGCAGCGGCGGGGCTGCCTGCAACTGGCGATGAACTGGCCGGGGTTGACCCGCTCAACCGCTATGTTGCCGGGCTGCCCGCCGGGTTGCTCGCCCACGCGCTCGACCTGGGCGGCGGAGCGTTCACGCTCGATGCCGCGTGCGCCAGCTCGCTGTATGCGGTCAAGTATGCCGTGGACGAACTGCAAGCCGGCCGGGCCGACGCCATGCTCGCCGGCGGGTTGTCGCGCCCCGACAGCCTGTACACGCAGATGGGCTTTTCCGCGCTGCACGCCCTGAGCCCCACCGGCATCTGTCGGCCGTTTGACGCCGGCGGCGACGGGCTGGTGGTCGGCGAAGGCTGCGGCATGGTGCTGCTCAAGCGCGAAGCCGACGCCCTGCGCGATGGCGATGACATCCTCGCGGTGATTGCCGGCGTGGGCTTATCCAACGACATCGGCGGCAACCTGATGCTGCCCGACAGCGAAGGCCAGTTGCGGGCGATGCGGCAGGCATATGCGAATGCTCAGTGGCGGCCGGGTGTGGTTCAGCACATCGAATGCCACGGCACCGGCACCCCGCGCGGCGACGCGGTGGAACTGACCAGCATGCTGGAGCTTTGGCGCGATGAAGACGCTGCCCCCGGCGCGTGCGTGATCGGCTCCGTCAAAAGCAACGTCGGCCATCTGCTCACGGGAGCGGGCAGTGCCGGGCTCGCCAAAACCCTGCTGGCGCTGCAACACGAAATCCTCCCGCCCACCGCCAGCTTTACGACACCGGGAGAGAAGCCGGCGCTGGCGGGCAGTCCGTTGCGGGTGCTCCGGGAAAGCGAGCCGTGGACGCAGCCGAAGGATGGTCAGCCGCGCCGGGCGGCGGTGAGCGCCTTCGGCTTTGGCGGCATCAACGCCCATCTGCTGCTGGAGCAATGGCGGGAGCCGGCGCGGCAAGCCGTGCGCGGTTTTCAATCGGAGGCGAAGGCGAAGGAAACAGCCACGACGCCGATTGCTGTGGTGGGTCTGGCTGCGCGGCTGGGCCCCTGCGCTGATCTCGCGGCTGTGCGCCGCCAGCTTTTTGGTAATGATCCCGTCGCCCCCACCTCCCCCACCAACTGGTGGAATGAGCCCGCAGCAAAACAGGCACGCGGCTGGTTCATGAATGAGGTCGTCGCGCCCCAGGGCCGCTTCCGCATTCCCCCCACCGAGCTGGCAGACCTGCTGCCCCAGCAACTTGCCTTGCTGCTGGCCAGTGCCGACGCGCTGGATGACGCCCAACTCGCGGCTGCGCCGGCCGAGCAGCGGCAGCGCACCGGCGTGTTCATCGGCATCGGGCTGGACCTCAACACCACCAACTTCCACCTGCGCTGGGTTCAGCTTCAGCGCGAGCACGGCCCGGCTTTGGGCGACGCCGTCTGCGGCCCACTGACCGCCAACCGCACCATGGGCGCACTGGGCGGCATCGTCGCCAGCCGCGTCGCCCGGGCGTTCCACATCGGCGGCCCGAGCTTCACTCTCTCCAGCGAACACACCAGCGGCCTGCACGCCCTGAGCACCGCCATGGGCGCGCTGCGACGCGGGGAAATCGACATCGCCCTCACCGGCGCGGTGGACCTCGCGGGTGATCCGCGCTGGGCGCTGCCCCCCGTGACGGGCGATCATGATCTGCTGGGTGAAGGCGCGGTGACGCTGGTGCTCAAACGGCTCGACGACGCCCGCAGGGATGGCGATCGCGTCTATGCCGTGCTGGAAAATAGCGCCACCGCCACCGGGGGCGAGATCGCCCAGACTGCACATGCCGAAAGTCTGCAGCGCGTCTGGCGGGAGGCGAAGGCGCAAGCGACTCCGCAGCTTGTGGTGACTCAGCGCGTGCCGGCTTCCCTCGCCCAGCGACTGGCGCCGAGGGCAATATGCTTCAATCCTGCCACGCGCGTCGGGGAAACCGGCTGCGCCGGCGGGATGGTCGCGCTGCTCACCGCCATCCTCGCGCTGCATGAACGCCTGCTGCCGGGGTCGGATGACGAAGCAAGCCAGTATTGGCTGCACGATCAGGCGGACGGCCCGCGGCAGGCGGTGGTGCTCAGTCACAGCGTGGATGGCAACCATGCGGCGGTGCGGCTGCGCGAAGGTGATGTCAGCGCCCATGTGCAGCCGGTGGGACCAACTGCACCTGCGCTGGTGATGATTGCTGCGGACGCGACAGCGCTGCGGGAAGCGGAGGCGCAAGCGAAAGTCGCCCGCGAGGTGCAGGTATTTGCCGCGGGGTGCTACGCCCGCTGGGGGGATGCGGAGCATGCGGTGACGCTGTTGGCGCGGGATGTGGAGGAGCTGCCGGGGTTGATTGCGGAGGCGCAAGCGTTGGTCCAGGCGGGTCAGGCGTCCACTGGCGACCGGGTGTTTTTCAGTCCAACGCCACTGGCGCGTACAGGTGAAATCGCTTTCGTGTATCCCGGATCGGGCAGCCACTTTCCGGGCATGGGGCGCGAACTGGCGCGGCAGTGGCCTGCCGCCTTGCATCAACAGGCGGGGGAAAACGCCCGGCATCGCAGCCAGTTCGCTGACGGCGCGCTGTGGCAGCGGCAGCCGGGCCGCGAACTGTCGCACCGGGACCTGATCTTCAGCCATGTGTGGGCGGGCACGCTGGTGCATGACGTGCTGCGCTACTTTGACGTGCCAGCCCACGCAGCCATCGGCTACAGCCTGGGCGAAACCACCGCGATGTTCTCCTTCCGCGCCTGGCGCGACCGCGACGCCATGTGGCAGCGCATGCACGAGTCCACGCTGTTCACCACCGACCTGTCAGGACGCTGCGACGCAGCGCGAAAGTGTTGGAAGCTGCCCGAGGACGAGGATGTGGACTGGCTGGCGGGTGTGATTCCCGTGCCGGCCGATCACGTGCGGGAAGCATTGGTCGGACGCCAGCGGGTGTATCTGCTGATCGTCAACACCCCCGGCGAGTGCGTCATCGGCGGCCAGCGTCAGGCAGTCGAACAACTGGCCCGCGACCTGCACGCCACACTGCATCCGCTCACTGGCGTCACCACCGTGCATTGCGAAGTCGCCCGGTCAGCAGCGCAGGCATACCGCGAACTGCATCTGTTCGACACCCACGCCCCGGCCGGGGTGCGGTTTTACAGCGGCATTCGCGGGCAGGCCTACGAGCTGACGCGCGACAGCATTGCGGATTCCATCGTGGGACAGGCAGTCGCGCCGTTCGATTTTTCGCAGGTGGTCCGCAGCGCCTATGCCGACGGCGTGCGGCTGTTTGTCGAGGTCGGCCCCGGCGCGACCTGCACCCGCATGATCGGACGCATCCTGGGTAATCAGCCCCACGCGGCGCTCGCCGCCTGTCCGGCCGGCGGTGATGCGGTCAGCAGCGTGGTGCGGGTGCTGGCGCGGCTGATTGCCGAGGGCGTGGCGGTGGACCTCGCCCCGCTGTTTGCGGAGGTCTCCGAAAAGCAGGCGGTGAAAGCCGCGGCGCGGGTGGCGGTGCGGCGCGACAGATTTGTGGTGAAGGGCGGGGTGAAGCGGGAAGCGGAGGCGCAAGCGTTGCCCGCGGTGATCGGTGTAGGTCCGGGCTTGCCCGGACAGCCGGGCGTCGATGCGCCAAGCCATGTCCGGGCGAGCCCGGACCTACAGCAGAGCGCTGCGGTCGCGGCAGCGTTGCCTGCTGACCCGCTGATTCAGCGCATGCTCGCCACGCAGGCGGCGCAGCAGGAAGCCCAGCAGCGTTTCCTGCGGGTGTCGCAGACGTGGACGCAGCAGCTCACCTCCGCGCTGGGATTCCAGATGCGCCTGCTCGGACAAGTCGGCGGCGGTGCGGCGACCATCGACGCGCCAGCCTTACCAACTCCGGGCGCTCCCCTTTTTGACCGCCAGATGTGTCTGGAGTTCGCCATCGGGTCGATCGCCAAGATGCTGGGGCCCCGGTTTGCCAGTGTCGATGCGCATCCCACGCGCGTGCGGCTGCCGGATGAGCCGCTGATGCTGGTGGATCGCATCATGGAACTGGAAGGCGAGCCGGGCAGTCTGGGCAGCGGGCGGGTGGTGACGGAGCATGACATTCATCCGGGGGCGTGGTATCTCGACCACGGGCGGATTCCCACCTGCATTGCCGTGGAAGCGGGTCAGGCGGACCTGTTCCTCAGCGGCTACCTGGGCATCGACTTCCACACGCGCGGGCTGGCGGTGTATCGCCTGCTGGACGCCAAGGTCACCTTCCATCAGGCGCTGCCCACCGCGGGCCAGGTGATTCACTACGACATTCACATCGACCACTTCTTCCGGCAGGACCAGACGGTGCTGTTCCGTTTCTGGTTCGACGCCACGGTCAATGGCGAGTTGCTGCTGACCATGCGCGAGGGTTGTGCGGGTTTCTTCACCGATGAAGAACTGGCGGCCGGGCGGGGCATCGTGCTCACCAGCATGGACAAGCGTCCGCAGGTTGGGAAGCTGGCCGGCGGGTACGAGCCGCTGGTGGATGTCGCGGTGGAAAGCTACGACGACCAGCAGGTCAGCGCCCTGCGGCAAGGCGATCTGGCGGGCTGCTTTGGCGCACGCTTTGCGGGCTTGCCGGTGGAACAACCCAGCGGACTGCCGGGCGGGCGCATGACGCTGGTGCACCGCGTGCTCAAGCTCGATCCCGCCGGCGGACGCTTTGGCATCGGCCAGATCACCGGCGAAGCGGACATACATCCCGATGACTGGTTCCTGACCTGCCATTTCGTCGACGACCGCGTCATGCCCGGCACGCTGATGTACGAATGCTGCCTGCACACGCTGCGCATTTTCCTGCTGCGGCTGGGCTTCGTCGGTGAAGCATCCCAACTCGCATACGACCCCATTCCGGGGGTCACCGGCGTGCTCAAGTGTCGGGGGCAGGTCACGCAGAGCACGCGCAAAGTGCAGTATGAACTGACGCTCAAGGAGCTGGGGTACGACGAAGCAGGCACGCCGTATGCGATTGCGGATGCGCTGATGTATGCCGACGGGCGCGCGGTGGTGCAGATGCTCAATCTGTCGGTGAAGCTGACGGGGGTGACGCGCGGGGAGCTCGAGACGCTGTGGAAGCGGAGGCGCGAAGCGGGTGGTGCGCCGGGGGTGGTGGTGAGTCAGGGCGTTAGCAAGCGCCCGGCGTTGTTTGATTTTGACCGCATCTATGCGTTCGCGGCCGGGAATCCGTCGGAAGCATTCGGGGAGCGCTACCGGGTGTTTGATGACGAGCGCAAGATCGCCCGGCTGCCGCGCCCGCCGTTCCAGTTTCTGGATCGCATTGTTGCGATTGCTGGATGTGAGCCATGGGTCATGCGCGCCGGTGGGGTGATTGAAGCGCAGTACGACGTGCCGACTGACGCCTGGTATTTCGCTGCCGATCGACAACAGCGGATGCCCTTTGCCGTGCTATTGGAGACCGCGCTGCAACCCTGCGGCTGGCTGGCGGCGTACGTCGGTTCCGCGCTGTGCAGCGACGAGGACCTGCGCTTTCGCAACCTCGGCGGCAAGGCGACGCAGCATCGCCCCGTCACCCCGCAGTCAGGCACGCTGACCACACAGATCGAAATGACCGGCGCCTCGCAATCCGGCGGCATGATCATCCAGCACTACCGCATGGCGATGCACGACGCCCACGGACTGGTCTACGACGGCACCACCTACTTCGGCTTCTTCTCCGCCAGCGCCCTGGCGAACCAGGTCGGCATCCGCGGCGCAGCGCCCTATCAACCAGCCGCGCAGGAGCGTCAGCACGCCCAGACCTTCGATTATCCCGACCATGCCCCCCTGCCCACCGCACGCTGGCGCATGATCGACCGCGTCACCGGCTACAGTGCGACGGGCGGCCCGCACCAGCTTGGTTGGATTGAAGGCCAGATGCGCGTGCGTCCCGAAGCGTGGTTCTTCCAGGCGCACTTTTACCAGGACCCCGTGGTGCCCGGCTCGCTGGGTCTCGAATCCTTCCTGCAACTGCTGAAAATCGCGGCAATTCGGCGCTGGGAAGCCGCCCCCGACCAGCAGTTTGAGGTGATGCCGCTGGGCCTGACCCATAGTTGGACCTATCGTGGACAGGTCATTCCAGCCGATGATTTGGTAACCGTCCGCGCGGTGCTGACGCACGTGGATGACGCCCGCCGGGAGGTCCGTGGCGACGGCTTCCTGGAGGTGGACGGGAGAATTATCTACCAGATGGTCGATTTTGGCCTTAGAATGCTGCCCTGAACCTGACCCCCTGCCGCCCTCAACGGCGCGGCCGCACGGATGCGACCGGAGCTGACATGAAATACAACCGCGTTTATCTCGACTCGCTGGGCTACCAGTTGCCCTCGGAAGTGGTGACTTCGCAACAGCTCGAGGAACGCCTGGCGCCGATGTACGACCGCCTGCATCTCCAGCAGGGCCAGCTCGAAGCCCTCACCGGCATCCGCGAACGTCGCTGGTGGGATCCCGGCCACACGCTCTCGCAGGGCGCTGCCGAGGCGGCCCGCAAAGCGCTGGCGCAGTCGAATGTGCGCCCGCAAGACCTGGAAGTGCTGATCTACGCCGGCGTGTGCCGGGAGAATTTTGAGCCCGCGACCGCCTGTGCCGTGGCCGATGCCGTGGGCGTCAGCAGCGACGGGTTCATCTACGACATTTCCAATGCCTGCCTCGGCGTGCTCAACGGCATCATCGACGTCGCCAACCGCATCGAGCTGGGCCAGATTCGCGCCGGCATGGTGGTGTCGTGCGAGTCCTCGCGCGAGATCAATGAGATCACCATCGGGCGCATGCTCGCCGACCCGCGCATGGAGACGTTCACCAGTTGCCTGGCGACGCTCACCGGCGGGTCAGGCGCGGCCGCGGTGGTGCTCACCGACGGCAGCTTCGGCAAGACCAACGCCCATCGCCTGCTGGGCGGGGAAGCCAAGAGCGCGCCGCAGCACCATCGCCTTTGCCGGTGGGGCATCACGCTTTCGCCGGTGGAGCTGGGCAAGATGATTTTCTCGCCCGATCGCCTGATGACCGCCATCGATCAGGTGATGGAGCCGCATGCGCTGCCCAACGCGCTCAAGGAGCTGATGACCAGCGAGAAGCTGCCCCCGGTGCTGGCGCAGCTCATGCCGTCGGAAAAACTCCCGGCAGCGCTGACGCAGTTCATGTCCACCGATTCCGTCAACGTGCTGCGCCACGGCGCCGAACTGGGCGTGCGCACCTGGGGCTCGTTCCTCAACCGCCTGGGCTGGGCCCGTGAGCAGGTGGACAAGATCATCTGCCATCAGGTCGGCTCGGGCCATCGGGACACGATTCTGCGCGAGCTGGGCATTCCGCCGGAGAAGGACTTCAGCACCTATCGCTATCTGGGCAACATCGGCACGGTCTCGCTGCCGCTGACGGCCGCCCTGGCCGAACAACGCCAATTCCTCCAGCGCGGCAACCGTGTGGGCTTCCTGGGCATCGGCTCAGGTTTGAATTGCCTGATGCTGGGGTGGGAATGGTGAGTTGGTTTTTTTGCCACAGATGAACACAGATAAAGCAGTGAGAGAGATGAAGCAGGGATCAGACTTCCTGCTGGTGGCTTGCTGATGCTTGCAATCTGGCATGGTTGATCTGGATGATCTGCCATTGATGACTGACGCTGGTTGCCCTGCCAGCGCGAGCTGCATTCTCAAGCTGCTGCCCACATCAATTCTGTCTGTTCTTCATCCCTGTCTTATCTCTCTCATTGCTTTATCTGTGTTCATCTGTGGCAAAAAACAACCCCCCGATTACTGCACCACATCGCCCTCGGGCCGGGGCAGGTTGGTCCAGTAGTGGTCGCGGTCCTGGCCGTGGACGAGGATGGCGGCATGGTGCCAGCCGAAGTTGCCCACGCAGCGGACATCGGTGGAGGTGTAGCGCAGCGTCAGGCCGCAGCGGCGGCGCGTGGACTGGTTGGGTTCCGAGCCGTGCAGCAGTAAATCGCTGTGCATGGACATCCAGCCGGCGGGCAGGGTGAGGTGGATGGGCTGGCCGTATTTTTCCACCTCGGGAACGGTTTCCCAGAGCACGTTGCCTTCGTCCTGTTCGGTCAGGCGGGTGGTCATGCCGCCGATGTGGTGGGAGCCGGGGATGACCTGCATGGCGCCGTTTTCCGGGTCCACATCGTCGATCGCCAGCCAGACGGTGATGGTGCGCGCCTGCGCCCAGGGCCAGTAGGCGGCATCCTGATGCCAGCTGACGCGCTTGCCGTCGCCGGGCAGTTTGCAGAAGAAGTGCGCCCCCCAGCAGACCACATCGTCACCGAGCAGGTCCACGATGTGCTCGACGATCAGCGGATGGGCAGCGATGTCCCACACGCCGGCACAGGAGCGATGCACGCCGTTGAGCGAATAACTGTCGCGGCCCTTGGCCTTCGCCTGTTCGAGCAGGCCGTCGAAGTAGCGGCGCAGGCGGGTGACTTCATCGCCCTGAAAAATCTGGAACGGCTTGATCACGCCGTCGCGGTTGAAGGCGTCAATCTGCGCCTGCGTCAGCCGGCGCGGCGTGGGGTGGCCGCAGGGCTTGAAGCGCAGATCGCGGGGGTAGTCGGCGTAACGCTGGGCACTGGTGAGAACGGAAGTCGTGGCGGCCATGGCGGGGCTGCTCCATGCAGGTGTGCGGTTGGCGCGGGAACCCGCTCCCGCGCCATTGCATCTTGCCCCAGCGCCGCGGTGGCGTCCATGCACGATGCCGACTATCATTTGTCGAAACTTGTGATGAACCCCCTGCCCCACCCACCGCTGAACCCGACCATGGTGCTCATTCTGGGCGGGAAACATACGTGTACCCCCCGGTGGAGCGATCCCCGTCCGCTGGTCAACGACTTTTACAAAATCTATCACCCCGTGGCGGGCGCCGCCCAGGTTCACTGCGGTTCAACCGCGCTGGACCTGCGCCCCGGCTGGGTCTATTTCCTGCCCGCCGGCCAGCCGCTGCGCAATCACTGCGACCACCGGATGGAAGTGCTGTGGGTGCACTTTCGTCCGCAATCCCCAACTTTGAATCTGCATCTGCGCCAATTGTCCAGCCCGGTCAGTTTCACCCCGCGCCAAACCAGCGGGTGGCGCGACGCGCTGCACGCGCTGGAACACTTGCCCGCCCGCACGGACCTGCCCGACCAACTGCGCATCGGGGCGCTGCTGCAGGACCTGACCGCCCGCCTGCTGGCGCAGGCGCCGCCCTGGCCCGACCCCGGCTGGCGCGAGCGGCTTGACCGCCTGCGTCCCGCCCTGCGCTGGATGGATGAACATTTCCGCACCAATCCCCCGCTCGAAGAGCTGGCGCGCCTGGCGCATCTGAGTCCCACCTACTTCCAGCGCTGCTTCACCCAACTGCTGGGCTGCTCGCCGCATCGCTACATGCTCCAGCGGCGCCTGGAACTGGCGCGGCATCTGCTGCGCACCACCGCCCTGCCCGTCGGCGAAGTCGCCCAGGCGTGCGGCTACGACAATCTGTTCTACTTTTCCCGCATCTTCCGCCAGCATTCCGGGTGCAGCGCCAGCGAATACCGGCAGGGCCAGGGCACCACGCCGTGAACCTGCATTTGCGTAAACCCGTCGAGTCATTTCACGAAGCCGGCGACTGCGCGGGCAGCAGCGGTTCGAACACCGCCTCCGTCGGATACCGCCGGGACACCGCTTGCAGCGCCAGCAGCAGATAATCCTGCGCGGTCATGCGCGTCTCGCTCATGTACATGCGGATCTCCGGCTCGCGTTCGCGGGCGTAACGCAGCCAGTCCAGCTTCCAGAAGCCGTTTTCCAGCACGAAATATTCTTTGTCGGACCAGAAATAGCCCTGGCGCTCGCTGCTGAGAGACAGCACCGCGCGGTCGCCGTCGCGCGCGGCGCCCCGGGCGCTGACCTGCCTGAACGAGATGCTGGTGCGATAGCAACCCGCTTCCACCATCCGCAGGCGAATCGCCCGGCCGTCGGGCAACTGCCGCAGGTCATCGACGGTCAGCAAAAACCGCATCAATACCACTTCCAACTGTTCGAGCAGCGGCAGCGCGGCGAGTTGTGCCGCATCGCCATACAGCGCCACCGTGCGCAAATCCTCCGCGCGGCGCAGGGATTCCTGGCTGAACATCGCAACGGCGTTGCGGCCATCGAGACTGTCAAAGTCGGTGCACGAAGCGTCGTACGCGGCGGTGAGCTGCTCCAGCAAGGCCGGGTCGGGCGACAGCGCGCCGGTTCGGCCGGCGCAGCCGGCGCCGAGCAAGAGGTAAATCCCCAGCAATACCGGGATAAATCGCGCGGTCCACCAACCCTGCGTCATTCGTAATTGCATGCTCGAACCCCCGCTTTGGTCCAGGCGCAGACCTTGAATGCACAACATAGCACAGATTACTGAAACGTTGTCATGACTCCATGCGCGCTGAATTGTGTTAACCCATTTCAGCCACTAGAATCATCGACCCTGCAGTTCGTGGTTCACCAGGAGTGTCTGCTTGATTCGCCCGGCCGACGATTCCAACTCCACCCACGCCAACCCCAGCGATGGTGAATCCACCCCGGACCAGATTCTCCGCGGCGGCGCCCAAGTGCATGCCGCCTACGCGCGCAACAAAAGCGACATCGTCAGCATCCGCCAGGTCAGCCGACTGTACCGCGTGGGCACGGAAGAAGTGCACGCCCTGCGCGGCGTGGACCTGGACATCTACGCCGGCGAATACCTGTCCATCATGGGGCCCAGCGGCAGCGGTAAAAGCACGCTGTTCAACATGGTCGGCGGGCTTGACGAGCCGACCACCGGCACGGTCGACATTGCCGGCGTGCGGCTCAAAGACCTCTCCCGCGCCGAGCAGGCGCGGCTGCGCAATCGGCTGGTCGGCTACATCTTCCAGACCTACAACCTCATCCCGGTCATGACCGCGCAGCAGAATGTCGCCCTGCCGATGCTGCTGGGCGGCATGCCCGTCGATGCCGCCAACGACAAGGCGGCGGAACTGTGCAAACAGGTCGGCCTGGGCGAACGCCTGCACCATCGCCCCGAGGAACTCTCCGGCGGACAGCAGCAGCGCGTCGCCATCGCCCGCTCATTCGCCAACGATCCGGTCATCATTCTCGCCGACGAACCGACCGGCAATCTCGACACCCGCACCGGGCAGGCGATCATCGACCAGCTCAGCGCCATGAGCCATGAGCGCGGCGTCACCATCATCAGCGCCACCCACGACCACAAGATGCTCTCCGTTTCCGATCGGGTGGTCACCATCCGCGACGGACGGGTCCATCGCATCGAACTGCGCGAACAACTCAACATCCGCGTCGGCTCCATCGCGGGGGAACATTAGCCGCATGACTCAAGCCGCCCCGCACCAACCCAACCCTGCGGTCCGCGGATCGGCGCTGCTGGCGGAATTGCGCGCCAGCGTCGGCCCCCTGCCCACCCGCACGCTCTTCGCCATGGCGCTGGGCGGCCTGCGCGTCCGGCTGATGCGCTCGGGCGTGACCATGCTCTCGATTCTGCTGGCGATCGCCTTCCTCACCTACACCGGGCTCAACGGCCAGCTCACGCAGCGCCTGGCGCGGCACATCGTCGCGCTGGAAGACCTCACCCCGCTCGACAGCCAACGCGTGGCCGACGCGGTCGAGCATCTGCTGACGCTCGAACCCTGGGCCAGCCTGGACCTGCCGCAGCGCGTGGCGTGGGCCAAACTGCTGCAGTTGGATGACACCCGGGCGCTCGAGTTGAAGCTGCCCGAGCTGGAAACCGCCCAGGTCAGCACCGCCCTCTCCCTGCAGAAGGCCACGGAGCAACAGGCGAAAATCACCGCCGACGCCACCGCCACACCCGGCGAGCGCCAGGATGCCGCCGCCAATGTTCGACGGCAGCAGACCGCCGCCAACCACGCCCAGCAGGTTCTGGACCAGGCCAGCAGTCGTATTGTCCTGAGCAACTGGCTGCGCCGCGACGGCAAGCCCGAGCCGGCGGTGCTCGCCACGCTGGACACCGAACTGGCCGCCCGCGTCCGCGATCTGCTGGGCCGCCTGACCCGCCCCGCCCGGCTGGATCAGGACCAACTGGCGCAGGTCACCACGCTGCTGGAGTCCTACCATCCGCTGATCAGCGCGGACCAGCGGCAACTGCTCGATGACGTACTGCTCCAGGAACAGCGCAAACGCCAGGCGGCGGAACTGAAAAACCTGCTCCGGCGCAGCGGCGTCAACTACGAGCAAACCCTCCAGGGCAGCCCGCTGGACACCTGGCTGGTCATCATGGCGCTGCTCACCTGCGCGGTGGGCATCGCCAACGCCATGCTCATGAGCGTGACCGAGCGCTTCCGCGAAATCGGCACCATGAAATGCCTGGGCGCTCAGGACGGCCTGGTGGTCAAACTGTTCCTGCTCGAATCCAGCGTGCTGGGCGCCGTCGGCGCGGTGCTGGGCATCGCCCTGGGCCTGCTCGTCGCCACGCTGGGCGCCGCCCTGCTCTACCGCGGTTATGGTCTGAGCAATCTTCCGCTGCTGGGGGGGCTCAAAATCGTCGCCCTGAGCCTGGTCGCCGGCCTGCTGCTGGCGGTGGTCGGCGCGGTGTATCCCGCCTTTGCCGCGTCCCGCATGCGCCCCGTCGATGCGTTGCGCGTGGATGAATAAATCCGCCCGAGTGCCCGCATGAATCAACCTTCCGCGCAATCTGCCCCCACCGACGCCGGCCTGGCGCGCGACTATGTCGTGCGCGCTCTGGGCGTACACAAAATCTACGAAATGAAGGGCGTGACCACCCACGCCCTGCGCGGCGTCGACCTGGAAATCCACCGCGGCGAATACCTCGCCATCATGGGCCCCAGCGGCAGCGGCAAAAGCACCCTCTTCAACATGATCGGCGGGCTCGACAAACCCAGCGAAGGCATGGTCTTCATTGATGAAGTCGATATTGCCGCCCTGGACAGCTATGAGCTGGCGTGGCTGCGCTGTCGCAAAGTCGGCTACATCTTCCAGGCGTACAACCTGCTGCCCACGCTCACCGCGCTGGAAAACGTGATGATGCCGATGACCTTCGCCAACGTCGATCCCGACGAAGGCCGGGAACGCGCCTACGACCTGCTGCAGAAGGTCGGCATCGGCCACCGCTGGGACCACCGCCCCGGGCGCATGTCCGGCGGGCAGCAGCAGCGCGTCGCCATCGCCCGCGCGCTGGCGAACAATCCCGCCATCGTGCTCGCCGACGAACCGACCGCCAACCTCGACCTGAAAACCGGCGCCGACGCCATCGCCATGTTCAAGGAACTCACCAGCGCCATGGGCGTCACCGTCATCAGCGCCACCCACGATCACAAAATGCTCGACATCTGCGACCGGGTGGTGTGGATCCGCGACGGCCAGGTGGAACGCATCGAACGTCGCGCTGACCTGAACATCGAAGTCGGCGCTATTGACGGACAGGAGGAATGAGTTGATTTCGTGTCGTCCCTCGGTCCTGAAGAACGCCATCGGCGGGTGGTGCTGGCTGTGGCTGGCGCTGCTGGGCGTGGGCGCGGCCGCGCCGTTGTCCGCCCAGCCGACGACGCTTGCCGAACCCGCCGCCGGCGCGTCCACCGCCGTGGTGGTCCGGCTCAAGGAACTGCTCGAAATCGCCCCGTCCCGCGCGGTCGGCTCCGAGGGCAATCAGCGGCTGGTCGCTTACTTCCGCCAGCATTTCGCCCAGCTCGCCCAGCAACAAAATGACCCCCAGCGACAGGCAAGCGCCCAGACACTGCTGGCGCAGGCCCAGACGCTGGCGCAGGCGCTCGACGCCCAGCGGCTCAATCTCCTGCTGCCCGCCCCGGCGCAGGCGCAGCTGGAAGCGCCCGCGCCTGCGGACGTGCTGCAGGCGGAACGCGCGGCCGCGGCGGCGCTGCAAGGTCTGTGGCAGAGCGGCACGATTCCCTATGCCGCCGGCGTGTTTCTGCCGGGCGCGGCGACCCTGCAGGTGGGCGACGCCCGGGTGCGCGTCGAGCAACTGGCGCCCAACCTGGTGGAGCCGGGCAACCTGCCCCCGCAGGGCCTGACCGGGAAGCTGGTTTACGTTGGCGCCGCCACCGCCGCCGAGCTGGCGGGCTTGACGCTGGATCAGGCGATCGTGCTGCTGGACTTCGCCAGCGAAAAGCGGTGGCTGGAGGTGGTGCAACTGGGGGCGGCCGCGGTGGTGTTTCTGGAGCCGGCGGACGAAAGCCTCAACCAGCCGCAGGCGATGGCGAAGCTCACGCATACGCCGCTGGCGGTCCCCCGGTTCTATCTGCCGCGGGACGCCGCCGCCAAGCTGTTGGGTCCGCTGCCCGCGGGCCCCGGCGCGCTGGCTGCGCAGGCGACCTTGGAACAGACTGCGCCGGGGCGCTGGGAGCGTCAGGAACTGACGATTGAATGGCTGTTGATTCCCGGCGCCACGGCCCCGGCGCCCAGCATTGCGAATCTGATCGAAGACCCGGGCCGGCAGCTGGTGCATCTGCAGGCGTACCTGGACGCCGACAGCATCGTTCCCGCCCTGGCGCCGGGCGCCAGTTCGGCGGTGAACCTCGCCTTGCTGCTGGAACAGGTCGAAGCGTTCCGCACCCAGCCGCCGGCCCGGCCGGTGCTGGTGAGCGTGGTCAACGGCCATTGCAACGCCCTGCTGGCGGAGCAGCATTACGCCAATGCGGTGGCGGCGCGGCCGGCGGCGTTGCAGGAAGTGCTGACCTATCTGGAGCGTGAACTGGCGCAGCGGCAGTTCATCGCGGCGACGTTCGCCGGCGAATTGACGCCCGACCTGCTGGAGCGTCTGCGTTATGAAACGGTGACCGTCGCGGGCCAGTCGGTCAAGCTCAATAAGCCGGCGCTGGAGTTCCTGCGCTATCGGCGCAACCGGCTGCGACTGGAAGCCAGTTGGCTGCGGCAACGGGCCCATGATTCCCTGGACGAAAACGAGGTCCAGCAACTGCGGGCCCAGGCTAAGGCGCTCGAAGAACGGGTGGACGGGCTCAACGAGTACATGGGCCTGTTCAATCGGCTGGGACGCCGGACCGAGTACAGCAGCCTGTCGCCCCAGCGCCAGCAGGAGGCGCGCGCCATGCTGCTGGATGTCGCCGCCGAAGCCGAGCACAGCGCCCAGGCCCTGCTGGCGCAGCGTCGCCTGGTGCTTGACAGCCTGGCGATCCGCCGCCGGCTGGCGCCGCTGAGTCTCGCTCAGGACACCCTGGGCAGCGACAACGTGTTTTTCGCCCGTCATCCGCCGCTGCCGGCGGTGGCCGCCGTGTGTCTGGACCTGTCCTTCGGCTCGGATTACGTGGGCTTCTTCGCGTTCGGCAACTTCGGCGGCCACGCCAATGATGTGGAACGTCCCGCGACCAACCGGGTGGCGCGGCTGGCGCGGCATACCGTCACGCTGGCGGCGGAATTGGCGCAGCAGAACAACCTGCCCAATCGCTTGACGGACACGCTGCTGCTGGTCGGCGGCGTGCCGTGGTCGGCGCATCTGGGCGCGCCGGTGGCGATGGGCAGTCGACCGCTGCATCTGCTGGCGATCCCGGCGTTGACGCTCACCAGCGTGCGCGACGGCCGGCTGCGCGAGTTCACGCCGGGCGACACGCTGGCGCATCTGGAAACCGCCAACCTGCGGGCGGTGACGGAGTATGTCAGCGCGTATCTGCCGGCGCTCATCAACAGCGCGGACCTGGGCAAGACCTTCATCCCCAGCGACACCATCGACCCGCTGAACCTGCTGATCAGCGCCCGCCTGACCGATGAATACACCGTCGGCCTGCCCCAGCAGCGCATGGAACAAGCCCTGGTGCTGGGGTTGCCCAAACGCCAGGCCGAGAAGCATGAACTGCGGTTCGGACAGGTGCGTCCCTACGCCCACCTGATGACCGATGCCTCGGGGCTGGTGCACCTGCCCAGCGGCATGTACCGCAGCGGCGGGTTGCAGGCGTACCAGTACGACCCGAGTTACCAGCGTCTGGTCGCCACGCTGGATTTCGTCGCCGACCGGAAATTCAACTCGGCGCTCAATGACCTGAAGCGGGGCGACATTTTCAAGCCGCGCATCATTGTGGGCTTCGAGTGCGTGAAGCTGGACCTGGTGGGGCTGACCCATCCGGCGAATCTGATGCCGCTGGCGCAACTGCAGGTGCTCGACGCCCGGCAGGACGCCACCCCGCGCCGCTACGCCCTGGCGGGCATGCAGGCGGTGGGCAGCGGCAAACTGGTTCCGCTCGCCAACGACGGCAGCGCCAGCGTGATGGCGCCGCCGGGGCTGGCGGTCAAGCTGCTCTCCGGTTCGGCGCTGGTGATCAACGCCGACGAGGATCACCCCCAGGGGCAGGGCTTTGTCATCGGCGCGGGGCGGCTGAACGATCTGGTGACGGTCAGCGCCCAGGACATGTGGCGGCTGACCGACAATCGCCTGAGCATGCTCGAGTCCAAGGGCGTGGTCAACGACGCGGCGCGCAAGCTCAACGACGCGGCGGGGGAATTGCTGGACACCGCCCGGCAAGCCAGCGTCCAGGGCAGCCACAGCACGGCGCTGACTGACGCGGAGGAAGCGCGCGGGCTGGCGTACTGGGCGTACCTGCACGCCCGCGACGCCATCAACGACCTGATCAAAGCGGCGGTGTTTTTCCTGGCGCTGGTGATTCCCTTCTGCTTCTTCATGACCAAGCTGGTGTCGCCGTTCACCGATGTGAATCGGCAGATCGCCCTGTTCGCGCTGGTGTTCGTGCTGACCGCGCTGGTGCTGTGGCTGCTGCACCCGGCGTTCAAGGTCGCCGAGACCCCGGCGGTGGTGATGCTGGGATTTGTGATTCTGGGGCTGGCGGTGTTCGTCGCGTCGGTGGTGATCGGGCGTTTCAACGCTTCGATGAACCAGGCGATCGAGCAGATGCAGCAGTCGGAAGCGGTCGACGCTCCGCAGGGCCGACTGCTGGGCGTGGCATTTCTGGTGGGCGTGAACAACATGAAGCGCCGCCGGATCCGCACTTCGCTGACCTGCGCCACCATCATCCTGGTGACCTTCACCATGCTCAGCGTGATCAGCGTGGGTCAGGACGTGGAGCCGGCGCGGGTGCGGACCGGCGGCGAGCCGGCGTACAGCGGGTTCCTGTTCAGCCGGCCGGGGCTGGGGCCGATCAGTCCGGTGCAGATGAATCGGCTACGGGCGCACTTCACCGACAGCAGCGCCATGGCGGCGCGGGCGTGGGTGCAGCGCACCGACAGCACCAACCAGTACATCGACTTTCCGGTGCTGATTGAAGGCCCCGACGGCAAGTACGATCCGCAAGGTCCGCAACTGGCGACCAAAGTGCTGCTGGGGTTGGAGCCGGCGGAGGACGGGCTGGTCCGGCAACTCCCGCTGGCGCCGGGCAGCCGGTGGTTCAGCAGCGCACAAGCGGCGGAAATCGTGCTCAGCGTCGAAGCGGGCAAACTGCTGGGCATCACGCCCGCCACGCTGGGGCAGCATCACGTGAATGTGCAGGGACGACGGCTGCTGGTCGTCGGCCTGATGGAGGACGCGGCGTTCGGCACGCTGCGCGATCTGGGCGATGTGCCGCTGGCTCCTTTGCTGTCGGAAGCGAACTCCAAAACCGCGCTGAGCAATGCCGTGGCGACGGCGGACCAGGCGGCCGCCTCGGGGCTGGGCAGCGGGGCGAGCGCCGGCGGCGACCTGCTCAGTCAGCCGGGGATCGCGCCTGCGCGGGCGATCGACATTGCCATGATTCCCCTGGAGCTGGCGCTGAGCTTTCCCGATGCGTCCTACCGCTCGCTGAGCGTGCGCTACAACCAACCCGCCGACACCGGCGAAACGGCGCGGGCGGCGGCGCTCAAGGCCTGGCAGGCGGCGAGCAAGTTGATCCGCTTCCAACTGGCGCGGCTGGACGTCGGTGTAGCCGAGCCCATCAGCCTGGGCGAAGGCAAGCAACTCCCGGCCGGTCAGTATTCGCTCGCCTCCAGCAGCGGGACGCAGATCGGCGGGGTGCTCAAGGTCGCCATTCCGATCATTCTCACCGCCACCATCATCTTCAACACCATGCTCGGGTCGGTCATGGAACGCCGGCGCGAGGTGGGCATCTACAACGCCATCGGCCTGAACCCCAGCCACGTCATCATGTTCTTCCTCGCCGAGTCGCTGGTCTTCGGCATGATCGGCGCCGTGGCGGGCTACCTGATCGGGCAGGCGGTCAGTCTCTTCATCACCACCTTCAACCTGCTGGAACTGAACCTCAACTATTCCTCGACCAGCGTGCTGGTGGTCATCTTCCTGACCATCGCCACGGTGGTGCTCTCGACGGTGTATCCCGCGCTGATGGCGGCCCGCGCCGCGGTCCCCAGCGGGCAACGGCGCTGGGCGCTGCCGCAGCCCGAGGGTGACGAGATCACCGTGCAGTTCCCCTTCAGCTACGACGGCGACCGCGTGCTGGCAGTGTGCGCCTACCTGCGCGACTACATGCAGCAGCACGCCGAGGCGAGCACCGGCAGCTTCCTGGCGCAACTGGGGCCGCTGGGCCGGGTGCCCGCGACCGCCGGCGGCGAGGAGCAGCCGTATGTCATGCTGTTCGACGTGGCGCCGGCACCGTTCGACCTGGGCGTAAACCAGCGGATGGAGGTTTACGCGTTCTACAACCACCGGGTCAAGGCCCACATGCTCAGCGTGCATCTGACCCGGCAAAGCGGGCAGAAGAGCGATTGGATGGCGGTGAACCAGCCGTTCCTCGAAGCGCTGCGCAAACGGCTGCTGGGCTGGCGCTCGCAGCGGGCCCCGGTGCAGGAATCGTTTTATCGGCAAGGTCAGGCGCTGTTCGCCGCGGCGCCGCTGCTGCCGGCGCAAGCGCAGGAGCATGAAGGCTGATGGCCAAGGGACTGGACAAAGAGATTCAGCAGTACCGCGACCTGCTGCCCATCCCCGACCACTTCGAGGAAGGCTTTGGCTGGAAGACGGTCCTGGGGGCGCTGTTTCTGGGCCTGATCATGCTGCCGGGGTCGATTTACCTGTCGCTGTTCATGGGCGCGGGGCTGGGCCCGGCGGCGCGGTGGGTGACGGTCATCCTCTTCGCCGAGATCGCCAAACGCTCGATGAAGAGTCTGCGCCGGCAGGAAATCTACATCCTCTTCTACATGACCGGCATCGCCCTGGGCGGACAGCTCCACGGCGGCATCATGACCCAGTTGCTGTGGAACCAGTTCCTGGCGCAGAACGGCGAGCTGGCGGGCCTGGGCATCGACGTCCCCAGCTGGATCGCGCCCGCCAAGGAGATCATCGCCCGCGACGGCCGGACCTTCTTCACCGCCGACTGGGTGGTGCCGATCTTCTTCATCGGCGGCATGCTCATCCTCCAGCGCATTGACCACTTCGGTCTGGGCTATGCGCTGTATCGGCTGACCGCCCATGTCGAAAAACTCCCCTTCCCCATGGCCCCGGTCGACACCCTGGGCATCACCGCCCTGGCGGATGTGCATGACAAAGATCAACGTTGGCGCTGGCGCTGGTTCAGCATGGGCGGGGCGCTGGGCATGCTCTTTGGCGCGGTGTACATCGGGTTGCCCACGGTCACCAACGCCATCTTCGGGCAGACCGTCACCATCATCCCCGTGCCGTGGCTGGACCTGACCAGCCAGCTCTCCACGCGCGATTTCATGCCCGCCACGCCGCTGAACCTGGTGTTCGACCTGACCTTCGTCCTGCTGGGCATGGTGCTGCCCTTCTGGGCGGTGGTCGGCGGCTTCCTGGGGCTGATTGTGACCATCATCGTCAACCCCATCCTCTATCGCCAGGGCCTGCTCAGCAGCTGGCAGCCGGGCATGGGGCTGGTCGACACCATGTACTACAACAGCATCGACTTCTACCTGTCCTTCGGCATCGGCTTGTCGCTGGCGATCTTCGTGGTCACCGTCGTGCCGCTGGCGTTCCGCTTCTTCACCGCCCGCAAGGCGCTGCGCCAGCAACAGGAAGAAAGCGTCTGGAAGCAGCTTAAACGCCACCGCGAACGCGGCGACATCTCCGTCTTTGTCGCCCTGGGCATCTATGTCTTCAGCACCTTCGCCTACATCGCGGTGTGCAAGCTGCTCATGCCCCAGTTTCCGGTCCTGTTCTTCCTGGGCTTCGGCTTCATCTACCAACCCATCATCAGCTATGTGACCGCCAAGCTCGAAGGCACCGTCGGCCAGACGCTGACCATCCCGCATATCCGCGAGGCGGCGTTCATCCTCTCGGGCTATCGCGGGTCGGACATCTGGTTCGCCCCGATTCCCATCAACGACTACGGCCGAAGCACCCGCGAGTTCCGCGTGCTCGAACTGACCGGCACCAAACTGACCAGCGTGTTCAAGACCGAAGTGCTGCTGATTCCCATCGTCATTGTCACTTCGCTGTTGTTCTGCTCGCTGATCTGGCGGCTGGCGCCGATTCCCAGCGCGATGTTCCCCTACGCTCAGGAAATCTGGGAACTGCACGCCCGCAACTTCGCCCTGACCGCCACCGCCACCAAGGACGGCACCAGCGAGTTCATCGAGGCGATCAAGTTCGACGTGATCGGCTGGGGCATGGGCGCGGGGGTGGGACTGTTCTCGCTGTTGAGCTGGTTGAACATGCCCACTTTTCTGGTGTTCGGCCTGGTGCGCGGGCTGGGGCAGACCACGCCGGGCAACGTGATCCCGGAAATGATCGGCGCTCTGATCGGGCGGTTTGTGCTGCAGAAGAAGTTCGGACACAAGCAGTTCAAGCAATACATCGCGGTGCTGGCGGCGGGTTTCACCGCGGGCATGGGTTTGATCGGCATGGCGGCGATCGCCTTCGCGCTGATCGTGCGCAGCACCACCACGCTGGGTTACTGATGGGCCGGATGCGCCGGCAGGAATTGACGCAGGCATGACGACAGAGGACTACCAACGCGTGCAGACGCCGCCGGATGGCGCGCAGAACGCCGGGGGCCATTCCGGGGGCGGTGATGACGCCGGCGCGGCAGCGCTGAGCGCCCCGCAGCGCACGATTCACATCCGCTGGGCGCTGCTCCCCTTGAGCATGCTGCTCTGTGCCGCGCAGGCGGCGCTGACGGTCATGGCCACGCACACCGCCGAGCAGGTGCTCACCTCCACGCTGATCACCGTGATCGGGTTTGGCCTGGTGTTCCTGCTGGTGCTGCTGTTCAATCCGCTGCTGCGCCTGCTCTGCGGCGGGCGCACCGCCTGGCTGCTCAACCGTGCCGAACTGGCGAGCCTGCTGGCGGCGATGACCGTGACCGCCGGGGTGGCGACCTTCGGGCTGGCGGATCAGCTCATTCCCCTGATTGCTGCGCCCTACAACGCCAGTTGGAACACCCCCCAGCGCGGCTGGGACAAACGGCTGCATCGGCATCTGAACGACCAGCTTTACATCACCGACCCACAAGTCATCGAAGACTTCCGCAACGGCGTCACCGACCAGCCCATCGCCACCGCTCCCACCGGCGAATGGCTGCGGTTCTACTGGCGCGTGCTGGGCGAGATTCCCTGGGACGCCTGGCTCAAACCCCTGGCGGCATGGCTGGTGTTCATCTTCGGCTGCTATGGCATTTTCTACGGGCTGGCGGGCACGGTGATCGAGTACTGGTCCCGGCGGGAGAAGCTGATTTTTCCGCTCGCCAAGCTCGCCGACGCCTTGTTGCCCGAGGAGCCGCAGACGCATTGGTTGCCCGCGTTGTTCCGCTCGCCGCTGTTCTGGCTGGGGGTTGCGGTCAGCGCCACGGTGCTGATGTACAACGCCGCGGCGGTCGCCAACTGGATTCCCCTGCCCAGGATCGGCCTGGGCATGTCGGAATACACCGTTGACGCGCTGGTGCGGGACACCTTCTTCGCCGGGCTGGGCGGCAAGAACTGCATGGCGTTTCTGATCATCTTCACCGCCATCGGGCTGGCGTTCCTGCTGCCGCTGGAAATCAGCTTTTCCATCTGGTTCTACTACCTGCTGGGGCAGGGGTTGATCCTGACCCTGTGTCGGCTGGGCTACGGCGTCAACGGGAACGACTTCCCGACCGAATGGACCACCGTGCACAACCCGGTCACCGCGCAGGGCTCAGGCGCCATGCTGCTGTTCAGCGCGGTCAGTCTGTACCGCGCCCTGCGCGAGTACTTCCGCCTGGGACGAAGCCTGACCGGCTGGGCGCGGCTGCGGGTGATGCTGCCGGTGGTGGTGCTGGCGGCAAGCATGGCGGTGGTCACGCTGTGGACCGCGTGGAACCGCATCCCCCTGCACTGGGCGCTGCTGTTCACCTGCTTCCTCACGCTGCTGACTCTGGGGCTGATGCGCATCGTCGCCGAGGGCGGCATTTACTGGTTCCAGGCCCACACCAGTTTCTTCCACTTCTACACCATGACCGGGCTGGGCAAAGTGATGGCGCCGATTTTCGCCGGCCCGTTGCTGCTGATCTATTCCGTGCTGTTCCTGGACGTCAAGACCTTCCTGGCGCCCAACCTGGTCAATGCCGCGCGCATGCAGCAGGAAAGCTCCGCCCCACGCTTCCGCTTCCATCTGAACATCGTGCTCAGCACGCTCACGGCGGTGGCGGTGGCGCTGGTCCATTCCCTGCTGCTGGCGTACGCCCAGGGCGCCAATCGCATGCAAAGCTGGTTCTACACCAGCGCCCCGCGCAGTTTTATCGACAAGGCGGCGAGCCTCACCACCCAATTGCCCAGCTTCAACGGCGCGACCTTCGCCTGGTTCACCGTCGGCGCCGTCTGGGTCGTGCTCACCATGCACCTGCGCAGCACCCTGTTCTGGTTCCCCCATCCCATCGGCTACATCATGCTCATCAACCCGCTGATGAGCTCCCTCTGGTTCAGTTTCTTCATCGGCTGGGTCATTAAAAAAATCGTCGTCCGCTACGGCGGCAAAGCGTCTTTCGACCGCGTGCGCCAGGTCATGCTGGGCCTGGTCATGGGCGAATTGCTGGTCATCTTCCTCTGTGCCGTGCTCGCGCTGTCGCTCCGCGGCGTCAGCTTCCCGGGCATTGACCTGAATCGTTACGGGCCGTGATCGAGCCGCGCCCCCAATCCGCGACCGCGCCCACCGGGCCGGCCACCCTGGCGTGGGCCGGCTGGGAATTGCACATCCCGGCGTCCTGGCGCCTGCACGCGCTCGAGGGCGACCATCAGCGCGGCCGACTCATCCTCACCGACGACCAGCGCCAGGTTCTGCACTTCTTCTGGCGCAGCCGCCGCCGCCCCCGCCGGCCGCAACGCCTGGCGACCCTCGCCCTGCGCCGGCTGCTGCGCGCCGGGCGCCGCCTGAACGCCCAGCAACTGTCGTCGGATACCCAGCAAACCTGGCTCCAGGCGCGGGCGCTGCGGCCCGACGCCGACGGCCGCGTCCAGCGTGGTCTGGCGGGGTACTGCGCCAGCTCCCAGCGCCTGGCGCTGGTCCTGCTGGCCGATGCCCAGGTCTGGGAGCATCTCGATGAACCGCAAGCCGACGTCTCGACCTGCTGCCGCGCCCAGCCCCTGGACCAGCCGCAACGCTATGCGTTTTTCGATCTGAGCTTCACCCTGCCCGCCGGCGTACGTTTGTGGGAACACCAGCTGAATCTGGGCAACATGTGGGTCCACGCCGGCGTCGGGCATCGCCCCGGCGACGGCCCGAGCGTGGCGGTGCGCGAGATTTATCCCGCCCAGGCGGCGCTGCAGCGCCAACCATTGGAAAAATGGCTCGAAACCCTGCTGCGCCAAAATGCCCGGGCGTATCGCCCCGCATCGGCGCGCGGCCCCCTGCCCAGCGAACCGGTCACCACGCTGGTGGGTGAAGGCTTGACCACCGAACGCACGCTGCGGCGACGGCTGCGGCTGCTCTGGTGGCGCGCCCCGCGCGTCTGCCGCTCATGGCTGCTGCACGACCGCCAGCGCAATCGCCTGATCGCCATTGACGTGGCGGCGGCTCCGCCCCAACAGGCGCAGTGGTTCGCCCAGATCGTGCGCGGGCTACATGGGGCACTGCGCGCCAGTCCTCCGCGCAGCCATCCGAAAGGCGACGCATGAACTCACGTCGGCCCACCCTGGATCGCGCTGCCGCGCTGGAAGCCCGCCCCTGCGCCGTGTCGAGCCTGACGCGCACCGCACAACCTGACGGCGGCGTCCGGGTGCGGGTGGCGCATCAGCCGGGGCCCTGGCAACGCTGGTTGCTGCGGTTGCCGGGCCCGCTGCTGCGGGAATACGACCTGGATCCGCTGGGGACGGCGGTGCTCGACGCCTGCGACGGCCGCACCCCCGTGCGCCGGATCATTGCGGACTTCGCCCAGACCCAACAGGTCAGCGAAGCCGAAGCCGAGCGCGCCGTGAGCCTGTTCCTGCGCACCCTGTTGCAACGGCAGATCATTGTGATGGCGGTGCCGGAGCCGCGCCGGGGCTGAGGCGGATGTGGTGCTTGAGCGCATGGCCCGACCGCTCATCAACAGAACAAGCGCAGGCATCAGCAGCGGTCCCAGCAGTCACGGGACGGGAAAGCTATTCAATGGGCGCCCAGAGTTCGGTGCGCAGCTCCGCAGGCGGGGTGTCGTCGCAACTGTTGAGATAAAGCTCGAAGGGTGGATCACCCGCGCGGCAGGTGTGGCCGGCGTCGGGCACCCATTGGTCGGTGAACTGGCGCCAGATGACCGACAGTTGCTCATACGGCCCGACATGTTCATAAACCGCATGCTTGCCGCCGGGCGTCTGCATGACTTCCAGGGGCGGCAGCGGCTGCACCTGCAGCGGGAGGCTCAAGGCACAATCCGCGCGACAGAGCCGCGGCGGGGTGAGCCGGGGGTTGTCGTAGAAAAACGCCAGCACCCGGGTGTCCGGCCGAAACAGCGCCTGATCCCGGGCATGTTCAAACAGCAGATCGAATGTGGGCCCGATCTCGTGATAGGGACCGATGTGGCGCAGATACGCCACGCGGAGCAAAGGAGCATCCGCCACACGCAACCGGGGTTGCGGTGAAACCAGACCTGACGCAGGTGTCATACGAACACCCCCTTAAGCAATCATCCGAAAATGGACCCCAATACCCGGAGCCGGGCATTTGCACTCAAACCGTCATCCCCAGCCGACTGCGCAGATCGTCGAGCACGTTCATGAAGTTGATGTAGCTATCGTACGGTGAGTCGTAGGGGTTGAAGTACTTGTGCACCGCGCCGTCGTCAAAATATTTGGTGCACATGTAGTAGTAATGGTCACTGGTGGTAAGGTTTCTCCAGGTTTCCAGCAGTTGCGGGCTGCCGGCCTGCTTGATGATCGGTTCGAGCTCGTAGACCTCGCGCATGGCGTTGGTCTGCATCGCATTGCCCAGCCATGCGGAGGCATCGCGTTCGCTGTCGGCCCAACTGGTCAGCTGCGGGGACTGGTACACATTCACCACGCCGGCCGCCTGGTTGCGCTCGATCGCTTCGCTGGGGGTGACGAAACGTTGTGGCGCATCACGCAGCAGTTGGCGGGGCAGTTCCCGGAGGAAATCGAAGATGCCGGTTTCCGCCCACTGGTGTTCACCGATGGTTTCGTAGTCCAGAAACAGGTTGACCACCTCGGCCGAGCCGTCGAGCTGGCGAATCCACTGGGCGTACTTCTCGGCGGTCAAAGGCCAGTGCGGCCAACTGCGGTTGGAGAAACGGAAGGCGATGTCATCGCTCAGGCGATAGTTCTTGAGCAGCAGCGGCAGGCTGGACGGCGCCGGCGAGCGATACACCTGATTGGGCGAACGCGCCCCGAGCAAACGATCGACGCCCTCCGCCAGCACGCCGTGGTGTTGGCCTCCCTGCCGCAGCACCTGCGCCAAGCGGTCGCTGTAGACCAGCTCCGTGTTGCGAAAGACGCGCGGCCGAACGCCGAAGTATTGCTGCATCGCCTGGGCGTGCAGTTCCACCTGGGCTTTGAACTCGGCTTCGCTGTACAGGAACGCCAGGCTGTGGTGATAGGTTTCCGAGAGCAGTTCGACGCAGCCGGTGGCGACGGTTTTCTGCAGCAGTTCAATGACCCGGGGATGCGCCGCCTGCAGTTGCTCGAGCACGCTGCCGGTCAGGGAGAACGCCAGGCGGAAGCGGCCTTCGTAACGCTCGATGAGTTCCAGCATCAACTCGGTGGCGGGGATGTAGCACTTGGCGACGACACGATCGAGTATATGACGATTGCGTACGTCATCGAAATAGCAGCCATCGGTCTCGAAGACGCTGTACGGCCGGAGTCGGCGGGGTTGGTGAATCTGAAAGTACAGGCAGATTGAAGCCATCGCGGGACAGATCCCACTGCCAAGGTTAGCAATGCCATACATTGTTGACATGTGGGTCCGTTTTGCAAGTGGTCCCACCGCCTGATCCGGGGGTTTCTTTGCGGCCGGCCATCCACCCGCCGGCCAGGTCCGCCGCGGCGCGGTCCAGACGGCGGGGACTCACGGCGCCGGCAACAGCGTTTGGCCAGGTTGCAACGCGCCGAAATACGTGTGTTGCAGCCGGGTCGGTTGCTGGCCCCGCAGACGCTGGTCCAAATGCTCCACCACGTCGGCGACCAGGGTTTCGAGGTCATAGGCGAAGTGGGCGAACCGCGCGATCTCCGGCCGATCGCCGGTCAGGTCCGACAAACACACGAAACTGGCGTCCTGCGCCCAGCGGTCGCCGGCCGCCTGCGCCAAGGCCACACAGTGCTCCAGCGGCGTGACCACCCGCGAGATCACCGCAGTGACGGGCGGGTCGAGCTGACGACAGGCTTCGTACGCCTGCCGATATTCCTGGGGAGGTGAGGGTCGGCTGTAGGTGATCATCACATCCGCCCGCAGGGGCAAGCCCGCATGAAGTCG
Organism: uncultured Phycisphaeraceae bacterium; assembly: GCA_964605235.1. GTDB lineage: Bacteria > Planctomycetota > Phycisphaerae > Phycisphaerales > Phycisphaeraceae > CAZSBB01. Next base: position 39,186 of record CAZSBB010000003.1, read on the forward strand.
TCCCAGTTCAAACCCCCGGCGAATGCCCGCTGACACCACAGCGCGCTGGGGATCGGAGGACTGGATCAAAGCAATGTGGCGATGCCCCAGCTTTGCGAGAGCTTCCACCGCCAGGCTCGCGTGCAGGCCGTAGTCGACCACAAAACTGGGCACGCCGATGGTGGAAGCATCATGCGGGGTGGAGACCACGGGGATGCGCTGCGCCAGTTGCTGGACATCGCTCAGGCGGTATTGCGGGGAATAAAAGATCGCCGCGTCGAGCGCCGCCACATCCAGGCCGCGCTGGGGAAGGGTGATGACGGACTCATCCGGATCGACGCCCCCGGCATAGAGCAGCAGCGCGTGCCCGCGTTGCGCGGTCTGCATATCGAAACTGCGGAGGAAGCGCCCCCCCTGCCCGACCGCCAGTTCTCCGCCGCGCGCCAGCAGGCCGATGGTCGCCGACCATTGCTGGCTCTGCTGCGTCACCCGCCGGCCGCTGCCCTGGATGGAGCTGAGCCAGCCCTGCGCTTCGAGTTCCTTGAGCGCGCGCCGCACGGACGTGCGACTGGCGCCCAGCCGCTGGGTCAGCGCCATTTCCGTGGGGATCGGCTGACCCACCGGCCACTGTCCGCTGCGAATCAGCCGCGCGAATTCATCCTTGAGATTTCGACTGACCGTGCGCTGCCGCATGACGCCCTGCTCCGTGGTTCAGCGCAGGATATCAAGTTGTATCTTTATGTCAACATTACCAGACAAATCTGCGGGTCCACTCTGCATTTATCCCCGATCATTCCTTGATATTTACTGTTTTTTGGCTGGGTCGATTATTTGTATTGATTTAAGATACAACATGGTTACCATGGCACACATGTTCTCTGACGCCGCGCCCAGCAGAGGAATGCCCATGGCTGCCCACTTCAGTCCGCAAGGTCGCACCCACAGTTCCCGACGGTCACCCACAGGCAGCGGTTTTACGCTCATCGAACTGCTGGTGGTGATCTCCATCATCGCCCTGCTCATCTCCATCCTCCTGCCGGCCCTGCAGGCGGCGCGCGCCGCTTCCCGCTCGGTCCTGTGTCTGGGACACGCCCGGCAACTGGCGCTGCTGATGGTCATGTATGCCGACAGCGCCCACGACCTGCTGCCGCCCCACTCCAGCGGTGGACTCGGCGCCGAACCGCTTAACGTCGGCATCACCGCGGTGGGCCGGATGGTGAACAACGGCCTGCTGCCAACGTTCCCCACCGTCGGCACCACCGCTCAGGGCCAATCCCCCAACCTGCGCGTCTGCCCGGAAATGGCGGTCGCCGCCAACGCCGAGATGCAGACCTTCCAGGGCACCGGGTCCTACACCCGCATCAGCGCCGCCACCTGTTACACCCAGTACACCACCGCCCAAAGCGTCGTCGGCTACTACCGGCAAGGCACCGGCTGGATCGCCACGGCAGGGAAATCCGGCCCCCGCACGCTCAGCAGCTTCGTTCAGCCCAGCCGCATCATGGCGTTCGCCGACGCCCGCTGGCAGCCCTCCACCACCGGCGGCATCATTCATCCCCTGCATGATGCGGGCGACAACCTCTACCGTTTCATGTTCGGCGCCAACTACAACGGCAGCATTTACCGCACCGCCAGCGTCTACGAGTATCGCCATCAACGCACCAGCGTCACCTTCGCCTTCCTCGATGGCCATGGTGAAACCCGCAAGTTTCAGCCGGTCCCCGACGACCCCTACGCCATCTCCAACAGCAGCATCATCGCCAGCGGATATGGCCCGTTTGGCCCCGGCGGCTTCGGCGCGCTGCTGGAGTTCGACTACGAGTAACCCCCGCCCATCGACGTTCATTTTCTTTACATCCACTTGTTCAGGTGTTCACGGCCATGCCTCCAATGACGCTGTCTCTCGCTCTGGGAATGCTCGGTGTGCTGGTTAGTCCCGTTGCCGCCGCCCAACCTGCAATCAACATCCCGCCCATGGCCGACGTGCCCGCCCAGGCCGCGCGCGCTGACGAAACCGCCGGCCAGCTTCGACTGTACAACCGGCACACCGCCCTTGTGCTCGACCGCAGCACCGGTCGGCTGGTGGGCATCTGGTCGAGCACGGGCGTGCAACTGGTCGACAACACGCTGCTGCTGGGCATGCCCTGGGTGCCGCTCTGGTCCGCGCAGCTCTGGCCCACCGGCGCCGAGAAAGCCGTCGGCGTGGATGCCCGCGCCGGTGCGCCCACCTGTGAACTCGATGCCGCCGCTGCCGATCGCGCCGCCATCGTGCTGCATTGGAAAGATCTGACCGCCGGCGAAATGAAACTGTCCGCCAGCATGCGCATCGAACTGAGCGCCGACGCACAGCAATTCACCTGGACCATGGACGCCGCTTTGACAGCCGGCGCCGGGAGCGTGTGGTCCGTCACCTACCCGCAACTGGCGGTGCTGGCGAGCGATCCCCAGCCGGACGCCAACCGCATGCTGATTCCCTATCGGCGCGGGACCGTCGGGCCCTTCGGCCGCGCCCAGGTGCGCTACGACACCCAGCAGCCCTACCCCGGCCCGGCCGCCAAGTTCCAGTTCATGGCGACCTTTGGCCAAACCAATCGGCAAGGCGTCTATTTCGCCGCCCAGGATGGTCAGGCCTGCGACAAAGTCTTCATTCAGAAAAACTATCCCGACCGCAATGCCGTGCTGCTGGCGCTGGAGCATCATCCCGATGGCCGGGCGACGCCGGGCGCGCCGTGGCACGCGCCCTATCCCACCATCGCGGGCAGCTACGCCGGCGACTGGTACGACGCCTGCCGCATCTACCGCGCGTGGTGGATGCAACAGGTCTGGGCGAGCCAGGGACTGCTCGTAAGCCGCAGCGACATTCCCGCCTGGATCATGCAGGCCTCGGCCGTCACACGCCCCTCCACCACCCAGGCGGCGCGCACCATCGAGAAAAACGTGCGCGGGTCACAAGCACTGCTGGCGGCGCTCGACCATCGCCCCTTCTTCGGCGTGTGGTACGGCGTGTTCGAGAACCTCACCGGGCAAGGCGGCCTGGACAAGGAAGGCCACGGCGTGGTGCGCCCGCTCAAGACCGGCCTGACGGCAGCCGTCGCTTCACTCAAAGCGCAAGGCATTCACCATCTGGCGTATGTGCAGTCGATCATCTACGACCCGGAAGCCGGCGACGCCGCCGATGTGGCGCTGGCTGACAAGTATGTGGGCCGGGATCGCGCGGGCAATCCCATGCTCTACGGCCCGCCCAAGTACGCCATGTGCCGGGCGACCGACTGGTGGCAACAACGCATCGCGGACCTGTGCGTGCAGGCGGTGCGCGGCGGCTTCGACGGCGTGTATCTCGACAGCTTCGGCAAAGGTTCCAATGAATGCCTGGACCCGACCCATGGCCACAGCCTCGGCGGCGGCAACCTCGGCATCGCCGGGCAACGCCAGATGGCGCAGCGTGCCCTCGCTGCCATGCGCCAGCTCAACCCGGACGCCGTGCTGTCCGGCGAAGCGCCCACTGAAGCCTTCCGCGATCTGCTGCATGTGAACCTGTACGCCAAGAACACCTGGGCGGGTTACGTGCCGGCGTTCCGCGCCATCTGGGGCGATTACAGCCTGGGCTTCGGGCGCAACATCCGTCCCGCCAAAGATGGGCCGGGCAACATGATTCCCGAGATGGCGGCGTTGTTTGTCGAGGGCGCGGTGGTCGGCCGCATCTTCGTCGACGGCGGCAGCGCCAGCGTGCTCGAGCCGGGCAGTGAGCCGGCACTGGCGTACCTGAAACTGATCACCGACTACACGCTGGCGGGGCTGGATCACCTGCGCTTTGGCGACTACCTGCACCCGCTGGACCTGGGCGATCTGCCGACGGTTGCCTTCAGCGAAAACGTGGAGAACGGCAAGGTCGAGTCGCCGGTGGTGCTGCACAGCGTGACCCGTTCACACCGCGACGGCTCGGTGGCGGTGGTGCTGACGAACATCAGCGATTCGCCGGTGCAACTGGAAGTGCCGATCGATCCCGCGTGGCGCTCGGCCGGGGCGGCGGGCGAGGCAACGCTCTACCAGATGGGCCGCGCGGGTGAACGCACGCGGCTCGCCTCCGGGCGTCAGGCGTGGCGTCAGCCGGTTACCATTGCTCCTCGTGATGTCGTGTTCCTGCTTTTACCGTGATGGAAAGCTCTTCACTCCATGACCACGCTATCCCCTGACCGTGCGGTTGATGCCACTGCTCGATCTTCCCGGCCGCGGCGCTTCATCGTCGTCGGCGCGGGTGGCCGGGCGGGGACCTTCATTGAACCGCTGGCGACCGTCCACCGTGAACACGCCCAACTGGTGGGCTTCTGTGAACCCAATCAGGAATGGGTCGCACATCACCAGCAGCGGCTGGCGGCGTGGCATCATCCAGCCGTGCCCGTGCATGACCCCGAGCAATTGCCTCAGCTCATCGCGCAGACGCGCCCCGACGCGGCGATCCTGTGTACGCCGGATTATCTGCACGCCCCGCTGACGGTGCGGTTGCTGGAACTGGGCTGCGACGTGATCGTCGAAAAACCGCTGGCGATCGACGCCCCCGGCTGCGCAGCGGTGCTTGAGGCGCAGGCGCGCACTGGCAAACAGGTGCGCGTCACCTTCAACTGTCGCTACATGCCCTGGGCGGTGCTGATCTGGAAACTGCTGCGCCAGGGACTGGTGGGCGAAATCATCAGCATGCAGATCGACTGGCTGCTCGACGCCCACAAAGGCGTCAGTTACCTGTCACGCTGGCACGCGCAAAAGGAGCGGTCCGGCGGGCTGCTGGTGCACAAGGGCACGCATCATCTGGACCTCGCCAACTGGTGGCTCGATGCCGTGCCCCAGCGGGTTTTCGCGCTGGGTCAACGCGCCTTCTTTGGCGCGGAAAATATGCACAAACACGGCATCGGCGCTCATGGGCCGATTGGCCAGCACTACGTCGGTGAGGACAACTCGGGCGATCCGTTCGCCCCGCAGTCGCAAACGCTGGCGGCGGTCAATCGCCGTTTCGCCCAGTCGCCGGCGGCACGCGGCTACCGCCCGGATCGCTCGGTGTGGCGCCGCGAGCAGCTCAACATCGAGGACACCATGAGCGTGCTGGTGCAATACCGCACCGGCGCAATCCTCACCTACAACCTGCACGCCTTCCTGCCGCGGCGCGGCTCGGTGATTGTGATCAACGGCACACGCGGCCGGATCGAACTGCATCAGGAACCCGGCGGCCGCGTCGTGCCCAATGGCCCGGTGAACGTGCCCACGCCCCCCGCCGACGCCCAGCCCGTGACTTGGCGCACACGCTGCATCGTGCAGCCGCTGTTCGCCGAGGCGTGGGAAGTGCCGATCCCCGAAGCGGAAGGCAACCACGAAGGCAGCGATCCGCTGCTGGCGCAGGAACTGTTCGCGGGCGTGGTCGAAGCGCCGGAGATGGGCCGGTGCGCCGGTGCGGGCCAAGGCGCTGCCGCGGCGCTCATCGGCATCGCGGGCAACGAAAGCATCGCCAGCGGACAACCCGTGGATATCGCCGAGTTGTGCCCGAATCTCGGCGCAGCGAAGCAACTGCACGAACTGGATTGACGGACTGCGGCAACGCTTGCCGGGGAATCCGGGAACACCAGCGTCAATCGGCGGGCACGTCGATCATCGCTTTGATCAGGCCCGGCGTCGTCGGCAAGGTGGCGAACACCTCCGGCACCTGCGCCAGCTCCACCCGTCGGGTGATCCACGGCGTGGTGTCGATGAGCCCGCGCTCGATGCGGTCGATCAAGTCCGTGAAAGTGGCGGGCGTCGCGTTGCGGCTGGCGAGCAGGGTGAGTTCCCGGCGGTGGAAGTTGGGATCGTCGAACGTCACCTGGCCCTGGAACAGGCCGACGTACACGATGCGTCCGCCGGGGGCTGTCAGTTCGAAGGTGCTCATCATGGACTGTGGATGCCCGGTGGCGTCGAACACGACGGTGGGCAGTTCGCCGGCGTTGACCGCCCGGAGCTGCGCGTCCACTTCGCCCGCCCGTGCATCCACCGTAGCGCGAACGCCCAGCGTTTGCCGCGCGAACGTCAGCCGGTCGGTGGACATGTCCATGGCGACCACCTTGACCTGGCGCGCCAGCAGGGATTGCATGACCCCCAGGCCGATGGGCCCCAGGCCGATCACCAGCGCGATTTCATCAGCAGTGGGCGCAGCCCGTTCGACGGCATGCGCCCCGATCGCCAGCGTTTCCACCAATGCCAATTGATCCAGCGACAGCTTCGCGGAAGGGTGCAGCTTGTGCACCGGCACGCGAAACAGCGGCTGCATTCCACCATCGGTATGCACACCGAGCACGCGCAGCGACGCACAGCAGTTGCTCTTACCCCGGCGGCAGGCGATGCAGCTTCCGCAGTTGAGGTAAGGCTCCACCGCGCAGCGGGAGCCGGGGACGATGCCGCGCTCGTTGGCGGGCGCCTCGAGCACTTCCACACCCAGTTCATGGCCCAGCACACGCGGGTAGCTGAAGAACGGCTGCCGGCCGGCGAAAGCGTGCAGGTCGGTCCCACAGACGCCGATGCGGTGAATGCGCACCAGCGCTTCGTCGCCATCAGCGGTGGACATCGGCTCGGTGACCGTGCGGCGAACGAACGAACCCGGCTTTTCCAGGGCTATCTGCAACATGGCTTAGTTGTTCTCCGCGCGCCCGCTGGGCCAGCTCATGTTGTGGATCGGGGCGAGGATCGTCTGCACCTGCCGCAACAGGTCCAGGTCAATCGGCTCGGCGAGCCACTGAATGTTCTTGATGATGTTGGCGGGATTGGCGGAACCGACGAAGGTGGTGGCGATGTCCGGCTGCGCCACGGCGAACTGCACCGCCAGCTTGATGATGCTTGCGTCACGCTGGGCGCAGTGCGCCGCCGCCTGGGCGCAGAGCTGTTTGACCTGCTGCGGCGCGGGATGCCACGCCGGGGCGCCGCGCGGCGAGAGCAGCCCCATGCCCAGCGGGGACGCGTTCATCACGCCGATGCCCGCCTGTTGCATTGCCGGCAGAATGCTCAGCAGCGCCGTGTCGTTCAGCTCGTAATGGCAATAGCTGAGGATGGTGTCGAGCACGCCCGCGCCGACCTGTTCGACCACGGTGGTGAAGACTTTCAGGGGCAGGCCGGTGATGCCGATGTAGCGGCACTTGCCCGCCTGTTTGAGCCGCTGCAGCGCGGGGATGGTTTCATCCACGATCTGCTGGAGGTTGCCGAATTCGATGTCGTGAGCCTGCAGGAAATCGAGATGGTCCACGCCCAGCCGGCCGAGCGATTCCTCGACGCTGCGGGTGATGCGGGTGGCGGAGAAGTCGAAGTCCTTCGCTTCGGAGCCATAGCGGCCGCACTTGGTCGCCAGCAGGTAGCGGTCGCGTGGGATGGTGCGCAGCGCCTGGCCCAGCACGGTTTCAGCTTTGGTCAGCCCGTAGTAGGGTGATACATCGATCAGGTTCATGCCATGGTCGAGCGCTGCGTGGACCGCGCCGATGGCTTCATCCTGCTGCACCTCCCGAAACACGCCGCCGAGCGACGACGCCCCGAAACTCAGCGCGGACACCTGCAGACCAGTGCGACCCAACGGACGAAACAGCATGATCCCACTCCTCTGGCCGCCGCGCTGTCTGAGCCATCAGCCAGCCGGGCATATGGCCAGCATTGTAGTGCTCCCCCAACGATGCACCCGGCCCGTGCATCACATAGGTCAAGGGGTGCGTGGACCACTGCGGCGCTGGTTTTCGCCCCTCTGGCTGCCGGGCGTTCCCTGACCGCGCGGCGGGGTGTACCATGAGCCCATGGACCAGCTTGGGGAATCCCTCACGCCATGACGCTGCAGCGCCGCCTGACCCTCGCAGCCCTGATGCTCACCGGCAGCCTGCTGGCGATCGGTGGGTTGTGTCTGTGGGGGTTTTATCAGGTCAACCTGAGTCTGGACGCCGCCAGCGCCGAGTTCGCCGAGTTGCGCATGGTGGAACAGGTGGGCGTGCAGATCGCCCATGTGCGCGGCTCGCTGGAATCCGAACGCCCCAGCCTGGCGGTCATCAGCCTGGCGCTGGATGAAGCGGTCGCCAAGCTCGAACAGTTCGTGGATCTGCAGGAGCGCGCCCGCGTGGCGGATCCGGAACACCAGCGCCGCGAAAGCGAACTGGCGGTGCAGTTCGTCCGGCGGCTCAACGGGCTGGCGATCGATCTGGGTCGGCTGCGCGGCGACTACCTGACCTCCGCCGACCGCGCCGAGGCCGTCGCCACCGTGGACGCCCTGCTTTCGGACCTGCAACTCCTGGCGCAGCAGATCGAACAGGGCGTGATCAACTCGCGGCAGCAGGCGGGCCGACGGCTGCGCGGGTTGGCGTTCACCGTGGCGAGCATCGCCGTGGTGGTGGTCGTGGCGGGACTGTTCGTCATCACCGGACAATACCGCAGCGTCATGCGGCCGCTGCGCCGGCTCAAGCGCGGCGTGGAGCGCGTCGCCGCCGGCGAACTGACCCACCAACTGCCCGAAGAAGGCGACGCCGAGTTCGTTGCTCTGGCGCGCGACTTCAACCGCATGTCCAGCGAGTTGCAAAGCCTGTATGACGACCTGGACCGCCGGGTGCAGGAACGCACCCGTGAGCTGGCGCGGGCGGAGCGTCTGGCGAGCGTGGGCTTTCTGGCGGCGGGCGTGGCGCATGAAATCAACAATCCCATGGGCATCATCTCCGGCTACGCCGAGTTGTCGCTCAAGGAACTGGAGGACACCCCCCCGGATGAAACCCGCCAGCATCTGACCGAGGCGCTGGAGATCATTCGTGACGAAGCTTTCCGCTGCAAGAAAATCACGCAGAAACTGCTGTCGCTGATGCAGCGGGACGACGCTCCGCGGGAGCCGGTGGAAATCGCCCAGGTCGCCCGGGAAGTGGTCGCGCTGGTGGGCGGGCTCAAGCAGTATCGGCATCTGGCGGTGAAGCTGGAGTTCCCGGAGCAGGAGCCGCTGCGCGTGGTCGGTCGGCAACCCGAACTGAAACAGGTGCTGCTGAACCTGACCATCAACGCCCTGGAAGCGGTGCGGGAGAACAATGGCCACGTGATCATTGCCGGCCAGCGCGACAATGGGCGGGTGACGTTGACCATTGCGGACACCGGCAAGGGCATGACCAGCGAGGTGCTCGACCATGTGTTCGAGCCCTTCTTCACCCAGCGCCGCAGCAATCGCGACGGCGAAACCGGCACCGGACTGGGCCTGTTCATCGTGCACGCCATCGTCAGCGATATGGGCGGAACGATCGCCGCCGCCAGCGCCGGGCCGGGGCAGGGCAGTCGGTTTATCATTAGCTGGCCGGGGCTGGAAGCCAATCCGAACGCCAGCGCGCCGGCGCGCGGCGTGCCTACGACATAGGGGAACGTGATGTCCAGTGAGAATGAACCAAGTCGGCTGGTGATGATTGTGGAGGATGAGCCGCGCCTGCGCACGATGCTGCTGCGCGCCGTGCCGGACATGGGCTATGAAGGCGTCGCCGCCGAGAGCGGGGAGGACGCGCTGCGCAAGATGGACCAGCGCCCGGCGGACATCGTGATCCTCGACCTGAACCTGCCGGGCATCGGCGGCATGGAAGTGTTCGAGCAGATTCGCCAGCGCTGGAACCAGACCTCGGTCATCATCATGACCGGTTATGGCGATCTGGCGTCGGCGCGGCAGGCGATCCGTCTGGACGTGGTGGACTTCCTGACCAAGCCGACGTCGCTGGGCGAACTGGAAGTGGCGCTCGACCGCGCCTGGCGTCGCCGGCTGGACCTGCTGCGCGACCGCAAGCGGCTGGCGGCGCCCGCCATCGGCAACCTGATGGATGAGCCGGTGGCGCAGGAGGAGGCGGCCCCCGCGCGTCCCAGCGCTGCCGCCCCCGCGCCGGCGGGCAGCGCGCACAACCTGCGCGACCTGGAACGGCAAGCCATCGAGCAGGCGCTCGAACGCCACGAAGGCAATCGCGCCGCCGCCGCCGCGGAACTGGGCATCAGCGTGCGCACGCTGTACTACCGCCTGCGCGAGTACGAAACCCTCGACCGCCACCAGGACGGCGCGGATTAAGCTGCACCCCGGCAAACCCGGTGCGCCACCGCCTGAACGAGCCGGAAGCGTGAGCGACGGGCAGGGCGTTTGGCGGTCAACGACCTTCTGTTTGGAAGTAACGCAACAGGCAACCAGGCGCCCTGCCCGTCGCTCACGCTTCCGGCTCGTCAGGCCCGGCCACATCCCCGCGAAATAAACCCATTCATGGCTTGTCGCCCCCCCGGCGCATCGGTACAGTAGCGTCCACGCATGGCAACGCTGGCGATCAAAGTCTTCAAGCTGATTGTCCTCCACAACAAGTTGATGGAGGAGAAAGACCTTGATTTTTTCCTCAAGGAAACGCCCGACCCGGTCCAGTGCCTGGAGCGGCTGGTCGCCAGCAACATGATTCCCCAGCCGGTGGCGACCAAGCTCCGCGAGGTGTACGAGAAAAAACTCCTCAAGGAGCAGGGCAAAGCGGGCCACGACGCTTCCGCCGCGCCGAGCAAACCGACCGCCAAACCTGCGCCGACCAAACGCCCCGCGCCATCCGACGATGATGACGACGAAGAGCCGATACCGCTGCCCGATGAACTGGGGGAATCGCAGGCGGGCGGCATGGCGCTCAACGCGGTCGGCGATCAGGCCGACGCGCTGAACAAGCCGGATGAACTCAACTGGGTTGAAGCGGTCAAGGAAAAAGACGAGAACTGGCGCGAAGCCGAGCATCACGTCGAGCAGCTCGAACTGGACGACGAGGAGTTCGAGCATCACGAGATCGTCAAGCCTTCCAGCGAAAAGCTCAAGGCGGCGCCGCCCACCACCCCGGTGGCGATGGGCGCGCCGGCGGCTGGCACAGCGCCCGCACCCGCCCCCACTCCTGCCGCCGCCCATGCTCCGGCGGCGGTCACCGGCGGCGACGGCCTGGCTGCGGTGTCGGACCACGAACGCATTCCCTGCAACGTTCCGCCCCAGCAGTACGATCCCATGGCGGTCAAGCTGCTCAAGAAGGCGGTGCAACTGCACGCCAGCGACGTGCATCTGGCGGCCGGCTCTTCGCCGTTCTTCCGGCTCAATGGCTCGCTGGTCTTCACCGACCTGCCCAAGCTGACGCCCGAGGTCGCCGAGCGCATCGTGCTGGGCTTCATGGACGACGCCCAGCAGCAGCGCTGGCTGCATCATCATGACCTGGACTTTTCGCTCGATGATCCCGAGCTGGGCCGCTTCCGCGTCAACGCCCTGCTGCAGTTCCGCGGCCCATCGATCATCTTCCGCTGCATTCCCCGCAAGATTCCCACGCTGGCGGACCTGGGCCTGCCCACCAGCATCGGCCGGTTCACCGAGTATCACCAGGGCCTCGTGCTGCTGACCGGCCCCGCCGGCTGCGGCAAGACCACCACCGCCGCGGCGCTCATTGACATGGTCAACGAGTCGCGCCACGACCACATCATCACCGTGGAAGACCCGGTCGAGTTCCTGCATACCTCCAAGAACTGCAACGTCACCCAGCGGCAGGTGCCCACCAGCACGCTCAGCTTCGCGGCGGCGCTCAAGGCAGCGCTGCGCGAAGACCCCGACGTCATCATGATCGGCGAAATGCGCGACCTCGAAACCGTCTCCCTGGCGATTCGCGCCGCCGAGACGGGCCACCTGGTCATCGGCACCTTACAGACCAAGAGCGCCGCCCGCACCATCGACCGCGTGATCGACGTCTTCCCCGAGGATCAGCAGGCGCAGATTCGCGCCATGCTCAGCGAATCGCTGCGCGGCATCGTCTCCCAGCAGCTCATCCCGCGCAAAGACGGCAAGGGCCGGGTGGTCGCCATTGAAATCCTCAACGTCATCTCCTCGGTCAGCAATCTCATCCGCGACGCCAAGACCTTCCAACTGCCCTCGCTGATGCAGACCGGCCGCAAGCAGGGCCAGGTGATGATGGATGATTCGCTCGATGAACTGCTGCGCCAGGACCTGATCACCAAGGAGGAAGCCGCCAAGGTGTCGGAGAATCCCAAGCGCTTTCGCACAGGAGCAGCCGCCGCCGGCTGATGATCCATGGCGAAAATCGACGCGCTGTTCCGCATGGTCAAGGAAAAGAACGCCAGCGACTTGCATATGCTCGAGGGCCTGCCGCCCAAGCTGCGCATCCATGGCGATCTGCAGATCATCGCCGGCCATCCGGTGCTCGATGAGCCGATGCTCCGCGAGTACCTCAGCGAAATCGCCACCCCCAAGCAGTGGGCGCACTACGAACGCTCGGGCGACCTGGACTTCGCCTATGGCCTGGAAGGCGTCGCCCGTTTCCGCTGCAATTTCCTGCGCCAGGTGCACGGCCGGGGCGCGGTCTTTCGCCAGATTCCCGACAAAATCCTCACCGCCGACGACCTGGGCCTGCCCAAAGCCGTCGCCGACCTCGCCCACCTGCGCAGCGGCCTGGTGCTGGTCACCGGCCCGACCGGCTCGGGTAAATCCACCACCCTCGCGGCGGTCATCAACACCATCAACCGCACCTACAAGAAGCACGTCATCACCATCGAGGATCCGATCGAATTCGTCCACGAAAACCTCAAGTCCGTCATCACCCAGCGCGAAGTCGGCCAGCACAGCGATGACTTCCCCTCCGCGCTCAAGGCGGCGGTGCGCGAGGACCCGGACATCATCCTCGTCGGCGAAATGCGCGACCTGGAAACCATCAGCCTGGCGCTGACCGCCGCCGAGCTGGGCCTGCTGGTGTTCGGCACGCTGCACACCAACAGTGCCGCCAAAACCATCGACCGCGTGATCGACGTCTTCCCCGCCGGCCGGCAGCCCATGATCCGCACCATGCTCAGCGAATCGCTGCAGGCGGTGGTGTCGCAGCTCCTGCTCAAAAAGATCGGCGGCGGGCGGATTGCCTGTCATGAGATCCTGCTGCGCAAGGAAGGCCTGAGCAACATGATCCGCGAGGGCGCGATCAACAAGATCGTCTCCATGATCGAAATCGGCCGCGCCGACGGCATGCAGCTCATGGACCAGGCCCTGATGCATCTGTTCAAGACCGGCGTCATCACCGGCGAAGACGCGTTCATGAAGGCGTTCACCAAGTCCACCTTCGAACAGTTCCGCGAAGTCAAGAAGTTCGAAGAAGAAGCGGACGAGGACGAATGAGCCTTTCCCATTAGCCCCCGGCTTCGCCGGGGGACATTGCTTTGATCTCACCGATTTATCCAGATGCGTCAAGGGTTCGGATCCCCCGGCAGAGCCGGGGGCTAACGGGGTTGCCCCCCCGCCATGCGTGCCCATTTTTCCCGGCAAAGGCAGGCGTCAACTGCTCGCGCTGCGGTAGCGTTTGAGCGCGAACAGAAACCACCAGCGTGACAGCAGCAGGCACACCACCGTCGCCAGCACGGTGTAGCCGGCGATCTGCCACTCCGGATTGGTCAGCGGACGCGCCAGCAGGCGGGCAGGGATGTTGGTGCTGATGAGTACGGGGAAAACCCAGGTGAACGCCCAGCGCAGCGGCGAACCCACCGGGCCAGCGAAAATCTCCCACGGCTGGCGGGCGAACGTCGTCAGGTAAAACCAGAAGTCCGCCAGCGACTGGTGCCTGCCCAACCACACGCTGGTGGCGGTCATGCCCAGCATGAAGCTGTACAGGATCGCCGCCCCGCAGAACACGTAGAACGGATACAACGCCATCTGCCACCAGGCGGGCAGCGCGTCGAGCTGAAACAGGGCGTAGACCAGCAACCCGACGCCGAACACAATGTCCACGGCTTCGCCCCACTCGCAGCGGTTGAACGACGCGAGAAACTGGGTGTCGATCGGCTTAATCAGCAGAAAGTCCAGCCCCCCGGTGCGAATCAGCTCGCTGAAATCGGTCAGATTGGGCGCCACGAACAGGCCGATGAGATTCTGCACGATCAGCACGGTGGCGAGGAAGATGAAGTAGGGATAGCGGGTCCAGCCGGAGTCGGGCGCGATTTCGCCGGTGTGCTCGAAGATCAGGATGTAGAACCCCAGGTTCAGCACCATCCACATCAGCGAGGCGGTGCATTCCGCCAGGAAGTTGAAGCGGAAGCTCATCGCCCGAATGATGCTGTTGCGCACCATGGTCCAGAGGATCAGCAGGTATGGGGGGCGAGTGGCGTCCAACGGCTTACCCTCCAAATCCGCTGTAGTGGTTCAGGCCGCGCTTCAGCAGCAGCCGACACAACAGGATGAAAAACAGCAACCACGCCAGCCCGACCGCCAGCTCCTGCGCCAGCTCCGCGCCGTTGATCTTGCCCAGGAACACCGCGGCGGGGAAGTACGCCAGGTAGTGCAGCGGGGTCAGGCGAATCCACTGGTCATACGGGTGCGGCAGCAGGTCCAGCGGGAACATGTGACCCGACAGGAAGAAGTTCAGCAGCATGTAAACCCACAACAGCGAACTGACCTCCAGCCACCAGAAGGCAATCAGCCCGATCGACAACTCCAGAAAGAATCCCAGCAGAAACGCCAGCACCAGCGACCCGACAAACGCCGCCAGCGTCACCGCATCCGGCCAGCCGTGGAAGTAACCCCGGCAGAGCCAGAACACCAGCGCGAACGGCAGCGTCGCGGTGATGTAGTACACCAGCTTGTGCGCCACCCGCGCCAGCAGCAAAAACGCGATGAGATCAATCGGCTGCACGATGAACTTCTTGATTTCCCCGCTGCGAATCTGCCCCACCGTGTTGCCGATCAACCCCGGCATGCTGGAGAAGGCGCGGCCCACCAGCACCAGCAGGTAGTAGGCGATCACGTCGTTCTGGCTGAACCCGCCGATCTGCGTCTGACCCGACGCGCTGAATACGGCCGTCCACAGCAGCACCTGCGTGACGATGGGCAGGAAACGCATCAGCGTGGCGAGCATGAAGTCGCCCCGGTACGCCAGGCGCTCCTCCAGGCTCACCTGCAGGATGGTCCACCACGTATGCACCCGAGCGAAAGCTTCAGTCACGGCCGCCAGCGTCCGCCGACGCCGCCTCCGCTGCCGCTTCTTCCGCCTGCTCCTGCGCGCCGGCGGCAAAGGCCTCGGCGATCACTTCCTCCAATGGACGATCCTCCACGCTCACATCCGCCACGCTGTGCCGGGCGAGCACCTGCGTCAACACGCGCGGGACATCCGCGCGCGGGATTTTCAGTTTGATCTTCGGGGCGGCGACACTGAGCACTTCGCCCAGCGGGGTCAGGTCCGGAAGCGCGTCGTCATTGAACTGGAAGGTCATGATGCGATAGCCGCCGAAGCGGTCGATCACACCCGCCAGCGAGCCGTCGTAGATCAGTCGGCCGTGGTTGATGATGACCACGCGCTCGCACAGCGCCGCCACGTCTTTCATGTAATGGCTGGTGAGCAGGATGGTGATGTTGCGGCGGCGCTGGTAGTCCTTGAGGAAAGTCTGGATGCGATGCTGCGCCACCACATCCAGGCCGATGGTCGGCTCATCCAGGAACAACACCTGCGGCTCATGCAGCAGGGCCGCGATGAGTTCCATCTTCATGCGTTCACCCAGCGACAACTCGCGCACCGGTTGCCCCAGCAGGCGCGTGACATCGAGCATGTCGCCCAGGTCGCCCAGCGTGCGGGTGAACTGCTGGGGATCAATGCGATAGATGCGCTGATGCAGGCGGAAAGATTCCTGCGCGGGCAGATCCCACCAGAGCTGATTTTTCTGCCCCATGACCAGGGCGAAGCGCCGGCGATAGGCGTCCTCACGCAGCCAGGGCACATGGCCCATGACCGTGGCAGTGCCGGCGGTGGGCGTGATGACGCCTGAGAGCAGCTTGAGGGAAGTCGTTTTCCCCGCGCCATTGGGCCCGAGGAAGGCGACGAACTCGCCGGCTTCCACGGACAGGTCCAGGCCCCGCACCGCCTGCACCGTGCGGTACTGCCGGCGAAACAGACCTGTAACGGCGGACGCCAACCCTTCTTTGCGCTTCTGGTAGACCCGGTACGTCTTGGTCAAGCCTTGGATGTCGATGATCGGCATGATGGTTAGCGTAGGCGCGATCGCCCCCGCCCTGCAACTGCGGGCGATTTTCGTCACCCCGGGCTTGTGATATACTTTGCGTTTCCCCATTGACGGAGCTTCGCATGCCTTTGCAGCAGTCCGTTCACGACCTGTATCTCAAAGAATGCAACGTTCGTGGCTTGCGCCGTCGGCTGGATTCCGCCACGCGCTACCATGCCGCCCAGAGCGGCAAGCTCAATCAGCTGACCACCCAGGCGACCGAACTGGGCAGCCAACTCAAGCAGACGCAGACCCGCGCCCAGACGCTCGAGCATCAGGCCCGCGACCTGGAAACCCGCATTGAGAAGTACCGCCAGCAGATGACCCAGGTCAAGAGCAACAAGGAATACTCCGCGTTGCTGCTGGAAGTGAACACGCTCAAGCTGGAAAAAGGCAAGATCGAAGAGCAGGCGCTGACCCAGATGGGCGACGCCGAACGGCTGCAAGGCGAAGTTGATCAGCTCAAAGCCCAGGTCGAACAGCAGCAGAAGGTCGTGCTGCGGGCGGTGCAGGATGTCGAAGCCCGCAAGCAGGAAGTCGGCACGGAACTCGACTCCGCTGTCACCGCCCGCGATGAAGCCGCCCAGCACGTGCCGGCCGACGTCCGCAACATCCTCAACCGCCTGATGGATCAGTTCGATGGCGAAGCCATGGCGGAAGTGAGCATCGAAGACCTGCGCCGGCAGGAGTTCACCTGCGGCGGGTGCTACATGAATCTGCCGGTCGAGCGCATCAACGCCCTGCTGCTGCGCCCGGATGAACTGGTGATCTGCCCGAGCTGCGGGCGCTATCTCATCGCCACCGACTCGCTGCGGGACACGCTGGCGCCCAAGCAGGCCCGCTGACGCATCCATGAAATTGACGCTGCACACCGATGGCGGTTCACGCGGCAATCCGGGGCCCGCCGCGGCGGCTTTGGTGCTGCGCGACACGGACTCCGGGGCGGTGCAATTCCGCGGGGCTTTCTTCCTGGGGCAAACCACCAACAACGTCGCCGAGTATGAAGGCCTGCTGCGCGGGCTCAAGCTCGCCCGCGCCCTGCACGCGGCGGCGGTCCACATCCGCAGCGATTCGCAGCTCATGGTGCGCCAGGTCAATGGCGAATACCGCGTGAAATCCGGCCCGCTGATCGCCCTGCATCGCCAGGTGCTGCACGAACTGGCGGGCATCCCGCAGTGGTCCTGCCAGCACGTCTACCGCAATCAGAACACCGAGGCGGATGAACTGGCGAACGTGTGCATGGACCGCGGCGCGGATGTGATTGAAGTGGACGCCAGCGGCACCTACGCCCCGACGACCGGCGCCAGCGCGGCGCGGCCCACGCCGACCACCAGTTCTCCTGCCGCATCCACAGATGCCAAGGGCTGGCGGGTGCAGGTGCTGCAAGCCGGCGCCAAGTGCCCCGCGCAGATGGTCGCGAGGAAGACCTACGTGTTCAACGCGGCCGTGCCCGGCGGGTTCTGCTGTCATGCCGCCGGGGTGTTGTTCCGGGAAGTGGGTCCGGACCTGGCGCCCCCCGCCGAGGCGACAGAGTTGACCTGTTCGCATTGCCGCGCCAAGCTCGAAGTGCGGCCAGGCTGAGTTTCCGCAGACTTCACCAGCGAGCCCCCCACAACACCACGTAAAGCGCCAGAACGGATGGCTGCGGGGCGGTCTTGTGCTCTGGGTTATCAGTGCCCGGGCGACTACCTGCTTTCAACCCGAGGCGCGGCAGTGCTGTCGCGGACGATGAACCGGGCGGGCAGAATGAGGTGCTGGGGCGGCTGGGGATTGGGACCGATCATGCTCAGCAGGCAGCGGGCGGCCTGCCGCGCCACCTCGGCGGAATCGACCTGCACGGTGGTCAGGGCAAGCGGCAGGTCCTGCAACGTCAGCGTATCGTTCCATCCGGTCAGCGACAGATCCTCCGGCACGCGCAAGCCGGCGTCCTGCGCAGCGCGCCAGACGCCCTGCAGCAATTCGTCAGAGCCGCAGATGATGGCGGTGGGACGCTGCCGCTGGTTGAGGAGTGAACCCAGAGCGGTCAGGGCATGCTCGGCCCGGTTGCGCTCCGCCACCAACAGGCGCAAGGCGGCGTTGCTGACCTGTGCCACCGCCTGCGCGGCGCCCTCATGCTGCAGCCGACCCTGGGCAAAAGTGGTGGGAATGGTCAGCACGGCCAGACGGCGATGACCCAGATCCAGCAGATGGCGCGCGGCGGCGGCACTGGCGCCCACCATGTCATAATTCACGCTGGCGATGTCGGCGCCCATGTCATCATCGAGCAGGCGAACCACGCGCGTCACCGCCACCAGTTCCTCCACCAGCGGTTGGGGCAGTTCACGGGTGCCGACGATGATCCCATCCAGCCCCTGCGGATCAATCAGACGCAGCCAGTGCCGGCGGCGCTGGGCGGTGGCGGTGTCCAGGCCGGCGTTGAAAGCCGTCAGCCGCAGATGACAGCCGGCGTCCTGGAGCACATCGCGCAAGCCCGCGAAGTAGGACTGCATGATGGGATGGGTCAGCCGATCCAGATGGGAGATGATCAGGCCGATGCAGCCGGTGCGCTGGCGGAGGTTTTCGTCGGCGACAAAGCGTCCCCGCCCCTGCTGCCCGACGAGCAGGCCCTCGCGTTCCAGTTCCTTGAGCGCCTTGGTGATGGTGGCGCGGCAGACGCCGAACTCCCGGCTCAGGGTGTGCTCGGAAGCGATCTTCTCCCCCGCCTGCCATTGGCGGCGAACAATGCGCTGACGCAGACGATCGACGATGCGCTCCGCTGGGGGTGCAGCGCGCCGGGAAGTGCGGGTTGAAGACGAGGTGCTGGGCATGACGAAGACATTATGCCGAATCAACGGCAGTGGGGCCTAACTCCTGCTTCAGGAATGACAACGCCAACGCCTGCTGCGGCGGATGAAACTGGTGTCCGCCGGCGAAAAACCGCCATTGCACGCGCGGGCGCGGCCGCTCCTTCTCCTGCCTTTTCCTCCACTTCCGGGTGGGCAACGGTTGCTGCCGCGCCAGCGCCAGCGTCTGCCGGCGCGTGCGCTGCTGATTGGCGAAACTGTACAACGGATCGGCGCGGCCGTTGAGAATCAACACCGCCCGCGGCCAGGACAACGCCACCCACTGCGGCACGCGCAGCTTGCCGCTCCAGTGCGGCCAGAGGAATGCGGTCCCCAGCACCCGTGGGCCGGTGGCTTCAATCATCGGCGAAAAGTCGCCCGACCAGCACACCGGCACCGCGGCGCGGACCCGCGTATCCAGTGCCGCCAGGTAATGCGTGAGCATCGCCCCGACGCTTAACCCGAACACGCCGACGCGCTGCGGATCAACCTCTGGCTGCGCACAGAGAAAGTCCAGCGCCCGCCGGGCATCGTGCAGATGCACTTCCACCTCGCTAACGCCAAACGCCAGCAGCGCCCGATGCAGCCGATCCTGCTCATGCCGCATGCGCAGCCGCACCGCCAGTTCGCGCGCGGCCGTCCACGCCCGCGCGCCGCTGCGGTAAGGTTCATCCTCGGGATGCCACAGCGCCCGGCTGCCGAAACCCAGCAGATCGAACGCCAAAACCACAAAACCCTGGCGGGCGAAATAATCCGCCGGCGGCTGCCCGCCATAGCAATTCTGCTGGTACGCCCGGAACACGCGCGGCTGATCCGGCAGGGCGCAGACTTTTTCATGACCCAGCAGGTATTGCCCGCCATGCTCGTGCAGCGCCAGCAGCGCGGGATGCCGCCCCGGCGCGTGCGGCTGGTAGAGCACGATGGGCGTCACATCGTCCGGACTGATGCGCAGCACCCCCAGCCGCCGATCGTAGCCCGGGCAGCGCTGGCGCCCGGTCCAGCGCACCAGTGGCGTCACGGCAGGCGGGGTGTATGCGAAGGAATCGAGCAGCGCGCGACGCATCTGGCGCAGCCGCTTCGGGTCAGCCGTCCAGGAACTGTCGGCCAGGCGCGCGCGATCGGTGCGTCGCGCCAGCGCGCGAAAGAAGTCACGCCGACTGCCCAGTGATTCGGCCCCGGTGATGTGGACGGTGAATCGCACGGCGGAATCCTTCGCCCGCAAGCAGGACGAACGGCGGGTTCAGGGGTAAGGATACACCCAGCCGTGCGAGGCCATCAGTTGACCACCGGTGCCGGTGACCTGATCGAACACTTCATTGCCGACGAACTCGACATGGCCATCGACAAACACCATGTTGGCGACGCGGCCGACCCAGACGCTGGAATTGCCCACGCTGTTGGTCGCGCCATGTCGGCCGGGGGTCCAGTAGTCTCCGATCGCGCGGAAGTCATTGGGCGCGGGATAAGCGCCGATGCCGTCAGAGAAGTAAAAGACCTTGCCGGGTTTGGGCACATCCCCCAGCCGCACCGGACGGTCCACCCCGGAGAAGCCGGAGCCTTCCTTCTGGCTCAGGAAGCAGTTGATGGTGTAGGCGTAGTTCCAGTACGGGTTGTTGCCGACGTTGACGGTGGCGTTGCGTTTGAGGTCCGGGCAGAGGTAGCTGCGTGCATCGTTGCCGCGGAGGTTCAGGGCGGTCAGCAGCACGCGCTGGGAAACCCAGTTGGTGCGGTACAGGCAGTAGTCATTGGACTCGCTGGAATAGACATGGGCGGCAAAGCCCAGCGCCTTGAGCTGGGTCTGGCACTGCAGATCGATGGCGCGCTGGCGGGCCTTGCCCAGCGCCGGCAGCAGGACGGCGATCAGCAGGGCGATGATGGAGACCACCACCAGCAGTTCAATGAGGGTAAAGGCGCGCTGACGGGAGGTGACGGGCGAGTGCGGCATGGTCGGGCTCCAGGTCGCCAGGTGACAGAGGCGCACTACTTGATTAGTCAAGTTTATCCGGTTCCAGGTGGCCCGGTCAAGCATTTTCGGCAGTTGGGCGGCGTGGGGAATCAGCGGCTCAGTTGGTGAACTCGGTGGGTTTGTCCCAGTAGAAGTACCAGTAGCCCTTGCCGCGGGAGGAGCCGTTCCAGAAATAGATGTCGTTGTAGACCTCGCGCCCGGCGTGGCCGTCGGCGTAGGCGGCGTTGGCGTAGCCGCTGCCGGCGCCGATGTTGTTGACGCCCAATTGCCACGGGCTCATGCCATGGCGGAAGTCGAGGTCATAGGCGTAGTAGAGGTTGTTGCCCTTGTTGTCGGCGAACATGCCCAGGCGCATGGGATGGTGGACATCGCCGATGCGCTTGGCGTTGACCCCGGTGGTGTCATTGCTGTCGTCGAAATAGAAGAAAGCCTGATTGCCGCCGATGCCCCCGCCGTAGTAATGGGGGGCATTGTTCCAGGCGCCGTCGTCGATGAGCGGACAATCGAGCGGAGCCAGGCTCCAGGTGCTGGTGGAGCCGGGCGTGTAGACGCTGGGATTGAGATAGGTCCAGAACGTGCTGCCCCGGCGATAGAACGAGCGCAACCCCGACGACGCCGGCGGATTCAGAAACAGCGGCAGATAACCGTTGGAGTCATTGGCGTAGCTCAAGGCGGCAAACCCCAGCTGCTTCTGGTTGCCCAGGCAGCGCACGCTCTTGACCTCCTGCCGAGCCTTCGCCAGGGCGGGCAGCAGGAGAGCGATCAGGATCGCGATGATGGAGATGACCACCAGCAGTTCGATGAGCGTGAAGGCCACAAGGCGGCGCGGATGAGACATGGGACTGCTCCGGGGAACCTGCCAGGGAACGGTCGACGCTACTTGCCTAGTCAAGTTTACCCGCCCGCGGTTCGATGGGTCAAGGTCATTTTTCCGCGGGGCTCGCCGGCGGCGCCAGCACCTGCCGCAGACTCAGTTGTCGCAGGCTGGCGCTGCCCGGATCGGTGAAAGCCGCCACCAGGCTGCCGGCGGTCACTTCCGCGCTGACCCGCACCGGCAGATGCAGGCGGTAAGCGCCTTCGGTCGCCTCCCACCACTGCGGGTCCACGCCCCGGCGGTAGTAGCCGTTCTGGTCATATGGCTCTTCACCTCCGCTGCGGCGCGTGGCGCCCAGCACGCCGGTCACCTCCCCCGCGCCCGCACGGTCCAGCACCAGCGTCACGTAATGCCGAATCGCCGGCGAAAACTTGCCCATCACGTTGGGGTTGGCGCTGTCCTGACCGATGGGCGTGGGAATGCTGACCAGCGCTTGCAACACATACACGCCGCCGGGTTGCAGACTGACTTGCGGGGCACGCCAGGTGTCGGTGATCTGGTCGGGTTGCTCGAGCAACAGTTCGGGGCCGAGGTTCTGCGGATCGAAGCGACTGCGCTCATGGCTGAGTTTGATCAATCGGTAGCCATGCCCGAAGAAATCCAGACGCAGGCGCCCCTCCGCGTCGACGGCCAGCGGCTCGCCGGTGATGGCGTCCTCGCCGAACACCGCCGCGCCGTCCAGCCCCAGTTCCGCCAGGTTCAGTTGCACCGGCAACGCGCCCACAGGTCGCGGCTCGTAGTTGCACGCCACCAGCAGGACCCGCCGGGCGCCCCGGTTGCGGTGCAGGCTCGCCAGCACCATGCGTTCTTCGGTCGTCAGCGTCACCAGGGCCTGGTTCTCCCACCAGCCCAGCCATTCGCTGGCATCGGTGTCCACCCAATCCCAGGCGTCCCAGATGGCGGGGCCCGGGCAGCCGTGCGCCGCCGTGCGGTTGGACCAATGCCGGTGGTCGTGAAACCGCGGCTGCGAACCGTTGACCAGCAGCGCCCCGATGCGCTGGTTGTAGAACAGAGGTCCGTCCTTGAGGTTCGACTGGGTGACAAAGCCATACGGCTCGCCGCTCATCAAGGCCCGCACCAGCGCCGGCGGATAGCCGTCCTTGAGCGCCGCGGACTTCTGGTAGAAGCCCTCGCCGATTTCATGCACATCGGAAAAGGAGTGCACCGCCATGATCGGCCCGGCGGCGTTGGGGGTGTAGATGATCCCCTGCTTGACCGCCCCGCCGTGAAAGACGCGATACATTTCCTTCCACGCCTGCCGCTGACTGAAAAAACTGTAGGTCGCATGACGCTGCCCGGCATCATCGAACCAGCCGCAGTCGTGCGCCAGGCTCTCGCAGGTGTAGCCGGGCGTCACCGTGTCAAAGCGAATGCCGTCGAAGCCGATCGCCTGGGCGTTGTGGGCGAAGCTGTTGGCGAGGAAGCGCGCAAAGGGCGAGCGATAGCAATAGGCGTACTGGCTGGCGTCGTCATAACTGACGTTGTAGATCGGCTGGCGGAACATTTCGCCGGTCCACAAGCTGTTGGCCGCATCGGTCAACGACACCGCCCAGCCGCCATTGACCAGCAGCTTCTGCCCCCGCTGATGGTTCTCGTCCACCCAGACTTTGAGCCGGGCGATCTGCTGCGGATCGGTCACCGGCGGATGCCAGGCAGGGTGGCCCGACCAGTCCTTGGGCAGCAGCGCCACGTTCACGTCGTCATAAAAGCGCAACTGGCGCAGCCAGGGCAGCAGCGTTTTGGTGGGCGTGGCGACCAGGGCGAAGCGAATCCGCCGCGGACGTTGTGGATCCAGCGTGATCGGCTGGTTGATCATGAGCAGGCGCAAGGCCACCGCGTCGCCGGTGCGCTCCACGCGCAGCGCCTGCGCTGGCTGCGCCATCGCCCAGCCGCGCGTGCTTTCGCAACTGAACTCCAAGCCCAGGTGGTCGTTGCCGATCCACTGGGTGATGAACGGCGGGGCGACGTAGCCTTCAGTGGGCACCGTCCCGGCATAGCGCGGCACGCGCTGGTCATCACCGCCGGGCCCCGGCGCCACCCGGTAATTCTGCATCAGCGTCGCCAGTTCGGCGCGCAGCGGCACCCGCAGTTCCAGCCGATCGAAGTCGCCCCGCCCCGTCAGTTCCAGATCGATGAGCATGAAGCCGTCGAATTCGATGCGATTGCGCACCGTCAGCGTCGCCTCCCCCGCCCGCAGCACACTGGTGGACTGCACCGCTTCGTCATCCAGGCGCACGCATTGCTGCTGCTGCACTTGCCATGCGGTCGGGCCGAGCAGCTCAATGGGCGCGGCAAGTTGCTCCCGCCCGCGATTGACGATGCGCGCCGGCAGCCCCTGCGCGCTCAGCTCATAGGTGCGCCCCAGCACATTCACCGTACTCCCCTGCAGCGCGATGGGGGTCCAGGGCTCGGGAATCAGCGGCTGGGTGGTCGGCGCTGCCGTCCACCATGCAGGCAACTGCGCGGCGGCAGGTGTGGCGACCGGCATCTGCCGCTGGGCGAGCGTCTGTTCGCCCTGGCGCAGCTCCGCCTGTACGGCGTAGGTCGTCCCGGGTTCCAGCGGAATCCGAAAGGCGCCATCCACCGGCGCCGCGGCATTAAGCTGACCAATCGTCTGCTGCCCCAACGGCTCGGATGCCCGCAGCAGCGTCATGGTGAGCGTCGTCTGCTCGTCGATGCTCCCGGCCAGCCGGCGCAGGTCCACGGTCCACGCCAGCGCTCCCGTCAACAGGTAAGCCTGCACCTGCAAGCCCAGATGATCGGGAACCCGGCAACCCGCCACGGTGCGCAGCAATGGCAGCGGCGCTGCGGCATCAGACTGCAGGTCCAGCGCCGCCGTGATGGCGTAATCCCCGGGCGCATCATCGCACACCGCGCGCAGCAGCGCGCTGTGCCGGGGCGGCAGCGTCAGGGTCTGCGCCAGACGTTGCTGGGCGGGATAGTGCGTGAGCAATTGCGCGATGGCGGTCGCTTCCTGGCCGCGCGGCTGCCCCAGATCGTCGGTCAGTTCATCCGCCAGCAGATTCGCCACGCCGACGGTTTGCAGGGCGGCGGCGCTGCCAACCTGTCCCCGCGCCAGCAAGGCCAACGGCGCGCTGCCGAAGTTGCTCACACGCAGGGTTGCCCCGACCGCGCTTGGGCGTGGCTGCCACCCGCGGGTCAGGTGCAGCGCCAGCGGAACATCCACCAGTTGCACCACTGCATCCTGTTCCAGTGCCGGCGCGAACCGCCCCAACGGACTGAGCCGGGTCACCACGACCTGCGGCGAGTGATCCACCCGGGAACAGTTGAGCCGCCAGGTGTCGCCGGGCTGCGTGGTGGTGATGCCCAGCAGTTCCAGCGGGAGCGCCAGTTCCCCTTCCCAGCCCTGATCCGTCACCCGCACGGCATGCTCGATCCGCGCTGCCTGTCCGAAGGTTGATGTCAGTTGGCCAGCGCTGGTGAGCTGCACTTCCACAGCCGTCTGGGCGTCAGTTCGACTTTGAAAACGCAGCACCAGGGCATCGGCGGGATCGGGTTGGCGATTCTGAGCGGGGCGCTCGAAAACGAATGCCGCCAGCAGGCGCGGACCCGCCAGCGCCAGATGCACCGTGCTGGACAGATCACCCAGCCGGCCGGTGGCTTCATCCACGAAACCGGTGACGCTGGTGGCGGCAAACCACTCCCGGCGGTCGACTTCACCATCGATCGTCGGCGTCAGCGGCGCACTGCGGGACAAGGGCAAGTGCAGCGCGCGGGGCCACGCCAATTCGGTGCTCTGCTCCATTGCGGGGGCGATGGCAGCGCTCTCGGTGGGCGCGGGCAACGCGCCGACCAGTTGCAAGCCTGCTCCTGACCGGCCGTCGGCCACCACTGTGCCCGGCCCCAGCAACAAGCCGCCGTCACCCTCCCATTGCACCTGCGGCACCGTGCGCCACTGCGGCGCGGCCTCTCCCGCCGTCGCCTGCAACTGGTCGCAGGCGTCGAGCAGAATGGTGAACGGGTCGGGCGTCAGCCCCGGCTGATGAAAGCCCAGATCCTCCGGTCGCCGGGCGATCGCCGAGAGGCGGATGTCGTCAAGCACAAAGTTCCCGCCGCGGTTCCAGTGATCGCCAAAATAGAACGGCCATTTGGGCAGCAACGGTTTGCCGGCCTGTGTCCCCACGCTGTCGGCGAATCGGCCGGGGTGCCGCCGCTGCGACACCAGTTCCCCATTGCGGTACAGCAGGGTTTCATGCCCGCGCCACACCAGGGCCAGGTGCTCCCACTGATCTTGTTCGACCAGGCCCGCGCTGGTCAGAGGCAGCAGCGCTGATTGGGGCGAGAAGCGGAAATAGGTTCCGCCGCCGTTGCCGCCGAAGATCGAGCCGATCAGATAACTGCTGGAGAACCCGCCGGTCTGTCCGCTGAAAGTCACCAGCGACGCCAGGCCTTGCATCTGGCCTTTTTCCAGGGGCAGCCCCGCGCGGGTGTCGAAGCGCGGCTTCCACCAGAACTCCAGCGTGCCCTCCTGCGGATCGACATTAAACCGCTGCGGGTAAATCAGCACGCCCGTCGCGGGACGCTCGGCGGCCCCAGCCCCCGCCGCCCAGCCGCAGCAGATCAGCAGCACCGCCCATGCGCATGGTTTCACCGCAATACCTTTCGCACTTCCACCTGACGCACCTTCACCTGGCCGGGATCGCTGGTCGCCAGCACCGCCTGGGCTTCCCGGGCCGTCGCGCCGGCGCGCATGGGCACGAACAGCCGCACCCAGCCGCCGGTGCTTTCCCAGGCCTGGGGCGCAAACGAGCGGCGATATTCATCCGTCTGGTCATAGCGCTCCGGCCCGCTGCGACGATTGCTGTTGTTGATGCCGACCAGGTCCTGCCCCTGCAGCAGCAGCGTCACATAGTGGCTGACGGCGGGGCTGAACTTGCCCATCACGTTGGGACTCTTGCTGGCGGCGCCCAAGGGCTGGTCGATCCAGATCTCAGCACTGACGACATATTCGCTGCCGGGCTCCACCGTGAACGTGGGTGATGTCCAGCGCTCGCCCCACTGGCCCGCGGCGCCGGCCTCTCCGAGCGTGTTGGACAGCAGGTTGTCCGACAAACGCGCAGCATCGAAGCGCGGCCGATCGCCGCTGATCTTGAGCAACCGATACCGCTGGCCCAGCACAGGCAGCCTCATTTCGCCGGCGCGGCTGAGCGCCACGGGTTCGCCGGTGATCGCATCTTCCGCATACACCGGCCAGAGCAAACCGAGATGGGCATAGTTGAATTGCACCGCCAGGTCGACGGCCGGTTCGGTCTCATAGCTGCTGACCACCAGCAAAACGCGATCCGGCGCAGCCCAGAAGCTGCCGCGGATGAAGCGGTCGCCGGCGTCGACGCGCAACAGGTCGGCATTCTCCCACCAGCCATGGAAGCGCGACCGTTGGCGATCAACCCATTCCCAGGCGTCGAAGATGCTGGCGGCGGGCAGGGCGTGGGCGTCGTAGCCGGCGCGCCAGTTGCGACTGTCCAGAAAGCGCGGCTCGGCGTTGTGCAGGAGCAGCGCGGCGACACGCTCATTGGGATACAACGGCCCGTGCTTGAGGTTCGACCCGGTGATGAAACCGTAACCCGAGCCGGTCATCAGGCTGCGCACCATGCCCGGCGGATAACCGACTTTCAGGTTGGCGGCGGACTGGTAGAAACCTTCGCCGATTTCGTGGTGATCGCTGAAGGAATGCACCGCCATGATCGGGCCGGCGGCGTTGGGGGTGTAGACCACGCCGTCGTCGACCGCCCCGCCATGGAACGCCCGGTAAATGCGCTTCCAGGCTTCACGCTGACTGAAGAAGCTGTAGCTGGGCCAGAGGTTGCCGTCGTCGTCGCGCCAGCCGCAGCCGTGGATTTCACTGTTGCAGGTGTAGCCGGGCGTCACGGTGTCAAAGCGAATGCCATCGAACCGCAGCTGGGCGGCGTTGTAGGCGAAGCTGCCGGCGAGAAAAGCAGCAAACGGCGAGTTGTAGCAATAGGCATAGTGCTTGGCGCCGCTGTAGCTGACGTTGTTGAGCGGCTGAGCGAACATCTCAGTGGTCCAGGGCGCGCTGGCGGCGTCCTGCATGGAAACCGCCCAGCCGCCATTGACCAGCAGCTTCTGACCCGCGTCGTGGACGCTCTGCACCCAGGAGCGTACCTTGGCGACCTGCTGCGCATCGGTGACCGGCGGATGCCAAGCGGGAAAACCCGCCCAGTCGTAGGGCAGCAGCGCCACCTTGATGTCGTCATAAAATCGCGCCCGAGCCAGCGCCGGCAAAATGGTCTTGGTCGGCGTGGCGACCAGCCCCAGGCGAATGCGGCGCGGCTGGTCGGCGGCAATGGTGACCGGCTTGCTGATCAGGCTGACGCGCAGCGTCGTGCGGTCGCCCACCGGCTGCACACGGATGGCTTCATTGGGTTTCGCCAGCGCCCAGCCGCGGCTGGATTCGCAGGAGAGTTCCAGCCCGGCGCGTTCATTGCCGATCCACGTCGTGATGGTCGGCGGGCTGGTGTAGCCGGTGTCGGGAATGACATCGCTGAACCGGCCGGTCCACTTGCCCGGCCCGGGCGCCAGGTTGTAGTTCTGCAGGAGCTGCGCCTGCCGCCGTACAAAAGGAATTTCCAGTTCCAACTGTTGAAGCGTTCCCCGACCGGCGAGTTCCAGGTCCAGCAGCATGAAGCCGTCGAATTCCAGTTGATTGCGAATGGTCAGTTTGAGCTCGCCGCTGGTGAGGGTGGACTGGTACACCGCGACGTCCGGGGCGCTGCTGACGAGGGCAGCGGCGGCGGGATACTGCCAGTTCACCTCACTGTGCAGCGCGATGGGATCCGCCAGCAGGGTCTGCTCGAAACTGATGACCTGCGTGGGCAGCGCGTGGGCGCCGATGGCGTAATGCCGACCGAGGATTTCCGCCCACTGCGGGGTCGCGCGGATGGGCGTCCAGGGTGGGGGAATCAGCGGGTCCTGCTGCTGGGCGATCTCCCACCAGATGGGGGCGGCGGGTTGCTGCACCTCCACATTGACGGCGGCAAGCGTTTGGCCGGCGGCATCAAGCGCGTAGCCGCGCAGCGGGGTCACGCCCTGCGGCCAGTGTTCGGTCGGCATGCGCACCTGCGCCACGCCGGCGGTGAAGGGAATGGTCGCCGGCGCGGTGACGCCTGCGGGCACGCCGTCGAGTTTGAGCGTCGCCGCCCGGGCATCGCTGGCGCGGGCAATGATTTCCAGTTGCCGGGCGCGTAGCCAATACGGCTTGACCTCCAATTCGAGGGGGGGAGCCACGTAATACGCCTGCACGCCCTGCGCGACGGGCACATCGCCCAGCAGCGCCCGGTATTGCAGCAGGTATTCGCCGGCGGGTTCGAGCCGCGCCGCGGGCGTGAAACCTTGCAGTGCGGACTTGATCATGTCGTCCATGGAGGCAAAGGTCGCCGCCTCACCCTGGCTCACATCCACGGCATTGGTCAGGAACGGAAAGTGGAACGCCTGTCCAGCGACGCGCGGTCGATGCAGGAGTTGGTTGTTCATCTGCACCCGGGGTGCTGCAGCGCCGCTGAGTTGCAGGCCGCCGGCGTCGTCAAAGCGCACCGCCAGGTCCTGCCCGGTAAACAGCAGCCGTCCGTTCTCGCCCTTGCGGCGCCAGCGGGCATAGGGCCAGCAGAACAACCGCGTGCCATTGCGGCGCCAGGCGGAAAAGACATTGAAGGACCACTGTGTGCCGGCGGCGGGCGTCTGGGCCACATCGAGCGCCGCAAAGGGAATGCACATCTCGCCCTCGAAGCCGGTGGGCAGCAACCGGGCGCGATAGTCGATCGCCGGGTTCCAGTAGTAGTTGCTGCCGTCGTCGAACCGGCGGTCATAGAGCGTGCCCAGGCCGTTGCCGGAGATATTGAACTGCTCCCAGGCGTCATCGGGGCGCGTGCTGAAGAGCAGATTGACGGTGTTGTCGCGGCCCTCGGCGCGGTCGCGCTCGGCGATGGACGCCAGCACGGGCAGCTCATAGGCGGGCAGATCCTGGCGAAACGCGAAGTAGAGAGCGTCGCGGGTGTAGGCGATCCACACCCAGGTGCGTTCACGGGGCGGGACGCCATCGCCCGCCAACGGGTCGGTGCTCATCAGCGGGGGCAGCAGGGTGGCGCGCTGCCAGAACTCGTCATCGAGATGACCATCAAGCTTCGGCGCCGCCTCCAGCAGCGGGATGCCCAGCACGCCAAAGCGCCAGTGGTTCAGGTCCTGCCCAGCGCCCGCCGCAGGCGCTGCCTGCACCACGCCCGCCAGCATTCCCAAGAGCAAGACCATCCGCACCCCGCCCTGCATCGCTAAACGCGCCATGGCTGCACCTCACTGCCTCATGATTTCCGCCGCAAGGCGACACCGCAAACCCATCGCCGCTACTTGCCTAGTCAAGTTAGCGACCGGGGCGGAGCTTGGCAAGCAGAATATGCCGCGCCGCAGCCAGCGCGCAGCACAACGCACCGACGGCCGCAGGGCTGCCCACTGCGGCCGTCGGTGCGTTGCTGGTGTTGATTGTTTGATTAATGGTGATTGCTGGCGTCAACGACGCGGCTCAGGTCACTTCACCGCCACTTTCAGCAACCGCCAGCGGCGCGGCTCCACGTTCACCGTCACGCTGTCGCCATTGAGCGTGAGCGCTGCGCCGGTGATCGCGTCCTCCACGCTGGCGCCGCTGAGGCCCAGCGCGCCCAGGTCGAGCTTGACGGTCAGATCGCGCGGCGTGTTGGGCAGGTTGCTCACGCACACCAGCGCCTTTTCCCCCGGCCGCAACCACACGGCGCTGAGCGTGCCCTCGGCGGGGGTAATGCTCAGGAAACGGTCGTCCTCCCACCAGGGGTAGTGGGTCGCCTTTTCGCTGTCGAGCCAACGGAAGGCAGCCCACAGCGGCGCCATCGGCTGGTCCTTCTGCCCGTAGGCCGTGCCGACGTACGACGCGAAGTTGACCGCCTTGAAGCTGACGCCGGCGGGGATCGCCAGGGCGTTCATTTCGTTGAGGTACTTGTGGATGCGGGTCATCCAGTTCTTGTTGGTGAGTTCGACGTGGTAGCCGTATTGGATGCCGCCGTTCTTGGCGAGGAAGAAATCGACGAAGGCGTCATCGAACTCGCCGTCATATTGCTGGGCGAACTCGCTGGGGCAGCGGATGTTGGTGAAGTTTTCGATGCAGACGTTGGCGGGCGGCGAGTGGTGGTTGTAGAAGACACCGTGGGGCAGCACTTCCCCGTTGAGGATTTTGTACAGCCGCTTGGCGAAATCGCGCGTCGCGCGGACGGGATAGGACCCGCGCGGCCGACCCTTTTCATCGGTCCAGCGCATGCCGTTGGGATGTTCGCTGTAGGTGACGCCCAGCGTGGAGTCGGTGAAGATGCCGTCCAGTTTGAACTCGCGCATGTGCTCGGCAACGCGCTGACAGAACAGGTCGGGGAACAGGCTCACCGGGGACGCCCAGTAGGTGTTGTAGCCCGAGTTTTTCAGGGGAATATTGACCAGTTCGCTGCCGAACTGCGCCCACTCGGGGCATTCGGTGCTGATGCCCCAGCCGGCGTAAACCAGCACGCGCACGTTCTGCTGGTGCAGATGTTCGACGAACGGCGGGAGCTTGGCGCGGCGTTCGGGGTCCTTGAGGCCCGGATAGCCGAAGATGTCGTTGTAATAGCTGAACAGCACGAGGTTGCGGACGCCATAGTCTTTGAGCTCATGGTCGATGAGGTTGTAGGCGTTGACTGCTTTGGCGTACTTGGCGGGATCGGTCTGCTTCATCTCCGGGTCCGGCGGCGTCAGGGGCAGAATGCCGCCGGTCTGGAAGGTGGCGTAGTCCTCGAACCCGCCGGTGGTCACGCGGGCGGGCGTGGGCATGAGGCCGAAGTGCCACTCGATGGGTTTGGTGAGTTCCACCGCGCGATCGACATAGCGAACCTCCAGCGTGGTGGCGGCGGCGGCGGGCGTGACGGCGATCGCCTGCCTGGGGTCGGCGTTGTACCAGTTGTGCGCGTTTTCACAGTACCACTGCAGGCCGCCTTCCACGTAGCCGACCCACGCGGCGTAGGTGTACGGCATGGTGAACCCCGCGGCAGGCACGGCGCCGGCGTCGGGCGTCTCAATGGGCGTTTCGCCGGGCATGTCGGCAATGCGGCCCCGGGTGTAGATGCGGGCGTAGCGCGGCTTGAGCTGAGCGGTGAACACGCAGCCGGTGAGCGTGGTCGGAGCGCTGGGCGTCAGCGTCACGTCGTACCAGAGGAAGCCGTCGAACTCGAGCGTGATGCGGCCGGTGAGCGTGCCCAGCGAACCCGCCTGGGCGCTGAAGGTGTAAACCGCCTGCTCGATGTCGCTGCTTTCCAGCGTAAAACGCGTGACGCGCAGCTCCACCGGCTGGCCGGCGGCGTCGCGCAGTTCCAGTTGCCAGGGCTGGGCGAAAATTTCCTGGTCCTTCACTTTCACCGTGGGAAACAGCGTGTCGCCCGGCCAGGTGTAATCAATGGTCAGGGTGTCGGCGTGCTGCACATCCGCACGCAGGTCATGCCAGGGCGCGGGGACGAACTTGCTTCGCCCATACTGGTTGCCGATCCAATCCGGCTTGGGCGGCAGCATCAATGGCGCATGGTTGCTGGCGATCACCTCACTGCCCTGGCGCAGCGTGGCGGTCACGTAGTACGTCGCGCCGGAAGTCGGCTCCAGGTGCAGTTCATCGGTGAGCATTTCCTTCCCCGCCAAGTTGTGATGCTCCGCCTGCGCGACCACCGGGCCGTCCTTCCCCAGCACGGCGCGCACTTCCAGGGCGGTGTCCGCGGTCACTTGCTCCAGCACGCGGCGAAGGTCCACGGTGTAGCCCAGCCGCTGGGAACTGTAGAGCGCACTGCTGAGGCTGATGTTCAGCGGCACCTGCACCTGGAACGGCACGTTCATGGCGGCGAGCAGGGACTCATCACGCTGCAGCTTGAAGCCCACCAGGTAATCGCCCGGCTGATCGGGGAGCGTCAGTTCCACCAGCCTGGTCGACTGCGCCGGCAGCGTCACCCGGTCGGCGGTTTCCTGGAGCAGTTCGTAGGGTTCGAGCGTGCGGCTGATTTCATCCTGCATGCGCACGCCGATGGCGGCATCGAGGTTTTCGGTGAAGGCTGAGTCGAGCGCGGCGAGGAAGCTCAGGGGTTGCGGTTTGGTCAGCCGCCGCAGATCAAGCTGGGCGTCGAGTGTGACGGACTGATCGCCGAAGTTGCTCACCAGCAGTTTGGCGCCCATTTTCTTGTGCTGGGGCAACCAGCCGACTTCCGTGGCGCGGACGGCAACGGGCTGGCCGGTGAACATGAGATGGGACAGGTCCTTGGTCGCCGACCACTGGCCGCGCCATGCCCACTGCGCCAGGCGGTCGGAGGGCGTGCGTTCATTGCGGACCAGGTCGAGTCCCCAGATGGCGCCGGGCTCGGGCGCGGCGGTGTTGCCGGTGAACTGGGCGAAGGGAATCGCCAGTTCGCCTTCCCAGCCGAAGTCGGTCGTGCGGGCTTGATAGGCAAACGTCGGCTGCCAGGCTTTCTGGTCGACATTCGGTCCCACGCCGGACCACAGCTTGCCTTTGAGGTTCAGCCCGAGGTTGTGATAGCGCTGATGTCCATGGGTGATGTCGAACAGGAATTCGACGAAATCGTTGTCGGTCGGGGCGCGGGCGCTGTCGGGCCGTTCGAACTGGAATGCGAGGTAGAGATGCGTCGTGGTGTAGCACAGCCGCCAACTGGCGCGGTCATGGACCTGCACGCCCTGGGCCATGTGCAGCACGTAGTCGACCTCGCCGGCCACCGCCCATTCGCGTTCATCGACCACGCCGTCGATGGTCGGCGCCTGCGTCACCAGCGGGATGCCCAGAAAGCCGTAGCGGCGCCACGCCTGCACATGTTCGGACGCCTGCTGCTGGGCGATCAGGGCAGCAAAGTCGTTCTTGGGCTGCGCCCAGACGGCGGGCGTCCCGAGCATGGCCAACAGCAGCGCGAGTGTGATTCCCCAACGATTCATGCAAAAACTCCTGCAAGTAGGGAGCGCCGCGCCGGCAAGGCGTCGGACGCAGGTGAAAGTCGTGATCGGCCGAGGCTAGGGATTGAACAACGCCAATCCGCTGCCGAAGCGTCCCGGCGCGCGGCGTGCGGGGGCTGCCATCTGCCCGACAGCGCCGTTGATGGACCAGCGCGGCGAGGTCGCCGTCGGGTTGGCGCTGGCCGGCTCGGTTTCAAAATCTTCCAGCAAGGTGGTGAAGGGATCGACCTGCAACGCGCCATGCCAGCCCAGCTCCTGCGCCGGGCGCGCCACGCTGGACAGCCGCAGTTCGTCGATGGTCATGCGCCCGTTGACGTTCCAGCGATCGCCCAGCAGCAGCGGCTTGGCGCCCAGGGTTCCCAGCGCGGCATGCAGATTGGCGGGGCCGGCGCCCTGGGCGCGCTGCACGCCATCAAGGTAGAGCGTCAGCGTGTTCGCGTTCCAGGTCAGCGCCACATGATGCCATTCCTGCGCGGGCGCGGTGAAGGGGCTCAGGCCGATGCCGTGCAGTTCGGTCCTGGTGGAGTGAATGGACAGGAACAAGCCGGCGGTGGGTTTGACCATACCGCCGGCAAACCAGTTGAGATTCAGCCCCCCGGTTTCGCCCGGGAGCTGGAACAGCGCCAGCAGCCCGTGGTATTCCTCGGCGGGCAGCGCCTGTTGCACATCCCACGGCACGCTGAACCAGAACTCGATGGTCCCCTGTTTCATTGTCAGCAGGTCTTCCACCGGATACGCCAGCGTGCCCGAGCGCTCCGCGCCCTGAGCCGAGGGATGCAGTCCCCCGAGCAACAGGCTCAGCATCACCAACCAGCGCCAGACTTCACGCGGCTTCATGCTGTTCCATTTCATCAACCGGTTGCGAAATACCGGGCGGGTCCCGCACCTGCGGAAACCGAGTGACACTCCCCTGCCCTTACTGGGGCAAGCTGAAGTACTGGTTGCGCACCGCATCCACCAGCAGGCTGGTGTGGAAGTCCAGATTGAAGAACTCGACATGCCCGTCGAAAAATGCGCCGTTGGCGGTGCGCCCCGTGCGCACATAGTGATCGCCCGGAACCGCCAGCTGGGAATGATGACGACCGCTGGCGACGTAATCGCCAAAGTGCCAGTCGCCGTTGTAAAGCGTCTGTCCCACGCTGTCGCCAAAGATGATCTTCTCCGACGAACGAATGACTGACGACAGATACAACGGGCGGAATGACGCGGCGTTGAAGATGTTGGTGGTGAAGGTACGGATGTTGATGCCGTAGTCGTAGTTCCAGTACGGGTTGTTGCCCAGCGCGACGGCATCGGGACCGTCCGGGCAATGCAGGCTGCGGGTGTCGGTGGCGCCGGGCTTGAGGTAGTAACCCAACTGCCCGGCACTGGGCCATTGATCGCTGGGCAGCATGTCCTTGTGGTCCTCGGCGTAGGTGAACCCGGCATAGGCCAACTGCCGGAGGATCGCCTGGCATTGGATCAGCCGCGACTGCTCCCGGGCGCCGCTGAGCGCAGGCAGTAGCACCGCAATCAGCAATGAGATGATGGAAATGACCACCAGCAGCTCGATTAAGGTAAACGCACGACGCGGGATGGGCATGGCTGCGGCTCCTTGGTCGCCCAGTATGCCCGGACGCCCCGGTAAAACCGAGTGTCATAATTCGCCATATTCTTGCGTTTTTGCGACAAACCCGGTACGCTGGCTCACCCGTCGATGCACGCCGTGAACCCCGCTTATGAAGCTGCAGCACATCCTCGTCTGTTGCGACACCGCCACCCAGTACGGCCGGGGCGTGATCGGCGGGTTGACCCAGTTCGCCCGCACGCGTCCACGCTGGCTGGTGCAGGTGATTCCGCCGTACACCGACAGTGTGGCGTGGCAACTCGATTCGTTGGCGCCGGCGGGCATCATCTGTCGCGGGCAGGATGAGTCGCCGTGGTTCGCCCTGGCGCAGCGCCGGCAGATTCCCACGGTGATGGTGAGTCACAATCGGCCGTTCAACAATGTGGTGATGCCCGACTACCGCGCCGCCGGCCGCATGGGCGTCAGGCATCTGCTCGAGCGCGGCTACCGGCACCTGGCGTTTCGCGGGGCCGCCATCCTCTATTCCCAACTCATGGAAGAAGGCTGCCTGGAGGCCGCCAGCGCCGCGCGGGTGGACTGCGCCGTCTTCAACCTCACCGCCAAGCCGCTGAGCAACGCCCAGATCATTGAACAGCAACTCGCCTGGCTCCAGCGCCTGCCCCGGCCACTGGGCATTCTCTGTGCCGGCGACGACATTGCCGTCAAGGTGCTGCACTCCATCCGCGTGGCGGGTTATGAATTCGGCCGGGACGTCGCGCTGCTGGGCATCCAGAACGACACCTTGCTCTGCGAATCCTGCACCCCCCTGCTCAGCAGCATCGCCATCCCCCAGGAACGCATCGGCTACGAAGCCGCCGAGCAACTGGACCAACTGATCCGCGGCGGCGCGAGCCTGCCCGCTCCCCGCCTGCTGCCGCCCACGCGCGTGGTGGTGCGCGGCTCGTCCGATCTCGCCGCCACCGATGATCTGGACCTCGCCCGCGCCGCCGACTACATCCGCCGACATCTGCGCCAGCGCATCGGCGTTGAGGACGTCGCCCGGCATGTGAACCTCTCCCGCCGCACGCTCGAGCGCCGCTTCGCCCGTCACCTGCATCACTCCGTGGACCACGAAATCCGCCGGCAACGCATCGAGCAAGCCAAGCAACTGCTGGTCGACACCGACCTGTCGCAAAAACGCATCAGCGCCATGTGCGGCTTCACCCGCCCGGAATACCTGTCCCACACCTTCCGCAAACTCGAAGGCCTCAGCCCGGTGGCGTATCGCAAACGGCATACGCTGCCGCTGTGAACCACACTGCGGCGGCTGCGCGTTGGCGGCGCCCGCCCATTGACATAATCACCACTAAGGTTACTATTGAAAGATGATCGCGTCCTTCGCTGACCGCGACACGGAAGCTCTGTTCAGGCGTCAACGCGTCAAGCGGATCGACGGACGCATTCAGCGGGTGGCCTTGCGTAAGCTGTATTACCTGGATGCGGCGGCAAATCTGGAGGACCTGCGGGCGCCGCCAGGCAATCGGCTCGAAGCGCGGCGCGGCGAACGGGCCGGCCAACACAGCATTCGCGTCAATGAGCAATGGCGCATTGTGTTTCGCTGGCATGAAGGCACAGCGCACGACGTGGCGATTGTTGACTATCACTGACGGGAACCACTCCATGGCGAGCCACAAACACCAACCCATTCACCCCGGCGAAGTGCTCCGCCAGGATTTTCTCGAGCCGCTGGGCATCACCGCCTACCGTCTGGCGCAAGCGACCGGCATCAGCGCCCAACACATCGGCCGCGTGCTCAAAGGTCAACGCGGCATCGGGGGCGACATGGCCTTGCGGCTGGCGCGCTATCTGGGCACCTCCGCAGAGCTGTGGATGAATCTGCAAGCGCGCTATGAGTTGGAAGTGGCGGCCGACAAGTCGGGACGAGAGATCAACCAGCGCGTTCAGCCATTTCAGGCGGCGTAGTGCTGTCGCCAACCGCCCCCAGAACCACCCCCGGATTCACCCCCCGGAACACCCCCGGATTCGCTGCGCTCATCCGCGGCTTGAGGTTGATCTACTCAACTACCATTCTCTGCTGCCTGCTCTGCATCCCTGGCTTCATCTCTCCCCCTCTTCATCCGTGTTCATCCGTGGCAAAAATCCCGCTTTGGCGGACGCTGGGCGCATAAAAAAACCCCTGGCATCGGAGCGCGCCAAGGGTTCGTGAGTCACGAGCGCCAAGCAGACGGGGATGGATTCAGGCGACGCCCTGAATCCCGGATGGTCAGGCGACCATTTCTTTGAGGGCCTTGAGCGGACGGATACGCACCGTCTTGCTGGCGGGCTTGGCTTTGATGGTGATGGTTTCGCCGGTGAAGGGATTGCGACCTTCGCGGGCTTTGGTGGCGGGCTTCTTCTTGACGGTCATGCGGCAGAGACCGGGCAGGGTGAAAATGCCCGAGCCGCGGGAAGACAGGCTCTTCTTGATGCAACCGCCCAGCGAGTCGAAGCACGCGGCGACCTGCTTCTTGGTCAGGCCGGTTTCTTCGGCGATGGCGGCATAGATTTCACTCTTGGTGGGCGCTTTTTTGCTTGCGGCAGCTTTGGCCATGGGTGTGCTCTCCTTAGCGGTAGTCGTCGGCTCCGCTCGTGACTGGCGACCTTTTACGGGAAAAACCGGGCGTTTCCAAGGGGGGCGCGCCGTTTTCCCTTAAAAATCCTTTATTTTTGACTTCCAACCACGCCCCAGGCGGGGTTATCCACATCAAAATGTGCGATGCGAACGCCCGGTGGCTCGGAAATCACCGCAAAACGCAGGCAAATCCAAGCCGCTTCGATGGCGAGTCTGGCGGCTTGCCGGCAACGGCGGTCAGGGAAAGTCCAGCCTCACCCAGGTCGTTCCGCAGCAACGGTCCCCGAGTCATTGCCCGGGGCGCGGTGGTCGATCGAATCCTGATATGCCCGAATGATGGCGTGGGGAAGATGCCGGAGGCGGGGGTGCGGGCTGGGGGTCAGACGTCCTGATCGGCGCCGCGGGGCGTTTGGGGCGTGATGACCTTGGGTTTCTTCCAGAACTGGGCTTTATCCAGCAGGCCGCGCGGCGGGGTGTAGGGTTGCCAGTAATACGGCTGCTGCCCGGCAAAAATCGTCTGCGTGTTCTGCTCGCGCCATTTGAGCCACGCCGCCCCGTCGGCGCCCAGGGCTTGCCCGGTCAGCAGCGTCAGGCTGTCGGCCGCGCGACGCTGCACCCCGAAGACCGGATCGCCCAGCGCCGCCACCAGCGTGCTGAACACCTCCGGCTGGGGGTATTGCGCCAAGGCTTCGGCGCACGCCATGCGCACGTCCGAGTCTTCATCCTGCAGCAGCGCCTCGGTCAGCGGCTTGACGGCAAAGGGATTGTGAATCTTCTGCAACGCCTTGGCGGCTTCCCAGCGCACCGCCGCTGCTTCGTCGCGCAGCCGCACGGTGATCACCGGCACGTCGGACACTTCGCCATGCAGCCCCAGCGCCTTGACCGCCGCGGCGCGCACGGTGGGATCGGGGTCATCCACCACCAGGCGATACAAACGGACATACGGCCCTTCCCCGCCGAACGGCGCCGCCGCCAGCAGGTTGACCGCCCGCCGGCGTTTGTCGGCGTCATACAGGTCGAACACGTCGCGCGCCGCTTCGCCCGGCGTGGGCGGCATCATGTCCTGCACCAACGAGGCGGGTCCTTCGCGCAGCGCCTTGCAGCCGACCTGCGGCCACGCCAACGCGCCCAGCAGGCACAGTCCGCGAGCCGAGCGATACAATCCGGTGACGACAGCGCTTCGATGAGTCATACGGCCGGTTAGTCTAGCGGCAGTCACGCAATTCCGCACGGGTTGGTCCACGGGTGCAACCATGAACCAGCGGATGGTACTGATGACCGTGCAGGTCCTCCGCCTGCTGCGCCCCGAGGTGCTGCTGGCGGCGGTCGCCAATGGCTGGCTGGCGCTGCTGCAGGGGCAACTGGCGCTGCAGGACGATGCCCGTCATTCCACCAGCGCCCTGCACCTGCCGCTGGGGCTGCAACTGGCGCTGGCGGCGGCGGCCACCGGCGGGTTGGCGGGCTACGGCACCTGTCTCAATGATCTGCTCGATGCCCGTCGCGATCAGGCCTGGCGGCTGGCGCGGCCGCTGTCCACCGGCTACCTCGCCCCGCGCAATGCCGTGGTCCTCGCCCTGCTGTGTCTGCTGGCCGCCATGCTCGCCGCAGGTCTGCTGGGGCACGCCAGTGCACTGGTCGCGCTGCTGATGGCGGGGGCGATCCTGTACTACAACGCCGCCGGCCGCTTCTTCCCGGTGACCGGCATTGTCACCTTCGCCCTGCTGACC
Organism: uncultured Phycisphaeraceae bacterium; assembly: GCA_964605235.1. GTDB lineage: Bacteria > Planctomycetota > Phycisphaerae > Phycisphaerales > Phycisphaeraceae > CAZSBB01. Next base: position 78,779 of record CAZSBB010000003.1, read on the forward strand.
GCCGGCTGCATGGTGGTCCCCTGGCCGCGCATCGTGTGGACCTGGCCGGTGACGCTGGCGTTCCTGCATGTGGCGCCCTGTGGAGCGCTGGCGTACCACCTGGGTCAGCGTCGGCCGCGGCTGGATGGCGCACGCGGCCTGCTGCTGGCGGCGGCGATCGCCTTCTGGATGCTCGTGCTCCTGAGCACCATGGTCTGGCGGCACACGCTGCATGTGCTGTCGCGCCCGCTGCTTTCCCTGACGGTCACCGCGGCCGTGCTGGGCTTCCTGGTGCTGACGTTGTGGCTGTGGCAACAGCAACCGCGCGGCCACACGGTCGGTGGGGCATGGGCGCGCCCGTTCTTCCGTCACGCCTTGCTGTGGCTGCTGGTCTACGACGCGGCGTGGGCGCTGGGCTGGGGCCGACCGTGGTGGGCAGCCATGTTCGTGGCGCTGTACCTCATCGGCCTGCTGGGGCGGCGGGTGATCGCCATGACGCTGGGCCTGCTGCCGCGCCCGACGGTGCGCTGGACGTGAAGATGACGCCGGCGGTGGAGGGCCCCGATTTCAACGAGCCGGAAGCGTCAGCGACGGGTTGGGTACATGGTCGCCGATGACGCTGTGAAAACATGTTGCAGGTGTGGCGTTCAAGCGTCCTGCCCGTCGCTCACGCTTCCGGCTCGTTAAGCAAGCGAATACCACATGCGCACGTCATTCTATTGGACACCGCGATTCTGCTATGTTTGTGCGTCTGCCATGAATCCACTTGCTTCGCCATTCGATCCGCGTGCGCTGGGTGAGTTTTACCGGCGGCTGCTGCTGGACAACATCCTGCCCTGGTGGCTCCGGCACGCCATGGATGAGTCCTTTGGCGGCATCTGCTCGTGCATCCGCGACGACGGCAGCATTGTCAATCACGACAAGTTTGTGTGGTCGCAGGTGCGGGCGTTGTGGACCTTCGCCGCCGCGGCAAGGCGGGTGGAGGAGCGCCCGGAGTATCGCGCCGCAGCGGACCAGTTGTTCCGCTTCTGTGCCCGTCACGGCCGCAACGCCGAGCATGACTGGCTGTTCCTGCTGACGCGCGATGGCGCGGTCAAGGAAGGCCCGCGCAGCATTCAGACCGATGCTTTTGCGATCTGTGCGCTGGTGGAGTACGCCCTGCTGACGGGCAATGATGAAGCCATGCTGATGGCGCTGGAATCATTCGAGCGCACCTGGGCGTTGATCCAGCAGCCGGGCAGCTACCAGACCGCGCCGTATCCGATTCCCCCCGGCAGCAAAGCCCAGCGGGTGAGCATGCAGTTCTCGCTGGCGTACTGGGAACTCGCCAAGGCGACTGGTGAGCCGCGCGTGCAGCAGGCGGCGTGGGAACTCACCGATGATGTGCTTAACAATTTCCGTCGACCCGAGCTGCAGGCGTGTCTGGAATACCTGAGCCTCGACAACCGCGTGCTGCCGGGGCCCATCGGCAGCTACATCAGCGGCGGGCATGGCATCGAAACCGCGTGGTTCCAGATTGAAAACCTGCGTCATCTGGGCGATCTGACGAGTCTGAACCAGGCATGCGACATCATGCGCTGGAGCTTCAATCGCGGCTGGGATGAGCAATATGGCGGGCTGCGCCTGGGTGGTGATCTGCACGGCGGGCCGAGTTACCTGCCCAACGGCGACACGAAAATCTGGTGGCCGCATGCCGAGGGTTTGTGCGGCGCGCTGCTGGCGTATGAAGTCTGTCATCAGCCGTGGTGCTTGTGGTGGCACGAGCGCACGCTGCGCTACGCGCTGGCGCACTTCCCGGTGCCGGTGCATGGCGAGTGGACCCAGCGGCTGGATCGCTATGGCAATCGGCTGGATCAGGTCGTGGCTTTGCCGGTGAAGGATCCGTTCCATCTGCCGCGGGCGTTGGTGTATGCCGTGGAAGCGTGCGCGCGGCTGGCGTCATGAATCACAGGTTGGCAGACCGCATCAATCAGGAGTCAGTCACATGAGCAATTCAACCGCCGCCCTTTCCCGTCGCCAGCAGGTCAAGGACAACCTGGTTCGGCAAGGCTTTCTGCCGATCTTCGTGCACGACCAGCATGACTCGCGCACGCTGATCGAAGGCTGCCTCGACGCCGGCTGCACGGTGCTGGAATACACCTGTCGTCGGCATGACGCGCGGGAAATGATTCCCTGGATTCGCAAGACCTATCCGGACATCGGCGTGGTGGGCGCGACGCAGCTTGATTTTCCCAACGTGGCGAAGTTCCTGAGCGCGACTCGGCCGCACTTCACCACCGTGGATGAAATGATGGCGCTGGACGTGGACGGGCTGGTGTCGTTCATGCGCTTTCGCCCGGAAACCTATGCCCGCCATGCCGACCGCGCGGTGATGATTCCCGGGGTGGACACGCCCAATGAAGCGCTCGAGCAGATGGACCTGGGCGCGGATTTCGTGAAAGTGCCCGGCCGGAGCCCGCTGGACACCGGCGTGGTGACGCGCCTGATGACGCCCACCCACAGCGTGGTGCCCACCATGGTCAGCGGCGGGATGAGCAAGGACCGCATTCCCAGCTTTATTGCCGCCGGCGCGGTGCTGGTGAGCGCGGGGTTCGACCTGACGCTCAAAGCCGATGTGGACGCCGGGCGCACCATCGATCGCAAGCTCGTCGCCGAGCGTATGAGTGAACTCATGGCAGTGGTGGCGGCAGCGCGGCAGAAGCATCAACCCAAGCTGTACGAAGCAGTGCAGACCGGCCAACCCGACCCGCTGGCGGTCACCGGGTTCTGGCCCAATGTGCGTGGGGCGTGAGTGCGGCGTGCTGGCATTGCAGCGTTACAGGCTGGCCGTGGCGCTCGCACAGCACTCAATACTGACTGATCATCCGCGGCAAGGGATCGACCTGGCGTTGCAGTTCATCCAGCAGCAGCGCGTGTAAATCCTCGCGCACGGCGCGGCAGGCGGGATCATCGTGACAGCTATGCCGCTCGTCGGGGTCCTGTTCCAGATCGATGAGCTGGGTCACCCGGCCAAAGGGATAGTAATTGAGCTTCCAGCGTTCGGTGCGCACGGTCAGGCAATCAATGAACGGCCCCCACAGGGCGCGATAGCTCTCGGTCCAGACATGCGGCCGACCTGCGCATTCACCGGCGCGCCAGGCGGCGGAAAAATCCTGTCCCTGCACGCCGGCGGGGGTGGGCAATCCCAGCAGGCCCAACAGGCTGGGCATCAGGTCAATCGCCTGGAGCAGCGACGACTCGCGGCGGGCGCCGGGGATGGCGGTGGGATAGCTGATGAAGCTGGGCACGCGGATGAGGTGGTTGTAGTGCAGCGCGCCCTTGCGCCACAGGCTGCAGTCGCCCAGGAACTCGCCGTGATCGCTCATGAAGACGAACACGGTGCGGTCCATTTCGCCGGCGGCTTCGATGGTGTCCAGCAGTCGGCCGACGGATTTGTCGATCACGTCAATCATCGCGCCGTAGTACGCCCGGGCGGTGCGCACGTGGCGGTCGGAAAGCTGCGGATAAAAGTAGCGGCGTTCAAGCACATCCGGGGGCCAGGGCAGGTCGCCGGTGTCGCGGTAGCGCGGCAAGGGCATGCTGTCGATGTCATACCGTGCCGCGGCATCGCTCGGGGGATTCCACGGATGATGCGGATCGACAAACGACACATGCAGAAAACACGGCTGCTGGGCATGGTGGCTGCGGAAGAAATCACAGGCGGATTCGCCGATGAACATGGACGGGTGCAGTTCGGTCGGGATGTCGAACAGGCCGACGTCAGTCAGCGCGGTGTCGGGGAAATCGCTTTGCCAAAGCTCGCCATAGCGTGAATTGCCGTTGCGGCAGCGTTTCCCCAGTTGTGGATCGCGCTGGTCGAGCCAGGCGCGCCACTCGCCCCACAGCGCGTCCTCGAAGCCGACGCAGTGGTTGAAGCCGTAGTCGCGTTGGTGGGGCTGGGCATTGAACGGCGGCAAGCCGGCGGGCGCCAGGAACGGGTCGGGGTGATTGATGGGCGCGTCCTGCTTGAGTTCATTGACCGTGTACTGCTGGGGCGTCAGGTGGAGTTTGCCGAACATGCCCGTGTGGTAGCCGTGGAACTGGAGCCACTGGGGCAAGGTGGTTTCGCGCGGGTCGAGCAACGGCGAGCCGCCCGCCATGCGGATGGTGCGCAGGTAGCGTCCGGTGAGCAGGCACGCGCGGCTGCCCATGCAGACGGGGGTTTGGACGTGGAGGTTGTCGAACACCACGCCGCGCTGCGCCAGGCGGTCGAGATTGGGGGTCTGGACGTAGGGATTGCCGTTGAAGCCCAACCAGTCGGAGCGGAGTTGATCGCAGAGGATGAGCACGACATGGGGCGGGCGCGATGCCGGGGCCGGGGAGGAAGCGTTCATGATGCAGCAGTGTACTGTTGTGCAGCGAAGGAGATCGCGCGACACGGCGCTCAGGGCGGAAGATGGTGACCCACCGACGCGAGGCGGCAGGTAGGGCATATCCCGGCAAACATAAAGACCTTTGAACAAAAGTAGACAACATGCAGATCGCTCGCTAGAGTTGCGATCCCGCCTATGCGACAGCGTCTATTCCAGCTTGTGGTCCTTGGCTGGCTCTGCGCCTGGTTTGGCGTGGTGGCGCCGGGGCACCAGCGTGGAGCGATTCGCCTGCCGGGCGCCACCCCCGCCCCCGGAGCCTCGACGGGGATGTCCTGCTGTGCGGGGCGGCTGGTTTGCGATACGCCGGGGCCGGATGGCAGGCAGCGCAAGCTGCCCCCGCCGGATTCCCGCTCCTGCGCCATCTGTCACATCATCGCCACGCTGACCGTGCCGCCGCCGCTGGACTTCGTGCCGCAATGCACGGAGCTGGCGCTGCTGAGCAACTGGTTGACCGCGGATCAAATCGACCGTGACGCTCCCTGGCGTCAACTGGCGGGACGCGCTCCGCCGGCTGCAGTTCACGTCTAAGTCCACCTCCCCCCCGTAGACATTTGATTTGTGCTGCGCGCGTCAGGCGCTGGTTTTCCAGCGTGACCTGACATCGCCAGCCTGGCCTGCCGACGCTCCCCATGCGTCGTGCGCAGCCATCAGTTTTCCCCCCTGTTTCACAGCTTCCGTCGGCAGCCTGCAGGCGCGCCGACGGCAGAGGATTCATCTCATGCGGACCTTACGTGCTTTCACTTTGATCGAATTGCTGGTGGTGATCTCCATCATCGCCCTGCTCATCGGCATCCTGTTGCCGGCGCTCGCGGCGGCGCGGCGTTCGGGGCAGGCGGCGCAGTGCCTCTCCAACGTGCGCCAGGTCGCCACCGGCCTCAACGCCTTCGCCACCGACCAGAAGGGCTATGTCTTCCCGACTTCACAGATGTACGGCGGCGTGCCTTACTACAACGTGCTTTCCAACGGCGGGTACATCAGCAAGGACCTGGCGATGCACCATTGCCCCAACGACGAAGCCCCCGGCTGGGCGGCGGGCACCCGCACCACCAGCTACGCCATCAACGGCTACTTCGCGCCCAACCATGATCCCTACGGCCAAGCCGGCCAGGGCGACCGCGGCATTCGGCTCGAAGATGTGCTGCAGGCGAGCAACAAGATCGTCGTCGCCGAACTGGAAGGCTACAAGAACACCGACCACTTCATGCCCATGTACTGGGGCGTCACCAATCCCATCCATGCTCTGGGCACCATGGGCATGACGGCGCGCAACGGGGAAGTGGACAGCGGCAACGGCAACCTGCCCAAGTCCGTGGTGCGCGAGCGCCACGCCGCGGCCGCCAACTATGCGTTTGCCGATGGCCACGGCGCTCAGCACCAGTTTGCCGACACCTGGGACGACGCCAACGACGGCAACGCCGACGGCAGCGCCGCCGGCCGCACCCGCGACTGGTACGACCCCAAGTTCCGCAACTAACCCCCGGTCCTGAAGTTTGCCGGAGTTCTCCGGCGTTTTCGTTCTGATCTTCCGCAAACGGTTCCCGGTGCAGTGGACGACACGAATCTGCCCGCTGCACCGGAACCATCTGCGCTGCAAGCAAGCTTTACCCAAAGGATTTGTGATGCGTACCCGCCCCGCCTTTACCTTGATCGAACTGCTGGTGGTCATTTCCATCATCGCCCTGCTCGTGGGCATTCTGCTCCCCGCCCTCGCCTCGGCACGCAAAGCGGCCATGGCGGCCCAGTGCCTCGCCAACGTGCGCAGCCTCGCGCAGGCGAACTACAACTACGCGGTGGATTATGAACGGTTCATTGGTTACTCCAGCGGCTCCGACCGCAAGAAGCTGCTCTATCCCTACCTGCAACAAGGTCAGAACAACCAGGAAGTCGGCCAGACCCAGGTGTGGACCTGTCCTGAAAATGCGCGCAAAGTCAACGAAAGCACCGGGGAAACGCTCGAAGCCAGCTACGGCTTCAACACCCGCCTGAACTTTCGCAAGTATGAAGAACCCAAGCGTCCCTCCGAAACCGTCATGAACAGCGACGCCGGCGTCAATGACGCCGGCGAACCCTTGCAGGCGACGCACCTGATGTCGCCGGGGCAGAAAGGCAGTGCCGGCCTGTGCGCGCCCAACCCGCGCCACCAGGGCGGATTGGTCGCCAACGTCGGTTGGGTGGATGGACATGCGGCCGCCCAGCGGGTGGAGGAACCCTTCTATCCCGCCGTGCCGGATTTAACCTTGGCGTCGGGCACCTGGCACGCCTGGCGTCCTGCTGTCACCCAGAGCGATCCGTCGGCGGTGGGTTATCTCGACGCGTTGTGGGATTTGAACTGATCCGGTGGCGACATCGACACACACCTGCTGCCGCGCCGGGGTCCGGCGCGGCAGCGGGGCGTGGGTTGCTGCAGTGCGAAAGTGAGCCCGCGCATGAGGTCGACCCGCCTGATAGGCATGCTGTCGTGGATAGGCTGTGTGGTCAGCGTGGCGGCGCCATCGGCGCTGGGCGCTGACGCTGCGTGTTGCTGTAAGGTGGAGGACGCCAGCGCCGCTGCACCGGCAGCCGAGCTGGAAATCCTGCCGCCCTGGCCGCAGAGCAATGTGCTCCCGCTGGTGCAGGCGCTGCCGCTGCCAGCCTGGGGGGAAGTGCAGGCATTCGATTTGATCAGTCAAGGCACGGGGCTGGGCGTGCTGCTGGCGCAGCGTCAGGAGCCGGGGGAAAAAGCCCAGTGCGTGCGGGTGAGTCTGCGTCCTGAGGGCAGCACGGCGTGGTCGCCGCTGGTGGAACTGCCGCAGGATGAGCAGCCCAGCGCAGCAATGAACGGCGGCAATGCGCCGCGGCTGGCGTGGCGCGGCAACCTGGTGGCGGCGGTCTGGCCAGGCGGTGGGGACGGGCCGATGCGCAGCGGTGATCTGCTGCTGGCGGTGTCGGCAGACGGCGGCAAGAGCTGGACGCGCCGCAGCGCCCCCGCCCTGCCAGCGGGCGTGACGCCCACGGCCCCGGTCGGGCAGCGCTTTCCCGCGCTGACGCTGGGACCTGCAGGCTTGCATGTGGTGTGGATTCACGCCAGCGCCAAAGTGCGCAGCCTGCTGGCTGCCCATTGGCCCCAAGGCGCGGCCAGTTGGAATCCCACCGTGGTGGTGGACGAGGAAATCTGCGCCTGCTGCTGGAATCGGCTGACGGTGACGCCGAAGGGCGACCTGGTGGCGGTGTACCGCGACCAGCACCCCAGCGACATGTCGACCGCCTGGTCCAGCGATGGCGGCGCAAGCTGGCGCGTGACGCCGGCAATCGACCGGGCGGGCTGGGTGTTCAACGGTTGCCCGCATGTCGGCGCGGGGCTGGCGGTCGGGCCGCAGGGACAACTGGCTGCCACCACCTGGAGCGGCAGCGCCGAGCGCGGCGGGGTGTACGCACTCACCGCTGCACCCCATCAAGCCTGGAACGCACCACGCCGGCTGGGTTTCGCCAACGCCAAGCACACCGATGTCGCCATCAGCTCCGACGGGGTGATCGCCCAGGTGTGGGATGCGTTTGATCCGCAAACCCAGCGCTGGCGGGTCTGGGTGCAACTGGTGCGCGACGGAGTCGCCAGCCCGCCGATGCCGTTGAGCACAACCGAGGCGCCGACCCAGTTCCCACGGGTGGTTGCGGTGGGCGCGGGGTTTGTGTGCGCCTGGCTGGAGAGCGGGGAGCAGACGAGCACGCTCCAGGCCGCCCGGGTCGCCTGGCCGACGGCTTGGCCTCTGCCCCGGCAGGCGCAGCGGAATTGAGGACCACAGCCGGGGGATTTCATGAAATTTCCGTCAGGGATGAACCGTGGCGGGAAAGGCAGCGTATACTGCTATTGAGAATGAAGTCTCAATCGTTCAACTTGAAGCCGACGCTCGCCCTGCTGGCGATGCTGGGGTTGAGCGTGCTGCTGCCGGCGCACCTGTGGCAGCATGGGCGCGCGGACGTGCGCTGGGGTATGCCGGCGTCCGGTGGGGATGCGGAGGCGCAAGCGTTTGAGGCGGGTGGCTTGACGTGCGCAGGGGTGCATGGGCATTTGCATTCGGAACCGATGCCGGGAGGTCCGGGGGGGCCGGGGGTGCCGGGGGAGCGGGGACGACATTCGTCTGCGGATTGCAGTCTGTGCGTTCTCCTGCTGGCGACGGCAGCGCTGGCGCTGCTGGTGCTGCTGGCGTTGGGGTGGTCCGCCAGCGGTTTGTCGGTGGTGTGGAAGCTGGCGTCGGCTCCCGCGTGCCGCGGGCGCGCTGCATTTCATGGTCGGGCCCCGCCGACGGTTTGCTGCTGAACCATTCTGCTGGTGTTTACCTGGCTTTGGCGCGGGTGTGCTTCGCGCCGGAACCTCAGGACCTCGCGGCGTAGACCGATCCGAGGCGCGCCGCTTCAGCTTCAAACCTCCTGTTTGCAAGGTTATTTCCCATGCATCGTCATCCCTTCGCCGGCGGCGCGACGCGCCGTCCCGGCTTTACGTTGATTGAACTATTGGTCGTCATTTCCATCATCGCCCTGCTCATCGGCATCCTGCTGCCGGCGCTGGCGTCGGCGCGCACGCGCAGCCGGCAGGTGCAGGACATGAGCAATCTGCGCGGCATTGGCCAGGCCATGCGCGTCTACCTGGACAACTTCAACGGCTACTACTTCCCCAATCACAATGCCGAGGGTTCCAGCGCGCCCGACCCCGAGGAGATCGAATGGCACGAGCGGCTGGCGACAATCGTGCCGGAGTTCGAATCCGGCGTGATGCGCAGCCCGCTGGACCCCAAGGCGAATTTCCAACTGGACCATGACCATCCCAACGGCGACCTGGAGCCCATCGTCAGCTATGCGATCAACGGCTATTTCGAGGTGGTGCGGGCGAATGAAAAGAACCTGCTGCAGCCCTCAAGCGTGATCATGACCGCTCATCGCAGCGATCTGGATCACGATGGCAATGACATCGAGGACGAGATGGACGCCCATGAAGTGCATCTGGCGTTCCACCCGTGGGAGTACGCCCCGCGCGGCAGCGAGCCGGGCGACTGGTGGGACGAGGTCGCCACGGAGCGGGCGCTGGGCTCGTCGAACTACCTGTATTGCGACGGGCATGTGGAAACGCACAAGCCCGACGAGTTGACCGCGGCCATGGCGGAAGCGGGCGACCGGTTTGAAGCCGGTGAGGAGCACTGAATACGGAGCGCGCCGACACGCAACGGCGCTGTTTCCGTCAGCACTGGAATCCCTTTCCCGCCAGGGGTCGGCCGTGAGAAAACGCGGCCGGCCCCTTTGTGTTGGTATGGAAAGTGCGGAGACGCGCAGCGCGAGCGCGAGGGCGACGCGGAAGGTGATCCCCCGGATTCACCTGCGGCTCATCCGGGGGCATCCGGGGGGCATCCGGGGGGCATCCGGGGGCGTCTGATTGGGGTCAAGGGGGGGGAGTGAGTAGCGCGGGCTTGAGCACAGCACGGCGGTCAATCGACGTTGGGGAGCTTGCAGTCTTTGCGTTTGACCATGTGGACGCAGTTGCCGGTGCTGTTGTAGTGGACTTCGGTCATGTAGGCGCGCATGAGCATGACGCCGCGGCCGCAGGGCCGTTCGAGGTTTTCATCCAGCGTGGGATCGGGCACTTCGCCGGGGTCGAAGCCGGGGCCCTGGTCGCAGATGGCGATGGTGGTTTTTTCGTCATCGACTTCGAAGTCGACGGTGACGGTTTTGGCGGGGTCGTTGCCGTTGCCGTGGCGGATGGCGTTGGCGAGGGCTTCATCGAGCGCCAGGCGGACGGCAAAGCAGCCGCTCTCGGTGTAGTGGTACTGCTTCATGGTGTCGATGACCGCTTCGACGACACGGATGCCCTCCGCCAGTTGGCTGGAGATCACCAGTCGTTTTGCTGTGGCCTGACCCATGGGAGCGCACCGTGCGGCGAATGGACCTGAAGCGGGTTCGAGCTGATGGGGGTGAAGCAATCTGCACCTACCCGTGGCGTTGGGCCGCGCGACCCAGGGGTTACCGGACCAGCGGCGCGCAGAATCGCTTACTTGAAGCTCTTCACCGCCTTATCTGCATCATCGAAAATCTGGAACAGTTTATTGAGTTTGGTGATGACAAAGACCTCGTAAATCTGCGGGTCGATGTTCGCCAGTCGTAATTGCCCGCCTTTCTGGCGGACGCGGTTGTTGATGGTGATGAGCATGCCCAGCGCCGCCGAGGACAGATGGCGGACATTGCTGAAGTTGATCAGCACCCTGGGGGTGTTGGAGGCGTCGATGGCGGCGCCGATTTCCTCGCCGATCTGCTGAATGACCGCTTCTTCGAGGATGTCGCGCTCCAGGAAGCCGACGCTCGTATGATCCCCCTGGTTGTCGATCGTGAGCTTGGATTCCTTGCCTGCCATGGTCCCGCTCCTGCGCGTTAGGGTAATTCCGAACTGTACCCGACGGACTAAGCCTGTCAAGCACCCCCGGAATGCCCTTAGAAGGTCTGCGGCCAACCTGCCGCGTCAACACCCCCCCGTTGTAACTGATGTGGTCGCGGAATGTTGGCCCCGACTGCCGGGCACGCTAGCATGGCGACGCCGACGGACCCCGCACACGGCCGCTGGAGGACCTGCGCATGCGCGCCATCATGCTGATGTTCGATTCGCTCAATCGGCACTTCCTGCCCAACTACGGCTGCAACTGGACGCACGCCCCCAACTTCCGCCGGCTGGCGCAGCGCACCGTGACCTTCGACAACAGTTACGTCTGCTCGATGCCCTGCATGCCCGCCCGGCGTGATCTGCACACCGGCCGGCCCAACTTCCTGCATCGCAGCTGGGGCCCGCTGGAACCTTACGACGACTCCGTGCCGCAGTTGCTCCAACAAGCGGGCATTCACAGCCACCTGTCCACCGATCACTATCACTACTTTGAAGATGGCGGCGCTGCGTACCACACCCGCTACCAGACCTGGAACTTCGCGCGCGGGCAGGAAGGCGATCCGTGGATCGGGCAGGTGCAACCGGCGCCGGTCCACCCCAGAGCGATCGGCCGCAACACGGACATGAAGGGCTTTGGCGCGCAGGATCGACTCAATCGGCAACAGGTGCGCACCGAAGACCAGTGGCCGCAGGTCCAGACTTTCAACAACGGCATGGACTACATCCGGCGCAACGCCGGCGATCAGAACTGGTTCGTGCAGATTGAAACCTTCGACCCGCACGAGCCGTTCTACAGCCATCCACGCTACAAGGATGTCTACAACACCGAGCATTACGACCAGTGGCGGCTCATCGGCGGCGCGCTGTGGGACTGGCCGGGGTATGAGCAGGTCAAGCAAACCCCGGAGCTGGTCGAGCACATGCGCTATGAGTACGCCAGCCTGCTGGAAATGTGCGACCGCCGGCTGGGGGATGTGCTGGACCTGATGGATGAATTGAACCTGTGGGAGGACACGATGCTGATCGTGTGGACCGACCACGGCTTCATCCTCGGCGAACACGAATGCTGGGCCAAGGTGTGGCTGCCGTTCTATCAGGAAGTCGCGCACACGCCCTTCTTCCTGTGGGACCCGCGCGTCGGCCAGGCGGGCACGCGCCGCAACGCCCTGGTCCAGCCGTCGATCGACCTGGGCCCGACGCTGCTGGAATACTTTGGGCAACCCTCCACCCCACGCATGCTCGGCCAGTCGCTGCGCCCGGTGCTCGAGTCCGATCAATCGATCCGGACGGCAGGCCTGTTCGGCGTCTTCGGCGGGCAGGTGAACGTGACCGACGGCCGCTATGTCTACATGCGTGCCCCCGCCGACGAAGCCAATCAACCGCTGCATGAGTACACCTACATGCCCTGCCACATGCGCACCCCCTTCGCGGTGCAGGAACTGGCGGGCAAGGTGGAGCTGGGCGAACCGTTCGCTTTCACCCGGGGTTGTCGGACGATGAAGATTCCCGCCCCGCGCGGCCCGGGCTGGGCGCGGCATCCCGAGTGTCGCAAGAACCTGCTGTTCGATATTCAGGCCGACCCGCAGCAGCGCAGCCCGCTGACGGACCCGGCGGTCGAAGCCCGCATGATCGAGCACCTGTTGACGCTGCTGCACGCCTGCGACGCCCCGGCGGAGCAGTACCAGCGCCTGGGTTTGCGCCAGCCGGCGTGAGGCAGAAGAAACGACTGGCGGAAAAAAGGGGCCGGAAAAAAGGGGATAAGTACATTATTTTCATAAAAATAATGTACTTATCCCCTTTTTGCCATCCCCGCGCTGGCGCTGGTTGTCGCACGGGACCAACCCGAAATCCCCGGCATGGGGTACATGCGTTGACCCCGCTCCCCCACATCCAAAATCCTGCCAAGGCGGGTTGAACCTGCTACGATATCCCGCTTGGATCGCGTGGCCGCTGCCCCAACCGGCTCGGTCAGCGCGATGGTTGTTGATGTACGGATGGCGACCCTCCCGTCGCCTGGCGCAGGCCGCGCCGCCCTGGCGGCGCGGAGGCGGATGATCGGAGTCGTATGCATACGCAATTACTGGTTTTAGGCGGTGGCCCCGGCGGGTACGCGGCAGCGTTCCTCGCGGCGGACCTGGGCATGGACGTCACCCTGGTCGAAGCCGAGGGCGTGCTGGGCGGCGTGTGTCTGCTGCGCGGCTGCATTCCCTCCAAAGCCCTGCTCCACGTCGCCAAAGTGGTGCATGAAGCCGGCGAAATGAATGAATGGGGCGTCAGCTTCAACAAACCCAGGATCGACCTCAACGCCATGCGGGCGCGCAAGCAGAAGGTCATCGACACCCTCACCGGCGGCCTCAAGACGCTGGCGGGCAAACGCAAAGTCCGCACCGTGCACGCCCGCGGCTTTTTTGAATCCTCCCGGCGTCTGCGCCTCGATCCGGTCCCCGGCGCGCCCAAGCCCGCCTACGACTGCATCACTTTCGACCACTGCATCCTCGCCACCGGTTCGCATCCGGTCGTGCCCAAGCCGTTCCAGATCGGCAGCGATCGGGTGATGGATTCCAGCGGCGCCCTGGCGCTGGTGGATGTCCCCAAGAATCTCCTGGTCATCGGCGGCGGGTACATCGGCCTGGAAATGGGCACCGTCTACGCCAGCCTCGGCAGTCAGGTCACCGTGGTCGAAATGCTTGACGGCCTGCTGATGGGCGCGGACCGCGATCTCGTTCGCCCACTGGAAAAACGGCTCAAAAACACCTTCCACGCCATCCACCTGCAGACCAAAGTCGCGGGACTCAAAGCGGGCAAGGATCATGTCGTCGCCGAGCTCGAAGGCAAAGACGGCAAGGTCTTCACCGAAAAGTTCGACCGCGTGCTGGTGTCCATCGGCCGGCGCCCCAACACGGCGGACATGGGCCTGGAGAACACCCAGGTCACGCTGACCGAACGTGGCTTCGTGCAGGTCGACAAACAGCAACGCAGCACCGACCCGAGCATCCTGGCGATCGGCGATGTCGCTGGCGACCCCATGCTCGCCCACAAAGCCGCCGCCGAAGGCAAAGTCGCGGTGGAAGGGTTGGCCGGCCACGCCGCCGCGTTCGATCCGCAGGCAATTCCCGCCGTCGTGTTCACCGATCCGGAAGTCGCCTGGTGTGGATTGACCGAAGAGCAAGCCAAGAAAAATGGCTGGACCGTCAAGACCGCGTTGTATCCCTGGGGCGCGTCGGGCCGGGCGCAAGCCACCGGCCGAACCGAGGGCCTGACCAAGCTGGTGGTCGATCCCGAAACCGACCGCATTCTGGGCTACGGCCTGGTGGGCGCTGGCGCCGGCGAGCTGATCGCCGAGGGCGTGCTCGCGGTGGAGATGGGCGCGACCGTGCGCGACATCTGCGAATCCATCCACCCGCACCCGACGCTGAGCGAAACCATGGCATTCGCCGGCGAAGCTTACCTGGGGCTGGCGACGGAAATTTACCGCCCCCGCCGTGACCGTTGAGCAGAAATAAAACCACAACCACTGAGACACGGAAGACAACAAGAAACATTGACCGAGCCAGCCAGCGCCTGTGCATTCACTCCGTGCCTCTGTGTCTCCGTGAGAGAATTGCTTTTCGGGTGCATTCCCTGGAGATGCTCGCACAGAGACACGGAGGCACGGAGTGAAAGACAACAGGCAGATACCCGGCAATGTCCGCTGTGACTCGTGAAGAAAAACTGTTTGAGCCGCTGTTTTACCGCCCAGGAGCGAACCGCCACGATGGCTACCGACACCCAACCCCTCACCACCGACGGCCAGGACGTCGATCCCGTCGAAACCGCTGAATGGCTCGAAGCCATGGCGGATGTGCTGCGCCGCAAAGGTCCCGAGCGCGTCAGCTATCTGCTCTCGGCGCTGGAGGGCAACGCCCAGCGCGAAGGCGTGACCCTGCCTCAGGCGCAGACCACGCCCTACATCAACACCATTCCCCGCGCCCAGCAGACCGCCTTCCCCGGCGACCGCGAACTCGAACGCCGCATCAAGAGCATCATCCGCTGGAACGCCATGGCGATGGTCGTCCGCGCCAACAAGCTCAATGCCGGCCTCGGCGGCCACATCTCCACCTTCGCCTCGCTCGCCACCCTGTATGAAGTGGGCTTCAACCACTTCTTCCGCGGCCGGGACCACGAGTGCGGCGGCGACAACATCTACTTCCAGGGCCACGCCTCCCCCGGCGTCTACGCCCGCGCGTTCCTCGAAGGTCGACTCGACGAAGAACACCTCAACAACTTCCGCCGCGAAGTCCAGGACCACCCCGGCCTGTCCAGCTATCCCCATCCCTGGCTCATGCCTGACTTCTGGGAATTTCCCACCGTCAGCATGGGTCTGGGGCCGCTCATGGCGATCTACCGCGCCCGCTTCATGAAGTACCTCTACGACCGGGGCCTCCAGCAGGACCGCGGCGCCAAGGTCTGGGCGTTCGTCGGCGACGGTGAATGCGATGAGCCCGAAACCCTCGGCGCCATCACCCTCGCCTCGCGCGAAAAGCTCGACAACCTCGTCTTCGTCATCAACTGCAACCTGCAGCGCCTCGACGGCCCGGTGCGCGGCAACGCCAAGGTCATCCAGGAACTCGAAGGCGCTTTCCGCGGCGCCGGCTGGAATGTCCTCAAAGTCATCTGGGGCGACGCCTGGGATGAACTGCTCGCCAAGGACACCACCGGCCTGCTGGTCAAACGCATGGGCGAAGTCGTCGACGGCCAGTACCAGAAGTACGTCGTCAGCAGCGGCGCCTACATCCGCGAGCACTTCTTCGGCAAATATCCCGAACTGCTCGAACTGGTCAAGAACTATTCCGATGACGACCTGCGCCGCCTCCCCCGCGGCGGACATGATCCCGACAAGGTCTATGCCGCCTACAAACGCGCCATGGAAACCAAGGGCCAGCCCACGCTCATCCTCGCCAAGACCATCAAAGGCTACGGCCTGGGCGAAGCGGGCGAAGGCAAGAACATCACCCATCAGCAGAAGAAACTCAACGAGGAAGAACTCCGCGAGTTCCGCACCCGCTTTGGCATTCCCATCTCCGACCGCAACGTCGCCGAGGCGCCGTTCTATCGTCCGCCCAATGACAGCCCGGAGATGAAATACCTGCGCGCCCGCCGCGAAAAGCTCGGCGGGTTCATGCCGCGCCGCCGCATCACCACCCAGCCGCTGCAGATTCCCAGCCTCGCCGATTACCAGGAATTCACCAAGGGCTCCGGCGACCGGGAAATCTCCACCACCATGGCGTTCGTGCGCATCCTCACCAAGATGCTGCGCGACAAGAACGTGGGCAAGCACCTGGTGCCCATCGTGCCCGATGAGAGCCGAACCTTCGGCATGGAAGCCCTCTTCCGCCAGGTCGGCATCTATGCCCACACCGGCCAGCTGTACGAGCCGGTCGACTCGGACACCATGCTCTACTACAAGGAAGCCAAAGACGGCCAGATCCTTGAGGAAGGCATCACCGAAGCCGGCGCCATGAGTTCCTTCATCGCCGCCGGCACCAGCCACGTCAATCATGGCGTGCCGATGATCCCCTTCTTCATCTACTACTCCATGTTCGGCTTCCAGCGCATCGGCGACCTCATCTGGGCCGCCAACGACATGCGCACCCGCGGCTTCATGCTCGGTGGCACTGCCGGCCGCACCACCCTCAACGGCGAAGGCCTGCAGCACCAGGACGGCCACAGCCTGCTCAACGCCATCGCGTTCCCCTGTGTCCGCGCCTATGACCCGGCGTTCGGCTACGAAATCGCCGTGCTGGTGATGGATGGCCTGAAAAAGATGTACGTCGAAAACCACGACGTCATCTACTACATCACCCTCGAAAACGAAAACTACATCATGCCCGACATGGCGCATGGCGTGGTCGAGGGCATCATCCGCGGCATGTACCGCTACAAAACCCTCGAAGCCGAGAACGCCAAACCCGACCGGCGCGTGCAACTGCTCGGCAGCGGCGCCATCCTCAACCAGGTGCTCGCCGCCCAGCAGATGCTTGCCGAGAAATACGGCATTTCCAGCGATGTCTGGTCCGTCACCAGCTACACCGAGCTCCGCCGCGAAGCCCAGGAATGCACCCGCTGGAACATGCTGCATCCCGATCAGGCCCCGCGTAAGAGCTACGTCGAGACGATCACCGCCGACGCCAAAGGCCCGTTCATTGCCGCGTCGGATTACGTGCGGGCGCTCCCGGAGCAGATTTCCCCGTACGTGCCCGGCGGCCTGTTCGCGCTGGGCACCGACGGCTTTGGCCGCAGCGAAACCCGCGAAACGCTGCGGCGGTTCTTCGAGGTCGACGCCCAGTGCGTGGTCATTGCCGCGCTGCATCAGCTTCAACAGCGTGGCGTGGTGGAAGCCAGCCTCGTCGCCCAGGCGGTCAAGGACCTGGGCGTGAACCCGGACGTCGCCGCGCCATGGACCCGTTAACCATCCCCTGAGATGCAAGCCGCGGGATGCGCCCAGCGAATCCTGCGGATACCCGAGTTAAAACTCACCACCGAGACACAGAGCACACTGAGGAAACACCGAGGGCACAACCCTTGCTACGACTGAATCATCTTCTCTGTGTCCTCTGTGCCTCGGTGGTGAAAATGCCTTAAGCAAGTTTCCTAGGAAGGATCAGCCGAACATGGCAACGGAATTCAAACTCCCGGACCTGGGCGAAAACATCGACGGCGGCGACGTGGTCAGCGTGCTGGTCAACGTCGGCGATGTCATCGCACCCGACACTGAAGTGGTGGAAGTCGAAACCGACAAAGCCATGCTGCCTGTCCCCTGCTCGATCGGCGGCAAGGTGGTCAAAGTGCACGTCAGTGCGGGCGACACGATCAAGATCGGCCAGGTCCTGCTGACCCTCGAAAGCGATGGCTCCGCCGCGGCGGCAGCGCCCGCGAAACCGGCCGCCAAGGCTGCCGACAAACCCGCCGAGAAGCCGGCGGAAAAATCCGCCCCGGCCCCGACGCCCGCCAAAGCGGCCGAAGCGCCCAAGCCCGCCGCAGCCTCTGCACCGGCGCCAACCCCGGCCCCGGCTCCAGCGCCCGCTGCACCCCCGGCGTCCAGCCCCTTCGGCCCTGCGGCCGGCCCCGCCACGCGCCGCCTGGCGCGGGAACTGGGCGTGGACCTGAGCAAGGTCCGCGGCACTGGCGATGGCGGCCGCGTCACCCGCGAAGACATCATGGCGGCCGCGCGCCAGGCGAACACCGCCGCCCCCGCCAAGCCCGCCGCCGCCCCGGCCCCGGCCGCCAAGCCGACCACCGCGACGTCCATCCTCAAGCCCGCGGGCCTGCCCGCCGGCAACCCGAGCCAGGACCATCATGGTCCGGTGGTCATCGACAAGCTCAGCAAAATCCGCAAGGTCATCGCCAGCAACATGGCGGCGTCCAAGAGCACCATCCCCCACGTCACCAACTTCGATGACGCCGACGTGACCGAGCTCGAGAAGCTGCGGCAGGAAGTCAAGGGCGACTACGACGCCCTGGGGCTCAAGCTCACCGCCATGCCGCTGATCCTGCGGGCGGTGTGCGTGGCGCTCAAGCGTCATCCCAAGCTCAATGCATCGCTGGATCTGGAAAACGAGCAGATCATTTACAAGCAGTATGTGAACCTGGGCATCGCGGTCGACAGCGAGCGCGGGCTGGTGGTGCCGCACATCCGCAACGCCGAGCAGATGAACGTCGCCGACCTTGCCGCCGAACTGGGCGAGCTCGCCGAGAAGGTGCGCACCAGCAGGTTCACGCCGGATGATCTGCGCGGCGGAACATTCACCCTGAGCAATCTGGGCGCGATCGGCGGCACCTACAGCACGCCGGTGATCAATCCGCCGGAGGTCGCCATCCTGCTCATCGGCCGTTCGCGCCTGCTGCCGATGGTCCGGCCCGACGGCTCGATTCAGCCGCGGCTGATGATGCCGCTGAGCCTGAGCTACGACCACCGTCTGGTGGACGGCGCCGACGCGTCGCGCTTCCTCAACGACGTCAAAGCCCTGCTGGAAAGCCCCAGCCGCCTCCTGCTGGCGCCGTAAGTTTTCGCGCCCAACTGTTTCCCTGATTCCCCCGGCGGGTGAGTTCGCTCACCCGCTTTTTTACGCGCCGCCAGAGCTTGCCTGGTTTGCCTGATCCGCGCCGGGCGTTTTGGGCGGATGCGGTCCACAAATCTTTTGAACCCCAGGTTGCTCCCCATCGACGGGGAGTTACATCTGTAGCAGAGCAACCGCATGAGTTGCTACACCAGCTTTTTCCGCCCCATCCTGACCACCCTTGCGCAGGTCTCGCGAAGCCCCCAACCGCGAGGCCTGCCTTTTTTTGCGCCCGCCCGGCTGTCAAAATCCCCCGGCAGAGCCGGGGGCTAACGGGATGCAAGACACCGTAACCCGTTAGCCCCGGGCTCCGCCCGGGGATCCCACAGCGCGGCATGATCGCCCGATCCTGGGCGCTCGGTCGCGGTATCATGCTCCACTCTCCCGCTGTTTCACAAAGGTGCATGGTCATGGTGACGGTCTCCCTGGTTGGCTGCGCGCACATTCACACCCCCGGCTTCGTGAACAAGCTCAAGGCCCGCCCGGATGTGCAGGTCAAATGGGTCTGGGATCCCCAACCCGCCCGCGCCCAGCGCTGGGCGAGCGAACTGGGGGCGAAAGTCACCAAGTCGCTGGCGAAAGCAACCAGCGATGATGAACTGAGCGCGGCAGTCATCTGTTCACAGACAAACCTGCACAAGAAACTGATCGCCGCGGCGACCAAAGCCGGCAAGCACGTGTTCGCCGAGAAGCCGCTGGGGCTGGGGGCGAAGGACTCGCTGGCGATGGCGGAGCTGATCGAGCAGGCGGGTGTGCGGTTCCAGACCGGCTACTTCAACCGAGGTTTGCCGGCCCATCAGTTCATCCGCAGCCAGATTGCCGCGGGCAACCTGGGCACGATCACCCGCGTGCGCGGCAGCCTTTGCCACAGCGGCGCGCTGGGCGATTGGTTCATGAGCAAACCCGACAATGTGGCGGAGGACTGGCGCTGGATGGCGGACCCCAAGGTCGCCGGCTGCGGCGCGTTTGGTGATCTGGGCACCCACCTGCTGGACATTCTCATGTGGCTGATGGGCGATGTGGAAGCGGTGACCGCCCAGATTCGCCCGGTCATCGGCCGGTATGCCGACTGCGATGAAACCGGTGAAGCCATGCTGCGGTTCAAGAACGGCGTGATCGGCACGCTCGCCGCCGGCTGGGTCGATGTCGACAATCCCGTCACGCTGCTGGTCAGCGGCACCGAGGGTCATGCGGCCGTGATCCGTGGCGAGCTGTTTTTCAAATCCAGCAAAGTCGAAGGCGCCGACGGCAAACAGCCGTGGACCCAACTGCCGCCGGCGTGGCCCCATGCGTTCGACCTGTTCCTGGACGCCTTGGTGGGCAAGCCGAATGTGCCGCTGGTCAGCGTCCGCGAAGCGGCGGCGCGCGTGGCGGTCATGGAAGCGATGTACAAGGCCGCCCGGCAAAGTAAGTGGGTGCGGGTGGGATAACACGGTCCGCAACTGCCGCGCAGTGGTCAGCGCAGTTGGAGACCAGATTCTCCGTCCAGACGCTTCATGCCGCCGGCAGACCCGAGGCGTCAAGCGTCAGCGCCCCCGGCGTGACGGGTTGGCGCGGGCCATCGCCCAGCAGCGGTTGCCGGCCCGCGCGGTGCAGCGCGGCTAAGAGCGTTTCCTCCAGCAACCCCGCCGAGATGTCCCAGTCAAAACGGCTGGCGATCTGGGCGCTGGCTTCGCTCATGGCGCGCCACTGGTGGGCGGGCGCCTGGAGCACCTTGAGCAGTCGATCCGCCATGGCGTAGACATCACCCACGGACACGATGTGGCCGTTGACGCCTTCGCAGACGTAATCGCTGGGTCCGCCGCAGCGCGTCACCACCAGCGGGCAGCGACAGGCCGCCGCTTCCAGTCCGGGCATGCCAAAGCCTTCGGTGGTCGAAGGCAGCAGCCACACGTCGGCACTGCGGTAAAGCTCGGCAATGCGATCCTGCGCGGGCCGCAACTCGAAATGGAAGTTGCGGGGCAACGGCAAGTCATGCGGCAAGGCGTGGGAACCGAAGCAGACCACCCGCATCTGGGGGAGCACCTCCTGCACCAGATGCAGGGCTTCGATGGCGGTGCGGCAGCCCTTGATGGGATCGGGATGGCCGATGAAGCCGACGGTCGGAACTTCCTGCTGACTGCGCGGGGCGGCATGGAACTGCGTGACGTCAACGCCATTGGGTATGAGCGCCGCGGTAGGATCGCCGAACTGATCCGCCATGAGCTGACGCAGGTAGTTGGAGATGACCAGCTTCTGCGCCGGCTGGCGATAGGTGGCATGCACGCGCTGCGGATCACCGCCGAAGACTTCATAACCGCGAATGAAGTAAGCGTGCAGGCCCTTGGCGGCCGGCCAGTCGGCGATCCATTCCATGGTCTCCCACCAGGTGCCGATCACCACGTCCGCGTCAGGCGCATCCTCGGCGCGGATGGGCTTGTGATCGACGGCAACCATCGGCACGCCGGCGTATTCCAGATGATGGCGCGGCTGGTTGCGGCTGCTCCAGGCGCGCCACGCCCGGCGGGCGAAGGTGCGCACGCGCCACATGCTCGGCCAGGGGGTCGGGGCGTTGCAATAGACGATGGTGACCTCATGGCCGCGGCGCTGCATGGCCTCGGCGATCAGGCGATTGGATTTGGTCCCGCCGGAGAATCCCGGGGCGGGCATGATCCAGGTCAAGCGCAGACGATTCATCTTCCTGCCTCCTCCTAAGCTCCCTGGCGTGGACGGTGGGCCACGTAGACCACTTCGTCCTCCAGCAGGGACATCCGCCGGCGCGTGGCAGCGCCGAGTTCCTGGGCAAACGGATGCACCTGCATGATGAAACCGACTTCTTCCCAGCGCTGGGGGTAATCGCGGCCATACACCCGCCGGAAGTACACATCGCCAAAGCGCTCCCACTGCTGCTGGCCGGTGACGGCGCTGTCGTCTTCGATGGTGCGTTCGAGTTTGGCGCCCACCGGCGCCTGCACGATCGCCCAGCCGCCCGGCGCCAGCACGCGGTAGATCTCGCGCATCGCCGCCCGGTCGTCGGGGATTTCCTGGATCACGTGGCAACTGATCACCACGTCAAAACTGCCGTCGGCGAATGGCATGCGGGTCAGGTCCACCGCCTGCCGGGCACGCTGCGGATTGCGGTCCACATCCAGGTAATCCAGATGCGGCTGACTCTGCAGCACGCGGCGGAGATTGCTCTCGGGGGCGCTGTGCAGCACCCGGCGTTTGAGGCTCGGATCGAACAGGTCGGTGCGCTGGCGCAGGAACAGGTAGAGCAGGCGTTCGCGGTCGTGACTGTGGCAACCGGGGCACTCGCAATGTTCGCGCAGCCCGCCGCCGACCATGCCGTAGCGTTGGAAAAGGTCCTGATTGATGGTTTGCCCGCGCGGCCGGAAGTTGCGATAGCTCCACCGACAGAAGGGGCAGTAGAAGCGCAGACCGCCGTGGCGCATCATGTCCGGCAACCGGCGCAAGGTTTGTCGCCACGCCGGCGGCAGCAATGCCCGCAATCCCTGATGGACCATCGTGGTCATATCCGCGTCCTCGTTGCCTCACTAGCACCACAAACCGGCCGCCAGCCCCAGCGCCAGCGCCAGCCGCCACACCCGACGTTCGGGCGCCCCTGGTCGAGCCAGCGCCCACACCAGTCCCAGCAGCGCCAGCGTCGCCAGCAGCACCGAGCCGCTGCGCGCCAGCCATTGACTTTCCAAACCCTGGGCCCACTGATGCAGTTGCACCAGCACCGTGCGCAGGGTCATCACCGTGAGGCCGCAGATGCTCAGCCACAGCAGCAGGACGCTGACACCCAGGCGGCGTTCGCCCAGGCGCAGGTAGCCGCGCGGCTCGGTGCGCGGCGCGGCAACCGCAGTCACCACCTGCCAGCGATCGGGCGCGCCGAACAGCTTCACCAGCAGTTCGCCGTTCTCCGACACGAACGCCCGCAGCAATTCATGCTTGGCTTGCCGGCGCTGCGGGTCATGCGGCAAGCGCCACAAGCGCGGGCCGGCGGCGGGATGCGCGGCATCCAGTTCGGCGCTGGGTTTGATCAAACGCGCGACCATCGGCAACGAACGCAGCACATAACGCAGCGCCCGCACCGGCCCATGCCACAACGAGTAGTAGTCGTTGTACTGCGCCGCCTGCAGCAGCCGCAGGTCCGGCCGCCCGACCAGCGCCAGCGCGTCGAGCAAGAGCTGGCGGGCGGTGCGATGGTCGACATGCGCTTCGCCGGGGGCGTTGAAAATCACCGTGGCGTCGGCGCTGAGTGCGCCGAGCACCTGCGCCAACTGCTGCCGGGCCGAATCCAACTGGGCGGCCGTGAGGATGCTCGGTCCCGCCAGGGGCGAGTTGGGCAGGTTCAGAAAATGCAGTTGGTCCGCCGGCACGCCCGGCACGGCCCAGGCGGTGCGGGCTTCCGCCATGCGTTGCAGCGCGCGGGGCGAGATGGGATCGGCATCGCCATTGGTCAGGTACACAACGTCAATGCGTCCACCGGCGGCGGCGACCGCTTGGGCGTACTCGCCGGCGAGAATGGCGCAGTCGTCGGGATGTGCCGCCAGGACCAGCAGGTCACCGGCGGGGATCGGCAGCAGGCGCGGCCGGCGCCAGAGCCATGCCGCCACCCCCAGCGCCAGCGCCACCAGGCCCGGCGTCAGAAACAGCAGCCATAACGTCGCAACCATGCGCGGCTCCCTGCGCGCGCAGCATCAACCGCTGGCGACCCTCCGGAGCTGGTCACCCGCTCTGCGCACGAGCATCCTTCAGTTTCCCCCCGTTTTGAAGTGATGAGAAAGCAAACTGACGCGCGGCCGCACAGGATATTGCGACTATTGCTGTTTGTAACGATCAGGCAGGCTGGCGCTCCGAAGGCACCGCCACGTCGGCCCCCACATGCAGCAGGACGATGGTGGTGTCGTCCACGCTGGACTTGAGCCCGGTGAACAGGTTCTTCTGCCAGAGCAGGTGCTTGATGCCGGTGCGGGCGTTCATGTTGCCGGTCGCGACCTGGCGCAGGGCGTTGGCGATGCGTTCCCGGCCGAACTGGGCGCCGCTGTAGTTGAACGCTTCGGACAGGCCGTCGGTGAAGATGAGCAGCCAGTCGTCGGGCTCAAAGCGCAGCACGCTTTTCTGATAGACCTGTTCGGTGTCGACCCCGACGATCATGCCGCCCACATCCAGCGGATGAATCTCGCCGTGGCGCAGCAGCAGCGGCGGTTCATGCCCGGCATTGCAGTAGGTCATGCTCAGGGTCTGGGGATCGATCACGCCGTAGAACACCGTGGCGAATTCGTTGTCGAGGGTGTCCTCGGTCATGGCGACATTGACCCGCGCCATGACTTCATCCAGGTCGTACACATCCTGGGCGAAAGCACGCAGGGAAGCGCGGACGGAACTCATGAGCAGGCTGGCGGCGACGCCCTTGCCGACGACATCGCCGACCACCACGCCCAGATGGCCCTTGAGCGGGATGAAGTCGAAAAAGTCGCCGCCGAGTTCGAGGCTGGCGTCGTAGCGGGCGGCAATGTCGAAGCCGGGCAGGTTGGGCATGACGCTGGGCATCATGCGGCGTTGCACCTGGGCGGCCAGTTTGACCTGGCGCTGAATCTTCTGGCTTTCGAGGTTCTCGGCATCGGTGCGGGCGTGGGCGATGGCGGCCGCCATGAGATGCGCCACGGCGCGGAGCAGATGAATCTGCGGCTTGGTGAAGTGGCGCTTCTCGCCGGTGTACACGCGGATGACGCCGATGGGTCGGTTTTTGTAGACCATCGGCGCGCTGAGCATGGAGACCAGCCCTTCGGTGCGGGCAAAGTCGGGATACAGCACCCGCGGATCGGTCGCCATGTTCTCGACGTAGACCACCTCGCCCGCCAGCGAGCGGCGATACAGTTCGCTCTGACTGACGACGATGGGGCCTTTGTCGATGTAGCTCTGGCTCAGGTTGTAAACCGCCTTGGTGAACAGTTGCTGGCCATCCTCGCCCAGGAGGCGAATGGAGCCGGCCTTGACCTTCATGACCTCGGCCGCCAGCCGGGCGGCGGTGTTGAGCAGTTCCTGCAGATCGCGGTGCGCCGCCAGCAGTTCGGTGAGTTTGTAGAGGACGCTGGCCTCCTCCACGCGTTGCCGGAGCTGCGTCTCCAGCAGCGCCACCTCGGTCACCGGGACCGTCATGGTCGCCGTCTTAACGGAGGGAACCGGAGACGCCGGGGGAGCCGGCTGAGCCTGCGATGGCGAGAGGGAATCAGTCATGGGACATCACTGGGTGGGTGTCGGCGTGGCGTGCGGAAGACGTCGCCGTGTGCTTGAAACGAATCCCGCAAACGCACCCGCCAGGCTGGACCGACGCGAAACACCCGCGCCAGAGGCAAGTGCACTAATTATCGCATGTCATCTGGGCGTCTGCAAAAAGGGTGGCATCTGATGGAATAAAGTCAGTTTTTGACGTTAATTATTCCACTGACCAAAGCGGAAGCACTCCCGCCGGAATCCGCCCGATTGCCACTTATTGCCAGCGGTAAGGACACCTACCCGAAACACAGAACATCCGCAGATGACGCAACTGGACGCTGATTCAGGCCCAGCAAACACAGCTTGTTTATCTGCGTCCATCTGCGAAATCTGCGGACCCTCTGCTCCAGGCGGGTAGCTGCGCGATTGCTTACTGCTGCCCCAACCACGCCCGACGGAGCAGCGGGGTCAGCTCGTCATGCGCCGGCATCGCTTCCAGGCCCGCCTGGACCAGCTCCGGACTGTTCGTCTGGTAGCCCAGGTACGCCATCAGCAGGCCCGCATGGTCGCTGCGGGTGTTGCGCACGGCATTGTCCAACTGCTCGCGGATCCAGCTCATACGCTTGGAAGTCGGCAGCAGCCGCAGGTCGTAGCGCACCGCGGCATACTGAGGATGGGTGTTGAACAACAACCGCAGATTGGTCCCCGCCGTGCGGAACATCGCCGCCCCGAGTTGGGCGTGCACCTTGCCCACCGTCGGCAGCGGGTTCCTGGGATCAGCGCCTTCGACCAGCCGGAACCGCTGCTCGGCTTCGGCGTACCGGCCGGCGGCAAGGTCGACTTCCGCTTCGCGCAACTGTTCGTTGATCCGCCCCTGCCGATCCACGCTCAGCGAAGTGACCGAGGTGTTGAGCAACTGGACATTGCGGAAGTCCACCTGCTGGCGGGCGTCGACCAGGTTGTTGATGTCGAAATTGTAATCGGCGCGCGGCTGCTGGCTGTCGAGCCCCTTGAGCGCGGCGGTGGCATCATCCACGGAAAGCCGCGGGTTCTGGTTCGTCGCCGCATTGCCGGCATTGGTGTCCGTCGGCGCATTGCCCAGCGTCGGCAACGGCAGGCCACGCGCCTGCAAACGGGCGTTGTGTTGCTGCTGCTGCTCCAGCGCGGCCTGGGCGGCGGCCTGCGCCGCGGTCGGCGCGGGTTCGGTCACCGGCAGTTGCAGATCGCTGGCGGCCGAGCGCTGCGGCTGGGTCGGCGCCATCAGGCTGTTGAGCAAGGCAGCGCTGCTGTCGCTGTGGTCGGGAGCGGCGGCTGGCGCTTCACCCGTGGGCGCGCCGGGCGTCGGTTGCGGAGCCGGCTGAGCGCCCATGGGCTGCGCCCCCAGTGGAGCGGGAGCGGCATAGCTGTTGAGCGGCGGCAACTGCGGCTGATCGGGGTCCTGGGTGGGCGGCGTGGCGAGATAGTCCCCACTGCCGGCCTGGCTGCTCGCGGGCGTTTGGCCGAGCATGGTGCTGACGCGCGAGCGTTCGCGGTTTAGCAGGCGCATGTAGGCATCCTGGCCGGGGCTGACCGCCAGATCGCTCTGCGGGCCGGTGGACGCCGCCTGAATCTCGGCGACGCGGCGGTCGAGCGTCTGGGGGTTGGGGCCGATGCCGCCGCGGCTGGCGCGGGCGTCGATGGCGTTGTTCAACGGCTGGGCGTAGCTGGGCTGATTGGGTTGCGTGAAGACCATGCTGTCGATCTGGGCATTGGTGACGCTCGGCGGGGTGCCCACGCGATTATCCAGCAGCGCCGGGTCACCGAGGCTGCTGGTCCGGGGCAAGCCGGTGTGATCGACGGAATCCACCGCGACGGGCGGGGTGGGCAGATTCCAGGAATTGGTGTTGGGATTCGCGCCAGTCGGGCCGGAACGAGCGGTGGAACGCACCCCCAGCAACGGCGAACTGAGGTTCTGCTGCAGGGAGGTGCCATCGGGGGCGGGCAGGACGCCGGGGGTGGTGAGGCCCGGGCTGGCCAGTCCGGTCGTATTGAGTCCGGTTGTGGCGCTGGACCGACCGAGGGCAGCGCCGGGGTTCACATTCAGTTGATACGCATTGTTCGCGCCGCCACTCTGGCGCAGCAGCACCTGCGATTGGGTGACGCCCGGGAGATTCAGGTCGCCCACAGACGGCCCGGTGTTGGTGCGGTATACCGGCTGATTGGGGACGTAACCCGGCTGGCCGGTGGAAATGGAATTGGCGCGGAACTGGTACAGGTCGTCGCTGCCGGCGGCGCCGCGGAACTCGCCGGCGGCGCGGTAGCCGACGTCACCGCGAAAATCCCGGCCGCCCCCGGCGTTGCCGGTCACGACGTTGTTGCCACCCGAGTAGTTATAGGACTGACTCGGAGCATTCACCCCCCCGCTGCCGGCCTGGAGGTTGCCGTCCAGAGCGTGCTGTGCGCGAGCTTGATGCGCGGCGAAACCGAATGTCAAACCGGCGGCAAGCAGGATGGCGGTTCGATTGTATTTCATGGCGTCACCTCAATTTGCGGAGCAATGTAACCGTGATGGACCCGGCCCGGTGCAGGATTGTAGCGCCGCCAAAGCGCAAAGTCCGCGCCCGAGCCGTCAGCCCGTCCACCGTTATCATCGTCAATATTGAACGGTGCAGCCTAGAGGATTTCCAGAATTTCAAAGCGTTTGGGGCCGCGCGGCAGGTCCACCTTGACGGTTTCCCCCACCCGCGACTTCATCAACGCTTCACCCATCGGGCTGCCGACCGACACCTCGACTTCATCCGAATCGAAGTTGCCGCTGATCTCGCCAACCAGTTTGTAGACGTCTTCCGACTCGGTGTCCATGTCGCGCAACTTCACCCGCGCCCCCAGAAAAACCATGTCCTCGGGCACCACCGAAGCATCCAGCACCTTGGCGTCACGCAACCGCTCCTCCAGCCGGCGGATTTCCGCTTCGTTGAGCCCCTGATCCTCGCGCGCGGCGTGGTAATCGGCGTTCTCCTTCAAGTCCCCCAGCGCCCGCGCCTCGGCGATGCGCTTGCTCAGCACCGGCCGCTGCGCCACCATGTCCGCCAGCTTCTTCTCCAGCCGTTCCTTCTCTTCCGCGGTCAGAAATTCCATCGGCAGTCCTCTGTCTGATGCAATGTGCAATGCTTCCAGTCGATGCGATAACCGACCGCCAACCTCGGCAGCCTGCGTCAATCCACAGATTAACGGGGACCGCCGCGAAAGCCAAGAGCTCCGCCAGTGACAACCGGCAATTCATGACATCCGCCGCGCTCACGCCGCGGACGATCCCTGACCCGCGCGGGTCTGGGCGAGCCAGGCTGCACAGGTCCGCAACAAACGCTGTCGGTCGATCGGTTTGCTGGCGTGATCGTCGCAGCCGGCGTCCAGGCACGCCTGCTTTTCGCTGTCCATCGCGTGCGCGGTCAAGGCGATGATCGGCAACACACTGCCTTGGGCACGCAGCCGCCGCGCCAGCGTATGACCATCCATCTCCGGCATCTGCATGTCCGTCAGCAACAGGTCGAACGGCGGCTCATCCGCCTGCGCCAGCATCCGCAGCGCGCTCAGACCGTTGTCGGCTATCTCCACCTGCGCGCCCGCGTGACGCAGGTGATGGGCAATCAGCCGCTGGTTGGCGGGATCGTCTTCCGCCAGCAGGATGCGCCCGGATAGGCGAATGGCGTGGGTTTCCTGGTGCAGCCGCGCCGCCTGGCAGGCGACATGCAGGTCTTCGACCCACGGCTGGGCGCTCGCCCCGCGCAGCGGCAGGTCCACCACAAAGCAGGAGCCTTCGCCCGCCCGACTGTACGCCAGGGTCAGCGCGCCGCCCATCATTTCCGTCAGTTTGCGCGAGATGCTCAGGCCCAGCCCGGTCCCGCCGTAGCGTCGGGTGATGAACTCGCCCGCCTGGGTGAACGGCTGGAACAGCCGCGCCGCCTGCTCGGGCGCCATGCCGATGCCCGTGTCGCGCACCTCGATGCGCAAGCGGGGCGTCGCGGAATCACGGTCCGTTGCGACCACCAGTTCGATCAGCCCGCGCTCGGTGAACTTGACGGCGTTGCCCAGCAGGTTCATCAACACCTGGCGCAGACGAGTGGGATCGCCTTCCATCTGCGTCGGCAACGCCGAGCGGGCGGTTTTGACCAGTTGCACGGGGGTGCCGGCGACCCGGGCCTGCATGATCTGATCGACGTCCGAAAGCAGCTCCGGCAACGAAAATGCCGTGTTTTCGAGGGTCATTTTCCCGGCTTCGATCTTCGACAGGTCCAGAATGTCGTTGATGATCGCCAGCAGGTGGTCGCCGGCGCGGGACACCACGTCCAGCTGTTCGAGCCGCTCGGTGGGCACGCCATCGGTTTCCAGTTGTTCGCGCAGCAGTTCGCTGTAACCGAGGATCGCCGTCAGCGGAGTGCGGATTTCATGGCTCATGCTGGCGAGGAAAGCGGATTTGGCGCGGTCGGCTTCCTCGATGCGCTGGTTCAGATCGCCGATGCGGCGCAGGTTGTCGCGGACCCGGCGCAGCTCCGCGCTGAGCAAGGCGGCGCCCACCACCACCAGCACCGCGCAGATGAGAATCGCCGCCGTCTGGCCCCGCGCCAGATGCAGCAGCCCGGTGAGCACGGCACTGCGCTCCACCCCCAGCACCGCCGCGGCGCGCTCGCCATCGACATTCAGCACCGGCAGGTAGAGCAGCAGCAGGTTCTCGCCGTTCTGCCGATGCCAGCACGCCCGTCCCGCCACCGGCGCGCCCTGCATCAACTGCGCCATCCGCGCCTTGAGCCGCGCCCGGCTGGCGTCGTCGGCGATGCTGGGCACCGCCTCCGCCAGGCTGCGGGTGCGCACGAACATGTTGTTCTCCACCAACAGTTCATCCGCCAGCGGCGTGGCGGCATACAGCTCCTGGTACTCGCTGAACACCTTGTCCTGCACCACCGCCCGGCTGACGGCAAACTGCACCATGTCCATCTCACGCACGATCCGCGCCAGCAGCGCTGACGAGGGGGCGCTGACCTCCACCGTGCCCACGTGCTGGCTCTCCCAGGTCAACGGGTAGATGAAGCGAAAACCATTGAACACCCGTCCTTCCTCGAAACCGACGACGCGCTGTTTGAGCGCGTTGGCGCGCCGCACCGTCGCCCGCACGTCGGTCAGGTCATCGCCGTAGCGATCCGGCCGGTGCATCCGCAGAAAACTGCGGTTGTCCGGCAAATGAAAATGAACCTGCTTGACCCCCAGCGTACGCAACTGGCCATACGCCCGCGCCATCCGTTCCTGCAGCAGCAACCGCGCCTGGTTGGCCTGGGCTTCTCCCGCCTGCGCTTGCGCCAGCAAGGCGCCCGCCTGGGCCGGCAGGATCACCTGTTCATACACCAGGTCGCTGATGACCTGATAATCATGCTGCGCCTGCATAAATGCGCCGCGTAAACTGGCGAGCCGACTTTCCGCGTAACGCTGCGCTTCCTGAGCGAGCATGTGCTGCTGGATCATCAA
The DNA here is from genome assembly GCA_964605235.1 of uncultured Phycisphaeraceae bacterium. Classification (GTDB taxonomy): domain Bacteria; phylum Planctomycetota; class Phycisphaerae; order Phycisphaerales; family Phycisphaeraceae; genus CAZSBB01. The sequence goes on from CAZSBB010000003.1 coordinate 109,363, forward strand.
CAGCATCACCGTCGTCGGCAGCACCACCAGCACCGCCGGCAGCGTCGAGCGCAGATAGGTCCGGGTGACCGCACGGACACCATCGCGGTCGTTCCCCGGCTTCGGCTGACGCCATTTGCTGCACATCACACCAAAACCTCCTGATCCTGTCGCTGTTGATCGGAATGATCCACGCCGGTCTGAATCGCTGACCGGGCGTTCGCACGTCGATCATGCAACAACCGACCTCCTGATCGCTCTACCCCCACCCGCTGCGTCCGAGAACCCGGAACCGCCCTTCTGTCCAGGCCAGTCAATTTTCACCTGCATCGTCCCCACCAACCGGTAAACTCCCGCCCATGCCACGCGAAGACCATCTGCTGCCATCCATCATTGACGCCATCGGCTCCACCCCGCTGGTCGAACTGCATCACCTGCAGCAAAAGCTCAACCTCAACGGGCGACTGCTCGCCAAGCTCGAATATCTCAACCCGGGGTTCTCCAAGAAAGACCGTATCGCCCGCGAAATGGTGCTCGAAGCCCGCGCGGCCGGCACCCTCCAGCCCGGACAGCCCGTCATTGAGTTGACCAGCGGCAACACCGGCACCGGACTGGCGATCGTCTGCCAGGCGCTGGGCCATCCCTTCATTGCTGTCATGAGCAAGGGCAACACCATCGAGCGCGCCCGCATGATGGCGGCATTGGGAGCAGAGGTCGTGCTGGTGGATCAGGCGCCCGGCTCGCCACGCAATCAAGTCTCCGGCGAAGACCTGGCGCGCGTGGAAGTACGCACGCAGGAACTCACCACCCAGCGCGGCGCCTTTCGCGCCAACCAGTTCACCTTGCAAGGCAACGTGCTGGCGCATGAACGCCACACCGGGCCGGAGATCTGGCAGCAGAGCGGTGGCGCCGTGACCTGCTACGTCGACTTTGCCGGCACCGCGGGCAGCTTCACCGGCGTCATGCGGGCGCTGCGCCGGGAGAACCCCGCCGTCACCGGCTATCTCGTCGAACCCGCCACCGCGGCGGTGCTCGCCGGCTCCCCCATCACCAACCCCAGCCACAAAATCCAGGGCGGCGGGTACTCCATGCCCCAGCTCGACCTGTTCGACCCGGCTCTGGTCCAGGGCTATCTCGCCATCAGCGATGACCTCGCCATGGAAACCGCCCGGCTGCTGGCGCGTTATGAAGGCATCTTCGGCGGGTTCTCCAGCGGGGCGAACCTCGCGGCGGCAATTGCCGTGCTGCGCGAGCATCAGCCGGGCGCCACGGTGGCGTTCCTCGTCTGCGACAGCGGGCTCAAATACCTGAGCACGGATTTGTATCCTGCGGATTTCTGACCGACTGGGCTTTGCGTTACACTGCCTCGCCCATGGATGACCTCGCCAACACGCCCGCGCCCGAAGGCATCACCCGTCGCGCTCGCCCGAGCAAAGCCGCTGATCACGCGCCGGCCGACGACGTGAGCGATGACCAGACCTATCGCTTCGTCATCGAAGCCGCCCGGCTGCTGCGCGATCGCCACTGCGAGAACATCATCGCTCTGGATGTGCGTGGGCTGAGCAATCTCACCGATTACATCCTCATCGCCACCGGCACTTCCGATCGGCAGATGAAGGCCGTGGGCCACGAACTGGAAGACCTCGCCAAGCTGCACCATCTGGCGCGCATCGGCCGGGAGATCGACGGCAGCAGCACCTGGTTGGCGTTGGACTTCGTGGATGTGATCGCCCACCTGTTCGAGCCCGCCACCCGCACGCATTACGACCTGGAAATGATGTGGGGCGACGCCAAACCCATCCACTGGGACCGCGTCTGAAAATCTCCCCCCGCAAGCAAAGCCGCGGATGAGCGCAGCGAATCCGGGGGTGAATCCGGGGGCCGCCACGGCCCCGCCAAATCACCAGATCCAAAATCAACCCATCTCCAAATCTCGCTCCACCCCCACCGTCTCCCCCCGCACCACCACCGCCACGCCGCCCCCGAGCATGAACCGGCGTTCGCCGCCGCGCTGATCCGTCACCGCGCGCACGATGCGCTGCACCACGCGCTGGGGCAACCGATCACCACTGACGCCCATCAGCCGCGCCGCGCGCCGGAGCACGTAGCTGATCAGCAGCGGATCGACCGCCGCCAAAGCAGCCCGGCCGAAGGTCAGACTGTTCGCCTCCCGCTGCCGCAATGCCGCCCGGCCAACTGACCGCGCCTGCTCGCGCAGCAGCGCGTCGACCTGACCCGCATGGCGCGCCAGATCACCTACGCGACCGGGCGCATCGCGCCAGCGTTCCACCAGTTGCGGAATGATGCGCTGGCGCAAAAACGCCCGGTCGCGCGTCACTTCCCGATTGCTCGCATCTTCACAGTGCTCCTGCTGCCGTTCGGACAACGCCTGCCGCAGCCGCCAGCGTTCCACACCCAGCAGCGGACGCAGGAGCAGCAGGTTGCTGTCGGGTTGCAACCGTCGCCGCATGCGCATGCCTGCCAACCCCGCCACGGCAGAGCCGCGCAGCAGCCGCATGAGCAGGGTTTCGAGTTGATCGTCGGCATGATGGGCGGTGACGAGCAACTCCGCGCCGCATTGCGCCGCGAGCTGCGCCAGGGCTGCATAGCGTTGCTGCCGGGCGCGGGCTTCGAGATTGCCCTGATTGCTGGCGCCCGGTGCAATATCCGCCCGCAGGCAGGGGCGTCCCAGTCGCTGGGCGAGTGCAGTGACGAAGGCGGCGTCCGCTTCCGCCTCCGGCCGCAGGTGGTGCTGCACATGGGCGATCGTCAGTTGCAACCGCCAGCCGCGCTGTTTGGCGAGTTCGTCGAGCACCAGCAGCAGCGCGGTCGAATCCGCCCCGCCGCTGACCGCCACCAGCAGATGCGTCCCCGGCCGTACCCGGCACGGGCCACGCAGCGCCGTCGCCACGGTCTGCCGGACGACCCAGAACTGACAGACATCACCTGCACGCCGCGTCATGGGCAGCATGATACCCCCACCTGCACTCATTTAGCCCCGGGTCACTGACCCGGGGCGAAGTGGATAGCTTTCCGCCGCATTGTGACCCCGCGCCCTTGCCCGTATGATGAAGCCATCTTTTCCTCAGGAGCGTGTTTCATGGGTTCGCAGAGCGATCGGCGGTATCTGGAAAGTCACGAGTGGCACAAACTCGACGGCGGCGCGGTGCTCATAGGCATCAGCCAGTTCGCCGTCGAGGAACTCACCGACATCACCTTCCTCGACATCACCCGCAAGTCCGGGGCGGTCAAGGCCGGGGATACCTTCGGCGAAATTGAATCCGTCAAAGCCACCAGCGAGCTGTACTCCGGCATCGACGGCGAAGTGATCGCGGTCAATGACGAACTGCTCGCCAACCCCGAGAAAATCAACGAAAATCCCTGGGACGCCTGGCTGATCAAAATCCAGCCCAGCAACCCGGCGCAGCTCGAGCAACTGCTCGACGCCGCCGCCTACGACGCCCAGCATTCGCACTGATCCTGCGTCACCGGTTCGCTCGTTTCGCTTGGCCGCACCGCCATGATCGTCGACGTACACACCCATCTGTGGAACGAACCGACCCAGCTTGGCCAGGGCACGCTGGAACGGCTCAACTCGCGCCCCAACCTCAACTGGGACGAGCGCGACGCCTGCCCCGCCAGCTACGACGACGCCATGAAGTGCGTGGACTGCGCCTTCATCCTCGGCTTCCGCAGCGAACACCTGGGCGCGAGCATTCCGCACACGCAGGTCGCCGGCTACGTCGCCCGTCGCCGCGACAAGTACGTGGGCTTCGGCGGCATCGACCCCCTGGCGCCCGGCTATCTCGACAGCGTCGACGAACTGCTCGAAGCGGGTCTGCTGGGCGTCACCTTCAGCCCCGCAGCGCAGGCGTGCCATCCCACGCATTCCCGCGCCATGCGGCTGTTTGAAAAATGCCAACAGCGCGGCCTGCCGCTGCTGGTCCACCCCGGCACCCACATGTCCCGTGCCGCCATGATGGAACTGAGCCGGCCCCACCTGTGGGATGAAGTCGGCCGCAGCTTCCCAGACCTGCCCATCGTGCTGGCGCAGCTGGGGCATCCCTGGGTGGATGAAGCCCTGCTGCTGATCAGCAAACATCGCAACTTTTTCGCCGACCTGACCGACCTTTCCGCCCGCCCGTGGCAGCTCTACAACGCGCTGCTGCAGGCGTACCAGGTGGGCGTCACCGACTATCTGCTGCTGGGCAGCGACTTCCCCTTCGCCATGCCGGCCGAAGTCATCGTCAACATCTACTCCGTCAACCAGCATTGCCACGGGACCAGTCTGCCGACGATCCCCCGGCCGGTGCTGCAGGGCATCGTTGAGCGCGACGCGCTGACGTGTCTGGGGCTGGCGGAGAAAGTCACCATCACCGCCCGGCCGCGCCCTGACGAAGGCGATGAGCCGGCCGAGACGGAGTCTTCCGCCGCATGAATCTCTGGCGCTCCCGCATTCATTCGCTGTGCCTCACCGCTGTCGCCGCGCTGGCGCTGCTGGCGTTCACCGGCTGCACCGAAATCCGCACCGAGGATTTCCAATCCGCCGGCGAGCTGTCCGCCGCCAATGCCGTGGGGCAGGAGCTGGCGCTGCCCGACAGCTTCCAGCATGGCTTCTACCAGCATCAGGGCCGCAATGGCTTGACCATTCTGCTGGTCGATGGGCCGCTGGAAAATCCCCGGCAGTTCATGACCATTCGCATGCTCTGGCGTCCCCGGGCGGCGCGCACGCCCATCAGCCGCGACGCCACCAATGCCTCCATCCGTCATGTCATCTTCACCGAGGATGGCGCGCAGGTCGGCATCTACAGCGGCGGCGGGTTCCTCTGGCCCAAGGGCAAGCCCGGCGCCGCCAGCATGAAGGCGAGCATCTGGAACGCCTCGCTCAAGCTTTCCAACACCACCGACGGCTTCCCCGCCGGCAACCTGTTGAGCGAAATGGAAGGCAGCTTCAGCCTGCAGCGCGATGACGCCGGCGTCGACCAGGCGCTGCGCCAGCTCAACGTCATGCTGCGCCAGCGGCTGGGTTATCCCTACCTCGTCCGCGCTGACGATGCTGACGCCACCGTGCAAACCCGCTGACTGACACAGGACCGCCACGTCATGGCTGTGATCCCCCCACCGCCGCGCGTCGGCGTGCTGCATCCCTGTTCGGGCGCCAACGCCGGCCCGCTGTTCAGCGTGCTCTTCCGCTTCGGCTATCGCTTTCGCACGGTCAGCCCCGATGAACTGGCGGTGCTGGAGCCGGGCGAGATCGACGTGCTGCTGCTCTCGGGCGGGTGGTATTTTCTGAACCAGAAGAAGCTCGCGCCGGCCGGGGCAAACTTGGTGCGTCTGGTGCGCGAACATGGCCTGGGCGCGGTGGGCGTCTGCTGCGGCCAGATCAACCTATGCCAGTTGGGACTGGTCCCCGCCAGGCTCATCAACATGCTGGGCGTCGGCCCCACCCGCATCGAGCCGGTGCGCGGCGACCACCCGGTGCTGCGCGGCGTCGCCCAACGCAGCGCCGCCGCCTGGCGCACCTGGGACCCCATCACTATCCTGCGCTGGAACGGCTGGCTCATGCAACTGGAAGCCGGCAGCGATATGGTGGCGGCGTATGACCTCGATAAAACCATTGCCGCCATCGCGGTGTCGCAGGCGGACGCCGGCCGATGCGTGGCGCTGAGCCCCCATCCCGAAGGCCATGCGTTTGCCGCCGGCGAACTGAGCGATCGTGATCGCCTGCCCATCGTGTTCGACGGCTTCGCCATGGGCACCGCGCGCATCCTCGACAACGCCCTGCGCTGGGCGGCCGGCGTCAAGCTGCGCCCCCGCCACGACCTGCTCGGCTGCCCAGCCAAGGCCGCTCCGAAGGCGAGAGGCAAATCGAAATAACCGTCTGGAAAATCCGTTTCACCACCGAGGCACAGCGAGCACTCAGCGCAGCATGGAAGGGCGAGCTTCACCAATGATTAAGTTGGTTTTCTCCGCGTATCCTTCTCTGTGTGCTCTGTGCCTCTGTGGTGAATCCTGAAATGATTTCCCCATCGATCCCGCGGAGCGCCCGGTGAGCAGCGAATACGTCCATTACACCAGCGAGGAACGCAACGACGCCGACGCGGTTGAGCGCGCCGCCGACCTGCTGCGGCAGAAGGATCTGGTGCGTTCGCGCGCGTTGCTGGAGCCGATCGCGCTGCGGACGCCGGCGGTTTACGTTTACAGCTACGAGACGGGCAAAGAGCTGTACGTGAAGTTCTGGGACCTGGGGGAATACCTGGGTTTCATGAGCCTGCTGCGCAAACCCGGCGGCCCCGCCATCGACCCCGACCTGGAAGTGATCTGGCTCAAGGCGGCCTACCCCCGGGCGCTGTTTCTGCTGGCGAAAGTGGAGCTGGCGCAGGGCAACCTGGGCATTGCCGCGGAGCGTTTGGATGAAGCGTTGCGACTGGAGCCGGACCATCCCGAATGCCTGTGTCTGCTGGCGGACATCTGCACCATCGGCCGCGACTGGAAGCTGGCGCTGGCGTTGTACGAGCAGACGCTGCACAGTCGGCCGTACCTGAACGGCGCGACGCTGCAACGCGCCCAGGAAGGCAAAGCCAAGGCGCTCGAGCGCATGGGCAAGTACAAGGAAGCCGGCCCGGCGTATGCCCAGGCGATGGGCGCCAATCCCGCCGAGGCGGTGGTCCGCAATCTCGAACGCTACCAGGCGGCGCTGGAAGTCAAGGACATCAACGCCCCGCTGGCGATCAAGGTGGACCCGGAAGTGCTGCTGGGCCAGGACGACGTGCTGCTCAAACGCAATCCCGATGCAGCGTGGGGAGCGCCGGGGCGCCGCGCAGGGGAAGCAGCGCCCGCGCCGACAGCGGATGCGGAGGCGCAAGCGTTGCCCGCAGCGCTGGGTGATGAGGTGCAGACCGAGCAGCCGGAGGCCGCAGCGCCGGTGAAGGTCCGCAAGTGGTGGCAGGTGTGGCGCTGACAACGCCATAGTGACCGCCAGCGCTGGCGGTATGTAGGTCCGGTCTTGCCCGGACAGGAATTACCGGGAAGCGCCCAACTGTCCGGGCGAGCCCAGCCCTATAAGTACAGATCACTCAACACGCGCTGGCGGCGCGCAAAAAAAGAAGCGCTCAGGAGCCAGCCGGTTCCTGAGCGCTTCGTGGTTCAGCGTGCGGCCCGGGCGGCCGCGACGGGGGGGTTTACTGCATGCCCAGCAGCGCCATGATTGCCGGGGAGAACTTGACGACCACGCCGGCGAAGACCACGGAGACGACGCTGATGAGCTTGATGAGGATGTTCAGCGACGGGCCGGAGGTGTCCTTGAAGGGATCGCCCACGGTGTCGCCGACCACGCCGGCTTTGTGAGCGTCGGAGCCTTTGCCGCCGTACTTACCGGTTTCGATGTACTTCTTGGCGTTGTCCCAGGCGCCGCCGGCGTTGGCCATGAAGATGGCGACGGCGAAGCCGCAGACCAGGGCGCCCGCGAGCATGCCCATGACGCCCGCCGGGCCGAGGATCAGGCCCACAATCACGGGGACGAAAACCGCCAGAAGGGAAGGAACGACCATTTCCTTGAGCGCGCCCTGGGTGGAGATCGCCACGCAGTTGGCGTAGTCGGGATACTGCTTGCCGTCGGCCTGGACGTCAAAGGGCCACTTGTTGGGGTCGGCGATATCGGCGTCGGTCATGCCGTTCTTCTTGAACTGCGCCTTCATGATGCCGAACTGCCGGCGGCATTCCATCATCATGGCGTAAGCGGCGCGGCCGACGGCGTTCATGGTCATGGAGCAGAACACGAACACCAGCATCACGCCGATGAACAGCCCCGACAGGACGGTGGGGTTGAGCAGGGTGACGTTGTAGTACTCGAGAATCTGCGGCAGCGTGGCGTCAAGGGTCTTGACGGTTTCGCCGGCGGCGGTGGTGATCTCGGGGGTGTCCACCGCCAGGAAGCTCTGGAGCGTGGTGACATAAGCCGCCAGCAGCGCCAGGGCGGTCAGCGCCGCCGAACCGATGGCGAAGCCCTTGCCGGTGGCGGCAGTGGTGTTGCCCAGCGAGTCAAGCATGTCGGTGCGCTCGCGGACGAACTTGGGCTGGTGGGTCATCTCGGCGTTGCCGCCGGCGTTGTCGGCGATCGGGCCGTAGGCGTCGGTCGCCAGGGTGATCGCCAGGGTGCTGAGCATGCCGACGGCGGCGATGCCGACGCCGAACACACCCATGAGGAAGGTTTCGCGTCCACCGGCGGCGATGAATGCGATGATGATGGCGGCAACGGTGGTGAGCATGGGCAGCCAGGTGGAAACCATGCCCTCGGCAATGCCGGAGATGATCACGGTAGCCGGGCCGGTCTGGGCTTGTTCGCAGATGCGCTGGGTGGGCTTGTGGTCGTAGCTGGTGTAGTACTCGGTGCCCTTGGCGATGATCAAGCCGGCGAGCAGACCCGCGAGAATGGCAACCCACAGACCCACGTGGCTGATCTGCTCAACATTGCCCAGCAGGTACTTGAGCAGGAAGAAGCTGGCGACGACGATCAGGCCGCTGCTGACCCACACGCCGGTGTGCAGGCTCTTGAGCAGGTCGCCCATGGAGGCGCCTTCCTTGGTGCGGACGACGAAGATCGAGAGGATGGAAGCCAGGATGCCCACGCCCGCCAGGGCAGCGGGAGCGACGACCAGACTCATCGAAGCGCCCATGTCCAGGCCCAGACGCACGGCCGCGGCGGCCGCCAGCGCCATCGCGGCGAGGATGGAGCCGTAGTAGCTTTCGTACAGGTCAGCGCCCATGCCCGCCACGTCGCCGACGTTGTCGCCGACGTTGTCGGCAATGGTCGCCGGGTTGCGGGCGTCGTCTTCAGGAATGCCTGCTTCAACCTTACCCACCAGGTCAGCGCCGACGTCGGCGGCCTTGGTGTAGATGCCGCCGCCCACGCGGGCGAACAGGGCTTGCAACGAAGCACCCATGGCGAAGCTCAGGGTCACGGTGGTCAGACCCACCAGACCCGCCGGGCCGGCCGTCCAGTGCTCGCCGAACACCTGGCTGAGCAGGTAGAACCAGAGGCTCACGTCCAGCAGCGCGAAGCCGGTGACGCACAGGCCCATGACGGCGCCGGCGCGGAAGGCGACCTTCAAGCCGTCGTTGAGGGATTTCTTGGCGGCGGCGGCGGTGCGGTTGTTGGCGCTGGTGGCGGTCTTCATGCCGAAGAAGCCGCACAGGCCCGAGAGGAAGCCCGCCACGCCCACGCCGACCCAGGTCAGCTCATCCTGCAGTTTCAGGCCGAAGCCCATCACCGCGAGGATGATCATCAGGATGACGAACACCAGGGCGACCACTTTGCGCTGGGCGCGGAGGTAGGCGTAAGCGCCTTCCTTCACGGCCGCGGCAATGCGGATCATCTCCGGCTCGCCTTCGTCAGCGGCAATGATGCCCTTGAAGAAGACGAAGGCCATCACCAGCGCGGCTATCGCGCCGATGGGAGCCAACCAGAAGACTTGGGGAAGTTCACTCCCGGCCGCCAGAGCAGGCGACGCGAGTACGCCGGTCATCGCTGCGGCGAGCAGCGCTTTACCACCGGTACCAGACATGGGGTACACACTCCGTGCTGAAGGTCATTCGTCGCCGCCGGCGGAACTTACCACCGGCATCGGCGACTGATCGGTTACTGCTCTCTCCGGGAGGAAGCTTCCTCCTCCCCCTCTCGCGGCGAACCGAACCAGATAACTTCAGGCGGGATGGAACCGTTGCCAGGTTGGTGGACCCGAAACCCGGCAACGGCAGGTGCATAGGCCCAGACGCCGGAGCTGTTCAGACACTTCGCGGTGCGGCGGCGTGTTCCGTCGCACCGCCTGCTGCACCGTTATTTACCCGGACGCGGCGGGCGCGGCTGCCGGGCGGGCTTGACGGGGCCCTTGCTGGCGGTCATCGGGGTGGTCGCCCGCTTGATGCTCTTGCGCAGGGCGCGCTGCTTGCGCTCGCTGGGCTTCTCGTAATACGCCCGGCGCTTGACGTCCTTGGTCAAGCCTTCCTTTTCGCAGAGCTTCTTGAAGCGGCGCAGCAACTGCTGAGCCGACTCACCGGTGCGGGCTTTGATGCGAATCGCCATGGGTGCAGACTCTCGGTAAAACCGTCGGCAGGGTCTGACGTGCCGAACCGTCCTGCGCTGGCTCCTGAACCAGCGTAGCCGAGCATTGTGGCAGAAGGCAGGCATCCTTGCAAACGCTGGAGATGCGCGCTGGTGTTGCTCCCCAACCAGGCGAGCGATCCCCCACCACCCGCCCATTGGTGTGGGCGGCTCAGAGCGGTGTGGGGGTTTCCGGTGACTTTTGGACCTGAGATGTCCGAGCCGCCGACGCCAGTCGGCGGGTGCCCCCGGAGTTCCCCGAGCTCGCCCACCGCTCCCCCGGCGTTCCCCCGGAGTTCCCCCCGGAATTCCAGCCGATTCACTCCCGAATATCCCCAGCACAATTCCCGGCTCCCCCCGGTTTGGCCAATCGCCGATCAGTCGCTACAATCCCCCACCTCACTGGCCCCGTCGTCTAGTCCGGTCCAGGACATCAGGTTTTCATCCTGAAAACACGGGTTCGAATCCCGTCGGGGTCACTTGAAGGCACAACGTGACGCGTTGTGCCCTGCGCAGACAAAGCCCGGGGATTTCCAGCACTTGCGGCCACTTCCGCCGCCAACCCATCAAGGCCAGATGCGGACACTGAATGACCCTCCGGGGTCAATTCGGGTGTCCATTTTGGTGTCCACTCGGGTGTCCATTCGGGTGTCCACTCCGTGCGGTCAAATTTCGGCATCTGATCGAGCAAAAGACGCTGATTCAACTGGTCGGCATGCGTGTAGCGTGCGGTCTGCGATGCCGTCTTGTGCGACATCAGTTGTTGCACCAGAGCGCCACCCAGGCCGGTATTGCCCGCCCAGGTCGCGGCAGTGTGCCGCAGGGCGTGGAAGTCGATGCACCCGCTGGGCGTTTCAATCTCGATGCCTGCCCGCCGCAGGTCCGCATGCAGGAAATCAAGCCCCCAGCGTGGCAGGATGCCCGCAAACACCCTGTCACGAGGATTGACCACGGCAGGCCGAATCGCCCGCAGTGCATGCGCCATATCAGGCCGAAGCATCTTCGCTTCGCCTACCCGGTTTTTCATCAGCCGGGCAGGCACGTCGATGCGTGGCTGGTCCACGTCCAGCTTGACATCCGCCCAGGTCAAGCCGAACAACGCCCCACGACGCAGCCCGGTCAGCAGTGCCATCAGATAAAGCGGTCGGCGTGGCCCAGCATGTGCCAGCAATCGCCCCGCTTCCGCTTCGGTCAATGCACGCCGCTGGAATGTCGGGCGTGTCTTGTGCTCGACCGGATCAATGCCAGCAAGCGGGTTATGCGGCAGATGGCCCAGCTTGAACATCCAGCCGCCGAAGGACCGCATCGCGGCCAGACAGTGATTCAGCGTCTTGGGCGAAAGTCGCATGGCCCCGGTTGCATGTTCCGTGCGCCATCGGATGAACGCATCGGGCTTGACATCCGCCCAGGTGGACCAACCGCACTCGGTCAGCAGTCGGCAAACGCGGCCCTTCACATCGGTGACGTACTGACGGTTGCGGCCCTTGGTCCGCAGGTCGGCAATGTAGGCGTCCAGGTGTTCACGTAGCGGTCGACGGGATGCGGCCACCTGATCCGCTGGCACCACGAGGCCGGCCCGCTCACGCTCCAGGCGTTGCACCATGTCTTGCAGCTTGACCTGTGCTACCCGCTTATCCGTGACGCCGAGCTTCACGGTTGTGGGCTTGTCGTCGCCGGCCAGCTGATAACGCCCGTAGTAGCAGCGTGACGGGATGGACCGCCCTGCCTTGCGCCGCTTCCGCTTGAACACGTGGCATTTCATGGCTGCTGCACCCGCTGCCTGTCGGCGATGTACCGCTCAATGTCGGCCACCAGAAACCGCTGTAGCTTCCGTCCCAGCTGAATCGGACGCGGGAACTCACCCGCATCAACCCAACGCCGTAGTGTGCGTGGATTCACGCCAAAGCGGGCGGCTACTTCTCTCAGACTCTGGAACTCTTTGCCCGGTTGCGTAATCATGGCTTGGCCCTTCGCGGACGCTCATGTGTGTCATCTCGGATGACATGACGCTCGGTGTAGTCGAGATGGAAGTAAATTTCAGGTTCACTCCACGCGGGATAACCTTGGTCATCGAGTCCATGGTCCTCGCTGTGGTGTCCAAACCAGATGCAGCCAGGTTGCGGCTTGACATGAATTGCCGGCCAGTCATCGCTATCGTTACTCGCTTCCTCACCTGGGTGTCCATATCGAATCGCCCATCGGGCAATCCCGTGCATCAACTGATTGACGCTGATGGCGGATTCATCCGCCAGGCGTTTAATGCCCTCGTAAACGTCGGTGTCAAACCGCAATTCGAACCGTGTCTTACCCGGATCAACAGCTTGGTCGTACGTCACTTTTCTTTTGCGTCCCATGATGGTTTCCTTGATTGATTTGCCATTAAACATACCAGTACAAATACCGTTGTCAATACCTGTCATCTTCCAGCATCGAAAGAAGCGGACTTGCTCCGCAAGTCCTTTGCCCGGTCCACTGCGGGACGACACCGCCGCACCATGTCCAGCTCTAGCGTTGCCATCGGCCCACCCTGCCGCATTGCCACGCCAACGACCTCAGCCAGGAACACCCGCATATTGCCGGGGTCAGCCATGACCGCTCGATTGCCCTTCGTCTCGATCATGCTCAACAGGCCTGACCGCTCCACCAGGTCACGCCGCAGGCGACCAGCAAACAGGTACTTCACTTCCCCGGTCTGTGGGTTCACGTACTCCCGCAGGAAATCGACCTGCTGCCCGCAGGAGGCTTGACGCACCCGCAGGGAGGCATGCTCCCGGGGCAATGACTCGGCGGCCTCTGCGGCATTCTCCCGGCCTTCTACGTCCTTCTCGCTGCGGTCGGCGTCTGACACCACGGCCCCGATAGCACGCGAGGCCTGCACCCACCGAACCCGGCGATCCAGGTCAAGCAGCCAGTCAGGGAAACCACGGTCGGGGTACTTGACCAGATATTTGGTGATGTACCCCACCGCTTCCTGCCCTGACTTCCGCTCTTGGCCCATGTCGATGCCACCGATGCGCCATCGGTCGTGCTGATGGCCCCACAGCCGCCACGCTTTGCGGAGATCGAGAATCGGCCCCGGCTTGTCGATGAGCAGATGCCAATGCGGCCAGCCCGACGCCTGGAACTCCAGCACCCACACCCACCGCACCACGCCCAGGGCTTTCATCAGCCGAGGAATGAACCGCCCGTCAGTGATCGCCAGGTATGCCCGCCGAGGATCATCGCCGAAGTGCGACGGCTTGACCGTCAGCGTGAACATGACCGGACGCCGAAACTCCGCGGCCTTGGCTTCCAGACGACGACGCACGCGGTAGCCGTAGCGTGGACCACACACCGGACACGTGCGACACCGGCAACCATGAGGCTTCACCAGAACCTGCCCTGTAGCCTGCAAACCTGCCGTTACGTTATTGTCTGGATGATCAAGTCTAGCGGCGGCTACGCCGCCGCTGCTGCATCCAGACACGCCACACGCGCAAGCGTGGATGTCGTCCACCTGCTGGACCACCGGCAACGCGGCCCCGGCCGAGCCGCCGCAGGGCGTCGGCATCGGACCGCAGCCGCATGCCGTTGTAGTTGCGGTTGTCATGGCGTCACCCTCCCGCACGAAGTGCAGTACGGGCGCAACCATGGCGGAATCGTGCCGGCAAACAGCTTTTGCTCCAGGTGGTAGACCGACCGCAACCAGCTGGGCCGGTTGGGAATGGCAAAGCGTCCCCGCTGCTGGTCATGGTCCCCGGGCTTCACCTTGCCCACCGTTACCAGCAGCCGGGCGCCAGTGACCGCATGCTCCAGGTGCAGACGAACCGTTGCCTTGTGCTGGGCGATCAAGGCACACCGCCAACGGGAGTACCGAAGCGTCTGGAGCAGCAAGGGTACGACCCCCGCCGCAAAATAGAGATGTCGATTCGTCCTGTCCGTGTTATGCTTCACGACACAATTCCTTTCTTCCCTTTGCGGGAGATGGATCGCCGCACGAGTGCCGACTTTGACGGGTAGCACTGGTGCGGTTTTTCTTTGGCGTCAGATGACTTGATGGCGTACGCGACGGGGGACGGGCCGGGCTTCGCTCGCTCACTCGCCTTGCGGCTCGCTCGCTCCGCCCTCGGCTCGGCATGGTCGGGCTCCGCAGTCGCTCGCTTCGCTCGCTCCCGCTGCGGGGCCTCCGCTTCGCTCCGGCCCTCGGCGGCTTCGCCGCCGACCCTCCACCTCGCCGCCGCCCCCTGCCCTGTGGTGGCAGTGAGTGCGAGCATGACCCGACGAATCACAACCCCAATGGGTTCAGCTTCGCTCATGGCGTCCCCCTTGGTGCAGTGCGGCCCGGACCAACGCCAGGACCGCGACCCGCTGAGAAATGGACAGCGAAGCCCACGCCGACAGGACTTCGTGCAAGTCAGGTGTCAATTCTGGTGTCAACTCCCCCGCTGGCGCTAGCGCCAAGGCCGAAATTGATCGGGTTCGAATCCCGTCGGGGTCATTGCAGATCCTGGGGCGTCATACGACGCCTAACACCGGCAAAAGCCCCGCACCCGCGGGGTTTTTTTGTTTTTCCAGCGTACGCCACTGATGATGTTGCCGAACGCCGCCATGAACCACCTGCTCGATCTGCTCCTGACGCGCACCTGGTGGACCTATGACCCCGGCGCGGACTGGTATGCCCAGCCCTACCACTGGATCAACCTGCTGGAAGGCGCCGCCTGGTTGGTGTTCGCGGGTCTGGTGCTGGCACGCTATGTCCGCAACCGACGGTCGAAGCTGGAATGGCTGTACGCCCTGGCGTTCGTGACCTTCGGCCTGAGCGATTTCCGCGAAGTCTATGTCGTGCAGTCGTGGTTGATCCTCGCCAAAGGCGTCAACCTGGGCGTGCTGTTTTACCTGCGTCATCTGGTGATCAGCCGATACTATCCGCAGAGCAAGACGTACTGATCCAGCAACATTTCCAAACACTGCGCTCATATCGTCGCACCATCAGATATCCGCCGGGAGCTTCACCATGGCAGAAAGTCAGGTCACGGACCAGCGTGCAAAGCCCGCCGGTTGCAAGGGTCGAATCGGACGTTGGGTGGTGGGTCTGGGGATCATGCTTGGTGTCCCGGGCTGGCTGCTGGCGTCCCAAGGCGATCAACTCATGTTCCTGCTCGATCTGCCCGCGCTGCTGTTGATGCTGGGACTGGTGCTCGGCGGACTCTGGCTGAGCTTTGGTCCCCGGGCGCTGGTGGTGGCGCTGCGACACGCCTGGGGCGGCGCGGCCGAGGAAACTGCCGGCGCGGAAAGTTTGCTGCATTCGGCATTGGTTTTCGCCCGGATGCATCAGTTCTGCTGGGGCGCGGGCATCCTGGGCATGCTGGTCCACCTGGCTTTGACGTTGCAGAACATGGATGACCCCAGCCGGATCGGTCCGGGCATGGCGCCGTCGATGCTGACGGTTATTTACGCCGGCACGTTGGCAGAGTTTGTCGCGGTCCCATTGCACACGATAGTGCTGAGCCGCCTGCTCGAGGGGCCCAGTGTCCCCACCGCAACGCCCCCGACCATCGCGGTGCCTGGGCGCCTGGCCATGGCACTGGGGGCGGCTGTCGTATGCTTTGCCATGTCGATGTTTGGACTGCTGCTGCTGGCTCTCAGCCATAGCGGGTGACTTGGCCGTGGTGTACCGGAGTAAGTTCCGGGGGGGGGGGGAAGTTCCAGGGGTATACTTGCTTTCACTTGCTCGTCAGGCAGCTTCCGCCGCATGAGGATGCGGGCAGGCGACCCTTGCGTCATTCAGGCCAGCTCCATGGGCAACCAACCGCCGCGTCAGAACAACTTCGACCTGTTGCGGTTGGCGCTGACGCTGGGGGTGCTGCTGATGCATCTGGGGGCGCTGTCCCAGACGCCGGCGTTGCTGGCGTTTTCCCGTCATGTCCGGGGGGATTTGTGCGTCTACTGCTTTTTTATTGTCAGCGGCTATTTGATCTGCCGCAGCTATGAACGGTCCAGTTCGTTCTGGCAGTACGTGAGCAAGCGCGTGCGGCGCATCGCGCCGGGCTATCTGGGCGTGCTGGTGGCGGCGGCGTTGCTGGGGGCGGCATTGACCGAACTGCGGCTGGTCGATTACCTGAGCAGCGCGGGCTTGTGGCGCTACCTGTTCTGGAACGGCCTGCTGTTGAACTTTCTGGAGCCGACCTTGCCGGGGGTGTTCACCGCGCAGCCGCAGGACTCGGCGGTCAATGGGGCGTTGTGGAGCATCCGCATTGAGGTGTTCTGCTATGCGCTGACGCCGGCCTGGGTGATGGTCGCTCGGCGGTTGGGTTATGTCTGGACGTGGCTGGGAACGTGCCTCCTGTTGCTGGGCTGCTGGTGGTGGCTGCGTCGTCCCGCCGGGGGGAACTTCGCCTCCCTGCTGGCGGCGGGTCTGGTGATACCCCTGCTGTATTTTTTCACCGGAGCCATGCTGCATGATCTGCTGCGGACCGGCCGGCGCATCCCGCATGCCTGGGGTGTGGCGGCCGGGGTAACGGCGTGGCTGCTCAGTGGAGAGACCTCCGCCTGGGGCACGCCGGCGCTGGTGCTGCCACTGGCGGTGCTCATGCTTTACCTGGGTGAAGGCCTGCCGTACCTGGGCAATGGCGGGAAATATGGCGACCTGTCATACGGCACGTACATCTATCACTTTCCGGTCATCCAGGGGGCCGTGGCGCTGGGCGTCCTGCAACGCTGGCCGGGGTGGGGAACGCTGGGGGTTCTGCTGGTGGTGCTGGTGCTGGCGTGGTTGTCGTGGCATCTGGTCGAGAAGCCCTGGCTGCTGCGCAGCAGCCATTACCGGCAGGCCGAGGGCGGCCAGTAGTCGGTGCAAGTCGTTCTGCTGCCGGAAGCTGGGATCGTTGGGTCCCGCCGACGCGGTCAAGCGCACCCGCGGCAAACGGGTCCGGGAGGGAGCCGCGGCGCCGTTTTTCCAGCTCGCACACTGAAAACAGGGTTGACAATCGGGCGGGCAGGATTAGGATTAACTAAACGCTTAATTCAGGAAACTAAGCGATTCATTATCCGCCGGACGGACCTGACCCATGAAAACTCGACGCCGACATGCCACACTCCGCGACGTCGCCCTGCGAGCGGGTTGCTCGACAGCCGTCGTTTCCACCGTCGTCAATCACGCCAAAGGCAACACCCTGGTCAGCCCCGAAACGCGCGACCGCGTGCTGCTGGCCGCCAAGGAACTGGACTACCGCCCCAACTTCGCCAGCCGCAGCCTCGTGCATCGGCGGACCCGCACGCTGGGGATTTACATTCCCCCGCGTCCCTGGGCGGGCGTCGGCTTTTCCTACGAAGGCGCCATCATTCGCGGGATTGAGTCCACCACCCAGGCGCGCGGCTACGACCTGTTGCTGCTCAATGTCGCCGGCCAGCAGGACACCGGCACTTGTGCCCGCACGGTCGCCGAGCGGCGCATCGACGGCCTGCTGTTGATTCATGTGGAGCAGGGCAGTCCCTGGCTGGCGGACCTGGTGAAAGTATCCACCAATCTGGTGCTGGTGGACTACCCCGGCGCCGAGCCGGAGATGGACACCATTGGCTTTGACAATCAGGCCGCCGGTCGCTTGGCGGTGGAGCATCTGGTGCAACTGGGGCATCGGCGGATCGGCTACGTCGGGTCCTGCTGCGAGGTGCCCAGCGTGGATGCGGCCCAGCGGCTCGAAGGCTATCGCGCCGCGCTGGCGCAGCATCAGTTGCCGATGAATGAGCGATGGATCGTCGACCAGCGGCGCGCCGAGCGCGCCATTTCAGCGCAGGAGCCGGTCTGCCAGTTGGAAGCCGGGATAGCCGCGCGTCACATCCAGTCGCTGGGCAGCGCCGGCCCGACGGCGTGGGTGGCGTATGGCGACCTGGTGGCGGTGCATCTGATCCGGCTGCTGCAGGCCGCCGGGCGGCGCATTCCGCAGGAAATCAGCGTGATGGGCGTGGATGACTCGGACTGGTGTCAGATGGTGACGCCGACGCTCACCTCCATCCGCCATCCGCTGGAGGAAATGGGGCGCGCCGCCGCCGCGCTGCTGATCGACAAAGCCGAAGGCAACCTGGAACCCGGCGGCGCTGCACATGGCGGGGCGACCGCCAGCGCCACGCCCAAAGGTCGCCGGCTGACCTTCAGTCCAACCCTCGTCCAACGACAATCCACCGCGCCACTGCCCGGCGCGGCCACCTCTCCCGCCGCCCCTTCGCATGCGGCGCAACTGCAAGGAGCATGACCATGGCTGGCACTCGTACCCGATCGCAGCACCCGCCTCACGCCGCTGGCTTTACGCTTATCGAACTGCTGGTGGTCATCAGCATCATTGTCATGCTCATCGCCCTGCTCTTGCCGGCGCTCAAGAAAGCCCGCGACGCCGCCCAGGCCGCGCAGTGCAAGAGCAATCAGCGGCAAATCATCACCGCCATGATGCTGTACTTGTCGGACAATGAGGACTACTTCCCCGGCTCCAACAACTACAAAGCCAGCTTCTACGACAGCAAAACCGACTCCACCCGCACGGCTGCCTATCTCACCTGGTATTCACGGGTCTACCTTGGGCAATACTTCGGCAATGACTATATCTCCAGTTCCGCTTTCCCGGGTTCCTACAAGTGCAGCGCCGTGGTGGTCGCCTGCCCCGCCAGCAATGCCCTGGCGACCCTGAAAACCTTTAATTTCAACGGCAATACCTACATCGGGTACAACACCTTCTGGAACAACAACTTCATGCCCACCAAGGGCGGCCCCACCGTTTTGCCCAATTTCACCTTCCCCTCCCGCACCCTCCTGTTCATCGACACTACTTCCAGCTTCATCTGGGAAAACTGGACCGTCGCCGACGTCACCGCCCGCGCCCCATCCTTTGACCGGCACAACGGCGCCGCCAACGCCAGCTTCGCCGACGGCCATATCGAAGGACTCCCCTACCGCACCGGCAGCGACAGTCACGCCACCGTGCAGGCCCGCAAGTAACCCCCCCGCCCTGCGTCTCAGACGCCTCTGTCTGAGCGCAGGGCTTTTTTCTGAGAGTTCCCCATGACCTGTGCATGCCTTGCTCATCCGGTTTCCCTGCGCTCTGGGCTTACCCTGCTGCTGACGCTGTTGCTGATGACGCTGCTGACGCGGCCGGCGTGGAGCGCCGAGGATGCCGGCGTCGAGTTGCTGGACCTGCAAAGCCCCGCCACCCTCGCCGCCGCCAAGCCCAGCTCCAAACAGGTCACCCTCGCCAACAGCAATGAACCATCCGCCCCCGGTTTGGTGGTCAGCATCGCCCCCGGCGACGACGGCTATCCCGGCGTGGGTTTCGCCCAGCAGCCGCCGCTGGATCTGTCCGCCCATGGCCATGTGGCGGTGCGGGTGACCAACCTGAGCGACGCGAAAGTGACCGTCTCCCTGCGGGTGGACAACGCCGGCGACTGGCGCACCAATCCCTGGAACTCGGAAAACCTGGCGCTGGGGCCACAGGCGACCGGCACCTGCGTCGTGCGCTTCGGCTACTCCTGGGGCAAGCCGGCTTTCGCCCTCAATCCCGCGAAAATCACCAACATTCTGCTGTTCACCGGCAAGGTCAAAGCCGAAGCGGGCATCAAGTTCCGCATCGAAGCCGTGACCGCCGGCGGGAAGCCCGGCGAAGCGCCGCCAGTCAAACCCGCCGACGTGCGCCTGGCGCCCAAAGACGGCTGGCTGCTCGGGTCGAGCGTGCAGGTGGATGGCGAAAAGCAACTGGCGGCCCGCGGCGCCGATGTCGCGGTGGAAATGATTGATGGACAGCCGGCGCTGCAGTTCTCCTTCCCGCGCATCAAGGGCGGGACGCCCACGGCGACCTTCAAGCCGGCGCAGGGCGCGTGGGACCTGCGGCAGTATCTGCAACTGCGCGTCACGCTGTACAACTCCGGCCGCATCGCCGTGTCGCCCAAGGTGCGTCTGGACAGCAAGGGCGGATCGACAGACTGGGCGGAGCCGGAGAAAGCCCTCGCCCCGGGTGAAGCGGTCGAAGTGGTCGTGCCGTTCATCGGCAAGGAACTGTGGAGCGGCGACAAGAAGGACTCGGGCAACCGCGTGACCAGCGACGCCGGCACCGGCGTGACTGTCGCCGTCAACCATGCCGCCGACGGCGACTATGCGGTGCAGGTGCGGGCGATCCGCGCGGAACTGCCCCCGACGAAACTGCCCGACTGGTTGGGCTCGCGCCCGCCGGTGGAAGGCGACTGGGTGCAGACGCTCAATGAAGAGTTCGACAGCGACACGCTCAACGACCGTCTCTGGCGGATCTATGCCCCCAACTACTGGGACAAACGCAGCCATTTCAGCAAAGACAATCTGGTGCTGGGCGGCGGGATGATGCGGCTGCGGATGGAGAAAAAGACCGGCTTCCACAACGATGACCCGACCCAGAAGCAGACCGACTATGCCGTGGGCTTCATGGACTCCTATGGCAAGTGGGCGCAGCGCTATGGTTACTTCGAAGCCCGCATGAAAGTGCCCACCGCTCCGGGGCTTTGGCCGGCGTTCTGGATGATGCCCGACCGCGGCGTGGAGGCCGGCCCGCAATGGAAACGCCAGGACACCGGCAACGGCGGCATGGAACTGGACATCTACGAACATCTGACCCGTTGGGGACCGCTGCGCTACAACCTCGCCCTCCACTGGGACGGATATCAGAAGAACCACAAGGCGACCGGCTCGTCACGGGTATACCACCAGTTGGACCAGGACGGCTTCGTCGTCGCCGGCCTGCTGTGGCTGCCGGGCAAGGCGGTGTTTTACGCCAACGGACAGGAAGTCGGCCGGTGGGAAAATGAACGCATCAGTTCCGTGCGCTCGGTCCTGATGTTCGACATGGTGACCGGCGGCTGGGACAACAACGCCCTGGACGACAAACAATTGCCCGCCGACTTCGTGATCGACTGGGTGCGCGCCTGGCAACGCAAAGACCTGGCGTCCGACCAGGATGGTTACATGCAGCCCGGCGAGCAATAATCGCCGGCTGCGTTGCACCCGTCCCCCCCACCCACAGATGCCCATGATCAAAAACCTGGCTCACGTCTGCATCGGCTGCACCAGTCTGGCTCAGGTCGAACGGCTGTACTGCCAGACCCTCGGCTTCAGGCGGAAATTCGACTTCATCAAGGATGGGCAGGTGGTGGGCTTCTACCTCCAGGTGTCCAGCCAGTCGTACCTGGAGTTTTTTCTGGCGGCACACGTGCCGACGACGGGCAGCCCGATTCGCCACCTCTGCCTGGAGACAGACGACCTGGACACGCTGATCGCGCAGCTGCGTGCCGCGGGCTACCAGGTCGGCGACAAGCAGATGGGCGCGGACCAGGCCTGGCAGGCGTGGCTGCAGAACGCGCCCGACGGCGTGGCGATCGAGTTCCACCAGTACACCCCCGACTGTTGCCAGCGCACCGGCCAGGCGTGCGTGGTGAACTGGTAGCGCCGGCCTGCCGCCCCCCGGGCAGCAGCGCGATGTCAAAACGCCTTGTCGCCCGCCAAGGCTCACACCCGCACCCAAACCAGGACGCACGCAGCTTGAAACCACCCCTGCGGCGCTGGGAAGAGAGTCGCGCCGGGTGCCGGGAATGACGCCCGGGACGAAACACACTTGTATGTTGAGCAACATTTGCTCATAATTACTCTGTGTCTGCTCCCTCATTTCTTCCATGCAGGATCGCGTCAATGCAGCAGCAACTTGATTGTCATCGGCCGGGCTGGAGTCAAACCATCGCGTTGCTGGCGCTTTGGCTGATGCTCGGGTTGACCGGCATCACCCGCGCTGCGCCCCCCGCCGACAGCGCGACTTTTCCGCGGGAAGCCGACGCCCGGCTGTTGCTGCTCAATCCGCTCGACCAGCCCGCGGCCGTGCACGCCGGCGGGTATCAGGTGGACCAACCCGTCTGCGTGGCTGCCGACCCGGCGCTGGGCGTGAAATTCGGCCAGGCGGCGCTCACTCTCCGCGTCACCGCCAAAACCGCCGGCTCCAAGGGCCATTTCTCCCCGCAGGAAAAAATCACCACGCCCCTGAACCACGTCGGCTGCTGGGTTCACCTGCCCCCGGACGCCAACGTGCAGAAGGTCGGCTTCCAAATCTACGACCGCGGCGGGGAAGCGTTCATCTTCCTCACCCCCGCGGACTGGACCGGCTGGAAGTGGATCGAAACCCCGCTGACCACCGATGCCCTCAAGCACGCCTACACCCAGAAGGATGCCGATGGGCAACTGGACCAGCCGGTTAATGCGGTGCAACCCGTCTGGTTCGTCAAACAGCCCGGGCCCTCGGAGCTAACCATCGATGGCCTGTTCGGCAAAAGCATCGGCGCGGCTCCGGCCGACCAGGCCCTGAGCATCGAGCTGTCGACACCCACCGATGTGCAGCGCGATGGGCGATTCGCCGGCGCGTTCTTCATCACCAACGCCAGCGCCGAGCCGGCGCAATTGGAAATCACCGTCGAGCTCCAGCGCGATGGACGCATGTACGACGCGCCTCTGCCCGATCCCGTGCTGGGTCTGGACCACGCCACCGCCGCCATCAGCTGGACGCTCGTCAACGGCGAGAAAATCGCGGAAAACACGCTGACCGACGGCATCGACTGGACCACCGCCGAAACCCGCTGGGGCGGCAAGTGGACCGAGTCTTTCCAGTACGTGCAGCTTGATCGACCACGCCGCATCACCGCGCTCGGCTGGCTCAGCGGCGACGCCAACTGGGTGTGGGAAGTCGATGTCGCCGCCTCCACCGACGGCGAAAACTTCACCCCCGTGCCGCAGTGGCAGAACGTGAACCTGCACAAACGCTGGGGCGCCCAGATGTTTCCCGAGGTGACGCCGTTTGACGCCAAAGTGCTCCGGCTGCGTTACCACCACCAGGGCGAAACGGTCAACGTCATCCGCATGCCCAGCGCGCTGCGGATTTACGACGGCCCAGCCGACGAATCCTTCGCCATTCCCAGCGTGGGAGAAAAAGTCGCGCAAACGGCGTTGCAGTTGACGGTGCCGCCGCGGGCGGTGCAGGCGCAGACCTTCCAGTTCGACCCGCCGCTGAACACCGGGGCGTATCTGCTGACCGTGCAGACGCGCCAGGGCGGGCAGACGCGACTCGAACAGCAGTCGGTGTTCGTGGAACCGGCGCCCTACACGCACGCCGGCTTCGACGCGCGGTTCGGGCTCAACGCTTCCAACGTGGCGCTGGCGTCCGAGCATGTGAAGCTGGGCATCGGGTGGATTCGCTTTGAGAACTTCAAGTGGCCGATGGTTTCCCCGGCGCCGCATCAGTACGCCTACGACGGCAGCGTGCGGCCGTGGTCGGTCAATGTTGATCACATCCTGCAGACCTACCACGACGCGGGATTGCAGGTGATTCCCATGATGTTCCTGACCCCGCAGTGGGCGTCGGGCGCGGACGACAAGGTGGACCAGCGGATTCGCCTGTCGCTGCCCCCGCGCGACAATGCGGACTTCGGCGAGTTCGCCTTCCAGTCCGTCGCCCGCTACGGCAGTAAGGAAATTCCCAGCGAACAGCTCAAAACCCCCGACCAGCGCAGCGGCCTGAACCTGGTGAAAGTGTTCGAACTGGGCAACGAGCCGAACCTCAACCCCCGCAAAGGCGACAAGCTGCCCGGCTGGGGCGCGTGGGCGGGCACCATGGACCAGTGGTGGGAAACCTTCCGCGCCGGCGTCGCGGGCATTCGCGCCGCCGACCCGGACGCCATCGTCTCCAGCCCCGGTTTCGCCGGCTGCACGGTGGAAGTGGTCGACGCCCTGCGCGCCTACACCTATGCCGACGGCTCCCACCCGCTGGACCTGGTGGACCTCATCAACGTGCACTACTACAGCGGCCGCACCCCGCCTGAACGCGCCACCCGCGACGCCAACACCGCCGGCGAAATGGACGTGACCTTCGAGGAACACCTCGAACGCCTCTGCGAATGGCGCGATCGCCACAAGCCCGGCGTCCCCATCTGGATGACCGAGACCGGCTACGACACCGGCGGGCCCATCGGCACCAACGAACGGCTCCAGGCGGCGCGCCTGCCGCGCGTGGTCATGCTCTGTCTGGTCGGCGGCCTCGATAAAGTCATCGTCTACCGCGAAACCGGCTCCACCCCCACCCAGCACGCGGCCGCGGGCGTGCTGCGCAACGACCTGACCCGCAAACCCTCGTGGTACACCTACGCCAACCTGATCCGCATGCTCGACGGCGCCACGCCCGGCGAAAAGCTCACGCTGCCCGACGACAACATTCGCCTGCAAACCTGGACCAAAGCCGGCCGAACCATGCTGGTGGCGTACGCCATCACCGGCAGCGCCACGCTCAACCTCGACCTGGGCAGCGCGACCATCACCGACGCCTTTGGCCAGGTCAGTCACGTCACCACCACCAGGGGGCTGGCGCTCAGCGAATTCCCGCAGTATCTGACCGAGTTGAGCAATGAAGCAGCGCTCGCTCCGCTGATCACTGCTGCGGCGAAAGCAAAACAGCAACGCCGCGCCGCGCGGGCGGCGGATGCGCAGCGCACCTACCACCTGTTCAACTTTGGTCAGCCGGGCGAGCCGATCGGCGCTTATCTGGGCCAGATGCGCTACTACGCCGCCGCCGACGTGGAGATGCTCTACGGGCACGAGCGCGGGTACGGCTTCATCGACCTGAAAAAAGTCCGCAACAACACCCAGCACTGGAAGCCGCGCCCGCTGGAACGCACCAGCGTCAGCCTCGGGGCGGGCACCGCTTTCCGCTTCGACCTGCAGCCGGGGACGTACGAACTGTCACTGGGCGCCGAAGCCCGCGACGGCAGCGCGACGATCACCGTCGAAGGCGCTGCCCAGCCGGTGAGCATGCCCATCAGCACGGCGAGCCAGGGCGCAGTCATCACGGTGCAGGAAAAAGCCTTGACGATCCGCGTCAGCGCCGACACCACGCTGTACTGGCTGATGGCGGCCAGCAAATAGCAGGCGAAGTTACTCACCACAGAGCCACAGAGAACACCGAGAGAATCGCCTGGATCCGCAGGCAAGACCGTTCGTTCATCCTGTACTCATGTCTTGACTCTGTGTTCTCTGTGGCTCTGTGGTGACTGCTCTTCTATGTGAGTTTCCTACTCCCCGCACCACCACGCCCGCAACTGGTACGGGTGAAAGCTGGTGACATAGGCATCGCCGTCGCGCTGGATGGCTGTGCCGGTGACGGCATCGAGCATTTTCCCCGCCGGCAGCTTCACACGGATGTTCTGCCCGGCGGTGCGTCCGGTCCACACCACGGCGTACCACGTGCCCTGCCCCGGCGTGCGGATGGCGCGGACGGTGAGATTCGGATCGCTGCTGGCGTCGGCGACGACCGTGCTGGGCAGCGCGGGCAAGGCGAGGAAAGCGCTGTTGAAGCTGCGGACATACTGCGGAAAGCCTCGGCCGAAGTTATTGCCCGCCAGGTAGCCGATCATGGTCGGGTCGCCGGTCGCCATCGCCTGCACTTCGCTGATCATGCAGAACGGGCCGGCGTATTCGACATCGGCGACGAAGTAGCCCTGAATGGTTTTATCGTCGTCACCGAACATCATGTTTTCATTCAGCGCGTAATGCCGCACCAGTGCCAGGCCCGCCGGGGCGCGGTAGAGGTCCATGGTCCGCGGCGACAGCACGGTGAACAGGCGGTTGAAGGCGTGGGACAGCAGCACGCCCTCGGTCTGGTGGTAGTGCTGGGGATCGTCGGCAGGCCGGGCGTGGCGCACTTCCCAGCCGCCCCAGTCCAGCCCGGGCGACAGCAGGCCCTGCAGGTACAGATCACGCTGCGCCACCGCCTGCGGCGTGATGATCTGCATCGGCTTGCCCTCGCGGCCCAGGTGTTCCGCGCGCTGGAGCACCGCCTGCCAGGCGTCGGGCTTTTCCGTCACCAGCGGGAAATCCCAGCCCGCAAAACCCACGCCGGGTTCACCCGGACAGCCGGTGTAGAGCACGAAGGCGTCGTTGATGCCGCCCTGCCGCAGGTAATCGCGCACCGCGGTGAAAAACGCCTGCCGTTTCGTTTCCCACCAGCGCAGGTAACGCTCGTACAACGCGCTGTCCGCGGCAATCTGCTGGCGCGTCACGGCCTTGCCCGCATTGGCTTCCTGGGCAAACCGGCCGCGGGCGTTATCGGAAAAACTCACCGGCATCTGCGAGCGCGGGCGAATCCACACCCCCGCGAACTTCGCCTTGTTCCGCTCGTTGAGCACGGTGATCTCGAGCATCTTCTGAAAATCCACCAGCGTGTCGGGATCAGTCACGTCGGCGTTGGCGGTTTCGATCCACTTGATGTGCGTGTAAGCATCGTCGCGCGTCAGCGGCTGGGCGCGGCGCTGATTGCCCAGACCCTGGGAACCCTTGCTGCCGCTGTACTCGTAATACGGCAGCACGTCGAAGCCATACTGACCCATCAACTCGACAATCTGTCCCCACAGGTCCTTGGTGGTGCTGTCAAAGTAGACCCACTGGTTCCCGCCATGGGGCGTGGAGTCCCAGTGCTGACAGGCGCCGAACTCCAGCAAATCCTTGGTGTAGGTGTTCATGCCCAGGAAACGCATCAGCTCCGCCTTGTGCCGATACCAGTCGAGCCGCTCCACCAGCCCGCGATCCTCCGGCTGGTCGTTCTTGCCGCCCAGCACGCCGTCCGCCATCTCCTCGCGCCAGAACAGACGCCGGCGCGGCAAATCCTGCGGCGGCAGCTGCACCGGCTGCGCCATCTGCTCCGGGTCCAGCACTTCGTACAGCGCGATGCGCCGCACCGCCGCCCCGTGCGACAGCGGCAGGTTGGGCGCGGAGAACTGCCCGATCACCACGTCAAACCCATCCTCGGGCGTCAGGGGCCGTTGCCCGCTGCCGCGCACCAGTCCTTTGGCGGGAAAGCGATCATGCAGCCGAATCAGCAGCGACCATGTTTCCCATTTTCCTGACAGCGGCAGGTCCAGCGATTCGACAAAGTTGTTGACGTACTTGGGGTGCATCGCGTCGCCCAGCGACAGCCCGGTATGGAACCCGCGCGTGGTTTCGTTGCCGGTGTTGGTGATGAGGATGGTGCGGGGCTGGTCCTGGGGATACTCAACGGTCAGCACGTACACCCCACCGGGCCGCAGCAGTTTCATCTTGCCGATGCGATAGCTGAAATATGCAGCCGACTTGGCGGTGGAGGACAGCACGCGCGTGGGCGAGCCGAGGATGGATTCCACCCGCGACGCGCCGGACGGCACTTCGGCAAACAGGTGTTCACTGCCCGTACTGGCGCAATCGATTTCATCCACCAGCGACAGCCGACCATATGGCGCCAGCTCGATGATCGGCCGCTTGAGCGCCGCCTCGCGTGCGGCCTTGAGCGCTGCTTCCCGCTCGGCGGCCCGGCGGGCTTCCTCCGCCTTGCGCTGCACCATCTCCTGGTACGCCTCGGGCGTGTACTCGTACACCGCGATCTCAGTGAAGTTCGCCCCCGGATCCACACGGGTGATGCGCAGGTAGCGCGTGGTCACCTCCAGCGGGATGGACGCCCACTTGAGATAGCTGCCGCAGTCGTAGCTGGCGATCTCCTGCCACTGCCCGGGCGTCCCGGCGGAAATGGTGATCTTGCCGGTGCCGTTGGTGTCGTAGATCCAGAACGTGGACAGGTTCTTGACTTCACCCAGATCGAGGTAGGTGCTGAAGGGATAGCGTTTGTTGTGCTGTGAAGGAATCGTCCACGCATGCTTCGGCGCGCCGGCCGGGGGCCCCACGATCAGGCGCTGCTCGTCCACCAGGCCGGCGGGATCGCCCACGTCGGCTTCGTTGGTCAGCATGGTGGGATTGAGGTCCACGCGCAGCTGCTGGGCGTGCGTCGGCAGCGCCCCCGGCGTGAGATGGAACAAGAGTGCCGCGAGCATGAATGCGGTGGTGCATCGGAACATGAGCCAGCTCCTGTCAGGCGGGTCAGTCGGAAGTCAGTTGGGGTTGGGCACGACGGTCAGCCGCCAGTGGTCGCACACGCTCTCGAGCGTTTCGCCGGCGGGGCTGATGAGCGTGGCGACGAATCCGGGGGGCAGTTGTCCCGCCAGTTCCACCGCCGCGCCGACGGTGCGCCATTGCAGGGTCACTTCGCCCTGCGGCGTGCGCACCGCGCCACTGGCGCGCGCCAGCAGATCGTAGCGCGGGCGCAGCATAGTGTTGTTCGTATTCAAAACGCCGGGCAAGCCCAGCACGTGGCTGAGCAGAAACGGCAGCGGCGCGCAGGACCACGGGTGGCAGCGGGAGTCGAGTTCGTCGCCGGCAAAGGTTTCCCACACGGCGGTGGTCGCCTCATCGAGCATCACGCCCCAGCGCTGTTCGAGGGCGGCCAGCGCCAGTTCGTGCATCCCCAGCCGCGCCATTTCGGGCAGAAGATAGCACCAGAAATACGGGCCGCTGCGCGCGATCGTTTCATTCGGCTCCGTGAGCAGGCGGGTGATGATCTGCCGAGCGGTGGCGTCGTCACAGCAGCGCGCCATGATCGCCCAGGTGTTGGTCTGCTCGCTGATCTGCGGCAGCGGCGTTCCGTCACAGATGCCATCAATGAAGCAGCCGTGCTGGGGGTTGAAGAACGCAGTCTGCGCGGCCTGCGCCAGGGCGTCGGCCTGGGCGCGCAGGGCGGGCGCGCACTGAGCATCGCCACAGGTTTCTTCCAGTTCCGCCATGGCCCGCCTGGCGTGGACCAGCAGGAAATTGATGGCGGCATTGATGCCCCGGCGGTCGATGCCCGCTTCGTGCTGGTTGTGCCAACCCATGCCGGGGTGGTCGATGAACAGGTTGAGTGAAGTGATGCGTGGGCGCGCCGGATCGTAGCTGTTTTCGTATTCGCCGGGGGTCTGCATCTGCCGCCAGTCGAGGGCGAAGAAGCCCGCTTCATTGCACTGAGCGTCGAACCACGCGAGCACGCGCCGCAGCGCGGGGAGCAACTGGCGCACCAGTTCATGGTCGCCGCTGAGTTGCAGGTAATCGCGGGCGCCGGTGAGCGCCAGCAGGTTGTAGTCGATGAGGGTGTCATCGCGCCAACTGAAGACCGCCGAGCGGATCAAGCCCGAGGGCGCCTGGCGCGCGAGCTGTTCGCGCACGAGGTAGCGGTAATGCCGCAGGTCGCCGGTGAGCAGCGTCAGCCAGTGCGCCACCGGCAGGCCGTCGCCGATGTACGCCGCCTGCTCGCGCGTGGGGCAATCCATGAGGCCTTCCTGCGTGCCGATGCGCAGCGTGCGTTCGCACAATTGGAAAATGCCGTCGAGGCTGGGGCGTGAGCTGGTGAACCGTGCCGTCCAGGGCAGGTCCGGTTCGCTGGCGCGCCAGCCGAGGCGTTCGATGGTGATGTTGCCCGTGAAGCCGCGCAGCAGGAGGGTGAGATAGCGTCCCGCGGAGAAGTTCAGCGGTTCCCAGACAGTGACGCCGGCGGGAGCGAAGATGCGGTCGGCATAGCTGACGCCTTTGCGGAGCCAGTTGGGCCGATGGTGCTCGATGATTTCGCTGTAGGCGAAGTCGATGACGCCGGCGGTGTCGGCCTGCAAGGTGAACAGCGGCTGGCCGACGTACTCGGCGCCCACATCGACATGCAGCGCCAGGCCGCGTTCGGGTGTCAAGCCGACGATGCGCAGCCCGCCGCCCTGTTCATCGAGCGAACCTTGCAGCGTTGGCGAACTGGCTGCAGGTACGAAGCCGGCGTCGCGCATCTGCTGACCCAGTTCACTGCTGCGGGCGTCGGGGGCAAGGGGAATGACCGGCGCGGTGAGGTGTTCGCTGCCGATGATTTGGCGCGCGGGCATGAAGCGATAGCGCAGATCCGGCAGCGGGCGCGGCTCGATGGTGATCTGAGGCAGCGTCGCCCACGCGGAGGACAGCTCGGGCGCGGCCCAGGCGCGATCGTCATAGTCGAGCGTCTGCCACGCCTGTGGCGCTACGGCGGCGTCATAGGTTTCGATCGCGCCCAGCGCCCAGCCGCGCTTGGGCGCTGGATAGCGCCAGCCGGATTGATCGGTCACGCGCCACTGCTCATCCATGGTCAGCAGGATTTGGCGTCCGGCGGGGGTGTTGTGGGTGAGTTCGCACAGCAGGCCGGGGACGCCCATGGGGATGTAGTTGTGCAAGCCGTAGCCGGGCGTGTGGACCGTCACCGCCAGCACGTTGGCGCCGGGGTTGCAGTGGGGCCGCAGGTCGTAGCGATCGAGATAGATGCGGAACGGATGGCGGAGAATCGGCCCCCGCCCCAGGTACACGCCGTTGCACCAGAGGTGATACCGCCCTTCTGCAAAGAGAGTCAATTCCAAGTCGCCGGCATGAGCGTCCCAGGAGAAGCGTCGCCGAAACAGTCGAACCTGGGGCAACGGACTCGCCTCACCCAACCACCCGCTGCACAATTGATAGGCACCTGATGCAGACATTTTGAAGGTCCAGCCGAAGACTCATCCACCCGACAGGGATCACATAATCACATTATTTCAAGATACTTGAGACACATCTCTGCCATTTCAACCTGGTCGACGACGCTGCATTGCCGGCTGCGCTTGCATAAAAATGATTGACGCTCTGCGCTGCCTGTGCTAAGTTAGAGCAAAAGTTGCTCAACTAGTCAATACATTTCTGCTTCGGTTTCTGGTGGTGTATGATTACAAAGGAGAGCGTCATGACTCGCACCCGTCTGTCCCGCCGCCGCTCAGGGTCATTGCCGCACCTGCTTCTGGCCGGGAGACGGCAGGTCGGCTTCACGCTCATTGAATTGCTGGTTGTCATTTCCATTATTTCCCTGCTCATGTCGATTCTCCTGCCGGCGCTCAGCCAGGCGCGGGAAGCGGCGCGCACCACCAGTTGTCAATCGCTGATCCGTCAGCGCGGCGTGGCGGTCATGTCCTATGCCGCCGACATGAACGAACGCCTGCCCCATACGCTGCTGGATCAGGGCCGCGGCCTGGAAGGCCAGTGGTTTGAATACCTCGTCGCCAGTTACATGAACGCCTCCGCCCCCACGCCCACCTTCAACAGCAGCAACAGCACCTGGAGCGTCGACAACACCAACAGCAAAAGCTTCTGGTGCCCCAGCAGTCCCATCACCGGGAAACGCGGCTGGGGGCTGTACTACGGCGGGGACGCTGCCTGGGGACAGTCCGACGGCTACAGCGGCGCCCTCTATCACCTGTACCGCGACGGCGACGGCACCGCCATCGGCCAAACCGTCATCTCCTACTTCTCCAAGCCGATGGCGACCCCCTACCAGTATTGCGATGACCTGAAGTTCCCCAGCAGCGTCGGCGGACCCACCGCCAACGGCATCTACAACCAGAGCAACTCCTGGCACAACCGCAACGCCCAGTCCTGGCTTCGCCCCACCATCTTCCTCGATGGCCACGTCAAAGCCCTGTCCGACGCCCGCTACACCGACGGGCAAACCCATGACCCCGGCGGCAACGCCAGCCTGCGCATGCTGCGCCAAGGCCCCTACAGCACCTACCACCTGGGCAGCGGCGGCGGCTCGCCCCGGCATAAGCCGTTCGAATTCTTCCTCGAAGAATATTGAGCCGGCGCGGGCAGGATTCACTACTCGATCAACTCTGCCAGCGCAGCGGCACTGCTGCTGGTCTTCTCTCCATGGCTCTGTGGCTCCGTGAGAGATCTGCCTGGCTTGGGTGATTCCAGCAGAGGTGTTCTCACCGAGACACGGAGCCACGGAGAGAGAAAAACCAAGCTGCGGTTGGCGTGGCGCGTTCCCCCAAATAGCAGAATATCCCCGAGGAAATTCGCAGAAATGCTGATCCGGTGGATGGAAGTTTGACTGCTTGAGCGAAGCGTACCAGCAAGCATCAATCCGGCGCTTCGTCCACCACCGGGGCGACCGACGAGCGCTCGATCAGTTCATTCTCCAGCACCACCTGGCGCGGCTCACTGCCGGGGTGGTCCAGCAGTTCGTTGAGCAGGTCCAGGGCCGCCATCGCCAGCTTGTCCAGCGGCTGCGCCAGGGAGGTCAGCGGCGGATGAGTGAACTGCGACACCCGGGCGGTTTCCATGCCGACCACGGACACGTCCTGCGGGATGCGCACGGAGAACATGTCCGTCAGCAGGTGCGTGGCTTCGATGGTCAGGTCTTCGCCGCCCAGGAACAGCGCGGTGGGCTGGCGGTCCAGTTGCTGGCGCAGCGCGCCGTAGAGCGCCTGATGTTCGGTGAAAGCGGTGAAGACTTCGCCGCGCCCCGGAGCGAGTTTTTCAAGCGTATCGCGCAGGCCTTTGATGCGCTGCTCGGCGCCCCAGTCGCGTTCCTCGGCGATGAAGGCGATGCGTTCATGCCCCTGCTGATGAAGGTACTGCGCCACCAGGCTGCCGCCCTGGTAGTGGTCGGTCGCCACCGTGGAGAAGGTGGGCAGGTCGAGGCGATTGATGGCGATGATGGGCACGTTCTTGAGTTCGCGCAGGCGATTGATCGTCACCGCATCCCACGACAGCGCCAGCACGCCGTCGACGAAGCGGGTGCCCAGCCGGCTGATGTTTTCTTCGGTGTAGACCTCGGTGGTGTAGTCGTAGCGCGCCAGCTCGCTGATGAAGTGGGTGAGCGTGGAAGCGACGAACCCGCCATAGGTGGCGTAGCGCATGCGGTCGAGCACGATGGCGATGGTGTTCTGGCGCACCGCCGAGCGGGGTCGGAAGCCGGCGTTGCGGGCGGCTTCGAGCACCTGCAGGCGCGTTTCCCGGCTGATCCGGCCACGTTGGTTGAGCACCCGGCTGACGGTGCTGGCGGAGTAACCCGTTTGCCGCGCCAGGTCGTAAATCGACTCACAACGTTGCCCGGTCCGTGCCATGCTTTTGCTCACTGTTCTGCTCCGGCGCTGAATATGGTAACATTGAGCAACAAGCGAAGCAACAGTTGCACGTTTTGGGCAATGCAATCAGACACCTGTCTTCTCGGCTGGACCCCCCGGGCATGATGACGCTTCCAGTGCTATTGGTCATGCTCGCGGGATTGGGACAGATGCCTGTTCCAACAGCACTTACAGCGGCAAACACCGCCCCCGACCTGCCGCCGCCCGCCGGTTGGCAAGGCGTCTGGCTGGTTACCCCGGCGCTGGAGGTGTTCGTCGCCACGGCGCCGCTGGTGCGGGTGCTGGTGATTCGTCGACCCGGCGGAGCTGCGCTGCTGCGCGGGGGCGACGAACCGGCGGGGCAAGACCCTTACGTGGGCTTGCGCACCTACTGCATTGAGCCGAACCGACCCGACGACGCCCCGATGCCGGCAGATCGGCCGGGGCGGGTGGTCAAGCAATCCGCCCTCTATGTGTGGGTCGAATCGGCCGCGCCAAGCGATGACGATTTGCAACTCCAGTTGCGGATCGAACTGCACCCCGACCAACCCCGGCTGCGGGTCGAGCATGCGCTGCTCCATCCGACCGCGCGCCCCCGGAACCCCCGGCAACTGGCGCTCTGGTCCCTGGCTGCCTTTCCGCGTCAGGGAATGGGGCTGGTGTCATTCGGCCAAGGCCCCCGGCTGCGGCGCACGGTCAGCTACTTTCACTGGACCCGCCTGCCGCAACCCTCGATCGAACTGGGACTGCGGGCAGCGAAAGTAGATTTTGCCGCGCCGATCCACGCCGGCTCGATGAAGCTGGGCGTGGTGAGCAACACCGGCTGGTGGGCGTATCAACACGGGCGCGACGTGCTGGCCAGCCAGGTCGCGTTTGTCCCGGAGGCGACCTACCCCGAAGGCGGCAGCAACATCACCATCTTTCAGGCGGCGGGGCCTCCCCGGGCGTGGGCGGAACTGGAACAGGTCGGCCCGCTGCAGACGCTGCCCGCGCACGGGTCGCTGCGGCTCGTGGAAACCCTGGTCCTGCTGCAACTGGATGGAGCCGACACCGACGCTGCACTTCCCCCGGACGCCGACGCCTGGCACACCCGCATGGCTCCGCTGCTTGACGCGGCTTTCCAGCCGTGATGCCCGCCGCAGGGCAAACGCATGTACCCCGGACATCCTGTGCGGAACGAGCCCCGACCGTGAGGGAGGGGTTGCTTTCTTGGCGTCACCCCGCTGCGGCTGCGCCGCAACCCCTTGCTGACGCGCGGGGCTCGTAAGCATGTTGGTACATGCGTTTACCCTGGATGCCGCTGGTCCGGCTTTGGCGGGCGGCACTGCCAACAGTAAGCTGACATCTCCGCCCTACACCTCCCGCCTGTGAGGATGTACGTATGTCAACGGCCGCGCTGAGCAGCGGCGAACGCATTCGCCGGGCCTTTGCCCATCAGGATGCGGATCGCGTTCCCATTGTCGAAGGCCCCTGGTCCAGCACGCTGGAGCGCTGGCAGCGCGAAGGCCTGCCCGTCGATGCGGATTACACCGACTATTTCGACATCGACTGCATCCGTTACCTGCATGCCGACAACGGCCCGCGTTTCCCGGAGCGCGTGCTCGAGCAGACCGACGAGTACACCATCAGCTACAGTTCCTGGGGCGTGACCATGAAGCGCTGGCGTCACGCCGCCTCCACGCCCGAGTTCCTGGACTTCGACATCAAATGCCGCGACGACTGGCGGAAGATCCAAGCCCGCTTCGCCTATGACCGCAGCCGGGTGAACTGGGACCAGTTGGCGCGCGATCACGCCCGCTGGCGCGCCCGTGACGACTACATCATGGCGCATGGCTGGTTCGGCTTTGACATCACCCACTCGTGGTTCCTGGGCACCGAGCAGGTGCTCATCGCCCTGGCGGATGAACCCGACTGGCTGGCGGAAGTGTTTCAGACCGAGTTGGACCTGCACCTGAAACTGTACGATGCGATCTGGGACGCCGGCTACCGCTTCGACGGCATCCGCTGGCCCGACGACATGGGTTACAAGCATCACCAGTTCTTCGGCCTGTCCACCTATCGCCAGTTGCTCAAACCCATCCACCAGCGCGCCATCGAATGGGCGCACGCCAAGGGCATCAAGGCGTGTCTGCATTCCTGCGGCAACATCAATCCGTTCATCCCGGAACTGCTGGAAATGAAGCTCGACGGGCTCAACCCCATCGAAGTCAAGGCTGGCATGGACCCGCTGGCGCTCAAGCGCGACCACGGCGACCGCCTGCTGTTGCACGGGGGCATCAGCGCTCTGGTGTGGAACGATGGACGTGAAGCGATGGCCGCCGAGGTGCAGCGCGTGCTGCCGACGCTCGCCGCCGGCGGGGGTTACATCTTCGCCACCGATCACTCCGTGCCCGACTGCGTGAGTCTGGCAGACTTCCGCGCCATCGTGGAACTCGCCAAGCGGCTGACCGCCAACCGCTGAAGCCTGCCCAGCCCGGTTCAACGCAACAACCAGCCGGCGAACTGTTCCCAGGCTGCGGTGGGCGCGATCTGCAGGATCAGGAAATTCGCCACCACCAGACTCGCCAGCGCCCCGGCGTACCAGCGCTCGACCCTCCGCGCCAGCACCGATTTGATGATCACCAGCGCCAAGCCCACCACCAGCGCCATGAAGAACGGCCCCAGCAGTCGCTCCCACACGGTGCCGGCGTACAACGCGTTGAGCGCATCAATGCGACTGACGCCCGCCGAGATCACGCTGAGCATCGCCATCGACATCATCGCCCGATGCACCGCCGGCCGACGTCGTTGCCACAAACCCACCGCCACGTAAACCACGAACAACCACACGCTGAAAAACGGCACCACCATGAACTGCCGCGGCGGCAAGCCCCAGATCCGCGCTTCGGCGGGCGCGGCCTGCGCCGAACCGATCGCCACCTGCAGGCCCGACAGCAGAATCACCAGCGCCAAGGCGACGCTGATCTTCCCCAGCCGCATGTGCAGGCGATGCTGGCGCAGCGCGATCAGCAAGGGTTGGGTCAGATACAGCAGCATCCACACCGACATCGCAGCGGCGTGCAGCACCACCGCGGTGCGAATCGGCGGGGGAATCGGGCGGTCCGGGTAGGCTCGGCCATGCAGATAAAACTGCTGGAAACCCACCAGCGCGAGCACCACCAGCAAGGCGGCGGCCGCGGTGTGAAACCAGCGCAACGCGGGCGCAGCCAGCGCGCCGGGACGCGACAACGACGATCCAGATGTATTCATGGCGGGTGGGAATGGCGGGGTTGCCGAGGTTCATACCCTGACGGCACACTGCCGCAGGAGGGCGGAACGTCGACTGCTTCGCAGCGGAAGCAGCGGGATTTTAGCATGCCCTGAGACGGCCCTGACCTTAAGCAAAATCTGCAGCGGTCACTCGCTGGCGGACAGCCGGCGGATGGTCTGGTCGAAGCTGACGACGGTGGCTTGCAGCAAAGCGTAGGCGGCAGCGCCATAGCCGACGGTCGCCAGGGCGGCGCCCAGCAGCAGGCTCAGCCGGCCGGGTAAATCGTTGTCGATGTAGCCGGGCACAATTTCCCAGGGATTAACGATGACCAGCAGGCTGCTGACGGGGCTCAGGGCACAGAGGATCGAGCCGAGGATGGGAATGCCCGCCGCCGCGAAGTAGCCGCAGAACGCCAGCGGCGCGCCCAGCACGCCCAGCAATATCAGCAGCGAATAGGTCACCGACGCCAGCACGCTCTTTTGATTGACGGAGCGGCCGATGCCCACCACCACGCAGAAACCGATGAACGGCGCGAGCATTAACGCGCCCAGCACCGGGGCTTCGACGCTCAGCAACGGCGCCACGCGACTGGTCGTGCCCACCGCATAGCCCACCGCCGCCTGGGGCCATTGCCACATGGAACCGATCACCGTGTACAGACTCACCATACCCAGCGTCGCCACTGGCACGACCGCCATCAATGCGAGATAACTCACCAACCCGCGCAGCTTGCCCCACAGGTAATAGCGCGGCGAAATCGGCGTGGTCAGCAGCAAATCCAGCGTCTGATCCTCACGCTCCCGGCTGACGCAACTGGCGCTCAGGTAAATCGCGGTCAGCGCAATCACCGCCGACTCGAACAGCAGCAGCACCAACAGCCCATTGCGAAACACAATGTGCGGCGCGACGCCCGGCGGCACGGGCAGGCGTCCACTGTGATACAGCCAGAGCCACCCCGCCCCGACCAGCAAGCCCAGCACGACAAACAGCCAGCGACTGAGGATGCTCCAGGTCAGCCGACCACGAGTGTTGGCTTCGCGCCAGGCGACCGGGTTGTGCCAGACGGGGCGCGGCGGACGACGGCGTTCCTGTCCCGGTTGGCTCAGCCGCAGGCTGCGCCGCAGCAGGGCGAAAAGCTGGCCCTCGCCCTGCCCGACCCGGCGGACCCAGATCGCGCTCCACACCACCAGCCCCGCACTGGTCAGCAGGCACAGCAAGGCGTAGGTCAGCAGCGGCTGGCCAAGGTACATCCGCAGAAAGCTGCCGTAGCGCGCCAGCTCCTCCGGCGGGGGCGGCTGGTAATTGGCGCGGTTGAGCCAGGTTTCCAGCACCAGCACCGGATGCAGCGGCGTCAGCCAGGTGGTGCCGCCCGAGAGCGGAAGGAACGGCCGCAGCAGCAGCACATCCACCGCATAGCTGCCCGCGAGGTAGCCGGCGGCGCCGATGACAAACAGCACCACCGCCTTGCGCCCGCCGATGCGCAGCACACTGAGCGCCACCGCCACGCTGCCCAGCACCAGCGCGGACAACGCCGCCACCGCAAAGGCGACCCACACCGCGCTGATCGCCACGCCGCCAAACAGCAGCAGCACGGCAAAGAGCGGCAGTCCCGACAACAGCAGCGCCAACACGAAGAACAAGCGGCCCAGCAGGGAGCCGAGCACGATCTGCAGATTGGTCAGCGGCGTAGCGAGCATGATGTCGAAGGTCTTTCCGCTGTGCTCGGAGGCGATCGCCCCGGCGGTGAACAGCGGCGCCAGCAGACAGATCATGATGAGCTGGCCATAGGCGATGATGGCGAACACCTGCGTGCCGGCTTTGGCGAGCGAGGTGAGGGTGACCATCGCGCCCATACCGCCCCCGCCGCTGAGGGCGATCATCAGCAGGATGATCAGCAGGCCCAGGTACGCCGAGCGCACCAGTTGATGCCGGCGTTGCCGCGACCCGCCGTGCAGCACCCGCAGGAACACGGGGTTGCCCGGCCCCAATCCCCAGAGCCAATGCCAGATGGCTTGCATGGCGACATCGTACCGTGCCGGCAGCGCGCGGTGTGGCAGATGAGACGCGGCATGATGAGCAGCGCGACGGCGTCCGGCATACCCGCCGACGCGCGTCGGCGGTTCGGAGGGGTAGTGACGCCAACACCTTCCGAGCCGCCCACGCCAGTGGGCGGGTGCAGCGCATTTCCACTGACCGACTTACCCACGCCAACGCGGCACGATGAAAAAAATCCTTGACGCCAACCGTTTTTGCCTTTACCGTACCGGTACGAATGGCGACGATTACCGACATCTCCCGTGCCTGCGGACTGGCTCGCACCACCATTGCCGAGATTCTGCGCAACAAGCCCGGCTACAACGAGCAGACGCGCCAGCGCGTCCTGCGCACCGCGCAAAAGCTGGGCTACCGGCCCAACTACCTGAGTAAAGCACTCAGCGGCGGGCGCAGCATGAGCATCGGCATCATCGTGCCTTCATTGGAAACGCAGCTCTTCAACGAGCGGCTGCATGCGCTGGAAGCGGCGGCGAGTGCCGCGGGATATCTCTGTTTCATCAGCGGTTTTGGCAGCAATGTCGAACGGTCCATATTCGACTTGCTGGATCGGCGCGTGGACGGGCTGGTGTTGCAGGTGGGCGAGGAACTGGCGACGCAGATTGCTCAGCGGATGCAAGGCTGTGCGACGCCGACGGTCTGGCTCGACGCGGCGCCGGCCGACGCCACGGCGGTGGTGCGGGTGCAGCGCAAGCCGGCGATCGAGGACCTGGCGCGGCATCTGGCGCAGCAGGGCTATCGCTCGGCGGCGTTTGTCGCCTCACCTTACCACCTGCAATACCGCGAACGCCGCACCACGCATCTGGAGCAGAGTTTCAAACGCTGTGGCATCGCGTGGGCAGATGAAACGTGCTGGATGATGTCGCCCGTGGCGTACGGCATGCACAGCGTGCGCCGGTTCGTCGCGCAGCGGCTGCGTGAAGGCGCGGCTTTGCCGGAGGTTTTGTTGGCGACCAATGATGACTGCGCCCTGGGCATTCTGGCGGCGCTGCGTGAGGCTAAGCTGACCACGCCGACTCAGGTGGGCGTGGTGGGTTTTGACGATGCACCGATGGCGTCGCTGGTGCAACCGAGTCTGACCACGATCCGCCAGCCGCGCGGAGAGATGGGTCAGGCGGTGTTCGGGCTGCTCGACCAGGTGATGAATCGCCCGGACGAGCCGGTGACGCCGGTGGAATACACCTGTGAGTTCATTGCTCGAGAATCAACCCTGCGTCAGCCTCACTGAAGCCTTTCAAGGAGCCGGCCATGTCGCGCCAACCCGCTGTGCGTGCATTTACGCTGATCGAACTGCTGGTGGTCATTTCCATCATCGCCCTGCTGATCGCCATTCTGCTGCCGGCGTTGGGACAGGCGCGCAAGCGCGCTCGCGCGATCGCCTGTGCCGCCCAGCAGCGCCAGCTCTTCTTTCAGGCGGTGACCTACACCAACGATCATCAGGGCTTCTTCCCCATCGTGGACTGGGGCACCGCGCAGGGCTGGTGGACGCCGCGGCCCGGCGATGGCGCGTGGGTGACCTGGGGTGGGTACATGGAATCTTCCTTTCCCAATCGCACCGCCATGTTCTGCCCGGACGATGATCCGACGCTGCAGGAGTCACCCACCTATTGGCATTATCAGTCTGCCGTCTGGCAAAGCAGCTATCGCTTGCTGTGCGGCTCGGGCAACCAGAGCCCGTCGTGGTCGGTCTTTCACGGTTGGCAGATGTACACCCAGGTACGCAAGACCGATCAATACGGCATCGCCCTGCCCAACATCGAATGGGCGGGTCGCAGCATGACCAACTATGGACTCGGCGGCGATTACTACGGCGTGGTTGACCTGCCCCAGCCGAGCCAGCAGCCAACCATGGTGGACATGTACAACCCGGAACAAAACGGCGTTTTGTACTACGGCTTAAGCGGCGCCCGCCGGCCCAACAACCACCCCGGCATGGAAGGCGAAAACGTCGTCTTTGCGGATGGTCACGGCAGTTGGGTGGGCAAGGCCGACGCACAGCAGCGTTTCCGCATCTACTACGAATGGATTTACTGGTGAATCAACTTCCATCCCGCAGGCGAACGATTGGCTGGTGTTGTGCTCTGTTGACGCTGCTCGGTGGCGTCACGGCCTGGGGGGAGGAAGCCGCAGCGCCCCGTGGGTTCAGCGTGAATGTGCGCGACCACGGTGCGAAAGGTGACGGCCGAACTGACGACACCACGGCTTTCCAGCAGGCGGCGGCAGCGTTGCAAAAGGCCGGCGGCGGCACGCTGGTGATTCCCACGGGCATTTACCTGGTGGGTCGGCAGCATCACGTCGACGGCCAGTACCCGTACTACCAGCACGAGCCGATTGTCGAACTGCATGATCTGGCTGGCGTGCACATCCGCGGCATGCGGGGCACGATCCTGCGCACGCCGGCGGGGCTGCGCTATGGCAGCTTCGACAAAGACACCGGGGCAGCGCTGTCGCCTCCGCCGTCGTTTGTCGATCGCCAAAGCTGTGCCCAGGTGGGTTCCATGATCGCACTGGCGAATTGCCGGGATGTGGTGATTGAAGACCTGGAACTCGACGGCAATGCCGAGCATCTGATCCTGGGCGGTTCCTGGGGCGACACCGGCCGACAGCTCTTGGCCTACGGCATATGGCTGTACAACAACCGCGATGTGGTGGTTCGGCGCGTGCACACACACCACCACGGCCTCGACGGCATCGCCATCGGTTGGTCGGGGCTCAAAGACACCGATCCGTCAACGCCACATGAACTGGAAGCAGTGGTCAGCGAGTACAACGGCCGACAGGGTTTGTCGTGGGTCGGCGGACGCGGGCTGACCGCGCGCAACTGCAAGTTCAACCACACGGGGCGCGGTTCGTTTGCCAGCGCGCCCAGTGCCGGGCTGGACATCGAAGCCGAGGATTCGGTCTGCCGGGATGGGCTGTTCATCGACTGCGAGTTCATCAACAACCGCGGCTGCGCCATGGCGGCGGATTCAGGCGACGGCGGCTACAGTCGCTTCGTCAACTGCACGTTCTGGGGCACCACCGCCTGGTCCGTCTGGGCGGCCAAACCGGGGCTGGCGTTCGAGCATTGCCAGATCTTCGGCTCCATCGTGCACGGGCGCGGCCACGACAATCCCGAACTGGCGACCCGCTACACCGACTGCACCTTTGAGGACCGTGAGTGGCCGGGGGGCGGCGTCTACCGCTCGGCGGCGGTCGTCATGCAGCAAGGCAAAAACGTCACTTTTGAACGCTGCACCATCATCGCCAACCAGACGCGTGCGCTGTACATCGACACCAGCGCGGACCGCGAACTGCTGCGCGACTGCGTCATCATCCACCGCTGGGCCCAAGCTCCCGACCGTGATTTCCAATCGCTGCTGCGCGGCAGTCGGCTGGAGAATGTCACCTTCATCGAGGATTTCCCCGCCGAAAACAAGCACCAGTACTTCATCGCCGGCGAGAACGTGAGCATCGGCCCCAACGTGGTGGTGGCTGGCCCACAGGTGAAGATGTGGAACTGGTCGTGGGGCCAGACTGGCACCATCGCCGACCCGACCAGTAAGTAGCACACCTGCTACGACGCCACATGCAAACGCTGCTGGCGAAACTGGCGCGGGCTCACCCCCACCAGTTGTTTGAAGGTGCGCGACAGGTGGAACTCATCGGTAAAGCCGCAGCGCTCG
This sequence comes from uncultured Phycisphaeraceae bacterium, assembly GCA_964605235.1. Classification (GTDB taxonomy): domain Bacteria; phylum Planctomycetota; class Phycisphaerae; order Phycisphaerales; family Phycisphaeraceae; genus CAZSBB01. Next base: position 151,193 of record CAZSBB010000003.1, read on the forward strand.
GCAATCACGCGCAGCGGGTCGGTGCCGCGCAGCAGCAGCGCCCGGGCGGCATCCACGCGCAGGCTCCGCAAGCCCGCCATCGGTGACTGTCCCGCCGCCTGTCGATACGCATGGGCGAAGCCGGATTCACTGAGCGACAGCGCCTTGGCGACATCCGCCACCCGCACCGGCTGATGCAGATGCGCACGAAAGTAATGATGGGCGCGCTGCACCAGGTCCCCCGCCACCGCGCTGTTGAGCTGCGCATCGCCCGTCGGCAGCAGGCGCGCGGATTGCAGACGCGCCAGCAGGCGGGTCAGGGCGGCAAAGGCGAGGGTCGTGCTGGTGGTGGTCGAGAGCGTGGCTTCTTCCAGCTCATTGAGGATCGGATCGAGCAGGGCTTCGGGGTCCAGCAGGCGCAGGCGGTCGCCGGGTTGGAGGTTCAGATTCGCCAGTCCCTCCCACGCGCCGATGGCGAAGAACACGCAGCGGCTGACGCTCTGCCGCTGGCCGGTGGGCAGGCGCTCGGTGTAGGACGTACCGGGCGGGTAGAGCGCGGTTTGGCCGGCGGAGAAGCAGGTCCAGCCCTGGCGCGGGGTGCGCACTTCCAGTTGGCCGGCTTCGAAGTGTTCCAGCAGCCAATGGCTGAAGCCCGGATGCGGACTGACCCCCGAGCGGGCGGTGACATACCGGCCGTAGCCCAGCAGGTGCAGTTGCTCCAGCCCCCGGGGAACGCCCGCCAGTGGAGCAGTCTGGTACATGATTTGAGCGGTTCGAGCCATGGCTGCCATGGGCGCATATCCTATCATTATCCGCAGGATAGCCGGAATCGAAGGTGATTCGTCACCCCACCCTCAGAACCTTTCACTACAGGATTCAACATGACCACGCAGACCCAGCAGACGGAACTGGCGCTTCACGGCGGCCCCAAGGCGATCACCGGGCGCGTCGGCAAGTTTGAACCGAAGCTCGGCCTGGACGAGTTCTTCTCCATCGCCAGCCGATTCGGCTTCAGCACCGACGCCATCACGCGGATGCGCAACGTGGTCAGCCTGGCGGACCTGCCCGAGCATGGCCCCAACCTGGCGCGCTACGCCTGTCCCCATCCCGCACCGGCGCTGGGCCCGCGCTATGAAGAGCTGGCGAAGCAGACCTTCCAGGTCAAGCACGCGCTGGCGACCAGCTCCGGCACCGGGGCGCTGCATGCCGCGATGGTCGCGGTGGGCGCGAAGCCCGGCACCGAAGTCATCGTCGCCGCCACCGGCTTCATGGCGACCGCCGCCGCCGCGGGCGTGGCCGGCGCGACCCCGGTCTTCTGCGATGTGGATGAATCGCTCCAACTCGACCCCACCAAACTCGAAGCCTGCATCACCCCGCGCACCGTCGCGGTGGCGGCCACCCATCACTGGAGCATCGTGGCGGACCTGGACCCCATCCTGCGCATCTGCCGCAAGCACAACCTCAAGCTCATCGAAGACTGCGCCCAGTCGCCCGGCGCCAGCTACCGCGGCAAGCCCGTCGGCTCCATCGGCGATCTGGGCTGCTTCAGCATCTCGGCGTACAAAATCATCGGCGGCGGCGAAGGCGGCATGGTCATCAGCAACGACGACCGCCTGTTCGAACGCGCCTGCCAGCTCTGCGAATGCGGCGGGCTGTGGCGCAAGGACCGCTTTGGCCCGCCCCGCTACGAAGGCGAGCTCTTCGTCGGCACCAACTACCGCTTCTCCGAACTCGAAGCCGCCATCGACATTGTGCAACTGGGCAAACTGCCCGGCTATGTGGCGGGCTTCCGCAAGTCCTTCCACCGCGTGCTGGGGCAGCTCAAGACCTACCGTGAAATCGTGCCGCAGAAACTCAACGATGCCGCGGGCGCCATCGGCTATCGCATCCGCTTCTTCCCGCAAACCAACGAACTGGCGACCCAGATCACCCAGGCGCTGCGCGCCGAGGGGGTCGGGGCGGGACATCGCGGCCCGACGGCGAGTCCCGACTGGCACCTCTACAGCGACATGTTCCCGATGCAGTCATGCCCGGGCGTCACCCTCGATCCACGCCAATGCCCCCAGGCGGTCGACCTGTACAACCGCGCCGTGTCGCTGGGCGTGGACCAGTACATGGCGGAGGAAGACTGCGACATGCTCGCCGCGGCGGTGACCAAGGTGCTCGACCACTACTGCACGCCCGACGACAGCGCGCCGGGCTGGCTGCGGGACTGAACGGGCGTGTCAATGGGTTGGGTGATTGATTGATTGATCGATCGATTATTTAGCCCTCGGCGAATCGCCGGGGGCTATTTGAATGACCTGGAAACGGAATATGGCTACGCCGGAACACTGGTCGGTGCTCGATGGCTGGACGATGGTCGGACGGCACATGAAGCTGCAGGCCAACGGGCTGCACACGGTTGCCCATCTGCTGGATGACATGGATCACTACGGCGTCGCCGAGGCGCTGGTGATCGACTGTCTGGGGCGCGAGTGTCACCCCCGGCTGGGCAATCAGCGGATTCTGGAACTGACGCAGAAGCAGCCCCGGCTGCATCCGATCTTCACCGCCCTGCCCCACGCCGGCAGCGATGAACAGGACGACCCGCAAACCTTCGTGCAACAACTGCGCAAGGCCAAGGCCGCCGCGGTCGCGCTGCTGCCCAATCAGTACCGCTTCACGCTCGACGACTGGTGCGTCGATGCTTTTCTCGAACCGTTGGCGGCAGCAGGCGTGCCGGTGATCGTGAACTTCAACGACATCGGCCCCGGCGGCATCGGCACGGACACGACGGACTGGAAAGCCGTGGTGGCGCTGGCGCAGCGTTTTCCCACCTTGCCATTGATCGTCAGCGAATACCGCATTCGCCGCGGCCAGCGCATGATGTACCGCGCGCTGGAAGCCTGTCCCAACCTGCGCGTGGAGCTCAGCGGTTTGTGGCTGCACCGGGCGGTGGAATACAGCACGAAAACCTTTGGCGCCCAGCGCCTGGTGTATGGTTCAAACTGGCCGCTGCTGGGGCCGCATATGACCCTGGCGACGTTGACCAGTTCGGACATTGATGATGCCGACAAGCGGCTGATCGCCGGCGACAACTGGCGCAAACTCATGCAATGGTGCGGCCGACCCAGCCCCGCCTTCACGCCCGCGCCGCCCAAGGATGCGTACATCGCGTACGGCCGGAGCGGCAAGCTGACCCCCGAGCTGCGCTTTGATGACTGCCACGGCCACATGGGTGGACAGTTCTCGCATTACCACGTGCCGCAGGGCACCGACCTCGACGTCATCGTCGGCGACATGGACCGCCTGGGCGTGCAGCGCACCTGCATCTTCAGCTTCACCGGCGTCACCAGCGACGAAACCATCGGCAACGACATCGTCGCCGCGGCGGTCAAGCGTCACCCCACCCGCTTCGTCGGCTTCACACTCGTCAATCCCCACCGCGGCCCCGCCATGATGCGCGCCGAACTGGAGCGCGGCCAAGCCATGGGCCTGCGCGGCGTCAAGCTCATCCCTTCCTACCAGGGCTATCCCGAGGAAGGCCCGCATATCGACATCGCCTGCCAGTGGGCGCACGAACATCAGCAGTGCATCCTCAATCACTACTGGGGTGGCCCGGCGCAGATGCAACGCCTCGTCGAAACCTATCCCAACGCCTGCTTCTTCACCGGGCATACCACCACTGCCTACGCTGAGACGATGAAGAAGCATGGCAACCTGTTCGTCTGCTCGTGCCCGCTGCTGCCGCCGCGCGCCTGCGAGGATGTCATCGCCGTCATCGGCGCTGATCGGCTGCTGTTCGGCTCGGACCTGCTGGACCTGCCCATCGCCTGGGGGCTGGGGCCGATCCTCTTTGCCCGCATCAAACCCGAGGAAAAACAGCTCATTCTCGGCGGCAATCTGTGTCGCATTCTGGAGCGGTACTCCCGGCCGTGAGGGCGGTGTCTTCAGCAGTCGGGCTGAAATTCCCTGTGCTGCCCCGCCAGTGACTACACTGTGGTCTCACCACAGGAGGATTGCCCATGCGCTGGGGATGTTGTGCGGGCGTCGAGCAGGCGCAGGCCTGCAAAGACGCGGGATTCGAATATCTGGAAGTGAACGTGCAGGGCGTGCTGCGCGGGCAGGACGATGACGCCACCTGGGCCGCCGGGGCGCCGGATGTGGACGCCCTGCCGCTGCCATTGGAAGCCGCCAACTGCCTGCTCCCGGCCGCGTTGCCGGTGGCGGGTTCCAGCATCGACGAAGCGGCGCTGCGACAGTACATGCAGCGCGTCGCCCGGCGCGCCAAACAAGTGGGTATCCAACGGCTGGTGTTTGGCTCCGGCGGGGCGCGCAAGCGTCCCCAGGATGTCACCCCCGCCGACGCAGCGCGCAGCATTCAGCGCTTCGCCACGCTCGCCGCCGAGTTGTGCCATGCTCAGGGCGTCACCGTGGTCATCGAGCATCTGAACCAGAAGGAAACCAATACGCTCAATGCGCTTTCGGATTGCCTGGCGCTGCAGCAGGCGGTCAACCATCCGGGGCTGGCGATGCTGGTGGACAGCTACCACTACGGCCTGGAACACGAGCAGACGCCCGCCCTCCTGGCGCTGGGCAAAACGCTGCACCATGTGCATGTCGCCGAGGTGCAGGACCGCATCGAACCCGGCGGCCACGCGGCAGCAGGGATGCCGGAAAAGAGCTTCGATTTCGTGAGCTTCTTCCGCGCCCTTAAGCAGATCGGCTACGACGAGCGCATCAGCTTTGAAGGCAAATGGTCCCGCCCCTTCGAGCAAGCCGCCCCCGCCACGCTGGCGTACCTGCGCTCGGCCTGGGCGCAAGCCTGAACAGCGCGCAATGGCTGGACCATGGCAGCTTGGTCGACGAGCTCAAAAAGAGTCATCACCACAGACACACAGAGAGCACCGAGTTGAGACCACCGTGCATGGCTGGGTGATCAGCCCAGAGCGCCAGCCAGAAGCATGCTCTCTGTGCCTCCGTGCCTCTGTGAGATACTTTGTCTTTGGCTTTCCTACTCCGGCAGCGCCCGCAGCGGGGCGACCTGACCATCCACCAGCGCCCCCTCGGCCGCGACTTTCACCGCGGCGCCGGGACGATGCTTGCCCCACTTCATCATCGCCAGCGCGATGGCGTTGCCGCCGAGCATGGGCGCGTTGGTGGAACTGGTGATGCCGCCGATGACCTTGCCGGTGTCCTCGGCATCGAACACCTGACTGCCCGCGATGGGCAGCCGGGCGTCGGGCAGCCGAATGCCCGCGAGCATGCGTTTGGGATGACCCAGGTGTTCCATGCGGGCGACGATTTCCTGACCCAGATAGCAGCCCTTCTTGAAGCTCACCGTCTGCGGCAACAGGCTGGTTTCATGCGGCAGGCAATCGGGGCCGAAGTCGATGTGAAACAGCGGCGAACCGGCTTCGATGCGCGCGGTGTTGTACGCCGACCAGCCGATGCCGCGCCCGCGCAACGTGCGTTTGGGACCCCCGCCGGCCGGCTCGCCCTGCGACTGATCAATGTCGGGCCGCAACCCGCCCAGTTGTTCCGCCAGGCTGGCGTACAGCGCGGCTGCCTGTTCCGTGGGAACCAGCAGGCGCACGCCCGGGCTGCCGCAGTCGTCCCAGTGGTACGCGCTCACGGCGATCCCTTGCAGATTCAGCACATGATGCGTGCCGGGCATCGCAAACATCCGCGCCGGCGTGGACGCCCACTCCGCGGTCTGAGCCAGCGTTTCCAGCAGCGCCAAGGCCTGCGGCCCCAGCAGCGCCAGCGCAGTGCGCTGCGTGGTCCAATCCTCAATGGTCACGTCCTCGCTGAACAACCGACTGTCCAGCAGTGTGTGCACGCCCGCCAGATCGAAGCAATCCATTTCCAGCCAGGTGTCGCAGTCGCCGTGATGAATCACCGCATCCGCGAGAATGCGGCCCTTCTCGTTGAGCTGAAACCCGCGCGTCGTGCTGCCCCCCGCCAGCGCGTTGATGTCCTGCGTCATCATGCGGTGCAGGAAATCCGCCCGCTCGGCGCCGGTGAATCGCAGCACCGCCCGCCACGGCAGATGCAGCAAACCCACGCCCTTGCGAATCATGGCGTACTCGGCTGCCCAACTGCCAAAGGATTCGACAATCTCCAGCCCCGCCTCGGCAGGACCAAACGACATCAACTCCGCCCCGGCGGCTTTCTGCTGCGCGATGATCGAGTGCTCACTCATCCCCGCAGATTATGCGGCCGACGTGAGGGAAGCAATTTTTTGCCACGGATGAACACGGATGAAGCAGGAGAGAGATAAAGGCAGGGATCAGAAAATGAGTGAGCGAGTGTTGCAGGAGCATTCCGGCGACACCATCAACAACCCTATTGCTCCAACCAAGGTGAAAAGACTGTACGCCGACAGCATCACCAACAAACCATCACTCCAAACTTCTTCATCCCTGTATTCATCTCTCTCCTGCTTCATCCGTGTTCATCTGTGGCTAAAAAACACCGCATCAATGTCCCTTGCAGCCACAGCCACCGCAACCACCGGGCTTGAGACCAGCAGCGGCGCGGGTCAGCGCGGCCGGGTTCACGCTTTGGCCGCACAGGATCAGGCTTTGGTTCCACACCTTGGAGCTGTCGGCGATCGCGGCGTTGCGGTAGGTGGAGATGAACGACCAGCGATCGCGGGCGACGGTGTTGGGATAGGAGGCGTGCACCATCAGGTCGTGGAAGAACACCGCATCCCCGCGCCGGGCGGCGACATCCACCATCGGCAAGCCCGCCAGTTGTTCGTCGCTGATGCGGTTGTCGAAGCCCTCGTCGTGGGTGCCGCGTTGATTGCTGAAGGTCATCCGGTGCGAGCCGGGCACGAAGCGCAGGCAGCCATTCTCCGGCAGCGCGTCGTCCAGAGCGATCCAGACCGACAGCTTCGCCGGGCCATGCCAGTAGTGCCAGTCCTGATGCCACGGCGTGGCGAAGCTGGTGGCGCCGTCCTTGAAAACGGTTTTGGCGCTCAGGAACTCCACGTCCGGGCCGATGAGCTGCTGCAGGATGGGCGTGACTTTCTCGTCCGCCATCGCGCCCAGCAAACCGGCAGGGAACTCATCCACCTTCCACACCTGCACGCCCGAGCGCGGCCGAACCGGCAGCTGCGCCAACGCCGCCTGGATCTGGCGCTTCCAATTCAGCATCTCGTCCCCGGAGTACAACCCCGGCACAATCACATATCCGTCCTGGGTGAAAGCCCGGCCCAGCGGGGTGTCGGCGCAAACAAACGGCTGCTCGGCGGTGGCGGTGGTCATGGCGGGAAATCCTTCTTCGGTTCTTGCAGGAATCGTCAACGTTGCGGTAATGTTAAAAGGTCAGTGACGCATGTATTTAGCTGATCTACGGTTTGTTGTCGCAATTTTCGTCACAAGGACGCACCATGCCCAGCGGCTGGGAACTGCCTCCGGTTGAAGCTTTCCCCGTGCAGCGGGTGCTGCTGTGCGACATTTACGAACGGCAGGAACAGGGAATGCGCAACGTTTCCTCCAGCCTGCCGGGGCATCTGCTGCAACTGACAACTTGCGGCGAAGCGGAGCACATCGTCTCGGGACGCCGGTATGTGCTGCGCCGGCATCATCTGATCTGGTATCACGAAGACGAGATGGTGCGCATCCATCTGCTGCAGGCGCCCTGGCGGTTTTACACGCTCAACTTCCAGGCCCCGTTGCTGGCGCCCCCGCCGTTTGAGCAGCGCGTGCGCCGGGTGGGCCTGACGGTGGAGAAGCATTTCGCCCGGGTGTATGCCGCGTGGATGGATACGCAGGCTCCGCCGGCGGTGCGGGCGTTCCGCGTGCACAGCGCGCTGGCGGGCTTGCTCGGGCAACTGGGCAATCCTGAGGGTGAGCGGTTTTCGGTGGACCCCGGCGCCCAGTTGTGGTGGTCGCTGGAATCGCAGTTGCGGCAGGACCTGAGCCAGCCGGTGACGCTCGAACGCATGCAGGCGCTGACGGGGCGCAGCATCGCCACCATCGCCCGGGCGTGCAAGACGGCGGTGGATATGACGCCCATGAAGCGCATCAAGCAGGTGCGCATGAGCCTGGCGCGGGGCCTGCTGCGCACCTCAGACCTGCAGATCAAACAGATCGCCGACCGCGTGGGCTACGGCCGGGTGCACGAGTTCAGCCGCGACTACCGCCGGTGGTTCAACCGCACGCCCACGGAGGAACGGATGAAGCCTTGAAGCAGTTTTTTGCCACGGATGAACACAGATGAAGCAGAGAGAGATGAAAACAGGGATGGAAGACTGGAGGGCAATCCTTTGAAGTCACGGATGAGCAAGGCGAGACCGGGGGTTCCCGCGGAAGGGATTTACAGGCTGGATTTATCCAACCCGTCGAGCCAGCAATGAGTCATCCCATCCTATTGTTGTCTTAATCCCTGCCTTTATCTCTCTCTGCTTCATCCGTGTTCATCCGTGGCAAAAAATCTTCAACGCTTTTCGCTACCATGTCGCCGCCATGAGCCAACCTCCTTTGCATCCCATTGCATGGATCGGCGACGCCGCCTCCGGGCATCTGCGTCTGCTGGATCAGACCGTCCTGCCGCAGCAGGAGATTTATCTCGATTGCCGCGATGTCCAGAGCGTCTGGGACGCCATCAAGCGGCTGAGCGTGCGCGGCGCGCCCGCCATCGGCATCGCCGCCGCGTACGGCACGGTCATCGGCGCCCAGCAGAACGCCTTCGCCGCCGCCGCGGACCATCTGGCGACCAGTCGGCCCACCGCGGTCAACCTGTTCTGGGCGCTCGATCGCATGCGCAAGGTTCAGCCCTGCACCCCGGCCGCCCTGCTCGCCGAGGCGCAGACGATTCACGCGGAAGATCAGGCGATGTGCCGGGCGATCGGCGAGCATGCCCTGGCGCTGCTTAAGCGCCATGCCGTGCAAGCCCAGCGCGCGGTGCTGACCCATTGCAATGCCGGCGCCCTGGCGACCGGCGGCATCGGCACCGCCACCGCCCCGATGTATGTCGCCCACGAGCAGGGACTAAAGTTTGCCGTCTATGCCGACGAAACCCGCCCGCTGCTGCAAGGCGCCCGGCTGACCGCTTTCGAGCTGAGCCGGGCGGGCATTGATGTGACGCTCATCTGTGACGACATGGCGGCCCAGGTCATGCGCGAGGGGCGCATCGGCATGGTCATCACCGGCGCGGATCGCATTGCCGCCAACGGCGACAGCGCCAACAAGATCGGCACCTACAACCTGGCGATCCTGGCGCAGCACCACGGGCTGCCGTTCTTCATTGCCGCGCCGAGTTCCACCTTTGACCTGTCCATTCCCGACGGCTCGCACATTCCCATCGAGCAGCGCGCTGCCGAGGAAATCACTGAAGGCTTCGGCAAGCGCACCGCGCCCACCGGCGTCAAAACCTACAGCCCGGCTTTCGACGTCACCCCCGCGAGCCTCATCACCGGCATCATCACCGAGCGCGGCCTGATTCAGCCGGTCACCACCGAACGCGTCCGCGCTCTGCTGCAACCACAATAAACCTGGAACCTCGCCATGCGCGACTTCATACTCGCCCTGATCGCCCACAACAGCTACGTCGGCCAAACCGAACGCAACCTCGACGCCGTGCGCGGCTGGGCCGCCAAAGCCAAAAAACGCGGCGCCCAGCTCGTCGGCTTCCCGGAACTCAACCTCACCGGCCACGGCGGCGATCCCGTCATGATCCGCGCCGCCGAGCCCATCCCCACCGGCCCGACCACGCAGGCGGTCCATCAACTGGCGCGCGAACTGGACCTCTACCTGAGCGTCGGGCTGGCGGAACTCGACGGCAGCGCGGTCTACAACACGCAAATCCTCGTCGGCCCCAACGGCGTCATCAGCAAACAACGCAAGCTGCATCTATCCAACGACGAGTACTTCTTCTTCCGCCATGGTTCGACGCTGCATGTCGCGGACCTGCCGTTTGCCCGCGTGGGACAAGTCATCTGCTATGACAACGAACACCCGGAGCCGGCGCGGTGTCTGGCGGTGGCGGGCGCGGAAGTCATCCTCAGCCCGCATGCGGCACGCTTCGGCAAGTGGGAAAGCAACGTCGCCAAGCGGCGGGCGATCGTGCAGCGCGCCAAGAACCATTACAAGCGCGTCCACGCCTGCCGGGCGCTGGACAACAGCGTGTACGTCGGGGTGGTCAATGCAGCCGGCCCGGCGGCGGAGCATCTCAAGGGCGTCAACGCCAACCACGCCGGCGGCGCGCTGGTCTTTGACCCGATGGGCGACTTGATCGCCGAGTCGCGCAGCAAGGATGTGCAGGAGGAAATGCTGGTCGTGCCGCTGAGCGCCGCGCGCATGCGCGAGAAGCGCGAACGCTCCTGCCTGCCGCTGCGCACCCGCCGCGTGGAAGCCTACGGCATCCTCGCCCAGCCGACCGACTGAACAACGCCCCTCGCTCCAACTCACACCGAGCAGCTTCGAGAAGCGAATTAACTGTTCTCTCTCCGTGGCTCCGTGTCTCTGCGAGAGAACTGCTTTCCTGGAAGCTTCCCAAGACATTTTCTCACGGAGCCACAGAGGCACGGAGAAGAGAGCTTGTTCATGCAGGTTGCTGGCTGGAGCAACTTGGAGATTGCCGTTCGGGTGGTGAATTGCTGAGCGAATGGATGAGCTGACCGCGCAGCAGTGGCGCTACGGCTTCTGCCGCAACAGCTCCGGCAAACGCCAGGTCACCGCGTTGTTGGCGCTGCTGCTTTCCGCTGGGGTCGCGCTCACCAGTTCCAACGTCAATTCCTGACCCCCCAGCAAATCCGCCTGGGTATAGCTCAGTTCCAACGAAGGCAGCACACCCGGCGCGGCGGCGGGCAACGGCGGCAAGGCCCGTTCGCGCAGCACCTGACCATCCAGACGCCAGCGTACGCGCCCCTGCCCCGCCGACGCGCCGAGGTTCACCGCGCTGGCGCGCAGCAGCAGATGACCGTCATCGCGCCAGCGGAAGGTCGGCTCCAGCAACGCCAGATCGCAACGCGGGACTTCCTGTGCCGCGGTCTGCCGCAGTTGCACCACCGTCGCCCCCGGATTCAGCCGCAACGTCAATTCCGAACCCCGCGTCAGGTTGGGGCGTGCTTCCAGCAGCGTGAACTCATCCGCCAGCTCATCGCCATCCCGGTCCGGGCCCACCGCCAGTTCGTAGTCGCCTGACTGAAGATTCCACAGGCGCAAGGTCACCGTGGTCTGCTGACTGCCCAGATGATGCAGCAGCAGATGCAGTGACTGGGCGCTTTGCCGCGCCACCAGCGGCGCCACGTCCTCGGGCAGCATGGGCCATGTCACCGCCGGCTGCCCCACCGTCGGCAAATCATCGCTGGGCGCCAGGCCGCCGAGCATCGCGGCGCTGAGCAACCAGCCGCCGGGCAACGCGGGCAGGCCTGGCCGACCGGACACGCTGTCGCCCACCACTTCCGCCTGGCCGTTCTGCAATTCGTCCCAGACGGCATGCAGCGCCCGTTCCAGCACGCGCGGCTCCCGGGTGCGCCACCAGCACGCCAGCCATTGCCACTCCGTGCGCGGCGTCCAGGACATGTCGGCCGGGTTGCGGAAACCGTCCTGCAACTGTTGCCGCAACGCCCAGTCATCCACCCCGCCTGTCCCCGCCAGCGTGTCCCACCAGTTGGCGCTGGGCTGCGGGTTCAGCAGCAAGGCGGTGGTCTGCCCCAGCGGATCACGCGCGGCAAACGCCGGCTGCGTATTGATCCAGGTCTGCCATTGCTGCTGGCGCTCGCGCGGCAAACCAACCTGATTGCTCCACCAGCGCCACGCCTGCCGCTCCAGCACATCCGCCAGCTCCGTCGCACGCGGCGGCTGCGCCAACTGACGCAAACGCCGGGGGGCTTCATGCAGGCAACCGGTCGCCAAATCCAGCGCGTGCAGGCGCGCCGTCTGTTGCCAGGGAATCGTCGCCGGCTGACGGATAAGTTCACTGAGCCGAGCGACGGCGGCGGCATCGCCCAGCAGCGGCGACACATGACTGACGCCCCAGCGCGCATGCTGACGACGCAGCGCCAGCGCCAAGGCGGCCCAGGTCGGCGTCCCGGCGGGCGGGCTTTGATGACTGCTGGTATGGGCGTGATTCCGCAGTTGCCGTTGCCAGGCGCCCGACAAGCCGGAACGCTGCAACAACGCCTGCGCCAGCAGCGGACAGCGTTCCCGTTCCAGCGGCCAGCCGACGGCCGAATCGATCCCGGCATACCACCGGGCGCAGGCGGCCTGATCATTTTCGATGCCACCCTCCGGGGCGCGCTCCGCGCCCGTCAGCGTGCCGGGAGTGGGCAGGCGACCTTCGCGCAGGCCGGCGGTCTGGGCGGGGGTCAACTCGTAGCCGCAGACGAACAGGTCATCGATGCCCTGCGCAGGCGTCAGTTCCAGACACAGCGGCCAACCACCAGGTGTCCAGGGCGCGCCAGCTCCGCGTGCTTGCGTGACGCCATCCACATCCACGCGCCACTGCCCGCGTCCGCTGTCCCACACCAGCGCCAGGTGATGCCAGTTGCCATCGTCCCACAGCCCGGCATCAAGCTCCGCGCCGCGTGCCTGTCCCTGTCGATCGAACCACCAGACGCGCAGCCACGCACCGCTGCGTTCCACGCGCAGCAGCCCATGCGGGTGGCCGCCAGGTTGGCTGGTGAGCGTCAGCAGTGGGCCGGCGTCGGCGGGCAGGCGGGCGAAGCAGACGATCGAGCCGCGTTGCCCTGCGCCCAGGCCTGCGGCGCGGTAGTGCAGCGCCCCGGCTGCGCAGCCGTTGCCCCGCGCGGCGGTGACGATGCTGCCCTGCTGCGCCGGCTCGGCGTCGGCGTCATGGGCGCTGACGGTGGTGAAATCCGGCGCGGTGCTGTGATCGAAGCTCAGGTACAGCAGGGTCTGCGCTTCGCGCAGTTCGCGCTGCTGGTACTGTCCGAACGCACACGGCGTCAACGCCAGCAGCCCCAGCACGATGAGCAATAGCCATCTGCCGATACGGGAGCCCGGGGATTCCGGGGATACCGGGGGGGGTTCCACAGATTTCAAGTGGAGTAGTTGCAGTGCCATGGGTGCATGTTAAGCTAGCAGGTTCGGGTTTTGTCGGAGCCCGATGCGAATGATCCATGGACACCACGGAGGGCGCCAATGGCGTGGTTGAACGCCTGGACCCCGTTTTTTCAAGCCCAAACCCGTGTACAGGGGCGCGCCTGCAGCCAGGAAGGCCGGCTGCAGCGCGTCGAACCCAGCGGTGATGAACTGGCGCGGTTTGAGGTTGAGGACGAAGGCAATCGGTACGAGGTGACTGTCGCTCCCGACAGCGCCGGGGCGGTGCTGTCGTGTGATTGCGAACGCTTCGCCACCGGGGTGTACTGCAGCCACATCTGGGCGGCGCTGGGCGAGTTGCAACAGAATCCCACGGGGTCGGAGAACCAGTTCCCCGACCTGGGTGAGCTGCGGCCACGTCCGCCCAAGGCGCGCAAACGCAAGGCGGCAGTGCAGCGACGCCAGCAGGCGGACCCGCCCTGGCTGCAGACGCTGAGCCTGCTGCGAATGAGCCAGGCGGAGTTGGACGAGGCCGCGGCTTTGCTGCCGGTGCAGCGGCAGGTGTGCTACATCATCGATGTGGACAGTTCGGCGCGCCGACAGTCGCTGGTGATCGAACTGCGTCAGCGTCAGCCGACCGCCACCGGCTGGGGTAAGCCGCGGGCGCTGAAGATCAACAATGCCGTGGTCGGCGAGTTGACCGAGCCGGAGGACCGCGAGTTGTGCGCCCTGATCCTCGGGGCGACCTGGGTCAGCGATGACGAAGCCGAGTCGCTGATGCGCTACGAGAGCGATCGCGGGCGCAGCCGCTTCCGTCTGCACAGCGGGGCGTGGCGGCTGATGATGTACCGGATGCTCGCCACCGAGCGTTGCTTTCTGGAGTTGGGCGATGAATTGCTGCCCCTGGCGTGGGACGCGGGACATCCGGCCGGCAACGCCGACCTGACCGCCGACACCTGGACGCTCTGGCTGTTCGGCATGGATGGGCCGACCGACCTGGACCTGTCGCTGGAGTTGCGGCGGCGCGGCCGGCGCGTGCCGGTGGATCGCCCGCGCCTGCTGCTGGGCGGCCCGGATGGCCTGGTCATCCTCGATCACCTGGTGGCGCCGTTTGACGACCATGGCGCGATTCGCTGGCTGGCGCACCTTCGTGACCTGCAAAGCGAAGCGGGCAACGGGGCGTTGCGGGTGCCCAAGGTGGACATCGACCGCTTTCTGGATCGGCTCTACACGCTGCCGCAGCTTCCTGAGATTGACCTGCCCGAAGGCTACGGCAAGCAGGAACAGTTGCTCAAGCCCCAGCCGATCATCGATATTTTCAGCCCCGATCATGCGGCGCGCGACACCAGCGGGGCACGCGGCCAGCTCACCGCGACCGTGACGTTCCAATACGGCAGCGCGGTGGTGAACCCGGCGGACACCAATCGGTTCGTCACTTCCCAGCCGGCGCCGCCGACGACGGAAGCAGACGCAGGGCCACCCCTGGAAATACCGCCGCCGGGCGCATTGCCGGACCCTGCGGCGGAAGTCGCACAAACAGACGTGGCGCAGGCAGAAGTTGTCGAAGCCGAAGGCGCTGAGGCAGAGACCGCTGGCGAACCCGGCGTTATCACCCCCGCCACGGGCGAGCAGATTCTCATTCGCCGTGACCGCGCCCTGGAGCGCAACGCGCTGGGCTGGTTGCTGACCATCGGCTTCCGGCAGGCGCCCGGCAGCGGGCAATCACTGACGCTCTCGCCACGACAATTGCCGCAGGTGGTCAGCGCCCTGCTGGCGCGCAACTGGCGCGTGCGCGCCGATGAACGGCTGATCCGTCAGCCCGGCCCACCGCGTTTGAGCGTCACCAGCGGCATCGACTGGTTCGAGCTGCGCGGCTCGGTGCGCTTCACCACCGATGCCGGCGAAGTGGAAGTCGATCTGCCCCGCCTGCTCGCCGCCGCCCGCGCCGGACGCAACCTCATCGACCTGGGCGATGGCACCCAGGGCCTGCTCCCCCAGCAATGGCTCGAGGAACATGGCCTGCTCACCACCATCGGCGATCTGGAAGACGATCACCTGCGCTTCCGCCCCAGTCAGGCGGCACTGCTCGACACGCTGCTGCGCCGGCAGGAACAGGTCGCCATTGATGAAGGTTTCGAACAGGTGCGCCAGCGCCTGCTGCGTTTCGACGGCATCAAGCCGCTGACGCCCGCGCCGAGCTTCCGCGGCTCGCTGCGCGCTTACCAGCAGGAAGCACTCGGCTGGTTCGACTTCCTGCGCCACTTCGGCATGGGCGGCATCCTCGCCGACGACATGGGTCTGGGTAAAACCGTTCAGGTGCTGGCGCTGCTCGACAGCTGGTATCAGGCGTCCGGCACCGAAGCCCGGGCGCCCAGCCTGATCGTCGCGCCGCGCTCGGTGGTGTTCAACTGGGTCGATGAAGCCCATCGCTTCGCCCCCGACCTGCGCGTGCAGGTCTACAGCGGAACTGAACGCGAAACCCTGCGCAAACAGTTTGCCGAGCAACATCTGATCGTCACCAGCTACGGCCTGATGCGGCGCGACATCACCGAACTGCAGCAATTCGCCTTCGACTATGTGGCGCTTGACGAAGCCCAGGCGATCAAAAACCCCGGCTCGCAATCCGCCAAAGCGGCGCGCCTGCTCAACGCCACCTACCGGCTGGCGCTCACCGGCACCCCCGTGGAAAACCACCTGGGCGATCTGTGGTCGATCTTCGAATTCCTCAACCCCGGCATGCTCGGCGCCAGCACACGCTTCTCCACGCTGGTGCGCAGCCCCCACACCGGCGCCACGCGCACCAGCGTCACCCCGGTGAGCAACACCACCAGCGGCCTGGCGGTCAAGGATGTCGATGCTCCCCGCGCTGCCCAGGTGGCGCAGCAGGTGGCGACGGCGCTTCGGCCGTTTGTGCTGCGTCGCACCAAGGCTCAGGTGCTCAAGGACCTGCCCGAGAAAACCGAGCAGACCATCGTCTGCGAAATGGAACCCGCGCAGCGCCGGCTGTATGACGAGCTGCGCGAGTACTACCGCCACGCCCTGCTGGGTCGCTCCGGCGCCCCCGGATCCCCCGGTGCCCCCGGAGGTGGTGGCGGCGGCAATGCCATCATGGTGCTCGAAGCCCTGCTGCGGCTGCGCCAGGCGGCGTGCCATCCGGGGCTGATCGACGCCGCCCGCGCCGGCGAGGAGAGCGCCAAGCTCGAAGCCCTCACCGATGCTTTGGTGGAACTGATCGAGGAAGGCCACAAGGCGCTGGTGTTCAGCCAGTTCGTGGAAATGCTCACGCTGGTGCGCAAGCGGCTCGATGAGCTGGGCATCGTGTACGAATACCTCGACGGGCAGACGCGCGACCGCAAACGCCGGGTCGATCACTTCCAGGCGGACCCGGATTGCCCGGTGTTCCTCATCAGCCTCAAGGCCGGCGGCCTGGGCCTGAACCTCACCGCCGCCGAGTACGTGTTCATCCTCGATCCGTGGTGGAACCCCGCGGTGGAACAGCAGGCCATCGACCGCACCCACCGCATCGGACAGACCCGGCATGTGTTCGCGTATCGGCTGATCTGCAAGGACACCGTCGAGCAGCGCATCGCGGAATTGCAGGAAAAGAAACGCCGACTCGCGGACGCCATCGTCGGCGGACAGGAAAACCTGCTCTCGAGCCTGACCCGCGACGAGTTGGAACAACTTTTAAGCTGACCGTGGAAATCGCCAGCAAAGAAATAACCACTGAGACACAGAGGTCACAGAGCCATACACACAGAGTCATGCGTGCCGGTCGAGAGGATATGCCGCCTGCTCAGGTTTTTGCTCCGTGTTCTCTGTGCCTCTGTGGTGACTCTGTCAAACGCTTTCGAGGACGGGAACGATCTGTATGAGTCAATTGCACACCCGTCAATTCGCCAACGGCGTGACGCTGGTCGCCGAGTCGATCCCCGGCGTGCAGTCGCTGGCGCTCAAGATCATGACCGGCGGCGGCGTGGGCGCGGAGCCGGCCGCGCAATCCGGCATCGCCCCCCTGCTGGCGGAAATGCTCTGCCGCGGCGCGGGCGACTTGGACGCCAAGGCCCACAGCGACGCGCTCGACCTGCTGGGCGTGCAGCGCGGCAGCGGGGTGGACTCGCTGCATCTGCGGGTCAGCGCCACCATGATTCACCATCAACTGCCCGCCGCCTGGCCGCTGCTGTGCGACATGCTCCGCCGGCCGCGCCTGGAAGCGGACGCGCTGGAGCCGGCGCGCGATCTGGCGCTGCAGGACCTCGACGCTCTGGAAGATGAACCGCAGCAGAAGACGTTCATCGAGCTGCGCCAGAAGCATTACCCGGCGCCGTTCAACCGCTCCCCGCTGGGCACCCGGGCGGCGCTGGAAGCGCTGACCATCAAGGACCTCCAGGCGTACTGGCAGCAGGCGGTGCGGCCCGGCGACTGCATCGTCGGCGTGGCGGGCAAGTTCGATTTCTCTCAGCTCTGCGATCTGGTCGAAGCCCAACTGGGCGACTGGCAAGGCGCCGCGACGCCGCTGGCGATGGGCAGCGCGCCCACGCCCAGCTACCACCACCTCAAAGCCGAGAGCACGCAGGTGCACATCGGCATCGCATATGACGCCGTGCCGGAGACGGATGAACGCTCGATCCTCCAGCGCACCGCCGCGGCTGTGCTGTCGGGCGGCATGAGCGGGCGGCTGTTCACCGAGGTGCGCGAGAAACGCGGCCTGTGCTATTCGGTCTACGCCAGCTATGCCGCCAATCGGCAATTCGGCGTCATGCTCAGCTATGCCGGGACCACCGTCGCCCGCGCCCAGGAAACGCTCGATGTGCTCGCTGGTGAGCTGCGCCGGCTCAGCGCCGGCATCGAGGAAGCCGAGTTCCAGCGTGCCATCGTGGGCATGAAATCCCGCCTGGTGATGCAGGGTGAATCCACCGCCGCCCGCGCCGGGGCGATTGCTTCCGACCAGTACACGTTCGGTCGGCCGCGCCCGCTGGAGGAGCTGATCGCTCTGGTCGATGGCGTCACGCTCGAGCGCGCCGATGACTTCGTGCGCCAGCAGCCGGCCGGGGCGATGTCCATCGTGACCATCGGCCCGCAACCGCTGACGCCCCCACGGTAAACTGTCAGCGTCAGTCAGTGCCCGGGAAACGCTGCCAAAGACCAGTCACCACAGAGACACAGAGAGCACGGAGTCAGGATCACCGAGCGTTGCGGGATAGTTGGGTGAGATTGGTTTTCTCATGCTTTCACTCTGTGTCCTCGGTGTCTCGGTGGTGAGTCTTAGGCTACTGGCTTCGTCCGGCGCGGAGGCATCGTCATGAGGTTGCTCATCACTGCTGGCCCCACCCGCGAAGCCCTCGACGCTGTGCGCTTCCTCTCCAATCGTTCCTCGGGCAAGCTGGGCATCGCGCTGGCGCTGTACGCGGCGCGGCAAGGTCATGCCACCACGCTGCTGCTGGGGCCGGGCACGGATATGAATCTCCCGGCGGATATTTCCTCTTGCGACCACCTGACGCTGCGCCGGTTTGAAAGCTGCGCCGATCTGCAAGCCCTGCTGGGCGAATGCTGGCCGACGCAGGACGCACTGGTGATGGCGGCAGCGGTGGCGGACTACCGCCCGGCGGCGGTGAGCACGGGCAAGCTGCCGCGTCAGGGGGAGAAGTTGATCCTGGAACTGGAACCCACGCCGGACCTCGCCGCCCAGGCAGCGCAGCAGCGGACCGGCGCGCAGGTGATTGTCGCCTTCGCATTGGAGGAGCCGGCGCTGCTGCTGGCGCGGGCGCGGCAGAAACTGGAGCGCAAGGGCGTGGACGCCATCGTGGGCAATCCGCTGCGAACGATGGATGCCGCGGACATTGAGCCGACGTGGTTGACCGCCGCGGCATGTGAACAACCGGGGCCGATGAGTAAAACGGATTTCGCCGCGTGGCTGCTCGCAAGGGTCGAGCAACTGCACGCGGCGCGGACGGCACATTCGCAACAAGGATTGAGCCATGATCGTTGATGAACTGGCGAACTGCGGCATGTATGCGGCTTTGCACCCGGGCCTGGCGCTGGCGTTTGGCTGGCTCAAGCGCACCGAATTGGCGACCGTCGCCACCGGCAAGCATGTGGTCGATGGCGACCGGGTGTTCGCGCTGGTGCAGGAGTACCAGAGCAAGACCGCCCGGCCGATCGTGTGGGAATCGCACCGCAAGTACATCGACGTGCAGCTCATCGTCAGTGGGCGTGAGCGGATGGGTTGCACGCCGCTGAGCAGCGGGTTGACGGTGACCAGGCCGTATGATGAGGCGGGTGATGCCGCGTTGTACACCGGTGAGGGGTCATTGCTGTATTTCACCGCCGGGATGTTTGCGGTGTATGGCCCGCGTGATGTGCATGCGCCGGGCGTGGCGTGGGCGGATGCCGCCGAGCCAGTGCGCAAGGTGGTGATGAAGGTGGCGGTGGACGATCAACGCGATTGGAGATGACATGAGCGAGCAGCGCGCGATTCTGCTGGACACCGACCTGGGCAGCGACATTGACGACGCGGTGGCGCTGGCGTACCTGCTGCGGCAACGGCGTTGCGAGCTGGTGGGCATCACCACCGTGACCGGCGTGCCGTGGCAGCGGGCGGCCATGGCGGAAGCGATCTGTCAGGCGGCGGGTCGGCAGGCGGTGCCGATTCATTGCGGGGCCGCCAAAGCGCTGCCGCCGGGGCGCGGGCAGGATGTGGTGCATCAGTTCCCCGCGCTGGCGCACCGCCCGCATCGGCGGAACTGGCCCGGCAACAGTGCCGTGGAGTTTCTGCGCCAGCAGATTCGCGCCCGGCCCGGTGAGATCACGTTGCTGGCGATCGGGCCGCTGACCAACGTGGCGTTGCTGTTTGCGCTGGACCCGGAGATTCCCGGTTTGCTGCGGGAGCTGGTGTGCATGGCGGGGATGTTCGCGCCGGGGCCGGGACGCAAGGCGGAGTACAACGTGGTGCTGGATCCGGTGGCGGCGCAAGTGGTCATGGAAGCACCAACGCCGCGCACCGTGCTGGTGGGGTTGGATGTAACCACGCAGTGCAAGATGCCGGCTGCGGAAGTGCGCAAGCGTTTCACCGCCGCGCCGCTGGATGAAGTGGCGCGGCAGGCGGAGGTGTGGTTCACCGGGCAGCATCAGCCGGAGATTACGTTCCATGACCCGCTGGCGGCGGCGTGGTGCTTTGCGCCCGAACTGCTGACGCTTTCGCGCGGGCGGGTGCGGGTGGAGCTCAAGGACGAGGCGACATTCGGGCAGACGGTGTTTGTCGCCGATGACGCTGGGCCGCATGAGGTGGCGCTGGGGGTGAAGGTGAAGGAGTTTTTCCAGGAATATTTCGGGGTGTTTGGGTGAGCCGCAGCGCGCGGAAAAACAGCGCCGAGGGCGGCGCTGTGGGGTGATGCGGGGGATGCGGAGGCGCAAGCGTGGGTTCGGGGGCGTGGGGTTGTGGGCTGGGCTTGCGGGGTGGGGTGGCGCGGGGTTACTTGGGCATGGGCGGGGTGGGGACGAAGGCGCCGCCGCGGCAGTGTTTGAGGTAGTTGAGGCCGTGGACCTGGCCGGTCATTTCGAGGTCGCCGCGGTAGACGGGGTCGTGCCAGCCTTCGATGTCGATGGCGCCTTTGAAGCCTGCCTGGCGCAGGATGGTGATGACATCGGACCAGTTGGTGTCGCCGAAGCCGGGGGTGCGGTGGTGGACGAAGGTTTCGCCGCCGCGGATGCCTTTGGTTTTGACGACATCCCACATGACGGTGGCGTCCTTGCCGTGGACGTGATAGACCTTCTTGACCCACTGGCGAAGCTGGGGCAGCGGGTCGATGAGGCTGTACATCTGGTGGCAGGGTTCCCACTCCAGGCCGATGGCGTCAGAGGGGACGGCATCGAACATCATTTCCCAGGCTTTGGGGCTGTGGGCAATGTTGAAGCGGGCGCTGGACCAGATGCCGCCCATGTCGCAGTTTTCAAAGGCGAGGCGCACGCCTTTGTCGGCAGCGCGCTGGGCGAGCGGGGTGAAGACTTTCTTGAAGGTGGGGATGGCGTCGGGCACGGGCCGGCCGGTGAGGCAGCCGGCGAACCCCGCCACGATGTCGCAGCCGAACAGGGCGCAGGCGTCGATACAGCGCGCCCAGTCCCTGGCGGTCTGCTTGTCTTCCAGCGGGTTGCCGAAGATCCCGAGGCTGGAGACGACCGGCTGCACGTCGCCGGGGGCGTCGGCGAGCACGGCTTTGACCTCGGCGGCCATCTTCTTGAGATTCACGTTCTCGGGGATGCGTTGCCAGAAGGTCAGGGAGAAGCTTTCGAAGCCGTGCCCGACGATCTGGCGCAGGTATTCGGGGGTGCCGGGTTGAACGGGCGCGAGCGTGCCGATGCGGATGTCTTCGTGGCCCATGATTGCCACTCCTGATGCGACGCCAGCCGAAACGGGGCGGGAAAACCGCCGGATGGGGTCTGGTTGAGGTTCGCAGCATGATCCTCGCTGCGGGGGGAAATGCAAACGCTGCGGTTCCGGATAAGCCCGGTGGGCGCTGGGGGTTTCCCTATTTTCACTCACTGCTCCAGCCGCCGCGCCAAGCGTCCTGAATCACCTGAATCTTTGGCCCCACTCATCGGAAAATCATTTGATTTAGCCAACACCGACGGGCTCGGTGCATTTTGGCGGAGAGTCAGAGATGGCAGCATCGTTCAACCACCCGACCACCCCCCGGCGTCGCCCCCGGCACGCCCGTGCCTTTACGCTCGTCGAAGTGCTGGTGGTGTTCGCCATCATTGTCGTGCTCATCAGCCTGACCTTGCCGGGCCTGCGGCAAAGCCGCGAGTCGGCGCTGGGCGCCGCGTGCATGACCAATCTGCACCAGGCGGGTCTGATGACCGAGTCCTACGGCTACGACCACGGCGGTGGACTGCCCCCCTTCTTCTATCAGTACTCGACCACCAGCGGGGGCAGCCTGGTGGTGTTCGTCGAGCCGCGCGATCTGCTCGAAAGCGGCTTAAGCGCGTATCAGCCGGAGGTCGTGCTCGCCTGCAGCGCTGACGAATCGCCCTCGCTGCTGAGCGTCGAACAGATCGGCAGCGGCGCCCTGCGCACCGCCGCCATCAGCTACAGCGCCAACATCGATCCCCTGGTCCGCGGCAGCCGGCTGGACCTGATCAACCGCCCCACCCAGGTCGCCTGGCTGTACGACGGCTCCATGGGCGGCGCGGGCAACGGCCTGACCAACATCCAGGGCACTTATGCCGACACCCTCGCCTTCGCCAATCTCGCCCAGGACACCCGCCATCTCAACGCCATGAACGTGCTGATGATGGACGGCCACGTCGAAACCAACACGCAACTGACCGCCAGCCAGATCGCCGACGACCACACCCCCTGGACCGGCACCCAGGTGACGGATCATGATGACGATGGCAACAACGGTCACGGCAACGACGATGACGGCGTGGATGACTCCAACCCCGGACAGGGCAACGGCGGACCCAACGGCAACGACGATGACGATGATGACAACGGCAACGGCAATCACGGCAACGGCAACAACGGGAATGGCAACGGCAACGGGAACGGTAACAACGGCAATGGCAACGGGAACAACGGCAACGGCAACGGCGGCAACCGCGGCGGCGGCTGGAATTGGCCCAACTGGCCCTGGTGGCCCTGGGGGTAAACCACGCCGGCTGGACCACCGCTTTCGCCCGCTCGCGCCCATCCACCCAACCTGACCACCACAGCCCCGCAGCCTCCGGATTCGTTCGGAGGCTGCATTTTTTACCTGCGATGCGGCCCCCCGGCCCCCGCAGCGCGGCGCACTACTTCATCTTCGCCTGCGCCGTTTCGAATGCCGCCACCAGATCGATGGGCACACTCACCTCGTCGAAGCTGCCGCCGTGCTGGTCGGTCACGCGCACTTTGAGCCGAAACTTACCCACGCCCAACCGCTGGGGCAGCCGCAGCAGTTGCACGGTGAAGAAGTCTCGTCGCCGATTGTGCGAGTTGTCCACGATCTGCTGGGCCGGCTGATGCCAGACCCGCAGTCCGTCGGCGTCGGTGTACAACTCCACTTCCTGACTCAGCCGCACCTGCTGATAGTCGCCCTGATCGACCACCCGGAAGTGCTCCAACTCCAGGTACACGATCAACGGCTGCTCGCGTCCCGCGAGAAACGTGGTGGTTTCAAACGGGTCGTACACGCCAAAGCCCGAGACGTTCTTGCACAGCCGAACTTTGGCGATGTGCAGCGTCTGTGAACCCAGCAGGCTGTCGAGATGATCCGCCATGGCGGCGGAGTCCTGACCCGAGGTGTCCGCCAGGCGGCTGCGCAGGGCCGCTTCATAGAAGCGGCGCACCGCCTGCCGCTGCTCATCAGTCAGGGCTTCCATTTCCTGCGCCGTCGGCCGGGCGTCGGGGTTGACCAGACTCAGTGCCGCGAGCGTCATGGCTTTGACCTGCGCCGGATCGTTGCCACTACGAATCTCATCGAGCAGCCGCGCCAGCACCGCCGTTTGTCCGCCGGCGGCGTTGACCGCTGTCGCCGCTCGGAGCGTGGCGGGGGTCGGCTGGGCAACCGGCGTCACCCGGGGTTGCGGCTGAGCGCGCTCCGACGCTCCGCTCTGCCGCTGCAGTGCGGCAATCAGCGCCAGGTCCGCAGTGCTGGCGGGCGCGGCTACCGGTGCTGCCGCGGCGGCCGGCGCGGGCGTGGTGGTCACGCCATTCGTCGGATATGTAGCCGGCTCCACGCGGGCGCTGGGCGTGCGGACATCCAACCAGCGCACCGAGCCGGCGTCACGTGCGGATGCTGCGGCAGCGTGCGGCGTCGCGCTATGCGTGTTGTCCGGCGCATCGATCGCGGGCAATGTCTGCCACGTGCCGGCGTCGCCGGTCCACGCCGAAGTAGTCGTCGCTGCCGGCGCGCTGCCCGGGGATGAAGTTTGTTGTCGCTGCGCCTGCTGCATGGCGCGCAGCAGTTGATCGACATGGGCCGCCACCTGCTGGTTGACCGCCTCCTCCTGCTCGTAGGACGGCTCGCCGGCGGCGCGCGGCCGCAGCGGCTGACCAGGCGCGGGGCTTGCCGGGGCGGCGGCGGGAGGTGTCTGGGGCTGCGCCGGGCCCGGCACATAGGTTAGAGAAGGACGGCTCAGGCCGGGAATGCTCAGGCCGCAGCCGGCGGCGCCCAGCACCATGGGCAACCACAGCGAGCGTCCAACCAACGCGATAGCAGAATGGGTTTGGGACACGATCGGAGGCCTCCTGCCTCGGCCGACGCCGCTGCATCCGCAGCCACGTCAGCAGTTCGTGAGTTGGGCCGGTGGTTCATCCTGAACCGTGGTCAGCACGTGAAGTGCGCAACCTGGCCTTGTCAGACATGATCGGCCAACACGGCGCAGAAACATTCAAGATTCCGCCCGGTATCTCCCCAGCCGCTTTTGCCCCGGCGATCCGCCCGCAGAACGTCGTCCAGCAGGCGCCCCGCCTGGGCGGTCGACAGCTTGCGCAGCACGCCCATGAACAGCGCCTGCCGCGGCCCCCACAGCTTCATTTCCTTGGCGAGCGCCGCCTCGGCCATCCCCTGCTGTTTCAGGTACAGCGCGTTGTGCAGCTTGCGCACCAGGTCGGCGACGAAGTACATCACCAGCACCTCCGGCTGGCGCGCGTCGTGGATCAGTTCATGCACCATCTCCAGCGCCCCGCCTTTGCGCTGGCTGAGCGCCTCGAGCAGCGCTTCCTGCACTTCCCACGCCTGTTCGTCGCTGTGCTTGCCCACGAGCTGTTCGATCAGGGCGCGATCGACCTGGCCGCCACGCCCCGCCATGACCGCCAGCTTGCCCAGTTCGCTGTCGAGGCGCATGAGGTCGGCGCCCAGGCGGTCGACCAGCAGCGTCGCCGCCGGGCCGTCGAGCGTGCATTGGTAATGCTCCTGGGCGCGCTGGCGCACCCAGGCGACCGCTTCGGCGGGTTTGAGCGCCTGACAGGCAACCACAAAGCCGACTTTGTCGATGAGCTTGTCAAGGTTGCCGCGGTTCCATTTTTCGCTGCGCAGCACCAGCGTGGCGTGATCGACCGGATTCTGGGCGTAGCGTTCCAGCGCAGCGCGATGGGTGGTGACGAACTGGTCGGCATTGTCCACCACCACCAGTTTGTACTGCTGCATCAAGCCGAAGCTGCGCAGCTCATCGAGCACTTCCGCCAGCGGGGTTTCCATGGGGAAGCTGATGGTCTGCACTTCGCCATGGGCTTCTTCCATGACGGTGCGCAGGGTCTGGAAGTGCTGCGCGCGCAACATGGCTTCCGGGCCATGGATTGCCGCCATGCGGACCTGAGCGGTGATGTTGGGACCAGCGGACGCGGCACGGGATGGACGGCGCGGAGGCATGGGCAGGATGATAAGTCAGCCGGCGCGTGCGCCCAAACGTGCGTCCCGCACCGAGGGCAAACGCATGTATCCCCGATGTCCGGTGCGGAACGAGCCCCGACCGTGAGGGAGGGGTTGTTTTCATGGCGTCACCCCGCTGCGGCTGCGCCGCAACCCCTTGCTGACGCGCGGGGCTCGTAAGCCAGTTGGTACATATGTTTATCCTGCCCCCGCACCGAGGCAGCGTTCAAGCGGTCACCAGCATTCGGCCAAGCTGCGCGGCGGGCAGCCGGGGCGGCGTCGGCGCGACCAGCAGGCGCACCAGGCTCGCCACGCCGGAAACTTCCAGCTTGCGCATGATCTGGGCGCGATGGACCGCGACCGTTTTATCGCTCAAACCCAGCCGGTGCGAGATGACGCGGCTGGTCAAACCCTGAGCGATCAGCTCGGCAACTTGTCGCTCGCGTGCGGTCAGCCGGCTGAGCAAGGCGTCCAGGCGTTGCCGCTGCGCTCGCGCCGCCTGCCGTTGCCGGGACAGTTCGACCGCCTCGCGGACCGCCGTTTCCAGCACTTGATCGCTGGTGGGCTTTTCAAAGTAATTGACTGCCCCCAGTTGGATCGCCTGCACCGCCGAGCTGACTTTGCCATACCCCGTGAGCATGATGATGCTCAGGAGGCTGTGCCGTTGCTGCAAGGCGCCCAGCACCGCCAGGCCGTCCATATCCGGCAGCCGTTCGTCGAGCACCACACAGCCGACCTGGTCGTCACTGACCGCCGTGAGCAGCGCCCCGCCGGTGGCGTGCGTGCAGGTGAGGTAACCGAGCGACTCGAACAAACCCGCCAGTGCTTGTCGCACCGCCGCATCGTCGTCGGCTACGTGGACCACGGTCAGCACCGTCATGTCCAATCCTTAATCCTGGCGGACCCGGTGAGAAACGAGCAACGCTCAACACAGCATCAGGTTGTCGTTCTCTCCACCCTCGACCCAACGTCTATGCAACACGCAAATGAAATGATCAAACTCGGTCGACGTTGATGTGACCACCACCGGTATAGAATGGAACGGTCAAGCACAAAATAATGAATACATCATAACCCAGGGTTCCAGATGACCAAGGCTTTTTTCGCTGTCGCAACAGGTTATTTCACATGTCGGGAGCCAGGTGCACCCAGGTCGTCGCAACCTGCGGCGCTCCTGCTGACGCTGCTGCTGATGGGCGGGTTCAGCTCGCTGGTCGGTTGCCGCAGCGCGGAGCGCGCCGCCGACGTGGCGCAGGATCAAGCCGCGCCGTTGCCGTTGCAACTGATCACCGGCGGCAGCGCGCGCATCAATGTGATTGACCCGCGCACCAACACCCAACTGGAACTCACCCGACCCGGCGGCGAACTGACCCAATGGACCAGCGAACTGTCGGGACGCTCGCGCACCGTTTACGCCCGTGAGGGACAACGTCTCACGGTGCGCAGTGAAGATGACCTGCGCAGCGGCGTACGCGTGACCTACGAACCGCCGCTGGACTTGTCGCCCACCTGGGGCAGCGTGCGCCGCAGCCGGATGCGGGTGACCAACCTGGTGACCGGCACGCCGCGCGATGAAGGCTGGTGCGATTATGAAGTGAAAGTGTTCGCCGCCGCCGATCTCGCCGCCGCCGCCGCACCAGCGTCAGCTGAGCCCGCCCCGGCCGCCACGCAACCTGCGCCCCTGCTGAGCCTGTCCGAAGGCTGGGTGCTGGAAATCACCCGGCAACTGGACCTCAAGCTGGCGCAGGGCCAGGTGCTGGAGCGCACCTGGTATTCGCCGCAGGGCCTGTGGCTGCAGCAGCACATCCAGCAGCGCCTGATGACCATGGGCTTCATCCCGCTCAAGGTGGATGAATACCTGCGGCGCAAGGAACTGGCGCAGCCGTAACCGGCCGGTCCCGGATTATCGGCCGGACGCAAAATCCGCGATTTCGCCCCCCGCATTCTCGAATGGTCAAGTCACCATTGCCATGTGTCGATAAGCATTCGTGGAAGCGGTACACCCTCTGCCGTGGGGACCACGCATGGCCAGTTCGATCATTCGACTGATTTGCCCCAACCTGAAATGCCGCGCGATCCTCTCGGCTCCCGAATCGGCGCGCGGCAAGAGCGTGCGCTGTCGCAACTGCGGCCAAAAGGTGCGCGTCGGCGGCGGCGGCCCCGCCTTGCGCCCGCTGACGCCTACCCCTGCCGCCACGCCCGCCGAAGCCGTCGTCGAAGCCGACCCCACCACCGCCGATGGCAACAAGCAGGCTGCCGACCCCGCGGCATAATTCTTTCCGCCATCCCCTTCCCCCTCGCCCTTCAGGGCAAACGCATGTACCAGCTTGCTTACGAGCCCCGCGCGTGAGCAAGGGGTTGCGGCGTAGCCGCAGCGGGGTGACGCCACGAAAACCACCCCTCCCTCACGGTCGGGGCTCGTTCCGCACGGGATGGTCGGGATACATGCGTTGGCCCTGCCTCGCCCTTCCTGATGCTGGCTAACCGCGCCCGCTCGCGCTATGCTGTCTGGCTGTCCTCTGACCGCCGCCATCAGGAGCCGACCATGCCTGCCGATTTGCTCTCCGCCGCTGCCGGGAAATATCTCGATGAGCTGGTCCCCGAGCGGCCCGCCGAGTTGCGCGCCATGGAAGACTACGCCCGCCAGCATCGCTTCCCCATCATCGGCCCGGCGTGCGGTCACCTGTGCTATCTGCTGACCCGCCTCACCGGCGCCCGCCGGGTGTTCGAACTCGGCTCCGGCTACGGCTACTCCACCGCCTGGTTCGCCAAAGCCGTGCAGGAAAACGGCGGCGGGGTGGTCCATCATGTCGTCTGGGACGAAAAACTCTCGCAGATGGCGCGCACCCATCTGAGCAAACTCGGCTACGACGGCCTGGTGCAGTACCACGTGGGCGAAGCCGTCGCCGCGCTCACCGAACAAACCGGCCAGTTCGACATCATCTTTTGCGACATCGACAAGCAAGGCTATCCCGACGCTTTGCCGGTTGTCGAAACCCACCTGCGCACCGGCGGCCTGCTGCTGACCGACAACATGCTCTGGCACGGTCGACTGTTTGACGATGTGGATCAGGAACCCGCCACGCAGGGCATTCGCCGCATGACCGAACTGGTCTACCGCAGCCCGCGCTGGAACGCTTCGCTGGTGCCCATCCGCGATGGGCTGATGGTCGCCCAGCGCTGCTGAGCGGCCGATGACTGGCGCGTTACCGGACCTGGCGCAACTTCTCCACTGCGCCCCCGCGTCATCCCGATAACAATCCTGGCAACGCTTCCGAGCGCCGGTTGGATTCCGCGCCTGGATGACGTTGGTCAGTCCTCCGCAACATCTGGGGGCAGGGAGCGCAGACGTGACGGAACCAGCCCACGCCGCTGCACAACCCGCCGCCGCCCGCACGCTGGCGCTGGCGTGGCGCAATCGGCGGATGCTCGCCTACCTGCAGCGCATCGCCCGGGCCGCCGAGCAACGCGGCCTGCGCGTCATGGCGCTCAAGGGCGCCGCCCTGCAACTGCTGCTTTACGATCAGCCGGACCAGCGGGCGATGAGCGATCTGGACCTGCTGATTCACCCGGATGAGATCGACGCGTTCTTCGCCCTGCTGCGCGAGCTGGACGCCCAGCCGAGTCAGCAACTGGTGCGCGACGACTTTTTCCCGCGCTACTACTACGAAGCGGAATTCACCGCCGGCTCGTGCTTTCCCGTGGTGATGGATATTCATGTCCGCCCCTTCCGCACGCTGCGCTACAAGCAGTTCACGCCTGACGACGCGCTGTGGGCGCGGGCGAAGCGGGTGCCATGGGGCGAGACGTCCATCCTCGTGCCCGGGACGGAGGACATGCTTTTGCATCTGGCGGTCCACTGGGCGATCCACGGCTGCAAGGGCGCGCGCTGGCGGCTGGATATCGAACGCTGGCTGCGCCGCCATCACGCCGACCTGGACTGGAATTACCTGCTGTCGGCCGCCCGGCAATGGCGTCTGCTGCTGCCGCTGCGCACCGCGCTGGCGCAGGTGGAAGCCGAAGCTGGTCCCCTGTTGCCCGCCGCCGTGCGCCAGGAGTTGAACAGCGCCAGACCCAATTGGCGCGATCGGCTGGCGCTCTGGCACGCCCCGCGCGACGATGAGCACCCCGTGGGCCACGCCCTGGTGAATATGTTGACCACGCCGGGCGCGCGGTTTGTGCTCGGGTATGCCGCCGCCGTGTGGCTGCCTGGCCGGGAGCATATGCGGCAGTGGTATCCGCACGAGCATCCGCTCTGGCTGCCGGCCGCCCATCTGGCGCGCTTCGCCCAGCCGGTGACGCGCCACCTGCAATGGGCGTGGCGCAAGCTGGGCAGGACGCGGATCGAAAAAGACGACGCCGGCCAATGGCAGGTCCGCGCCAACCGTGACCTGCCGCCGGGCACGCTGATCGGCCGCTGCACCAGACGCTCGCCGCGCCACGGCGCACGCGCAACCACGCTGCCGGCCGGGGAGTTGGTCGGCAAATGGCGCTATCTGCAAGTCGGCGCCCGGCCCAACGCCCGATTGGTCGACGGCCGGCTGATCGCCCTGCGCCACCTGCGCCCCGATGATGTCGTGCGCCTGGCGCCGCCGGAAGTGGTCGCACCGCCGCCAGCCGCCGGCTTCGCCCCCGAGGCCGTTGAACCGAACGCCGCCGCAGCGGCATTTACCGGACATTCGCCGCTTACCCAGAAGCAAGCAGCGTAATAAACGTTACAGACGATTGATCGCGCCCCACTGGATCGCCGATGTAAGGGAGTAAGGCAAGCAACCATGACCCACCAGCCGCACCAACCTGAATCCGACCGTCCCGCCGCCGCGCCGTCCCCTGACGTCGCGCCCGCGCCGGTGCGCAGCAGTCGGCGGCAGTTTGTGCAGCAGGCCGCCCGCAAGGCCGCCTACATCGCCCCGGTGGTGGTCACGCTGGCGGCTTCGCGCACTGCTTTCGCCTCCGGCGCCAGTGGCGTTTCCTAAGCTTCCCCCTGCGGAAGCCGCTGTCGCTGGAGTAGATTTCATGACTTGCCATTGCGCATCCGTCACCGATCATCTGCCGGCCGGGCACTGGGCCCACTGGGACGATCAGTTGCCCCTGCCCACGCCCGCCGCGCATCTGCAACTGCATGAACTGGATGAGGAAGCGGTGCTGCTTGATCCGCAGCGCGGCGCGAGCTTTCGACTCAACCCCACGGTTCGCCTGCTGTGGCGCTGCTGTCAGGACCGCCTGACGCTGGGCGCCGCGGTGATGTCGCTGCGCACCCACTATGACGTGGATGAGGACCGCGCCCGCGAGGATACGCTGCAGATGCTGGCGCTGCTGACCGCCCATGACCTGCTGCAGGATCCGGAGGTCCAGCCATGAGCACGCCGCCGCCGGTGACCGTACAGCTAGGCCCCTTTGCCGTCGAAATCAGCAGCGATCTGCCCGACGCGCTGACGGATGTGCAGGCGCTGTACTCGGGCCAGTTGCGCCCGCCGGTGTCTGAAATGGCGCAGATTCCCGTCATTCGGGTCAGCGCCCGCCGGGAGACCAGCCGCTGGTCGCCGCTGGCGCGTTACAGCATTCTGGGCGATGGCGTGGAGTTGTTCACCAGCCGCCGCGCCAATGAAGTGCTGCCGTATCTGGAGTGGGGCATCAACTGGCGGATGATCGCCACGCAGCGGCAATACCTGCAACTGCATGCCGCCACCCTGGCGCGCGACGGGGCGGGGCTGATCATCGCCGCCCGCTCCGGCTCGGGCAAAAGCACCCTTGCCGCGGCGCTGCTGGCGCGGGGCTGGCAATACCTGTCCGACGAATTCGCCCTGCTTGATCCCGCCACGCTCACGCTGCATCCGTTTCCCAAGGCGTTGTGCATCAAGGCGGGCTCCTTCCCGTTGGTGCAGGCGCTGGGCTTGCCCCTGTGGCGCCGCCGGCATTACGCCAAAGCGTTCAAAGGCGCGGTGGGCTATGTGAACCCGCACACGCTGGGGCCGGGCAGCATTGGTGCGGCGTGCCCCGTGCGGCTGGTGCTGTTCCCGGAATACCGGGCATTGCAGCAGCCCTGCACGCTGCCGATCACCCGTGCCGCCGCCGCGCTGGAACTGGGCGAACTGAGCTTCAACCGCGAGCATTTCTCCGCCGCCGGGATGAATCTGCTGACCACGCTGGCGGCCCATGCCACCTGCCTGCGTCTGCACAGCGGCGACCTGGAAGCGACCTGCCAACTGGTCGAGCAATGCTTCGACGCGGTGGCGGGTCAGACCACCTATCACCTGGCGGCCTAAGCCGCTTTCCCCTGCTACCATGGCTTGGCCGGCGCGCTGCTTGCGGCGTCGCCGGCGTTTTGTCTCATGCAGGAGGCTTCAGGTCATGCAATATGAATTGGGTTTCATCGGTGCAGGCAACATGGCGGAAGCGATCGCCCTGGGCGCGCTGCGCGCCGGCGTGCTGTCTGCCGACCAGATGATTGCCGCCGACCCTTCGCCCGCACGCTGTGAGTTGTTCGCCCAGCGCGGCATCGCCATCGCCCCCGACAATGCTGCCGCGCTGCGCAGCGCCAAACAGGTGCTATTGGCGGTCAAACCGCAGACCCTGCCGCAGATCGCCGCGTTGCTGGGCCAGCTTGATACGCAGCGCCAGGTGGTCATCAGCATCATGGCGGGGATCGGCAGCGCGAAGATCGAGCAGGCGGCGGGCGCGGCCGTGAAGGTGATTCGCGTGATGCCCAACACGCCGTTGCTGGCGGGGGCGGGCATGGCGGGGATTGCGCTGGGCCAGCACGCTACGGACGCTGATAGCACGCTGGCGCAGCGTCTGTTTGCAGCCGGCGGCAAAGCGGTGCGGGTTCCCGAGACGTTGATTGATGCCGTCACGGCGGTCAGCGGGTCGGGGCCGGCGTATGTGTTTTACCTCGCGGAAGCGATGGCGCAAGCGGCGACACAACTGGGACTGGGTGAACATGCCGACACGTTCGTGCGGCAAACCATCCTGGGCGCCGCGAAGCTGCTGGCGGAATCATCCGACACGCCGGCGGAACTGCGTCGCAAGGTGACCAGCCCCGGCGGGACCACGGCGGCGGCGATCGGGGTGATGGAAGCGCGTCAAGTGGGCGATGCCGTGGTCGCCGCCATCGCGGCCGCGCAGGCGCGCAGCGTGGAACTGGGACGTGCATGAAGATGAAGCAGAATTCACCACTGAGTCACAGAGAGCACAGAGTAAAACCAGTCGGGCTGCTGCAGAAAAAGTTTGTCTCTGATCTTTGCTCTGAGTTCTCTGTGTCTCTGTGGTGAAACTGATTTCAGCGTGAGGAGATCCGCCGATGCGCAACCAAGCCCTGACCACCAATCCCACCTTGAGCGTGCTGCTGCTGCTGAATCGGCTGGCGCTGGGTTTGTACTTCGCGCTGGCGGGGTTAACCAAAGTGCGTGGCGGGGTGGGCAAGTTTTACCACGGCAGCTTCGCAGCGCTTCGGCCGCGCTGGTTGCCGGAGTTTTTGGCGCTGCCCTATGGCTACAGCCTGCCGTGGCTGGAACTGCTGTTCGGGGCGACGCTGGTGCTGGGCTGGTACACGCGCATCTCGGCGTGGGCGGTGGCGGCGATGCTGGTGTCGATCAACCTCGCGCTGCTGTTGGCGGATCGCTTTTTTGACGGACCGGGTCCGTTTCACGTCAATGTCATGCTGCTGACGCTGGCGCTGCTGCTGGGTCACGTCGGCGGCGGCGCGCTGAGCGTCGATGCCCTGTGGCGGCGCGGCAAGCGCCGGTAAGGAAGCTTGAGCATGTATGCAACCCTGCGCGAATTTCTGACGGCTTTGGAGCGCGAAGGCGAACTGCGGCGCATCGGCGTGCCGGTGTCGCCGAAGCTGGAAATCACCGAGATCGCCGACCGGATGAGCAAGTCGCCCGCCCCACGGGTCAGCGAATTCGCTCGGCAGTTCGACCCGCGCTTCGCCCATCTGGGAGGTCAGGCGCTGCTGTTTGAGAATGTCGAAGGCGCGAAATTTCCCCTGGCGATCAACACCTTCGGCAGCTATCGGCGGATGGAAATGGCGCTGGGCTGCACCGACGGCGGGTTCACCCGGCTGGCGGAAAAGATCGCCCGGATCATCAAGCCTGAGCCGCCGGTGGGTTTGATGGACAAACTCAAGAAGCTGCCGGAGCTGGCGAAGCTGGCGTCCTACACGCCCCGGCTGACGCGCGGGGGGCGCTGTCAGCAGGTGGTCAAGACGGGCGCCGAGGTCAACCTGTTCGACCTGCCGATTCTCAAATGCTGGCCGGACGACGGCGACCCGCGCACCTGTGGGTATCCCGTGTCGCCCCAGCAGGCGGGCACGGCGGGAGGCGAAGGCCGCTTCATCACGCTGGGCGGGATGTACACCATTGCGCCCGAGGATGCGGGGAAAGAAGGGCCGCGCCTGAGCCGGAACATCGGGATGTACCGCGCCCAGCTCGTCGATCGCAATCACACCGCCATGCACTGGCACATGCACCACGACGGGGCGCGGCATTGGCGAATGTGGAAGCAACTGGGCAAACCGATGCCGCTGGCGATTGTGCTCGGGGGCGAAGCGGTGCTGCCCTATGCCGCCACCGCGCCGTGCCCGCCGGGGATCAGCGAACTGCTGCTGGCGGGATTCCTCAATGACGCGGGGATCGAGCTGACGCCGTGCAAGACAATTGACCTGCACGTGCCCGCCAATGCGGAAATCGTGATCGAAGGTTATGTGAGCACGGAAGCGGGTTTCATCGGCTATGACCCCCGCGCCCCCGGAAGTGTGATCACGGATGGCGCGCCGCTGGCGTCGCTGGGACCGGGCGCGGTGTTTGAAGGACCGTTTGGCGATCACACCGGGTTCTACTCGCTGCCGGACCGCTATCCGCTGTTCGAGGTGAGCGCCATCACGCACGCCCGCGATGCGGTGTATCCCGCGACGGTCGTGGGCCTGCCCCCGCAGGAGGATTACTTCCTGGGCAAGGCGACCGAACGGCTGTTCCTGCCGCTGCTGCAGACGCTGGTGCATGACATCATCGACTATGACCTGCCGATGTTCGGCGCGTTCCACAACTGTGCCTTCCTCAAGATTCACAAGGAATATCCGCTGCAGGCCCGGCGGGTGATGCACGCGATCTGGAGCGCCGGGCAGATGGCGTGGACCAAGCTGATCGTGGTGGTGGATGAGGACGTGAACGTGCACGACCACGACGCGGTGTGGTTCCACGTGTGCGCCAATGTCGATCCCGGGCGCGATCTGGAAATCGTCAATGGCCCATTGGACATCCTGGACCATGCCGCCCCGCGGCTGGGCGCCGGGCACAAGCTGGGCATCGACGCGACGCGCAAAATCCCCGGCGAGGAAGTCAACGGCCAACCCATCCGCGACTGGCCCAAACTGCTCAAGATGGATGACGCGATCAAGCAGCGCGTGACGCAGCGCTGGGCGAGCTATGGGTTCGGGGCAAGGTGACCGCCGCGGCGGCAGCACATGCCCCGTGAACTCCGCTAGGGATGCGGCGTGATGGCGATGATGGTGATCTGCCGCGTCTGCGGGCCATAGCACCAGAACACCCGGTAAGCGCCCGGCGTGCGGTTCTGCACGTAGGCTTCAAACACCTTCCCGTCGCGTTCGTACGGATGCTCAAGTGAGTGATACTCATGCGTGCGCAAGTCCGGATGACGGGGATTCTCCGTCAGCAGGTCCAGGCATTTGATCACCTGTTTGAACAATCCCTCGGGCTGGCTGGATTTGCTGGCTTTCGCACGCTGACGGGTGCGCAACGCACGTTGCGCTTGCTCCTGCAAGTCACTGAAAGCTGCGCTCGCGGCTGGAGTCCAACGCAAGGTGGATGCCATCGCGCGTCACTCGCTGTCTTCAGTCGCGCGGGCGGCAAGTTTGCGCGCCTTAGCCAGATTCGGCCCGGCGGTCAGCTTGCCCTGACGAGCCTGTTGCAAGCCCTGACGCACCTGCCCCAAGGCCCGGGGATGGTCATACAGCCACGCCTCGCGCTCCGGCACCACCCGCGCCAGGGTCACGCGCACCTCAGTTTCGTCAATTTCCTCAACCAATACCGTGCGATTGGCGAACTTCTCCCCCAGCGTGATGCGGCCCTTGCTGTCGGTGGTGCGGGTGAGCATGAGCAAGCCCTTTCCAAGGCGATATCGACATTCTAGCTCATGGACCCAAGGTGGACCAGTGGGAAATTCCCACTTATGCCCGATGGCGTGCAACCGGACAGCTACAACTGCGCCAAAAACTGCAACGTCCGATCCACGAACCCCGGCAGGCTCTCGTGCCCGAAGTCGGGGTAGATCACCGTTTCCTTGGGCGACTTGATCTTGTTGAACGCGGCAAACTGCGTCGACGGCGGGCAAATGGTGTCCATCAGGCCCACGCCCATCATCACCTGCGCCTGGATGCGCGGCGCCAGGTGCTGAATGTCGATGTACCCCAGCCGGCGGAACCACTCGGCGTGCTGTTCGTGGCGCGGGTCGAACAGGCGGAAGAAAATCGACAGCTCTTCGTACGCCCCTTTGGCGAGGTCCATCTCCCACACGCGCTGGTAATCGCACAGGAAGGGAAACACGGGGGCGGCACGCTTGATGCGCGGCTCCAGCGCGGCGCACGCGAGCGTCAGCGCTCCGCCCTGCGACCCGCCAAAGCAGCCGACGCGCTCGGCGTCGACCTCCGGCAGGTTCATCACGATGCCCGCGAGTTGTGCGGTGTCGAGGAAGATGTGGCGAAACAGCAGTTGGTCCGGCCCCTCCGCCAAACCCCGGATGATGTGCCCGCGCAGGGTGTTGCCTTTGACCCCGCCCAGGTCTTCGCTTTGGCCGCCTTGTCCGCGGCAGTCCAGGGAAGCGATGGAGAAGCCCAGGGCGACGTAGGGCAGTTTGTCGTGCCAGTCGCTGCTGGAGCCGGAGTAGCCGTGGAACTGCACAACCGCCGGGTGCGGGGCAGGGGTCGATCCCTGGGGCCGGCGCGGGCGCAGGTACTTGGCGTGGATGCGGGCGCCGCGGACGCCGGTGAAGTACAGATGGAAGCACTCGGCGAAGGGAGTCTGGTATTCGGCGGGCACCAGTTCGAGCTGCGGATCGACGGCGCGCATTTCCGCCAGGGCGCGGGTCCAGTAGTCGTCAAAATCGGTCGGCCGGGGGTTGATGCCGGGGTAGGTCTTGAGTTTGTCCAGAGGCATGTCGATCAGGGGCATGGTCAGCTACTCCAGGAACAGGTGCGTGGGGGAATGGTTGATAGGCGCGGCAGTTTAGCGATTCAGGCGCGCGCGCGGCAGCCACGGGCGCGAAGCGTCAGCAACGGACAGCGCGTTTGAACGTCATCCCACCACTGGGCAAACTGACGGATGCCCGGTAACCCGGCGCCCGCTGCGTCGTTGCCGTTTCGGGTCTGTAGCCCCTGTTCGACCCAGGGCAGGATTTGCAGCGCGTTGTGACCGGCAGCGGCTGGACTTATAATTCACCCTTTCGTTTCCCAGCTTAAGCGGGTTGTCATGACGTCCAGCGTGTCCACCACTTTTGACAAAGCGCAACTGACGGAACCCGCCGGCGATGTGGAGCGTTTTGTCGAGGGCTTTCTCGACCAGCGCCCCCTGCCGGCAAACCTTGACGCCGCCATTCGTTACGCGCTGCTGGGCGGCGGCAAGCGGTTGCGGCCGGTGCTGGTGGTGCGCTGCTGCGAAGCCCTGGGCGCGCCGCGCCAGATCGCCCTGGCCCCTGCCGCGGCGATCGAAATGATCCACTGCTTCTCGCTGGTGCATGACGACCTGCCCGCCATGGATGACGACGACCTGCGCCGCGGTCGCCCCACGCTGCACAAGCACACCAATGAAGCCATGGCGATCCTCGCCGGCGACGCGCTGAACACCCTGGCGTTCGAACTGCTGGTCACTCAGGTGCAACCTGCCGAGCTGGCCGCCACGCTGGTGCGCGAGCTGGCGACCGCCACGGACGACATGATCGCCGGCCAGGTGTATGACACGCTGCCGGATTTCGCCGCCGAAGTGGACGCCATGACCCGGCTGCGGACGATTCATCACCACAAGACCGGCGCCCTGCTCCGCTGCGCCTGCCGGATGGGCGCGCTGGTCGCCCATGCCGATGCAGCGCAACTGGACGCCATCACCTGCTACGGCGAAACGATCGGCCTGATGTTCCAAGTCGTGGACGACGTCCTGGACGTCACCCAGACCACCGAGCATCTGGGCAAGACCGCCGCCAAGGACATCGCCCAGAACAAACTCACCTACCCCGCGGTCATCGGTCTGGACGCCAGCCGCCGCGAGATCGCCCGCCTGCATGAAGCCGCCCGCGCCGCGCTGCAGACCTTCGGCCCCGCCGCCGATCCGCTGCGCCAGCTTTGCGATTACATGGCGGTGCGTTCGAACTGAGCAAGGTAACCCCCCTATGCTTTCCTTTTGCCGTGGGACAGCTCCTCGGCCCGCCTGGAGGCAGATTCAATCATGACGACCACTTCCACCTCGTCCGACCAGAGCGCTACGCCCACCACGCCGGGAACGGAATGCGGCACCGACGCGCCGGCCGCCAGCGCCGTCAAGCCCGTCCAGTGCTCCCCGCATGAAACGCCCAACCTCGTCCTGCTGCCGGACATCAAAAGTCCAGCCGACCTCAAGCGGCTCGCGGTCGACCAGTTGCCCCAGCTCGCTCAGGAAATTCGTCACGCCATCTGCCATCAGGTTTCCAAGACCGGCGGCCACCTGGCGCCGAACCTGGGCGTCGTGGAACTCTCCATCGCTCTGCACTACGTCTTTGACTTTGGCAGCGATCGCCTGCTGTTCGACGTCGGGCACCAGTGTTATCCGCACAAGCTGCTGACCGGGCGGCTGGAACTGCTGGGCAAGCTGCGCACCAGCGCGGGGATGAGCGGCTTCCCCGAGCCGCGCGAAAGCCCGTATGACCTGTTCAGCGTCGGGCACGCCGGCACCGCCATTTCCACGGCCGTGGGCCTGGCGCGCGGCGACACCGCCCTGGGACAAGGCCAGCGGCGCGTGGTCAGCCTCATCGGCGACGCCTCCATCGTCAACGGCGTGGCGCTCGAAGGCCTCAACAACGCCGGCACCCTCAAACGCCAGTTCCTCGTCGTGCTCAACGACAACGGCATGTCCATTGCCCCGCCCCAGGGCGCGCTGGCGAGCTACTTCGACCGCGTGCGCGTCAATCCCATGTATGGCGACTTCAAAAAGCGCGCCCACGAAATGCTCCAGCGCATCCCCGGCGGCGCGGCGATCGAGGAGGCCTACCACCGCGTGGGCGAGATGACCAAGGCCGCCCTGGCGCACGACCACATGTTCGAGCACTTCGGGCTCAAGTGCGTCGGCCCCATCGACGGGCACGACCTGCCCACGCTGATCGAAATGCTCAACGAGCTCAAGACGCTCGAACGCCCCGTGCTGCTGCACGTCAAGACCGTCAAGGGCAAGGGCTACGACTTCGCCGAGGGCGACGCCACCACCTTCCACAGCCCCAAGCCGTTTACCGTCGAAGGCTGCCGGGTCGAACTCAAGAGCAGCGGGCGCAGCTTCACCACGGCTTACGCCGACGCCATGATCGACGTGATGCAGCGCGATGAAAAGGTCTTCGCCATCACTGCCGCGATGCCCGACGGCACCGGTCTGAACAAGGTGATGAAGCAGTTCCCCGAGCGCACCATCGACACGGGCATCTGCGAGTCGCATGCGATGGACATGTGCGCCGGCATGGCGAAGGCGGGGGTCAAGCCGTTTTTCGCGGTGTATTCGACCTTCAGCCAGCGGGCCCTGGACCAGGTGTTCCAGGAAGTGGCGCTGCAGGGCCTGCCGGTGCGCGTCTGTATGGACCGGGCGGGTTACGTCGGCGGCGACGGCGCGGTGCACCACGGCTTCATGGATGTGAGCATGTTCCGCGTCTTCCCCAATGCGGCGCTGCTGGCGCCGTGCGATGAGCCGACGCTGCGGGCGGGGCTGGAGTTCATGCGGCAGTACGACCGCGGCGCCAGCTTCATCCGCTACCCGCGCGACAATGTCGCCGCCCAGCCGCTGCAGGAACAGACCCTGCCGTTTGTGCTGGGCAAAGCCAATCTGGTCTTGCCCGCGCAGGGCGACAAGCCGCAGTTGGCGGTGCTGGCGTACGGCGTGAGCGTGTACCACGCCGCGGCGGCGCAGCGCGAGCTGGCGCAGCAGGGCTACGACCTGGCGGTGTATGACGCCCGCTTCGCCAAGCCGGTGGATATCGAACTGCTGCGGGAACTGATCGAAGCCGGCGTGCCGGTGTTGACGGTGGAAGACCACACCCTCACCGCGGGCTTTGGCAGCGCGGTGCTCGAAGCCTGCAATCAGCAGCGCCTCTCCACCGACGGCATCTGGCGGCTGGGCATGCCCGAACGCTGGGTGCGCCAGGACAGCCGCAACAAGCAACTGGCGGAAACCGGCCTGGACACCGCCGGCATCGCCCGCCTGGTGCGCGAAATCCTCGACGGCACCGCCAGCGCCCGCGTGCGCGTCATGGCGGACACCGGCGTGCATCAGTAAGCCCAGTCGTCACCACAACGCAGTTGCAGCAATGTAGGTCCGGGCTGGCCCGGACATTGCTTGGATATGCGCGGAGCTGTTGGCGCAGTGCTCAGATGTGGTTGGTGAGTTGCTGGTTGCTTGCGCGTGGGGGTCACTTCATGTCCGGGCAAGCCCGGACCTGCAAGATCGGCATGGTGGTGCATCGCTCGCAGCCGGCGCTACCCGATGGTGGCGCCGCCTTCGACATTGGGCGTGAGCACGGTCACCGGGTCCATCTCGTTTTCGATCAACACCCGGCTGCCGTCCGCATTGACCTCCACCACGCAGATGGGAATCTTGCCCGCTTTCCAATCCGCCAGCGGCAACAGCGGCCAGCGCTGGGCGTAGGTGCGGTCCGGCTTGAGCGTGAAGCGTGGGCCGCCGGGGGCGAGTTGGTCGATGGTCAGGCGTGGGCCGCACAACAGGTAACCCATGGCGACGATGCCGCGCGGGTGGAAACACAGGTTGTTGCCGATGTAGGTGTCCACGAAGCCCAGACTCTGCCCGGCGGTGTTGCTCATCACCTGCAGATCCCAGTACCCCTGGGCGAAGCTCGGCCCCGCCTGACCCAGATAGCGCGCCAAATGGTCGCGCCACAGGTTCTGGCTGACCCACACGGCTTCCTTGTCGAGACTGGTGTGCCCGCAGCCGTAGGGCCCGAGCGTTTCGCGCACCGAGTTGGTGATGTCGGTCCACAGGCGGTGATGCGTCAGCAGCAAGGGATGCCCGGTCAGCAGCGGCAGCAGCAGGCCGTTGCCGGTGTAGATGCTGTAGGCGTCCCAGCCGGGGAGTTGTTCATACGGCAGCGGCTGGTCGGTCCAGACGTCGCGCAGATTCGCGGCCGAGGCATCGACGCAGACGGCATAGTGGTCGCCCAGCCAGGCGGCGTGATCGACTTCGCTGACGAAGCGATGCACCAGGTTTTCATAGCGTTGGGCGTGTTCGCCGCGTTGGGCTTGGCGCAGCAGGTTGGTCGCGGCATTGAGCGCCGCCAGGCGTTTGATGGCGAGGTAGGTCTGCTTGCGGCCGAACTGCTGGGCGGGGCCGGCGTCGTGCAGGCCGTTGAGCACGCCTTCGCTGGCGAAGCCGGATTCATCGCGGTCGGTCCACACGAGATAGTCGGCAAGCTGCGCGACCAGGTCGGCGTGCTGGCGCACCGGGCCCAGGTCGCCGGTCCAGTGGGTGTAGGCCTGCAGCAGCAGCAGAAAGTTGCTGTTGTGCTCGACGGGCATGTCCGGGCCGGCGCTGGCGCGGCCGACGAGATGGCCCCGGCCCAGGTCGCGCGGCATGCAGCGCCCGCGCGAAGGCTCATGCACGGTCGCCGCCCGCGCCCACTGCGCGAACTGCTGCCCGAGCAACTGCGGCCAGAGGCACAGGTACACCAGCGCGACGTTGTACTCCACGTCCAGCATGGCGTGGGCGAAACCGCTGCCGCCCCAGGTGGAGAACCAACTGCCCGGAGCCGCCATGGGCTCCTCGGCGGGCAGATCGCACCAGAAGGTGTTGCTCAGGAACTGCTGGAAACTCTGGTTGAGCAGATGCCGCTCGGCGGCGCGCAGCGGCGCCTGCTCGAGCGCTTTTTCCAGATTGCGCGACTGCACCAGCCGCTGATCGCGGGTGGCGACGGCGTCGGTCATCACTTCTTCCAGGCTCGACCAGTAGCGCGTGTAGCGCAGCTTCGCGGGGATAGTGCGGTCGTCCTGCTTGACCCACAGCACCGGGTCGGCGGTGTAGCTGCCCCAGACCAGACGCCACTTGATGCCGCTGCCGATGGGCGTCACCGGCAAGCGCACGCGCAGCTCCTTGCCGTCCTCGCTGACCATCGCATTGTCGTTGAGGCTGACGATGCACTCGCGCACCAGCGCGGTGCGTCCGTCATCCGGCAGCGGAGCTTCCAGATTGCTGGTGGTCAGGCGCGGCGTCAGCGTATTTTCATACTCCAGCGCCAGACACGGCCCGCGCCCGACGCAGCCCGATTGCCCGCTTTGTCGCGCACCGGGACGATCCAGGCGCAGGAACAACTCCACCTCGCGCGGCGTGTCGCCCTGGGGTTTGATCCAGCGCACCTGTTCGACGGGGTTGACCCGCACCTCCAGATAAAACGCCGGCATCAGGCACAGCTTTTCATCCTGCGGATAAAACACGCTGTGCAGGTTGAACTCGAACCGCAGGCGGTATTCGGGGCTGTGGGCGCGGTAGGTGATGGAGTTGGTGCGTTCGAACTGCTCGACGTTGTAGAACGGGTCCACCAGCTTGGTGAACGGCATCGCTCGTCGCGTGCCATCCGGCAACACCAGCCCCACCGC
This sequence comes from uncultured Phycisphaeraceae bacterium, assembly GCA_964605235.1. Lineage (GTDB taxonomy): Bacteria > Planctomycetota > Phycisphaerae > Phycisphaerales > Phycisphaeraceae > CAZSBB01. Next base: position 193,366 of record CAZSBB010000003.1, read on the forward strand.
CAGGTCCGCAGCGCTGTCGAGGAAACGACCGACGCCGCTGTAGCGGATCTGCCGTTGGTGTGGTTCCAGCAATAAGCTGAAGCGACTGCCAAGCCGGGCTATGGACCAACTCATCGTCTGCATGCACTGCCCATTTCACCACAAAACATCGCCGGGGTGAAGTGGCCCACCCAGACGCGGTTGCCATCCTCAGCTCTTGCCTTTGGCGGACACCTTCACATCAACTTCCGTGGACAGCGTACAGCGGCCGGTGCCGGCACAGGACTCGCACTCGGGCGCCTGACCATTGGCGTGGGCGACGCAGTGATCCAGCCGGGCCTTGATCACATCGAGCATCATCGGATGCAGCCCGATCGGGGCCCCCACCATGAACTGCACGCCGGGATGGCGCCGCGCCGCGGCCCGCGACAAGGCCGGGATGTCCTGATCCCAATGCTTGCCCGGCAGCAGGAAGTAGGGAATCACCACCACCGCTTTGGCGCCCTGCGCCACACAGCGGTCAAAGGCGGTGTCGATGCTCGGTTCCGACAATTCCATGTGGGCCGGCTCGACAATCCGATAGCGCGTGTGCTCACGAAATCGCGTCACGAAGGCTTCCAACATGAGGTTGGATTCCGCCCGGCGCGAGCCGTGGTCCACGATCACCACACCAGTTTCACGTTCGTCCATATGCGAATCATAGCTATCGGGCGCGCAACGTCACGGTCAGGTCAATAGTTTCCTTGCCCCGCCGCACCCGCAAACGCACCGTCTGGTCCGGTTGCGCCGCGCCCAGCAGTCGGGTCAGCTCGTGAAAACTGCCCACGCGCTGGCCATTCCAGCTCACCAGTACATCGCCCGAACGCAGCCCCGCCGCCTGCGCGGGACTCGCCGGCGCCACCGCGCCCACGGGGCAGCCGTCCGTGCGGTCGAGGGCGGCATGATCCGGCAGGACGCCCAGGTAAACCCGGCTGCGCACCAGCCACGGGCGCGGCAGGCCCTCGGGATCAAACCGCAACGGCGTGGAGCGCGTCATCAACTCCAGCGCCGCCGTTGCCGCCACGCGGGCAATCCGCGCGATGCCGGCAGCGTTGACCTTGTCCGCCGTATCGCTGGGCCGATGGTAATCGCCATGCCCGCCGGTGAAGAAATGCGCCGCGGGAATCCGGTGCTGGTGGAACGATTGATGATCGCTGCCGCCAAAACCCAGCGGCTCAAACCGCACCTGCAGGCCGGCGCCTGATGCCCGGTTGGCGTCGCGCAGCAGTTGTTCCAACCCGCGGCCGGTGGCGGCATCGGTGATGAGCAGTTGATCGTCGCGCAGCCGGCCCACCATGTCGAAGTTCAGCATGGCGGTGATCTGGTCCTTTTTCAGTTGCAGTTCGTCCAGGTGCGCCAGCAGATGCGTGGAGCCCAGCAGACCGCGTTCCTCCGCGGTGAAGCCGACCAGCAGCACGCTGCGCCGGTCGGTCGCGGACGCTGCGCTCAGTTGCGTCCATTCGCGCAGGAGTTTGGCGGTCTGCAGCAAAGCGGCAACCCCGGAGGCGTTGTCATCGGCGCCGGGATGCACCGCATGCAGCCCGCGCTCGGCGAGCGAGCCGACGTCGCCGTAGCCCAGGTGGTCATAGTGCGCCCCGATCACCACCCATTGCGACGCCAGCGCGCCCGTCCCCGGCAGCACGCCGACGACATTCTCCACCGTCGCCTGCTGGCGGGTCAGCTCCACCTCGCCCACCACGCTGACGCCCAGTTCATCCGGCCCCAGCGTGCCGGCGTCGGCGCGCTGCTGGTAGGTGGACAACGCAACGGTGGGATCACGTCCAGCCGCCAGCAACAGCCGCGACAGCAGATTGGTGCTGATGTGCACGGCGGGAATGGTGGTGAGTCCCGCCACCGTCGAGTTGGTCGACAGCAAGCCTTCGTCGCCGCGCTTGGGCGGATTGACGAACAACACCGCCGAGGCGCCGCGTTCGGCTGCCCATTGCACCTTCTGCGTCAAGCGTGCCGCCAACGACCAGGACTCATGCTCAGCCACCCAGCGACTGCGCCCCTGCTCATCCATCGGCTCATAGCGAAACACCACGGCGACCTTGCCATTCAACGGCCGCGGCGGATCGCCAAAGCTGTGGTACTGCCGCGCCGCGTCGTCCACGCCATAGCCCACAAACACCAGCGGCCCGACAAAGATGTCATTGGGCGAGAAGCCCAGCGCCACGTAATCAACCAGCGGCGCCGCTTCGATGCGCTGCGAACCGATGGTGAACGCCAGGGTTTGCCGGGATGCTTCCACCCCTGCCGAGACGGTCAAGGACTGCAGATAGCTGCCCCCCACCGCCGGCTGGAGTTGGAGTTCGAGAAAGCGTTCAACCAACCAATCCCGGGCGTGGGTCAACCCGGCGGTGCCGATGCCGCGCCCTTCCATCTTCGGGGACGCCAGCGTGGACACCCACGCCGCGATGGCGTCGGCATCCTGCGGCGAGGTTCGGTCGGCGGCGGGTTGCAGGGCCGTCGGCGTACGACAGGACGCCAGCAGCACCGCCAGCAGCAGGATCGGCAGGAACCAATAACGCAGCAGACGACGAACCATCGGCGGGGGCGTAGGCATAGGCATGGCGCGGCATGATAGGTCAGGGGCATCCGCTGGCAGGTATCCAGCTTTACCCGCCAGACAGGTGTGGAGTTGCGATGGCGGAGCACGACAGGCGCGGGAGTCGGCTAGCGTAGCCGCCGGTCCAGGCCCTGGATCAAGCCGGAGAGCATTTTGGCGATTTCTTCGAGGTTGGCGCGGAGGTGGGTGTGGCGGTCGGGAGCAAGTAATTTCTGTCGATGCGCCAATTCCAACAACGGCACGCATTCCTGCACGCTGCCACGCGCTATCCCAAAAAAGTTACGGCGGTCGGCCTTGGTGAAGCGACCATTGCCTTCAGCAATATTGGCGGCAATGGACAGGGCTGCGCGGTTGAGTTGGTCTGCGAGAAAGAAATAGCCGCGGGGAAATTCCCGGGTCAGGGTGCAGATCGCATCGGCGAACGAGATAGCCTTCTGGTAGACGTGCAGCTTCTCGAAGGCAAAAGCCATGGGTTGGATCGTAGCTGCTGGAAATGAAAGGAGAAAGTAGAGAGGAGACCGCAGGAGGCCTGACGGAAGGCGGCGCTGGGGGCGGCCGATGAACTTCCGTTTGCTCTCCTCTCTCCTTACTCCACTCTCCTGCTCTATTGCCGCGGTGCGGCAATCGGGGCGACTGTCATGGTATCGAAACCCTGTGGCTGCGTTTGCTCGATGACCGTGTAAATGCTGGGTCATGAGCGTGTATTTGCTGGGTCAGCGTTTAGCCACAAGCAACTCTCGTCATGTGCGACCTGCGAGCCTGACGACATCGTCTCGAACCGATTCGACTGCAGCGACCAGATTGACTGACTGTTGCCGATTAATTTCGGCTTCGCCAATGTCCAAATACCGCGCCGGATATCTGCTCTGGCACAGCTTGTTGAATGCGTCCCGTTGCTCGGCGGGTACGTTCCCTAGGTGCGAGTGGTAATTGAACCGTGCCGCGACGGCCTTGTGGTTGGACTTTTCCCTCAACTGGAAATCGGCAAGCAACAGCAGCTTGGCCTTCGCGAACAGTTCCACAGCACTGAACAGGTTATCAATGAATGCGCTCGTCGCGTTCGTGTCGAGAGAATACTTGGCCGCAGCGAGGAATTCTTTGCCCTTGGCAAGGTATATGGTCGCGAGACCCTTGTTATAGACCGCGTCCAAACACCCAACCCAGCGGTCCCCCAGCTTGACAAATGTCGCATGGCCGCAGTCAGCATCTTCGGTCGACGGCAACTCAACAGTCTCAATACCTTCGATGTCACAGAGGTGAACATCTTCTCCCTCCGTCTTCTGGACGCCATCTCGAAGCTTGACCTTCAGGCGGGCTCTCACCTCGTCGTTGATGCGGATTTCCCGAGGGCGTTGATCCGGGTGCCAGATAATCTGGAACTTCTGCAGATCAATAGGCTTTGGCAAGGAGCCAGCGGCTTGCCTTCTATCGATCTCTGGTAACACCCAGATATCCATGAACTGCTCGAACGCCCGCTGCCATAGTGTTTCCTCTTGCTCTTTCGACATGCTCACACCTTCGATAGGACGCACCTGATTCCATTTGCAGCCAGGCCACACTCTTCCTTACGCCGATCTGGCAACGCGCTGCACTGTTGTTGCGCCAGACTTGCCGAGCCCCGCTCTTCCAGTCCATCTACGGCGAAGCAATGACTTGCAGATGGCGTCCCCTCAGGTCCCTCCACAGATACTCGTTCGTTGCGGCCAGGACATCAATCGCTGCTTCGGTCAATGCAGCATGCGATAGCCCAGGCTGCACAATCGCGATCTCATACTCCACTTGCTTGGGATTTGACAGTAGCAGCCTACCAACATCTCGAAGACGACCGTCCACGAACCGAAATGGATTGTTAGCAGAACGACGCTCCAGATGGCGGATCAGATCACTGGGCTTGTGAACCCATCGCAGGCACTTGGCCGCCTGACCTGCGACCTCATACACATCCTCCAATCGACACCCCGCTGCTTGAGCGCTCGTGGCTTTGCAGTGGTAGAGGCATACGCGAACACGTGCCTCCTCATTCCAAATACCGATGATATCGGCCGCCTCATGTGAGCCATGATCGTAGATGATGACGTTAGCACGATTCTGTCTTAACACACCGAGTATGTAGCCGTGGACGGAGCCATCGTCGGGGGTCGGATTACGTTCGTCAACATACTCGCGGTTGATCGAGACCCCATGCTGCTCCCAGTTCACGGTAGATATTGCTGCGGGGTCTATTGGACGCCGGTCCGCTCTCTGTGGGTAGTAATTCTGGCCCTCCACCCTGGAACAGTCGTTGAGCCAGATAACCGCCGGATGACTATTCAGATAGTCTGCCAACGCTGTTTGCTCGTCACCGATCTCCACGTCCAATGATTCATACCGGGCTCCATCCAGCGCGAACATCGGAGTATCGCCAGGCGCAAATGTGAAGGCTGCATCCAGTTCATCATGTCGGACCGTGAGCCGCACTTGTTCGGGAGCTTGTCCTGGAGGATTTGCAGCCAGGTCTATGTCGATGTCGACGTCCTGCAGCAGAACGGATCGCGTTCCGCCCTCCGCTGTCGCCTTGTATCGCAGCAGGACCGTCTTTCTGAAGCTTTCCTCTGGCCATTCGACTGCAAGTACGGCTCGAGGCAATGCGTGAATCTCTTCACCGGGCTCAAGAATGTCGAGATTCGTCCCAGTGATAACAGGACGATCACTTGCCAGAGCACGTGCAATTCCGTGACACCACTCACGCCACTCAGTGAGCTGCGGGTATTGCATGCTCCAGACGCGTGAACTGCTGCTATAGCCTAATGTAATGTTGGCATTATCTCGCCGACCTTTAGCCATGATGTGACCGCGGTGGTACAGCTTCCCTTCCTGCGGACTCACTGCGTCATGGGCTCGCGGCCCTGACTTGGTGACGTATGATTCCAGGCTGCTGGACGCGGTGCTGTTCTTCATTCCTACATGGAAAAAGCACGGAGCTTCAATATCACGTAACACTCGACTAATTCGAGCAGACGACAATATGGTGTGCGATCCATCGCCGAGTTGCTCTGCGATGCGTTCGTAAAGTGACTCGTTGCGCAGCGACGCGCATATAAAAAGTAGACTGGCCTCTGCGTCGTAGTACCAGGCAAATAGCTCGTGTTGGATGGAGATCAAGTCATCCGTGTCCGCCCATTTCGGTCGCTGTAGCTTGCGACCGATTACAACAGACATAGCTAAGTCGGGACTCGATTGCCGAAACACCACGTCAAATGGACGAGGCAGGTCTACATTCGCATGTATATCCACATCACTGATACGAAAGATTTTGCTGTGGCAGAACGGCCTCAATCCGTAAAGAGACAAGTTTTGCAGTTGGTCTACCGCGTGAGGTTCCTCGAACCTCGAGATGTCCTCACGGACTTGTTGCTCATGGCCGATTGCGGTTCCTGCGAAGTCCATCAGTAGTCGTGGCCAGGTGGCATCCTCATGGAATAGTCTGCTCACGCCTCGATCAAGCTCTTGCGGCATCGCAACAATTGAGGCCTCACCAGTGCCGTCTCGTACTCGAGCAAAGCGCCCAATGAACTGAAGCGTGACCGCCAGAGACTTGTGAGGTGTATGAAGCGCTGCCACCTTCAGTTGTGGAAGATCAAACCCCTCGCCGAACATATCGACGCATATCACGCCATCAACCTTGTCCGCGCGGACGGCGGTCAGTATTTTGCGGGCGTAGCGATACGAAAGATCGCTGGTGACTAACGCCAGACGCAAGGTCGTATACTCTTCGTAGAGGTCTACAAGGTCCTTTGCTCTCGCTTTGCTGCCCGTGCGCACCATGATTCGATGATCTAGCCCCTGTTCACGATCCGCTTGGTATCGCGACATCGCTGTCATAGCGATTCGAAGATCAAAGGGGACATCGTCCCCGCCTTGAGCTGGTACAAGCCGAATGGGTCCGAACACATCGTCAGCGAATGCGGCCCCAAGACTGTAATGGAATACAAATCGCCCACGTATCTCTTTACGATCCCGTCGAAAAGGCGTTGCGGAGAAAAGGACGCGTTTGGCGTCCGGGAAGGCATCAAGGGTTTCACGCCATCCCCTAGCGGCTTCGTGGTGCGCCTCATCCACGAGGACAACGTCAAAGAGATCCTGTGGTGGCTGTGGAATAGTGGCGTGGAGTGGACTGATGGTGTGCGGGGTGGCAACAACATAGTCTGCGGCGCGTAACGCCTCCCAGTCCTCGCTGGACTTAATTCGTTTGGACACCTCAAGAACGTTGGGATGAGAAGCATCCTCTGGCAATAGACCTTTGGCGCGTAGCTCCTTCGCATCGCGAGCGCTGTCTGCGATCTGGCCGCGCACAACAACACTCGGTGTGATCACCAAGGCACGTTGAGCTTCAAGACTGTAAGGACATGCCAACAGCACTAAGGTCTTGCCGCTACCCGTAGGCATGCAGACCAAAGCCGGGTCTGAGCGATGAGAAAAGTGTGCAGCAACAGCATGAAGTGCGCCCGCCTGCGGGCGACGAAGTCCTGTTTGGCCTGCGGGAGCAAGACTGTATCTCAACCGTGATGCGTTCTCGTGAAAATGCGCCATTGCGAATCAGGCTCCAGGAAGTCGAACAGGTGCGTAGGTTGGCGTGGCCACAATGGGTGCGTACAGAAATGCGTGGCTCACTCGGCCACCCCAGAGAACCGCTGTCACATCGCTGGATTCCAGTCGCGGAAGCACCATGCGTTTACTCCGCAGTTGACCTCAATTATCTGCGCAGTAGGGCCATTCACAAGCTGGCGTCCATGGCCAGCCATTCAGGTGTTGGGCGATAAACGGTATATGGCCGTGCGGCAGGGCAATCTTCTTGATCACCAGCTGCGATGGCTCGGCTGATGTCACATGGCCGCTGCTGCTGTTCCGCCCGCCGTCAGTCGCGCCGGTTGCGGCGCGTTCCGAAAGGCGGACGGCATGGCGACCAGGCGAGATCTGATCAGTGTACTGTCGGAGTTAGCGAGCCATCACGCGGCGGCGGCCGCACTGGCAAATGAGGCATACCACCTGGCGAGGAACGGGCGAGCGCCGAAGCAGCGGTCATTGGTCGTCGGCGGGAACGGGGCGAGGAACAACGGCCTCGTCGTGTCCAGCGCGATGTGCTCAGTGCGCTGGCGCGGGCGCTGCTGCGTCCTGGGGCCGT
>CAZSBB010000004.1:0-196399 GCA_964605235.1 uncultured Phycisphaeraceae bacterium
CCGTCCAAGGCCGGAACCACCATTATCGCAGCCCCCCGGGTTTTTGGGCAGACCCCTTTGGCCCCCAGCCGGTTCATGGCGTTGGCGTTCGCCTCCCGGTTCGCCTACACTGGCAAGGCTGACATCTCATTCACCCCGTAATCCTGTGATGCCCATGACCACCACCCTCTCGGAAACCGCCAAAATCGACCTGAACGGGAAATCGCTTGACGTGCCGGTGATCGTGGGCACGGAAAACGAACACGCCATTGACATCGCCGCCCTCCGCGCCAAAACGGGGTACATCACCCTCGACCCGGGTTTTGGCAACACCGGCGCCTGCCAGTCCGGCATCACCTTCATCGATGGTGAAAAGGGCATCCTGCGCTACCGCGGTTACCCCATCGAACAACTCGCCCGCCACAGCACCTTCGTCGAAACCGCCTGGCTGCTGATCTGGGGCAGCCTGCCCAGCAAAGAACAGTTGGCGCGCTTCCGCAATCTGCTGACCCAACATGAGATGCTCCACGAGGGTCTCTACAACCACTACGACGGCTTCCCCAACTCCGGCCATCCCATGGCGATCCTCTCGGCGATGATCAACGCCCTGAGCTGCTATCACCCCGACGCCATGTTCATGGAGGACGAGAAGACCTTTGAATCCGCCGCCGCCCGGTTGATGAGCAAGGTCCGCACCATCGCCGCCGCCGCCTACAAAACCAGCCGGGGCGAGCCGATCATCTATCCCAAGCCGCATCTGAGCTACTGCGCCAATTTCCTGCACATGATGTTCAGCCGACCCTACGCCGAGATCGATCCCGATCCCGATCTGGTGCAGGCGCTCAACCTCATCCTGATCCTCCATGCCGATCACGAGCAGAACTGCTCCACCAGCACGGTGCGCATGGTCGCCTCCAGCGGGGCGAACCTGTTTGCCAGTTGCGCCGCCGGCGTGTGCGCCCTGTGGGGTCCGCTCCATGGCGGAGCGAATGTGGCGGTGCTGGACATGCTCCAGGAGATCACCGACAAGAAGATTCCGCTGCCCGAGTTTGTCGCCCGCGTCAAGCGCAAAGAAACCAAGCTGATGGGTTTCGGGCATCGGGTGTACAAGAGCTTCGACCCCCGGGCCGCCATCCTCAAGGACGCCGCCGACAAGGTGCTCGCCAAGCTGGGCATTCATGACCCGCTGCTGGACCTGGCGCGCCAGCTTGAAGAAGTGGCGCTGCAGGACAGCTACTTCAAGGACCGCAACCTGTATCCCAACGTCGACTTCTACAGCGGCATCATCATGCGCGCCATGGGCATCCCGGTGAACATGTTCACCGTCATGTTCGCCATCGGCCGGCTGCCCGGGTGGATGGCGCACTGGAAGGAAGTCCACGACGACCCGACCGCCCGCATTAATCGCCCGCGTCAGATTTACACCGGTGCGACCACCCGCGATTACGTGCCGATGGATCAACGCCGGTAATCCCACCCCGGGACCGACACTTACCAATATCAACAGCACCACCTGCCGTCGCCCCCGATGGCAGGTGGCTGTGTTTTGGGTTCGACCGCTGCGTGTATTGGGCGTGTCGCCAGTCTCCCGGTGCTGTGATCGTCAGCTCACGCCGGGGCGTGCCAGCCGGCATCCACCCAGAGCTGCCCGCTGACTGCCGGGTTGCGGATCATGAAGCAGATCGCCCGCGCGATTTCCGCCGGCTCGATCAAGCGCCCCAGTTGCGTGTGCGGCAAAATGTTCGCGTCAAGAAACTCCGCCCCCAGCTTGCGCACCATCGGCGTATCCGTGAACCCCGGATGCACCACCCCGCAGCGGATGCCGTGGTACATCGCTTCCTTGGTCAGCGTCGCCGCCACGCCCGTCAACGCCGCTTTGGTCGCGGCATAGGCGATCTGCCCCTTGTTGCCCTGCGCGGAAACGGAGCCGATGAAAATGACCGTCCCCTGCACGCCTTCGGTTGGCTGCCATTTGCCGCGTTGTTGCTGCGCCCGCTTCTGCGCCAGGCGGGCGACCAGTTCCAGGGCCCAGTAGGTCGGCGCGGTCAGGTTGACCTCGAGCACCAGCCGGAACGTTTCCTCCGCATAAATGCTGGGGGCGCCGGTCTGCTTGTCTACCTTCACCGCCAGCCCATCGCGGGTGATGCCTGCCGCGGGCACCAGCACCGTGGGCACGCCGTGGTCGCGGGAAAGCGTGTCGAATACTTCGCGCCGAAAATCGCTGCGGGTGACATCGCCGCGAAAGGTCGGCGTCTGCACCGTGGGCTGCACCGCGCGCACCGCCTGGGTCGCAGCTTCCAGCGCGTCGCTCTGGTCAACCAGCGCCACCACCGCCGCCCCCTGCCGCGCCAGTTCCTGCGCGGTCGCCAAGCCGATGCCACTGGCGCCGCCGGTGACGATGGCGATCTGTTTGGTCAGTTCCATGGGTCAGCCTCCAATCCAGAAATACCTCTGCCCAGCGTCTCTTGTATCCGATTCCCGTCAGTCCGGCTGAGCGGGAATATGCTGGGCAGGATGGAATCCTGACGATACACTTGCTGTCATGCCGCCGCTTCTCCAGACCAACCCCTATCTCCGTGATCCGCAGCAGCGTCTGGCGATGCTGGTGAAAAATGCGCTGGATTCCAGTGCATTCGAGGGCGCACGCGGATTGAAGCCGACTGCTGCTCAAGCCCGCGCGCTGGCATCTACCGCACGCATCAAAGCTTCGGCAAAGAAGCCCGCCAAAGCCTCGTAATTTCGCTCATATCCTGCCTTGACTGCCTGGAGATTCAGTCGACCTCGCTGCCGACTACCTCTGCCGCGTAAGCCATAATCCGGCACCGGCAGCCATGCTTGCAGCGCCATCAAGTCCGCCAGCCATCGCGCCAACCGACCATTGCCGTCACAGAAGGGATGTATCAGCAGCAGCTCGGCATGCACGCGCGCCAACTTGTCGGCAACCCGGGCAATGCGCGTCGGTTCATCCTTGCCCTGCACCTGACAGGGCGTATGCCGCCGCAATCCACCTGCCGACAGCCGCCGCATGTTCTGTGCTGTCCGCATGGCTGGCGGCCAACGGAAATCACCTTTGGCGACTTCAACGGTGCGGTACTGGCCCGCCCACGGGTAAATCCCGCCGAGCCAGCGTCGGTGCATGGTGCAGATCAGCTTGGCGGTGAACCGTGTCGTGGCGGTGATTAGGCCCAGGTATTCCTGCTGCGCCGCCAGCAACGCCGAATATTCCAGTTGATCCATAACGTGTGGGCGCGTGACCTGCAGCCGATTGCGCAGGACCCGACCCCCGGACCCCGGCTCATATACCGGCTTCGTCGCGTGCCTGGTGCGATAGCGGCTGATGGTCATTGGGTGGACCAGTTCGTGCCGACTTATCCAGCCACATCCAGCTCAATGTACTTGCCCAGTTGTCGCAGACGCTCGTAGCGTTTGTTGACCAGGTTGTGAATCTTGTAGCGCTTCAGGTCGCGCAGGGCCTGGGTGATCCACTTCTCCAGCCGCTCGCTGGCGACGGCGGGGTTGCGGTGGGCGCCGCCGAGCGGTTCCTCGATCACGTCGTCGATGATGCCGTTGGCGAGATTGTCCACGGCGGTGAGCTTCATCGCCTCGGCGGCTTTGTCCGAGGCGTCGGCGGATTTCCAGAGAATCGATGAGCAGCCCTCGGGACTGATCACGCTGTACCACGCGTACTGCATCATGGCGACCTTGTCCGCCACTGCCAGCCCCAGCGCCCCGCCGGACCCGCCTTCGCCGATGATGACGGTGACGATCGGCACCTTCAGCCGGCTCATCTCCAGCATGTTCACCGCGATGGCTTCCGCCTGCCCGCGCTCCTCGGCGCCGATGCCCGGATACGCCCCCGGGGTGTCCACCAAGGTGACGATCGGCAGTCCGAATTTTTCCGCGAGCTTCATCTTCAGCAGCGCCTTGCGGTAGCCCTCGGGGTTCGCCATGCCGAAGTTCGCTTTGACCCGTTCCTTGACGTCCTTGCCCTTGTTGTGGGCGACGACCAGACATTTGTACGGGCCAATGCGCCCGAAGCCGCACAGTATGGCGCGGTCATCACCGAAGCGCCGGTCGCCGTGCAGTTCGCAGAAATCCTTGACGAACGCCCGCAGGTGGTCGGGGCCCTGCGGGCGGCCGGGGTGGCGGGAAATCTTCACCACATTCCACGCCGAGAGCTTGCTGTAGATTTTCTTGAGCATCGACGTGTGGTTCTGCCGCAGCTTGCGCAGGTCGGCGGCGAGGTTCACGCCGGCTTCGTCGGCATGGGCTTCGATCTCGCGGATCTGCCGCTCCAGTTGCACCAGGGGCGCTTCGAAATCCAGTTCGTAGGTGCCGGTGTATGCACTGCTGCTGCTCATGCGGGATGCTCCAGTCGCCGACAGACCCAAGCGCCTGCCGGGGACGCGATAAAACTGCTATTGTAACGCCCATGCACGCAGGTTCGCAGGGAACATCCACCCCAGCCGCCGACGACGCGCAGCCCGCCTGGGAAAACGTCGTCGTCATCGGCCCGGGACTCATCGGCGGCAGCTTCGGCCAGGCGCTGCGCACCGCGAAGCTGGCGCGGCGCGTGGTCGGCGTTTCCCGCCGCCAGCAGACCCTTGACACCGCCCAGCAGCGCGGCTGCATCGACGCCGGCACCACCGATCTGGTCGCCGCCTGCCGCGCTGCCGACCTCATCCTCGTCGCCCCGCCGCTGAGCATGTTCGACCAGGTCTTCGCCGACATCGCCCGATCGGGCAACACGCAGGCGCTGCTCACCGACGCCGGCTCCACCAAGCTCAGCGTGATCGCCAGCGCTCAGACGCATCTGCTCCCGGCCCAGTTGTCGCATTTCGTGCCGGCGCATCCCATGGCGGGCAGTGAGAAACAGGGACCGGAGGCCGCCCAGCCGCAGCTTTTCCGCGGACGTCCGTGCGTGTTGTGTCCGTTGCCGCAGACCGATGAAGCCGCGCTGCAGCGCATCGCTGACCTCTGGCTGGCGCTGGGCATGCATCTGCTGCGCATGACCGCCGATGAGCACGACGCCAAAAGCGCGGTCATCAGTCACCTGCCGCACCTGGCGTCGGTGATGCTCACGGAAGTCGCCCGCGAACTGGGCGGCACCGAGATCGCCTCCACCGGCTTCCGCGACACCACCCGCCTGGCGTCGAGCAATCCCACCATCCGCGCCGACATCCTCGCCTGCAACCGCGACGCGGTGCTGCGCACGCTTGACGCCCTGGAGGCCCGGCTGTACGCCTGGCGCGCCGCCGTCGCCACCGACGACCGCGCCCAGCAACTGCGCCTGCTGGAGAACGCCCAGACCTTCCGCGACCAGTGGGTAGCCCAATTCGTGCAACGCGAAGGCGGGGAATCCGCGGAACAGCGGTGACCTTCCCGGCAGACGGTCAGCCAATAAAAACGGCTGACCTTTGCGAGTCAGCCGGTCGGACCGTGGTCACCAGCGGCAAACGAAATGCAGCGGTGCAACCGGTGGCAAGCCGTGGCATCCTCGCAGTGCAGCGCTGCGTGGCCATCAGCTTCACTGATACCGCCCCACCGTCCGCGCCACTTCATATGCCGCCAGCACGTTTTCCGTGGGCGAGTTGTCCTGCAGCGAGTGGGTGGGGGCGAAGCAGTAGCCGCCGCCGGGCATCATGATTTGGAGCGTCTGGGTGCAGTTGTCGATCACGTCCTGCACGCTGCCGGTGGCGATGGGGCCGGCGGTGCTGATGCAGCCGTGGAACGCCAGGCGGTCGCCGAAGCGTTGCTTTAAATAGGCTGGCGCCATGTTCACCGCTTCCGGCTGGAGCGTGTCGACCATGTTGACGCCCATCTCGATGAAGTCATCGTACGCCCAACTGCTTGAGCCGCAGGTGTGGACCATGACCGGGAGGCCATATGACTTGGCGAGGTCGATCAGTTTCTGATGCAGCGGTCGAATATGCTTGCGGTACAGTTCAAGGCTGATGGTCGGGGCGATTTGCGTGCCCAGATCTTCGCCCATTTTCAGGTAGTCGATGCGGCCCTCCCCGGCTTCAAGTGAACGCTCCAGAATGCCCAACCAGATGTCGGTGCGCCGTTTCGCCAGCAGCAGTCCCGCCGGGTCGTCGGTGATGAGGTCCACCAGGGTCTGTTCCATGCCGCGGAGGAAGCCGTTGCCATTGATGATGTCGCCCACGCCGGCGCCGCCCACCTGCAAAGCCGTGGCGGGATTGCTGCGACAGAGCCGGCGAATCACCTCGTAATCGAAATCATCAGGTGAAGGCATGGGCCAGGCGGCGACTTCTTCCTCCGTGGCATGCTCCAGGGGGAACTCGCAGAAGTCCCAGTAGTAGCCGGAGGCATGTTCGATTTTAACTCGGCGGACGCCCCAGTCATCGACCTTGATGCCGCGCTCGGGGATGTCCTGATGCAGCCGCGGCCCGACATACGGCGCCCACGCCAGACGGAAGTCGACGCCCAGCGCCTGGAACAGGCCTTCGGCATCATCGGCCGCCAAGCCGAAGTGCGCTTTAAGCCGCTGGTCGATGCCGGGGTTGGCGCCATAATCAATGGGCACGCGATCCGGTTGCTGACGGGCAAAGGCGCAACGCACCCGTTCCCGGCTGGTCATGGTGGTGGTGGACATGGACAAAGCTCCCCTGGCGCGCGACGCCGGCCGGGCGGGAACGGCGTGTGTTTCAGTATGGAAATGCTAAAGCGCGGTCTGTCGCGCGTCGATGGAGCCAGCCCTGAAAACATGGACATCCGCGCCAGCCTCTGCGCGGCAGTGACATATGTCCGCCCATATTCCTGCAAATACAGGTCTCTCACAGAGACACGGAGACACGGAGACACGGAGAAAAGCACTGGATGATGGATGGGTGGATTGACGGGTGGACATCTTGCGACCGGTTCAACGTCCGGCACGCTGCGTCGGTTCATCATGCTCAGCGTGGCAAGCGGACTTCGCGTCAGGATGCCGGCAGCAGCGTGGGCGTGTGCTGCTGACACCACTGGCGCATGCGGGCGAATTCCTCCGCGCTGGCGGAAACATGCGGCTTCTGGCAACGCAAGCCCACCTGCCCGCCGCCGAGCACACGCATCATGCGGTCCAATGCGGAGTCCATCAGGCCTTCAGATTTGATCAGTGGGATCAGGTATTCGTGGAGCAATTTGGCGATAGGCGCCTGCATCTGCTTAGCCTGGTCGAGACGGCCCGCGACGACATGCTGATAGTAGGTGACGATGTAGCGCGGGTTCAGGCCGGTGACGGAGCAGTAGCCGCCGCGGCCGCCGAGGGGAAGGCGTTCGACGAAGTCATTATCGCCGCCGAAGATCGCCAGGTCAGTCTGCGTGGTCATGGCTTTGAGGGTGTCGAGATCGCAGCCGGTGTCCTTGGTGCCGATGAGCGTAGGCACGCGCTGGGCCGCCTGCGCGAGTTCGCTGGGGGTCAGTTTGCGTTTGGCGCGGCCGGTCTGATACAGCACCAAAGGCACGTCGCCGGCGGTCTGGGCGATGTCCGCCAGGAAGTCGATCGCTTCCACCGGGCGCAGTTCCAGCCAGAACGGCAGCGCCAGCTGGATGGCGTCGGCATGACAGCGCAGCGCCACGCGCACGCGCTGCCGGACCACGCGCGTGCTCAGCGCGGTGCAGCCGATCTGCACGGGAAAACCCAGTGCGTGTGCTTCTTCACAGGTGATGGCGGTGATGCGTGCGAAGGTGGCGTCATCCTGCGCGTAGAACTCGCCGGTGGTGCCGCCGGTGTACAGCCCATCCATGCCGGTGTTCGCGTAGCTGCGAATCTCCTGACGATAGCGGGTTTCGTCGAGTTCATCGTTGTCGGTCCACGGGGTCAGCAAGGCGTGCCACACGCCGCGCAGCGTCTGACGAGTCAGTCGTTCGGTCATGGAAGGATCCTGTGCTTCAATGGTTGATTGGTTGATTGGCAGCGGAAAACGATGACGGCTCACGGTTGCCAGGCGGGTTGCACGCTGGCGGGCAAGCGATCGAGTCCCAGCAGTTCGACGGCGTTGTCGCGGAGGATGCGGCGTTTCTGGGCGTCGGTCAATTCCGCCTGATCGATGCGGGCGCGCTGCATGGACGCGCTGTACAGGGGCGTGTCGGTGCCATACAGCACGCGCTCGACGCCCAGTTCACTCACCGCCCATTCGATCAGGTTGGGAAAGATGCTCTTGACGCTGGAGGTGTCGGCCAGCACATTGCCATGCCGCGCCGCCGCTGCCGCCCGCACCTGCAAGGTCGTGTCCCCGCCGGGGCCGTGGCCGATGTGCGCCAGAATCAGTTTCATCTCGGGCACCGCATCAGCAAAGGGCAGATAGTCGGCCGGCAGGCTCCACAGGTCGCCGCTGTGCGCCAGCACCACCGCCTGGTGCTTGCCCGCGAACTCGCAGAGTTTGCCGCCGTGGCGCGCGATGGGATACACATGCTCCTCGGGATGAATCTTGATGCCCACGCAATGCGGCGCTTGGAGCATGTCGCGCGCCTGCGGGTAGGTGTCGGGCGTGGTGGGATCGACCACCACCCATTGCAGCAGGCTGGGTGTGCGCTGGGCGACGGCGAAGGCTTCCTCGTTGCCCGCCACGGGATCGCCGCCTCCGCGCGGGAACAACGCCAGTAAGGGCGAAGCGACCGTCCATTGCGTGCGTGCGTTGGTCGCCCGGCGCACCACTTCCGCCGCGTCGGCGGTCAGCATCCGATCATGCAAGGGCAAACGCTGGGGCCAACTGTGACAGACGCCATAGTGGGCATGCACGTCCACCGCGGGATAACGGGTGATGTCCGGCTGACTCATGGGAGGATTTCCAGAAACGCACGCAACCCAGGCAAACGCTCAGACCGCATTGACCTTCAATGCAACCGCAAACGCACCCCCGGCACGCCATGAAACGCCGGCTGAGCGCACCACAGCACCGCCAGCGCTTCGCCTTCATCCAACGGCAGCACCGATGGTTCACCAAAGGAAAAGTTCGTCCAGCCGTCCAGCCCCGCGCTGCCGGCATCCGTCTGCCGGGTGGTGGCCGCCGACCAGATCAACTCATCGCAGACCACGCGCAGCCCCTCGCCTGTGCAGTCCAGCAACGCCAGCCGCACTCCTGCCGGTTCCTGCCGGCGCTGGTTGTAGATCAGCAGCGCCTGCCCATGCGGCAAGGCCGCCAGCGCGATGGATTGCGCCCGAATACCCAGTTCGCGCGGCGGCGACCACGTCACCCCGCCATCGCTCGACAGCACATAGGGCGTGGGGTAATCACTGGCGTCGGCGTGACTGGTGCGCCAGCACGCGCCCAGCAGTCGGCCGTCCGACAGTTCCACGATCCACGACTCGGCGGTGCCGTCGGTGGCGCCGAAGGTCGCCAGCAGACTGCTTTGCCAGCTCGCGCCCTGGTCATCGCTGCGTACGCTCCACCACTGCTGATGCGGCGCGTGCACGGTGCGGTCAAACGAGTTGTAAACCGAGTAGCACGCCAACCAGCGTCCGCCGCGGGTCAGGCACATCGCGCCCGGAGCTTCGCACGACCCGACGGTTGGCTTGGGGATCACCTGCGGGCAGGACCAGGTCCAGCCGTCGTCCTCACTAGTGGCATAAATCAGCTCATTCTGCTTGAAGCCGAAGTTCGCCTCCTGCCAGGTGGTTTCCCCCGGCTGATCGACGGTGAACCGCATGCCCCAGAACACCAGCCGGCCCAGGGCATCGCGGCGCGGGCTGACGGAGCCGAAGATCGAATCCCAGGCGCCATGCTCGGGCCACAGCGGCGCCGGGGCGGACCAGGTGCGTCCCAGGTCCTGGCTCCGGGAAGCGACCGGGTGAAAGTCATTGCGTCCCAGCGCTTCCTGAATCATGTAGGTACAGAGCAACTGCGTCGGTCCCAGCCGCGCCAAGCGCGCCCCGCTGGCGATCGGCCGGGGGGCGCGCGAATCACGCTGACACACCACCAATGGTTCAAGCAGTTCAATTCGGCTGTACATCGGACGTGTGCTCCTCGGTGGGCGTCAGCAAGCCCTGCAGGTGATGCCGCAGCAGCGCCCGGGCGCGCTCCACATCCCGGCTGCGGAACGCTTCCACAATCGCGTGATGCTCCCAGGCGGTGTCGTCCCAGGCCTGCTGCAGGTGGGCCTGACGCAGGAAGGGATTGAGCGTTTCTTCCGCATGAAAGTAGTCCAGCAGCACCTGATGCAGGCCGGCAATCAACGGGCTGGAACTGGCCTGGAGAATCTGCTGATGGAAGGCGTATTCCAACTCATACATCTGCCGCCGACGGCGTTGGGGCGCGCCCGCGCGGACAAATCGGGTGTAACCATCCGCCGCCGCCGCCATGGCGTCCAGATGAGCCGGCGTGCGCTGCGCCACCGCCAGGTCCAGGGCGCCGATTTCCAGCGTGTAGCGCAGCTTGGCGAGTTCCCAGAAGTCGTCGGGCTCCTGGGTGTAGAACGGCAAGGTCTGGCTGAGCAGTTCACAGGGATCGGGCTTGGCGATGGTCAGCCCCCGGCGTTGTTTGGCTTCGAGCACCCCCAGCGCCCGCAGCCGCGCCACCGCTTCGCGCGCCACCCGGCGGGAAGCGCCAAACCGCTGCGCCACTTCCTGCTCGGTCATGTACGCCGCCCCGGCCGGGAGCTGCTGATCCACAATGCTGGCGCCGATGCGCCGGACCAGGGCAGCCGTGAGTGTGCTCGTGGGGGTCGGTGACATGGGCGGAATAATGCCATTTATTTTTCGCAACTGCAAGTCGATGGCAGGTGGCGCAGCCCACTCCCCTGCTCAACGAGCCGGAAGCGTCAGCGACGGGCTGGGCGCACGGCAACGAATGGATGCTCCTGTTAGCGCTGGACCCACGGTGCATGATGACGCTGCCCGTCGCTGACGCTTCCGGCTCGTTGAAGCAGTTGCGACGACACCCGCCGGGGAATGTCCAAGGGAATGTCCGGGGGAACTTCCGGGGGGGGGTTACACCATCTGGCGCATTTTGATTTGCAGGTAGCGGTTGATCACGTCCAGCGTCACCTGGTCAGCAGCGCATTGGAGCACCTGCACCCCCGCCTTGACCAACTCACGGGTGTGAGCTTCGCGCTCGGCCGCCAGCCGGCGGGCCGCCAACACCTGGCACACCGCCGCGGGGCTGTGCGCCGGCGCGTCCGCCACTTTCGCCAGCAGCGCGTCGTACAGGCTGACCACCACGCACACATGCCGGCGCGCGAGCTGGGGCATCACCTGGGCGAGATTTCGCGCGAGCTGCGGATCATTCAGATCCGTGAACAGAAACAGCATCGCCCGGCGGTTCTGGTTCACCCGCACCGCCTGCGCCAGTTCGCTGAAGGACGGAAACACGCCTTCGCTCTGGGCGTCGGTGAGCTTTTCCACCACACGTTTGGCGGCTTGCTGACCACCGGCGGGTTTGAGAAATGTCGTCACTGTGTCGCGAAACAGCGCCAGCCCCACACGGTCGCCCCCGCGCACGCTCAGGTGGGTGAGCATGATGGCGGCATCCACCGCATGGTCCAGCGCGGTGCGCGCGCCCACGGGGTTCCCCATCATTCGGCCACACTCCACCGCCAGCAGCAGGTCCTGGGCACGCTCCGCCTGATACACGTTGGTGATCGGCTCGCGCCGACGGGCGGTGGCTTTCCAGTTGATGTCGCCAAAATCATCGTCGGGCATGTACTCGCGCAACTGCTCGAACTCACGCCCAGCGCCGATCATTCGCATGCGATGCACGCCGAACTGCCGCAGGGCGCGATGGCGTCGAAGCTGTTCGTACTCCGCGACCGCGCGCAGATTGGGAAACACCATGACGCCGTGCTGTACCGGATGCGTCCACCGCCGGCGCGCCAGGTCCAGTTGCCCGCGCACGGTCAGCTCCACTGTTGGGAGGTGGGTGCGGCCCCGGCGCAGGGGTCGGACGTTAAACCGCACCAGCGCCCGCTCATGCGCCGCCACCGTCACCACCTGCTCTGGCTCATCGACCGCCAGATCCGCCAGCGGGAAGTAGGGACGAACGGTCACCGTCACCGCCCGCCGACTGCGATTGGCGACCCAGAACCCCACCGTCCCCGTCGCACCCAGTTCCAACCGGGGCCAGGCCGTGGGCTCGGCGGTCAATTCGTTTCGCCGCGGCAGCAACCAGCCCTCGAGCAGCACCAGCGCCAGCAAGGCGACATCAAGCAACAGCGCCGCCGGCAGCAACGCCGGGAGCATTGGCGCCGCGATGAGCACCGCAATCGCCAGCGCGGTCAGCATGAGACAGGTTCGCCCGGGCAGGATCATCGCGGCACATCCACTTGGTCGAGGATTGAAGTCAGCACTGACGCCGCCGTGGAGCCGGAGATTTCTGCGTCCGCCGCCAGGGTCATGCGATGCGCCAACACCGGCTCGACCAGCGCCACCACGTCATCAGGCGTCACAAAATCCCGGCCGCGCAGCAGCGCCCGCGCCTTGCTGCTCTGGAGCAGATTGATCGAACCACGTGGCCCCGCGCCCACCAGCACCGCGTCATGCTCGCGCGTGGTGCGCACCACTTTCAGCACATAATCCAGCACCGCCGGCTCCACCCGCACCTGCGGCAAGCGCGCCTGCTGCTGCTGCAACCCCGCCAGGTCCAGCACCGGCGTCAGGTGCTGCTGGTCCAGACGCTCGGGCGGCTGCCCCCGATGCACGGCATCGAGAATTCTTCGCTCGGTTGCTTCATCCGGCAGCGGCACGCGAATCTTGAGCAGGAAGCGGTCCTGCTGCGCTTCGGGCAGCGGATAGGTGCCTTCGAACTCAATGGGATTCTGCGTGGCGAACACGGTGAAGATCGGGGACAGCTCATGCCGCACCCCGTCAATGGTGGCGTGCCGCTCACTCATGGCTTCGAGCAGCGCCGACTGCGTTTTCGCCGGGGCGCGGTTGATTTCATCCGCCAGCAGCAGATCAGTGAAGATCGGCCCGCGATGCAGCTCAAAACGGTTCTCCGCCAGGTTGTAGACGTTGGTGCCCACGATGTCCGACGGCATCAGGTCCGGGGTGAATTGAATCCGCCCCGCGCGGCAGTTCAAGCTCAGCGCCAAGGTGCGCACCGCCAGCGTCTTGGCAGTGCCGGGCACGCCCTCGAGCAGCGCGTGCCCGGCACAGAGCATGGCGATGAGCATTTGCTCGAGCACCTCGTTCTGCCCCATCACCACGCTGGCGAGCTGGGTCTGCAACTGCGTGAGCGGCGTGGGCGCCGTGGTGTTCACCAAGGTGGAATCGTCTCCGGGGGCACTTCCGGAAACACTTCCGGGGGTGGGATCAGGAACGTTGTCGCTCACGTGCGGACTCCTTGAGCAGTTGATGCGAATCGGTGAGCCAGCGTTGGGCCTGGCGTTGGGCGGCAGACATGGCGGTGGTGAGGTTGACGCGTTGCTCGGCTCGGCCGCGCACTTGCTCGGGGGGATTCTCGTGGCCGCATTCCGGGCAAGTCGCGCTGGGTAAGCCGTACAGCGAATAGCCACACGCCTGGCAGCGGGCGCCGAACAGGCTGTGGGCATGATCCAGTTCCTGCAGCAGTGCGAGGGTCAGGCGGGCGCGGCGTTGGTGAGGATGACGCTGCGCCTGTTCGCGGACCTGCTCGAACGGGCAGCGCCACGCCTGCGCCAGCCGACGCTGGGTCTGTTCGCGGGCGCGGGTGAGAAAGTCCGCCGGGGTGAGCGTCTGGGCGTAAGCGGCGGCGAGGCTAAGCACCTGCTCCGCACTGGAGCGCGTGCGCGGGGCCTGCGGGGGTAGCGGCCGGCGCGGGGCAACGGTGCTCCAGGCGTACAGCGTCAGCCAGAAAGCAATCTGCCACAACGCCGGCCCCAACCCCAGCTCCGTCAACGCGCCCAGCACGGTGCCGCCGGCGCCCAGACCATGCGACCACTCGTCGATGTAGATCGGGCGATCTTCCACCAGCGCCAGCAACAGGTCGAGATTGCCACCTTCGGGCAACCCATTGTTGAGCGCTGGCGTGGGACTGGTGATGACGATCAAATCCCCAGCGCCCACCTGTTGCCACGCAGCGCCGGCCGTCTGCTGACCCAGCACCGCCAGCGGACGATAGCCCTCCGCCGACTGACCGGGAAGCGTCCATTGCTGATGCAGCACCAGCGGCGGCGCAGCCGTCTGCGCCAACTGCGGCAACAGCTCGTGGGCGGCATCAGTCCAGGCATATTTCAGGGGTAATCCCAGCAATTCGCTAGGTTGCTTGCCGGTGCGCAGTTGCGCGCCAATGCTGCTCCAGATGGCGTGTAAGCCGGCGTCGGCGGGCGCATGGGGCATCCCCACTTCGTCCATCAGCTCCGTGGGCGCGACCGCCAACTGCACCACGCGATTGCCCGCTTCCATCCACTGATGCAGCGCTTCCACATCCAGATGCCGCGTGGGTTCATCCGGCGTACTGAGGACTGGTCGGGGACGGTCGGGATCCGGGGGAATGGGAACGATCTGCAACAGCACCCCGCGTGCGTGACGCGACAGGCGTGGCGTCGACAGCAGATGCACCGGCCGTCCCTGTCGCCGCAGCAGTTCATACAACGCCGCGCAGCCGTAGGGGTCATAGCGCTGCACGGAGAACAGGGGCGCGGTTTCACCGCCGCGCGCCGCCCAATGCGTGAGGTAGAGAAACGCGACGCCCAGCAGCGCCACGAGCAACAGCGTCAGCCCCAGTCGGGTGCGGTCACGCGGCATCGGGCTGCTCCCGGGTCAGTTGTTCGACGGCTTGGCGCATCTCGTGCAAACGCTGCGCGCCGGCCGGCGGTTCGCGTCGGCCGTACCACACGGAATCGAACAGTTCGGTCAAGTCGGCGAAGCTGCCGCGCTGGGGCTGGGGACCACGGAACAGCCGCACGTAGGTCCAGTTGGTGCGCTGGGCGCGAAAGTCGATCCATCGGCGGCGATGCAGGCCCGACAACAGCGCCAGGTACAACGCGCGATAGCTGGCGCGGAAGTCCTGGTCCTCCGCCAACTGCTGGGCGTGGTCGAGCCAGCCCTGATCGTCGAGCACCAGGGCATCGCCATCGCGCAGCGCCTGCACCAGCCGCTCGCGGGTGATCGGTGCTGCCTGCCGCTGCCAGGCGCCGCCTTCGCGGAGCAGACGGTAGAGCAGATACAGCAGGAGGGCGCCGACCACGCCCACGGCCGCCCAACCCGCGATGCGCAGGAAGCCCAGCAGCGGAGTGGGATCGGGCAGGTTGGGCATGCGCGGCGGGTTGACGTTGCGGAACAGGCTGCCGATCCAGCGGAAAAAGGCTTTGACGCCGTCACCGATGCCGCGCAGCGTTTCCTTCATGGTGTCGCGGAACCATTGCAGCCAGGACTGCTCGCTCAGCTTGAATTCCCTGCCGGGCATCTCGACGCGCTGCTGGCGGCGCTGCCAACGATGGAAGGCGGGATGGGCGAGGACTTCTTCCAACTGCTGCCGTGCCGGGGTGGCAGTGCTGGTGACGGGCGCAGCCGGCGCGGCGTGAACCAGCGGCGGCGCGGCCCAACACAACAACAGACCCAGGAGCAGGCGCTTCATGACGACGCCTCCGCTTCCAACTGCGTCAGGCGAGCCGCCAGGTCTGCGCCTTCGCGGCGTTGCTGGAGCGACTCGGCGAGGATGACGCCCAGCACGGTCCAGTACAGGTCCAGCACGAGAAACAGGAGGTAGCCGGCGGTGATGAGCCAGGGCCACCCGCCCAGCGTGATCATGAGGTCGCTCACCTCCAGACCCAGCAGGCTCGGCAGCAGGGTGTACAGCAGCAGGCCCTGCAGCAGCGCCGCACTGGCGAGCAACAGCAACGCCAGGAGGTTGATCACCAGCAGCACGCGACTGAGGCGATCGAAATTCAGCGCCAGTTGTCGGAGACAGAGGAACAGGTTGAGGCGTCCCGGGACGCGCTGGCGCAGCCCCAGCGGCGCCGCCAGGGCGCCGGCGTACAGGCCGAAGTACGCGGGAAAGATCAGCAGGCTGCCAATGGTGATCAGCAGGTTGGCGACCAGCCGGCTCAGGAGGATGCCCATCCAGCAGCGGCGCAGGGGCGTGTGCACCACGCCACCCAGATCACGGATCATCCAGCTTTGCAGGCGGGCCTGCCCCAACCAGCGGATGAAGCTGGCGCCGGTGAGCAAGCCCGCCGCGAGCGTGACGCCGGTGCGGTGCTGAGCGGAGACGGCGTCGATCATCACCAGCATGCCGAGCGAATAGGGCAGCATCGCCAGCAGGTAGCCGAGGGTCAGGGGAACCAGGCGCAGGCGCAGGTAGTCGGCGGCGGCGTCGAGCGGGCCGAGCACCGTCTGCAGATCATGCTGCGACAACAACACGCTGGCGGAATCGGACAAACGCTCCCCCTTGGGCACAAGCCGACGGCACGGGGCATCCTACTGGGACAGTTTGAGGATGTCCTTCTGCTGCAAGTCGATCAAGAGCATGAAACTCGACTGGTAAACCAGAAACACCAGCCACACCAGCAGGGGCGACAACGGCGCCAGCAGCCAGGGCAGCCACCGGCCGCGCCGGCGCAGGCGGGCGGATTCCTGCGCCCGGCGCTGGCGCAGAATCTCCAGGCCTTCCTTGGAATAGTTGACCCCTTCATAGCGGGTGGAACATTCGCCGCAGATGGGCTGGCGGGTGATGACGCACACGCCCGCCGCCGGCCTCTGGGGATGATTGACGCACATCTGCCGTTGCAAGGCCATGCCACGCTCCCGAGTTGCGGACCATGTTACCGGCTAGAGCGCCGCGGCAAAGCGACCGGCGGCCTGCACGAATCGGGCGATGAGCGTCTGGTTGAAGGCCCCCGCCCCGCCGCGTTCGGGATGCCATTGCACGCCCAGGAAAAACGGACGATTGGGATCATCAATCGCTTCGACCACGCCGTCGGGCGCGGTGGCGAGCAGACGCAGCCGACCGGGGTCGGCGAGCGCCTGGCGATGCCAGGACACCACCGGAGCCGGGGCGTCGCCGTCGTCATCACCCGTTCCCAGCACGCTGTCGACAGCGCGAAGGTTGAGGGTGTGACGACGGTCGTCAATGTGCTCGGCCGCGCTGGGCAGCGTGTCGGGCAGATGTTGATTGAGCGTCGCGCCGTGGAGCAGGCCCATGAGTTGCATGCCCAGACAAACGCCCAGCACGGGCTGCGTGGGGCGGGCGCGTTGGAGCAGCGCCGTGTCGAACGCCTGTCGGCGCGGGTGCATGAGTCGGGCCTGCGGGTGCAACGCCTGGCCAAAGGGACGAACGTCCGGGTCGGTGCCACCGGTCAGCAGCAGGCCGGCGCAGCGGGCGAGATAGTGGTCTACCAGGTCGACTTGCTGGGGCAGGAGCACCGGGACTCCCCCGGCGGCGGCGACGGCCTGACTGTAGGCGGCAGCGCAGGTGTAGCCGTCGGGCGGAACGTTGTCACAGGTGATGCCGATGAGCGGTGGCGTCATGGTGTGCTGGCTTGAACGAGGCGGAAGCGTGAGCAAAGAGTTGGGGATTGGTGGATCAGACGGCTGGCGACTTCATGAGGGTTGGGTGGTCGCGGACGCTGCCCGTCGCTGACGCTTCCGGCTCGTCAAGGATGGGTCAGGGACG
The DNA here is from genome assembly GCA_964605235.1 of uncultured Phycisphaeraceae bacterium. Lineage (GTDB taxonomy): Bacteria > Planctomycetota > Phycisphaerae > Phycisphaerales > Phycisphaeraceae > CAZSBB01. The sequence continues at coordinate 17,511 of CAZSBB010000004.1, forward strand.
ACACGTGACCGGCGGCAGATCGAGCATGGTTTTCAGGCCCGAGCCCACGCGGGTGATGACGCCGGCGGCATTGAGCAGGATGGCGCTGGTGGCGATGTCGCCGTTGACCCCGCCTTCGATGGTGCTGCGCAGGTTGGGTTCGCCGGCGATATCCACCTGATCGTAGGAGCGTTCCTCACCGACGGCGGCGCGGAAGTGCAGACGCAGGACTTCACGTTCATCACACCAGGCGATGCCGATCTGCTCGACGCCGCGCGCCTGTCCGGGCGCAATGGGTTTGTAACCGGTGGTCAGGGCGTGGTCGGCGATGACGGGTTCGAGGGATTCGGAGGTGCGGGTCAGTTCCCAGCCCAGCGCCCGCGCCAGCAGGCGCATGGATTCGCCCAGTCCCACATGGCGTAAGGAGCCGTCGGCCTGCTTGCGGGCGAACTCGTCCAAGGTGAGCCCTGCTCCAATCTTCTGCTGGAACGGCACGCGGCGGGTGGAGGCGTCCTGCACGCGGGTGACGGTGACATGATCGACGCGCTGACACACGCCGGTGAGCACCGCGGGCAGCGTGTCCATGAGGAAGCCGGGGTTGACGCCGGTGCCGACGCAGGCGACGCCATGCTGCTGGCAGAGGCGGTCGAGCGCAGCGGCGGCGGCGGGCCAGTTGGCGAAGGGAAAGGATAATTCCTCACAACTGGAAACGATGTGCAGCCCCGCGGCGGCAATGGCGGTGGCCTGGGGAACCAGTCGCTCCACGCTGGACACCGTGGTGACAATGGCGACGCGCGGCTGGGCGTGGCGGCAGGCGCTGGCGAGGTCGGCGCTGATGCTCACCCCCAGCGGCGGCAGACCGCAGACTTTGCCCACATCCTGCCCGACCAGCGAAGGAGCGATATCCACCGCCGCCACCAGACGCAGGGACGTGCGGCGTTGCACATCGCGCACCACGCGCTGGCCCAGCGGACCCAACCCCACCACCACCAAGGGAACGGAATCGGAAGCGACCTGCATGCGCAATAAACCTCCTGAGGCGGAAACAGGCATCTTACTGATCTGACGCGGACTCGGCAGCGGGTACAATGGCTTTTTGGCACGGCGCGGCCGGGCGACCGCTGTCGGTGATGAACCGACGGAGGAAAGTCCGAACACGTCAGGAGACGGTGGTGGGTAACGCCCACCGGGTCGGCTGGTGACGGCCGATTCAGGGACAGTGCAACAGAAAGCAAACCGCCGATGGCCGGCAACGGCACAGGCAAGGGTGAAAGGGTGCGGTAAGAGCGCACCGCCGGGCTGGCGACAGCCCGGGCACGGCAAACCCCACCGCGTGCAAGACCAAGCAGCGATTGGCGACGCTAAAGCAGTGGCGCGTCGCCCGGTTGCTCCGACCGACGGGAAGGCAGTTCCCGGCGTCGCGGGTAGGTCGCTTGAGCGCAGCGGCAACGTTGCGCCCAGAGAAATGGTCGCCGCCGCGCGGTTTCGCGCGGGCACAAAATTCGGCTTACAGGTCGCGCCGTGCCTTTTTCATGTTGGATGATTGCGACCGGTGACCTCATCCGTGTGAAGGATGCGCACGGATCCTTCGTGAGGCGAGGAGTCCGGGGACAGGAAGAAAGTTGCGCGCACCGCGAGCCCTGCAGCGTCGGTGCTCTCACTTGACCGGTGCTGCCGAACGCGGGGAAAATCCGTGCCATCGCATCATTGTTGCAACAGCACAACAATCGCCCGCCCAATCGCGGTACAATCGCCCGCACCCGTCGACCGCGTGGGGTTCAATTCCTGATTCATCACTTGTGGAGGTCCAGCCATGACGCGGCAGGATGACGATTTCTCCATCGACTTCGGCAAAGGCCGTAAGGTCAGCGCCAAGGCGGCGTGGGGCGCCTTCTGGGGCCTGATGCTGCTGGGCGTGATTGTGGCTGCGCCCTTCTGGGTCTGGTACTGGTGGCGCATTGAGCCGGGCGCCAATGAACTGGCGGTGCTGATTCGCAAGACCGGCTCCGACCTGCCCAGCGGCGAAATCCTCGCCACCGATCCCAGTCAGAAAGGCATTCAACTCGAAGTGCTGCCCCCGGGGCGGTACTTCTACAACCCCTACACCTGGGACTGGAACATCGTGGAAGTGACCGACGTGCCGGCAGGCAAGCTGGGCGTGGTCACCCGGCTGTATGGCCAGGAACAGGCGGCCGGCGCCATCATCGCTCAGGAAGGGCAAAAAGGCATCGTGAGCGAAGTGCTTCGGCCGGGCCGGTATTACCTGAATCCTTATGCCGTGCAGGTGCATCTGTTCGACGCCATTGCCGTGCGCCCCGGCTACGTGGGCGTCATGGTGTCACTGGTGGGCAAGGATGTGCTGTACGACCAACTCACCCCTGAGCAGAGCGAAAACCTCACCGTCGCGCCCGGGCTCAAAGGCGTGCTGACCGAAGTGCTCGACCCCGGCACCTACTACCTCAACCCCTACGAATACACCGTGGTGGAGGTGAATCTCAAGAGCCAGCGGTTTGAGATGGCGGGCGACGACGCCATCAGTTTCCTGACCATCGACGGCTTCACCGTGCATGTCGAAGGCACCATCGAGTATGCCGTGCAACGCGAGCAGGCGGCGGAGCTGACCCACCGCGTGGGCGACATGGAAGACATCCTCAAGAAGGTGATTCTCCCGCGGGCCCGCGGGTTCAGCCGCATCGAAGGCAGCAAGAGCCCGGCGATCAACTACATCGTGGGCGAAACCCGCCAGAAGTTTCAGGACAACCTGGAGCACCACCTGCGCGAGCAATGCGCCGACTGGGGCGTGCTGGTCAAATCCGTGCTGGTGCGGAATATTTCCCCGCCGGAGGAGATCGCCAGCATCATCCGCGACCGCGAGGTGGCGGTGCAGGACGCCAAGAAAATCGAACAGCAGATCGAGCAGGCGCGGTCGCAGGCGGAACTGACCAAGCAGGAAATGCTCGCCGAGCAGAACCGTGAGAAAGTCAACGCCGACACCGCCCGCATCCGCGCGGTGATCCTCGCCCAGCAGGATCAGGCGGTGCGTTTGCTCTCGGCGGAAAAGGAACTGGAAGTCGCCAGGCTGGAAAACGACGCCTCAACCGCCCAGGCGGAAGCGATTCGGCTCAAAGCGGGCGCGGAGCAGGAGGTCATTCGCCTGCACAACGAAGCCGACGCCAGCGTGATCGCCAATCAGGTCAAAGCCTTCGGCGCCGGCGCCAACCTGGCGCGTTATGAACTCTACCGCAAGCTGGCGCCGCGCATCGGCGTCATCCTGACCAATGACAGCGATGAGGGCCTGGGCGGCTGGTTCCGCGCCTTGTCGCCCCAGGTGCATTCGACTCCGAGCATTCCCCTGCGTCACCCGGAGGGCCAGTGATGAAAACGTACTTCTCCGCGCTGATTCGAATTGTGGTCGTGCTGGTGCTGGTGTATGTCGTCTGGTTATGGGGCTTCTGCCGCTTCTACGTGCCGGCGGACCATCTGGCGGTGGTGGTCGCCAAGACCGGCGAGCAGTTGCCCCCGGGGCAGATTCTCGCCCAACCGGGCCAGAAAGGCGTGCTGGCGCAGGTGCTCGGCGAAGGCCGGCATTTCCTCAATCCCGTGGTCTACGACCATGAAATACTGCCCATGACCGTCATCCCCAACGGACAGGTCGGCGTCGTCACCTCCAAAGTCGGCGACGCGCTGCCCAGCGGCGAATTTCTGGCGGATTCCGGCCAGAAAGGCATCCAGCGCCAGGTGCTCGGGCCAGGCAAGTACCGCCTGAACCCTTACGGCTACAGCATCGACATCATCGATGCCATCAGCGTGCCCATCGGCTACGTCGGCGTCGTCACCTCGCTCTCGGGCGCCAGAGCCCCTGAAGGCCAGTTCGCCGCCGGCAACCAGAAAGGCGTCCGCGCCGAAGTCCTCCAGCCCGGGCTCTATTACGTCAACCCCAAGCAGTTCAAAATCGACGTGCAGGAAGTCGGCGTCAACCAGGTCTCCCTGCTGGGCAAGCTCGGCGGCGAGGTGCGCACCAAGGGGCTGGTCAGCGTCTCCAACGAAGCCGTGCGCCAACTGAGCGCCAACACGCTCCAGGAACAGCAAGCCCGGCGCGACAGCTATGTGCAGCAGCAGATGGAAGGCGTGGACCAGAGCCGCAAGGAGCAGATCCAGACGCTGCGCAAACGCATGAGCGCTGACAGCAGTCGTCCCGTACCGGCCGCGAAACCCGGCCGGGCCCCCGCCGCACAGCAAGTCGACATCGCCCCGGCGTTCGTGCTCACCCAGTTCGTCGAGTTCCCTTCGCGCGACGGCTTCCTCATCAGCCTCGACATGACCGTCGAGTTTGAGCTGCCCACCCGCGATGTCGCCTACATCTTCCGCGAATTCGGCGACCTGACCGTGCTGGTGGACAACATCATCATGCCCCAGGTGCTGAGCATCTCCCGGCTCAAAGGCTCGGCGTACCGCGCCACCGACTTCATCGTCGGCGAAGGCCGGGAAAAGTTCCAGACCGACCTGACCGACGCGCTCAAGAGCACCCTGCACAACAAACGCATCGTGGTGCACAACGCCCTCATCCGCCACGTGCAGGTGCCCGACCAGATTCTCATCCCCATCCAGCAGACCAGCATGGCGCTGGAGCAGGAACTGACCATCAAGGAAAAACAGAACACCGCCAAGAAGCAGGGACAGCTCAACACCGAGCTGAGCCTGATCGACCAGAGCCGCGAAACCGTCGCCCAGGAAACCGCCAAGCTCAAGGCGGAAATCCAGGCGGATCAGGAAAAACAGGTCGCCCAGATCAAAGGCAACACGCTCAAGCAGGTCGCCCTGATCGAACAACAGGTGGCTGCCGTCCGCGCCGAGAAGGTCAAGAAAATCGGCCAGGCGGAAGCCGACGTGGTGCGCATGGTCGAGGGCGAACGCGCCAAAGGCTTCCAACTCAAAGTCGGCGCCTTCGGCGATCCCGCCCAATACAGCTTGTGGGAAATGGCCAAGGCGCTCAACCCCAGCGTGAAGGTCAACATCTTCCACGCCGGCGAAGGCACGCTGTGGACCGACCTGAAAAACGCCGGCCTGGCGGAACTGGGCGGGGCGGCGGCGATCAAAGCGGAACGGTAAACGCCATCCACACCACACAAACGCCATCACCCGTCGACTCGCGTCGACGGTTCGGAAGCAGCCGCACGCGTGTGAATACGTCCGAGCCGCCGACGCCAGTCGGCGGGTTCCCCGAACGACCCCTGGTCTCCATCCAGCCTACGGACACACGCGCCAGATGTGCTCCACCAGCAGACTGAACAATCGCGTGGTCAGCGGCCCTGGCGCTGGCAGCGCGAGCGGCTGATCATCAATCGCGCCCAGCGCGCTCACATGCGTCGTCGTGCCCGCCAGAAAAGCCTCGTCCGCTCCGCGCAGTTCTTCGACGGTAAACGCCTGCTCGTGGCACACGATGCCCGCCTGCCGCGCCAGGTCCAGCACACACCGCCGGGTGATGCTGCCCAGTATGCGGCGGTCGGCCGGATGGGTCCAAACCTCACCTTCGCGCACCATGAACACCGTGGTGGCGGCCCCTTCCGTCACCTTGCCTTCCCGATGCAGAATCGCTTCGTACGCCCCCTGTTTGGCGGCAGCGCTGCGGGCAAGGATGTTGGGCAGCAGCATGACGGTCTTGATCGAGCAATTGCCCCAGCGTTCGTCGAGCGCGGTGATCGCCCGCAGCACTGCCGGCCTGGCATCGCGCGGCAGGACATTTTCACGTGCCGCCAGCGCGAAGACCGTAGGGGTCAGCCCGGCGGGGATCACATGACTGCGCGGGGCGCAGCCGCGCGACACCTGCCAGTAAACGCGGGCTTCCGCCATGCCGTTGCGCCGGCACAATTCTTCGCTGAGCTCGCTCAGGCGCGCTGCTTCCGCCACCGGCTCCATGCCGATCGCGCGCAGGCTGTTGGCTAAGCGCTCGCCATGCTCAGCGCCGAGAAACGCGCGCCCGCGGTAGAGGCGCACGACCTCATACACCGCATCGGCGAAAACGAAGCCCCGGTCCTCGACGTCCACCCGTGCTTCGCCCCGCGGCACGAAAGCACCCTTGAAGTACGCCACCGCAGCAGAGGTATCATCCATGATGCGCACAGTGTAATTCGCCGCGCGGAGTTGCGGTATATCAAGGGGCGCGACCTCCAGACGATTGCGCTCGCCCAGCGAGCCCTGCCGGGGTCACGCTCACGCGGGCAACTGCTGCTGGCGCTGGTACGCCGCCAACCACGCGGCACTGTCGCGCGGCTCATAGGTGCGCGGCGAGAAACTGCAGCGCACCACCGCGCGCAGCTCGGCGAGATCCGCCAGATCGCCCCGGCCCAGCGCCTGCGTCAGTGCGTTGCCCACGGCCGTGGCTTCAAATGGTCCCACCACCACGGGTATGCCCAACGCATCGGCGGTCATCTGATTGAGCAGTTCGTTCTGCCCGCCCCCGCCGACGATGTGCAGCACATCGGTCTTTTTGCCCAGGATTTCCTCCATGCCCAGCATCACCTTGCGGTAGGTCAGGGCGAGGCTTTCCAGACAGGCGCGCACACACTGGCCGGGGGTGGTTGGAGCGGGCTGATTGGTTTGCTTGGCGTAGTCGGCAAGCTTGGCGAGCATGTTGCCGGGGGCGAGGAACGGCGCGTGGTCGGTGTTGAGCAAGGTGCGGAAGGCGGCCGCTTCGCCGGCTTGTTTGGTCAGCGTGGGGTAGTCGAGTTCCTGCCCGTGCCGCGCCAGGTCGCGCCGGCATTCCTGCACCAGCCACAGGCCGGCTATGTTCTTGAGGAAGCGAATGCGGTTGGCGACGCCGCGCTCGTTGGTGAAGTTCGCCAGCCGGGAGGCGTCGGTGATCATCGGCTGATCCAGCTCCGCGCCCATCAGCGACCACGTGCCGCTGGACAGGTAGAGCCAGTTGCCCGCCGTGGCGCTGTCCACCGGCACCGCGGCGACCGCGCTGGCGGTGTCATGCGAACCGGGGACGATCACCTGCACGCGCGGCGCGCCGGTTTCCTCCGCCACCTGCGGCAACAGCTTGCCGATCGCGGTGCCGGCCGGTGTGGTGGGCGTGAGATAGCCATGCGGCAAATCAAGGTCTTCCAGCAGCCGCGTCGCCCAGGCGCCGGTGCGCGGGTCGATCATCTGGCTGGTGGAGGCGATGGTGTCCTCGATCACCTGCTCGCCGCTGAAAAAGTAATGCAGCAGGTCGGGCATGAACAGCAGCCGATCGGCATGGGCGAGCACGCCCGCGTCGGCGTCGTGTTGGGCGACCAGTTGATACAGCGAGTTGAAGGGCATGTGCTGAATGCCGGTGAAGCGGTAGATGGCGTCCGCGCCCAGCCGCTGATGGGCTTTCGCCATGGCGGGCGGGTTGCGTTCATCGCGGTAGGCGAAGGGCAGCCCCAGCAGTTGCCCGCTCTTGCCCAGCAGGCCGAAGTCCACGCCCCAGGTGTCCACGCCGAGGCTGACCAGTTCCACGCCCAGCTTTTTCGCCAGGCTCTGGGCGTTCGCCAAACCGGTGACGAGGTTGCCCCACAGGTCCAGCAGATTCCAATGTAAACCGCTGGGCAGTCGACGGGGGATATTGAGGAAGCGATGGCACTCGGTCAGTTCGAGCTTGCCGTCGCGCAACACCGCCAGCATGGCCCGCCCGGACTCGGCGCCCAGATCAAACGCTACGTAGCCGACACCCGCCATGGGATTCTCCTGTGGTAGTCAGGCGCGTCATCGTGCCACCGCGCGGCCTGGCGTTCATGTCAGAAAAGCTGCTGAAAGCATTTTTACCACAGAGGCACAGAGAGCACAGAGAGCACAGAGGCAGAATCACAGAGATGTTGAACAAACCTGACGCCCAGGCTGCCTACGCGGTCTCCAACTCCGTGTTCTCTGTGTCTCTGTGGTGATGCATTTTTTCGATCCGATTACGCGGAATCCGACCCCGGCCGGAGTGCTTTCATCGCCCCGGTGACATAGGGCACGCCGCTGATGACCGTCACCACCGTCATGCCGTACGCCAAACCGTCGCGCAGCCAGCGCATCCACTCATGGCCCGGGGCCTGCGGGTCCAGCGCGACCGCGCCGATGATGACGGGGATGCCCACCGACTGCAAGAGGGTCTTGAGTTTGCCGGAGATTTTCGCCCCGCACTTCAGCCCCCGGCTTTCCAACTCCCCGCGGATGCCGGTGACCAGCAGTTCACGGGCGAGCATGAGGGCGACCATCCACGGGTAGATGCCGCTGACCATGTTGAAGAAGGAGTTGCTTTCAACCGCCTGGGGAATGACAAAGCGCGGGCCCGAGAGGTAGATCAGCGCGCCCAGCACCATGACCTTGTCCACAAACGGGTCCATGATGCGCCCGAAGGTGCTTTCGACCTGCCACGCCCGCGCCAGGGCGCCGTCGGCGATGTCGGTGAGCATGCCGATGACGAAGATCACCAGCGCGCCCCAGAGCATGCGGGGATCGCCCTCGGGATAGCGGTACTGATTGAGGACGAGGAAAAACACGCCGGCGATCAGCAGGCGGGCGATGGTGAGCTGATTGGGAAAACGACGTTGCCAGTCAGGACGCACCGGCCGGGGGCTGGGACTGACCTGTCCAGACATCGCCGTCGCTCCGCACCTGCTGCCACTGGCTCTGACGAGCCCCGACCGTGAGGGAGGGGTTGCTCCCGCGCTGGAAAGTCCCCGCGGCTGCGCCGCAACCCCTTGCTGACGCGCGGGGCTCGTTGCAGCTTACCCGCCACGCCGTCTCGGTCTTACGTCTACTCGATGCCGCCCTTGAGCTTGCGGGTCGGACCCATGAGGCTCTTGGGCAGCTTGAGCGGGCTGGCTTTGCCGCCCCCACCACCGCCGAAGTTGCCGCCGCGTCCGCCGCCGCCGAAGCCGCCGGTGCGGGCGCCGCGCGGGTTGGCGCTGCGTTCGGGGCGTTCTTCCGCTGCCGGGGCGCTTTCGTCGAGAGCTTTGATGGACAGGCTGATCTTGTGCTTTTCTTCGTCGACATCGAGCACGCGGAACTGGCGAACCTCGCCAACCTTGACCACATCTTCCACCGCCGCGACGCGCTGGTGCGACAAAGCGGAGATGTGCACCAGGCCTTCCACGCCGGGTTCGAGTTCGACGAAGGCGCCAAAATCGGTGGTGCTCTTGACTTTGCCTTCGACAATGCTGCCGCTGGCGAATTTGTGCTCAGCGCCCATCCACGGATCGCCCTGCGCCTGCTTGAGGCTCAGCGTCACGCGGCGGTTTTCCAGGTCCAGCGCGATGACCGCCAGCCGCAGGGCCTGGCCAACCTGCACTTCATCCGCCACGCGGGCGTTGCGGCGCCAGCTCACTTCACTGGCGGGCAGCAGGCCTTCGACGCCGGGCATGATTTCCACGAACGCGCCGAAGTCGGCGATCCGCTGCACGGTGCCGGACACCTGCGCGCCCTGATGGATGGTGCCTTCGACAGCTTCCCACGGGTCGGCCTGGGTCTGCTTGAGGCCCAGCCGCACGCGCTTCTTTTCCTGATCGAGCTTGAGCACGACGACCTGCACTTCGTCGCCGACCTTCACCACTTCCTCCGGCTTGCGGATGCGGGCGTAGCTCATGTCGGTGATGTGCAGCAGGCCATCGACGCCGCCGAGGTCCACGAACGCGCCGTAGGGCATCAGGCTGGTGACCTTGCCGCTGACCGACTGGCCCTCGGCGAGGGTCGCCCAGGTGCGCAGGCGATTGCGTTCCTTCTCGTGTTCCAGGAACCGGCGACGGCTGATGATGACCTTGCGGGCGCGACGGTCCACGTCGTGCACCAGCGCGTGCAGCTTCTGGCCCACGAACGGCTGGAGGTCTTCGACATGCCCCCAGTCCACCTGGCTGGCGGGCATGAAAGCGCGGATGCCGCCGACCATTTCCAGTTCCAGGCCGCCCTTGTTCGCGCCGGTGACGCGGGCTTCCACCACAGCGCCCTTGGTCAGGTGTTCCCAGGTGGCAGCGGAGATCGCACCTTCGCGCGACAGGTGGATCAGGCCTTCCTGCTCGTCGATGCGATCGACGACGAACTCCATGATGCTGCCCGGGCGCGGCGGGCGGTCGAACTGCCGCAGCGGAACCACCGCCTGCAGGCGACCGTCAAGCCCGGCAAGCTCCACGAACACGTCGTCGCGGTCGATGCGCAGGATGCGGCCGCGCTTAAGCTCGGCGTCAAAGTGCGGCGCGGGGGCGTCTTTCGGCTCCGCTCCGGCTTCCGCGCCGGCCTCGGCTTCCACGGCATGCGTGGCGCCGGCGGCCTGCTCCATCAACTGCTCCACAGACTGGCCTTCCAGGGCGGCAGCAAGCTCCTGCTCCACCTCGGCGTCCAACTGGGGCGAACCACCACCATTTACCATCTTGTCGATGTCGTTCATAGCGTCCCACCAGGGATGTCAATCGAAAACGTCAGAATACCTGCGCGCGGCCTTGCGGCCAAGTCCACCCCGGCCCAATTCCACCGCCGCCTTGCTTTCTGCTCGCCCACACCCTCCCCCCATTGCTCTCCATCACGTAACATGATCCGCGTGAATCGCCCCACCGATGAAGCCCTGGCGACCTCATCCGACCTGCAGGCAGCGCTCAAACGCAGCTTCGGGCACAGCGATTTCCGCCCCCATCAACAGCCGGCGATTGAAGCCTTTCTCGCCGGACGCGATGTGCTGACCATCATGCCCACCGGCGGCGGCAAGAGCCTGTGCTATCAACTGCCCGCGGTGCTTCGGCCCGGGGTCACGCTGGTCGTTTCCCCGCTCATCGCGCTGATGGAAGATCAGGTCAAGGCGCTGCAGATGAACGGCATCAGCGCCGCGTTCATCAATTCCTCACTCGCCGCCGACGAAGCCCGCCAGTGCGAAATCGACGCCCTGACCGGCCGGTACCAGTTGCTCTACCTCGCCCCCGAGCGCCTGATGGGCAACGCCGGCCAGCGCTTGCTGAGCCAACTGCAACTCTCCGCCATCGCCGTGGATGAAGCCCACTGCATCAGCGAATGGGGTCACGACTTCCGCCCCGAGTACCGCATGCTCGGGGCGTTGCGGGGCTGGTTCAACGGTCGTTTCGCCCGCACGCCGTTGATCGCGCTGACCGCCACCGCCACGCCGCGCGTCGCCGAGGATGTCGCCACGCAGCTGCAACTGCGCGATCCGCTGATCCTGCGCGGCAGCTTTGAACGGCAAAACCTGTACTACGAAGTGCGCCCCAAGCAAGGCGCGTTCAATGAAATCTGCCGCTACCTCGACGCCAACCCGGAACACGAAGGCATCATCTACTGCCAGAGCCGGGCGACCACTGAAGAACTCGCCAGCCGGCTGCGCGACCGCGGCGTCAACGCCCTGCCCTACCACGCGGGACTCGACCATCGCACCCGCCAGCGGCATCAGCATGAATTCGTCTACGGCAGCGCCCGGGTCATGACCGCGACCATTGCGTTTGGCATGGGCATTGACAAGCCGGATGTACGGTTCGTGTTTCACATTGATTTGCCGCGGCATCTGGAAGGCTACTACCAGGAGACCGGGCGGGCCGGACGCGACGGCTTACCCAGCGATTGCATCCTGTTTTTCTCGCATGGCGATCGCGCCAAGATCGAGCATTTCATCACCCAGAAGCCCAGCGAGAGCGAGCGCGAGCATGCCCGCTGGCAACTCGATCAGGTGATCGCTTTCGCTTACGCCACCGGCTGCCGCTGCCAACCGCTGCTGCACTACTTCGGGCAGGAACACCCCGGCGGATGCAATCACTGCGACAACTGCCGCCTGCCGCCGCAGGAAGTGGATGTGACCGAGGACGCCCGCAAACTGCTCAGCGCGGTGGTGCGCACCGAGCAGCGGTTCGGGCTGGGGCACGTGATTCAGGTGCTGCGCGGGGGCAGCAATGAGCGCATCGAACGCTACCGCCACCACGACCTGTCGGTATATGGCATCGGCAAAGATCGCCCGGTGACGTACTGGAAGCTCATCGCCCAGACCTTGCTGCATCAGGGCAAGCTCGGGCAGACCGCCGGCGAGTACCCCACCGTCCACCTGACCGCTGACAGCATGCCGGTGCTGCGCGGGCAGGAGGATTTCACCATCATTCAGCCGCGCGCCGCCAGCACCGGCAAGCGCAAGGAAAAGACGCGCAGCCGCGGCAAAGCAGCGCAGTTGGAGCTGACCGGCCCGGTGGAAACGCAGCTCTTCGAGCGCCTGCGCAAGCTCCGCTGGGAACATGCTTCGCAGCAAGGCGTGCCGCCTTACATGGTGTTCAGCGATGTCGCGCTGCGCCACATGGCGATCAATCAACCCACCGACCTGACCCGCTTCGCCCAGATCAGCGGCGTCGGCGAGCGCAAGCTCGAACAGTACGGCGAAGCCTTCACCGCCGCGATCCGCGAATTTCTCAGCGTGGATTGAGCGCGGCGAGCGTTGGCAGCGCGGGTGACGAGCCGGAAGCGTGAGCGACGGGCAGCGTCACCGCTCGCCGTGCGCTCTGTGCCCACAGGAAAACCCCTTGGACGCCACGCGCCCAACCCGTCGCTGACGCTTCCGGCTCGTTTGCCTGGATGAGATCAACGGTCGGGCGCTGTGTCACTCGCTGGGCGTTTGCTCGTTGCGCCAGATCGGCCGCAGCCACAGCGCTTTGACCGGCATCACCGCCATGTCGACCACAAACTTCAGCGGCTGAACCAGTGCTTCCACGCCGTTGCCGCGCGACATCCACGCGGCGTGCTCGGCGCCTTCCAGAGCGCTAACCGCCTGCTCATCGAAAGGCGCTTCCAGGTTCACCGGCTGGCGCAACGGCTGGCGCGGCAGGTCGGCGAAATAGGTGGGATAGTGCTCGGTGATGCCGCGCTCCGCACCGATCGTCAGCTTGGGCCAATCGCTGCGATCAATGCCGGTGACGCTGGGCGTCTGGGCGACCGGCGCGGCGACTGCGGTTTCCTCAGCGGGCAGCGTCACGGCGGCGTCATCGGCGCTCGCCACGGCATAGGCGCTGGGCTGGCTGTAAACACGCACCGCCATGGCGTCGTCCGTTGCCAGGGGAATGGCGTTGAGCTTGTCATTGCCCGGCGGGGTGGTGTTGAACATGTCGCGCTGCTCATTGTTGATGCGATAGTTCTGGTCCTCGGCTTCCAGCACGGCACAGCCGGTCTGCAGCACCACCAGCAGCAGCAAACCCAGTCCCAGCGGCAGACGACAAGATTTTCGGTTAGCCATCATGGCGACATGCTCCTTGTACGACGGGGCCGCGGCACGGAGGCGACCTTGGGCATCCGTTCATCAAGTATACCCGCCTGTTAGCATGTGCGCCGCTGGTGCCATTTTCAGGAGCAAATCATGAGCAAGCGCCCCGCATTTCCCTTTGATGCCGACAAACTCGACAACATCCACCAGGTCGGCGGCATCCGCACCGCGCTGCTGGCGCCGGACTTCGGCGGGGGCGTCACCGGCGGCACGCGCGTGGCGCTGGTGGACACCGGCTCCGGGCTCCGCTTCACCGTCGCTCTCGACCGCGGCGGCGATCTCGTGGACGCAGCGTTCAACCAGCACGGCCTGGCGTACCTTTCCCCCAACGGCTTGCGGCCGCCCAATCATGCGTACAACCAGGGCTTCGCGTGGCTGCGCAACTGGGCCGGCGGACTGCTCACCACCTGCGGACCCCAGCACATGGGCCATCCGCGCCAGGAAGACGGCCAGGAGGTTTCGCTCCACGGACGCTATTCCAATCTGCCCGCGCAGGTGGAAATGATCCTCAACCCCGACCCGCAGCGCGGCAAACGGGAAATGCTGCTGGCGCTGACCGTCCGCGACAGTCAGACCTTTGGACCCGTCTTCGAAATTCGCCGGCAGATTCAGTGCATCCTTGGCGAGCCGGTCATTCATCTGTACGACCAGGTGACCAATCGCGGCAACACCCCGGCGGCGCACAACTGGCTCTACCACGTCAACCTCGGCTATCCCCTGCTTGATGAAGGCGCGCAGTTCCTGTATCGCGGGGCTGCACAGTACTGGGAATTGCCCAGCACCGGTGAGGCGGTCCAGCCGGCGTCGGCGGCGCAGCTCAAGCAGCTCAAGACCGTGCCGGGCATCGTGCCGGAGCACACCACCGTCGGCGAGCGCGGCGCGATCGTGCACATCCCCGGCGACCGCGCGGGCGTGGCGCATGCCGCTCTGGTGAACAAGCAACTGCAACTGGGCGTGGAACTGGCGTATCCCGCCGAGGCGATGCCCCGGCTGGCGAACTGGCAACGCTACGGGCGCGGCTGCTATGTCAGCGGGCTTGAGCCGTTCTCCGGCTCGCTGATGGGCAAAGCCAAGGACACACATCCCCAGGCGGGTCAGCAATTGCAACCGGGCGAAACCCGCCGCTATGAGCTGACCATCCGCGTGCACCATGGCGCCAAAGCGCTGGCGGGATTGCGCAAGTACGACGGTGCGGTGAAGCCGCTGCGGTGAGTGGGGCCCGCGCATGTGGACGGTCGGCACTGACATGACGAGTTTCGACAGTGAGGCATGCTATCGCCCACCAATCTTGATGCGACCATGTGGTCCATGATTTCGAGGGGCCAGTGATGTTTTTCGACCCCGACAGGGGTCGTGGGCAGTAGCCACGGGTGGAGCGCAGCGAAACCCGTGGTTGAGGATCGCGCTTGATTCCGATCCGTCCCGGAGGGACGGCGGAAGCTTCCTTCACCCCTGCCGGGGTGAGAGTTTGCACCAGTGCTTTTTCCCACGAGTTCCGCTGCGCTCCACTCGTGGCTACTTTCCTGCGCCCCCTTCAGGGGCGAAGACCATGCACCGCAAACAGGTGGGTCACAACAAGCCACCGGGAAGGCCTTGCGTCCAGGCGTCAAACCCGTGCGGTGGTGCTGCAAATCCTTGCTGACGCGCTGGGCTCGTTGCAGAAACACCATCTGCGTTGGCCCTGCTGTGGTGAGCCGGCGGGTCGGGCCGGACTTTCCGCAGGTGGTCAGGTAACTTATGCTGGCGTTTTTCCGGTGATTCCCGCCCGGAACACCTGCTTTTGGAACCTGCCCATGGCTGTGCCCATTCTCGACCTGTCCCGCATTCACCAGCCGCTGCACGAGCAGTTCTGTGCCGCGTTTGCTGACATTCTGCACACCAATCAGTACGTGCTGGGGCCGCGCACCGAGCAGTTTGAAAAAAACCTGGCGCAAGCGTGCGGCGTCAAGCATGCGCTGGGCGTGTCCAGCGGCACTGACGCCCTGCTGCTGGCGCTGATGGCGTTGGAGATCGGCCCCGGCGATGAGGTCATCACCACGCCGTTCACTTTTTTCGCCACCGCCGGCTGCATCGCCCGCGTGGGCGCCAAGCCGGTGTTCGTAGACATCGACCCGATGACCATGAACCTCGACCCCCTGCGGGTCGAGCGCGCCATCACGCCGCAGACCAAAGCCATCATGCCCGTGCACATCTTCGGGCACCCGGCCGACATGAACGAGTTCAAGCGGATCGCCCAGGAGCACAAGCTGGCGCTGATCGAAGATGCCGCCCAGTCCATCGGCGCCCGCATCTGCTGCAAGCAGACCGGCACGCTCAGCGACATCGGCTGTCTGAGCTTCTATCCCACGAAGAACCTCTCGGCGGGCGGTGATGCAGGCGCGGTGCTGACTCACAATGACGAGCTGGCGACCCGCCTGCGCAGCTTGCGGATGCACGGCGAATCGTCGCGTTACCACCACGACTTCGTCGGCGGCAATTTCCGCATCGACGCCTTCCAGTCCGCCATGCTCGACATCAAGCTGCCCCACCTGCCCGCGTGGACCCAGGCCCGCCGGGACAACGCCGAGCGCTATGGAAAGCTGCTGGGTAATGTCGCCCTGCGGCTGCCCGTCGAGATGCCCGGCTATACGCATGTGTACCACCAGTACACCATCCGCGTGCCGGCCGAGAAACGCGAAGGTCTCAAGCAGCATCTGCAACAGCGCGGCATCGGGTTCGGCGTGTTCTATCCTGTGCCGCTGCACCTGCAGAAGTGCTTCGCCTACCTGAACCAGCCAGCCGGCTCGCTGCCCATCGCCGAGCAGACCGCCAATGAAGTGCTCAGCCTGCCGATCTTTCCTGGCCTGACCATGGCGGAGCAGGAGGAAGTTGCCGCGGCGCTGCAGGCATTCCTGGGATAAACATGACCACCACGACCGCCGGCCAACCTGATGCCCTGCCCGGCGACGTCGGCGCTGATTCGGCTGTGCCTCCGCCCCTGATCCGGCTGGTGGGCGTGCACAAAGCCTTCGGCGCCCTGCGCGTGCTCGACGGCGTGGACCTGAGCTTCCCCACCGGCAAGACCACCGTCATCGTCGGCCCCAGCGGCACCGGCAAGAGCGTGCTGCTCAAGCACATCATCGGCCTGCTGCAACCCGACCGCGGCGAAGTCTGGTTTGCCGACCAGCGCGTCGACCTGCTCAATGAAGCCCAGCGCGTCGAAGTCCGCAAGCAGGTGGGCTTCCTGTTTCAGATGGGCGCGCTGTTCGATTCCATGACCGTGCTGGACAACATCTGCTTTCCGCTGGTGGAACACACCAAGCTCAGCGCCAGCGAGCGTGCCGAATGCTGCCGACGGATGCTGGCGCTCGTCGGGTTGGAAGGGATCGAACGCAAGATGCCGGCCGACCTCTCCGGCGGCCAGCGCAAACGCGTTGCCCTGGCGCGGGCGGTGGTGCTCAACCCCAAAGTGGTGCTGTACGACGAACCGACCACCGGGCTCGACCCCATTCGCTCGGATGTCATCAATGAACTGATTCTGCATCTGTCCGAGGAGCTGGGGGTGACCAGCATCGTGGTGACGCATGACATGGCGTCGGCCCGGAAAATTGCCGACCGGATGGTGATGCTCTACGATGGCCACGTCATCGCCGACAGCGACCCGACGAGCTTTCTGCACAGCGAAAATCCGATCGTGCAGCGGTTCGTGCGCGGGGAAGCCAGCGATGAGGAACTGGGACACCTGCGGCGCCACACGGCATTGGAAACATGAAAGAGCGCTCGCGCAACATCATGGTCGGTCTCACCACGCTGGCGGGGTTGTGCGGCCTGGCGGGATTGCTGCTGCTGTTTGGCAAGGTGCCCCAGTGGCTCCGGCCGGCGTACCGCATGCAGTTCCAGTTCGTCAATGCCGGGGGACTGAACACCGCCAGCCGGGTCAAGCTCAACGGCATCGACATCGGCAAGGTCGTCTTCCTCGAACTGGCGACCCCGCCGGACCGCGGCGTACGCGCGACCGCGGAAATCGACCACCACATCCGCCTGCCCCAAGCCACCCTGGCGTTCATCCGCGCCCCCCTGCTGGGCGGCAGCCCCACGCTGGCGCTGGAGACCCAGAGCCTCACCGACGCCGAGCTGGCGGACCTGCTGCCGACCGATGGCACCGCGCTGCTCACCGGCAAAGAGGGGTCGATGCTCAGCACCTTCAGCGATCAACTGGACCGCACGGTGACGGAATCGGTCAAAGCCCTGCGCGGCGACCTCAACCGCGCCCTGGACGGCTTCGACAGCATCAAGGCCGACTTCCACCAACTCAGCAGCCAGTGGACCAGCGTGGGCCAGAACGTCAACCAACTGCTCGAACCCCGCGACCCGGCGGCGGTGGAACGGGGCGATGTTCCCGCCAACCTCACCACCGTGCTGGCGCGCGCGGATGGTCGCCTGGCGGAACTCAAAACCGCGCTGGCGGGACTCAACCAGGTGCTGGGCGACGAAAAGCTGCTGACGGATGTGCGGCTGACCGTCAGCCAGATGCGCGACGCCAGCGGCAACGCCAAGGAGCTGACCGCCAAGCTCAATCAGCAGTCCGAACAACTCACCACCCGGCTGGTGGCGCTGGCGGATGATTTGAGTAAAACCCTCGCCAGCGTCAATAAGCTGACCGAGCAGGCCCGCGCCGGCGACGGCACCATGGGCAAGCTGCTTAACGATCCCGCCCTGTTCAACAATCTCAACGACGCAGTGCAGCGGATCAGCGCCGCCGCGGATGAGATTCGCCTGCTGGCGCAGAAGTGGAAAGCTGAGGGCCTGCCGGTGCGCTTCTGAGCTGGGCACGACGTCGTCTTGCCCGCACCATCAGCTCAACTGTCGCCAGGCTCACCAACATCCCCCCTGCTCTTCCTCCGTGGCTCCGTGTCTCTGTGAGAGATATGCTTTTCTTTCCAGCAGAAGAATTGCTCTCACGGAGACACAGAGCCACGGAGAGAGACAGCGGGAGAGAATCGGAGATGGCGGGTTGGGCATCAGATCAGGTATTTCCCAGATATTTTTCAGCAGACAAGGAATGGCAGCATGGATCGCAACACTCTGGCCAGCACCGTGGAGCGGATCGTCACGGCTCAGCCGGTGACGGACCTGCACACGCACTGTTACACCCCCAAGTTCGGCGCGGCCCCCCAGCCGGGTGGACTCCTGTTGTGGGGCATTGATGAACTGGTCACTTACCACTACCTGATTGCCGAGGTGTACCGTATTGTGCCCGCCACGGAGCTGCCCTACGACCGCTTCTGGGCGCTGAGCAAGACCGAGCAGGCGGATCACATCTGGCGGCATCTGTTCGTGGAGAACACCCCGCTGAGCGAAGCCTGCCGGGGCGTGCTGACCTGTCTACACAAACTCGGGCTGGACCCCAACGAAAAATCGCTGACGCCCTACCGCAAGTGGTTCGCCCAGCAGCAGCCCAGCGCATACATCGACAAGGTGATGGAACTGGCGGGCGTGGACCAGATCACGATGACCAACCCGGTGTTTGATGATGCCGAGCGGGTGATGTGGGAAAAGGACGCGAACGTCGGCGTGGACTCGCGCTTCACGGCGGTGCTGCGGATCGACCCGTTGCTGCGCGATTGGCCCAACGCCTGCGCCAAGCTGCGGCAGTGGGGTTACGACGCGAGCGCGGATTTCTCCGGGAAAACCGTGGCGGAAGTGCAGCGGTTCCTGCGTTACTGGCTGGACCGCATGAAGGCGGTGTACGTGGCGATGAGCCTGCCGCCGGAGTTTCGGTATCCCGACCCCGCCAATGCCGCGGGCAATCGGTTCATCGCCGAGATTCTCATGCCGGTGCTGGAAGAGCGCGGGCTGCCGTGGGCGATGATGATCGGCTCGCGCATGCGGGAGCAGGTCAACCCGCACCTGCGCGACGCGGGCGACATGGTGGGTAAAAGCGATGTGCTGAGCGTGGTGAATCTCTGTCGGCAGTTTCCCAACAACAAGTTCATGGTCACCATGCTCGCCCGCGAGAATCAGCACGAGCTGTGCGTGGCGGCGCGGAAGTTCGGCAACCTGTTCCTGTTCGGCTGCTGGTGGTTCCTCAACAATCCCTCGCTGATCGAGGAAATGACCCGCATGCGTCTGGAACTGCTGGGCACGACGGTCGCCCCGCAGCACTCGGACGCGCGGATTCTGGACCAGCTCATTTACAAGTGGGACCACAGCCGCAGGATCATCGCCAAGGTGCTGACGGACAAGTATGCCGACATCATGGCCAGCGGGTTCAAGGTGACGCAGCAGCACATCGAGCGCGATGCGGCGCTGCTGCTGCGGAACAACTACCGCAAGTTTGTCGGGCTGAGCCGGTAACGGCGTTTTTCTCCGGATTCTTTCCGCCACCGTCGTCCTGCATCCGCAACATGCTTGCCGTCCCGGCGAGCGAACAGGTGTCGTCAACCGATGCGCCAGACTCGCTCCCCGGCTGATCAGGTCGTGGCTGTTCCGGCAGTGACGGCGACGCCGGCGCAGGTGAACAAACAGTCAGCGCGGCAATCGCTGGCGTGGTTCAACTGGGCGGTGGCGCTGCGTGCGGTGATGGATGCGTTGTGCGGGGGCACGACGATGATCTTCGTCGCGTTTGCCCTGGCGGTGGGCGTGCCGCAGGAATCCATCGGCCGACTGGGCGCCGCCACCGGCCTGGGCTGCGTGTTCCAGGTGCTGGTGCTGGTGGTGCTCAAGCGGGTGCGTGACCGCAAGCGGCTGGTGGTGATGCTCGGGGCGCTCGAGCCGCTGGTCTTCATGGCGGCGGTGCTGGTGACGCCGTGGCTGGCGCCGTCGTGGCGATTGTGGAGTTTGCTGGGGGCGGTGTTCCTGGCGGGGGCGTTTCTGCACATGACCATGCCGATCCAGACGGACTGGTTGGCGTCGACCATCCCGGCCGGTCTGCGGGGGCGCTACCTGGGCCGGCGGGTGCAACTGCTGAACCTGGCGTTCATCATGGCGATGCTGGTTTCCGGCGGGCTGGCGGATCGGATGGGCAATGACCATGCGGTGGGGCTGGGCGTGCTGCTGGCGGTGGGCGCGGGTTTCGGGCTGGCGGCGGTGGCGGCGTTGTCGCGGGCGTCGATGAATCCCACCGCGGCCGGGCAGACGCCGCTGACGTTGGCGGACGTGGGGCGGGTCTGCGGCGACCGCGCGCTGGTGCGGCTGCTGGTGGGCATCGTGTTGTACTGCCTGCCGTTTGTGCTGGTGATTCCGCTGTACCAGGTGTACTACCAGCGTGTGCTGGGCATGCCGCTGAAGGTGATCGCGTGGACCATGTCCGGCTACCTGATGGTGAAGGTGCTGGTGGGCGGCGCGGCCGGGCGCTGGGTGGATCGGCTGGGACCGGCACGGGCGCTGCTGTGGAGCGGGTTGGGCTACGTGGTGTTTTTTGTCCTGATGGTGCTGGGCGCGCCGCAGCGGTACTGGCCGGTGGTGGCGGCGTGGGCGGTGGTTGGGGTGATGGATTCGATCTTTGCGATCGCCTACCCGGCGGCGTTGTACGCGGTGGTGCCGCGCGACGGCGCCCGGCCGGCGTATTTCGCGGTGGCGAGCCTGGTGGTGATGGGCGTGCACGCCCTGGGCGCGGTCGCCAGCGAAGCGGTGCTGCGCGGGCTCGAACGCTGGGGCACTTCAGACTCGGGCTTCACGGCCTATCACATCATGTTGGCGATGTCCGCGCTGATGATGCTGCCGGCGTCGTTCGCGGCGCTGCTGCTGCCCAGAAGCCGCCCCCGCAACGGCGACTGATCCGGACCGGCGCTGCGGAATGGAGCCGACAACCTATAATCCCGCAGCGATTTTCCAGAGCACGCCCGTATGCCCCACCCTCGCAAACCCGATCGCCCCTCACCGCGCCCATCCCGGCCCGCGCGGCCGCATGCCCAGCGGGACGCGGCGCCGGCGCCAGGGCACGCCACCCCCACCGCCTGGACCGCCGAGGCCGACTGGTATGACCAGCTCGTCGGCGACGAAGGCAGTGAATTCCACCAGCACGTCATCCACCCCGGCGTGCTGCGGCTGCTGCAGGTGCAGACGGGCGAAACGGTGCTGGATGTGGGCTGTGGCCAGGGCGTGCTGTGTCGTCTGCTGCACGCGCGCGGAGCGCAGGTGACCGGCGTGGACCTGTCGCGCCCGATGCTGGAGATCGCCCGGCAACGCAGCGATCCCGCCATTGAGTTCATACACCTGGACGCGGCAGCGCTCAAGGAATCCCCCTCGCTGCGCGGACGCTTTCACGCGGCGGTCAGCGTGCTGGCGCTGCAGAACATCAGTGAGCTCAAGGCGACCCTGGCGGGGATGGCGCAGTGCCTGCTGCCCGCGCCCACCAGTCGGCTGGTGCTGGTGCTCAATCACCCGGCGTTTCGCATTCCCCGCGCCACCAGTTGGGGCTGGGACGATGGCGAAGGCAAGCAGTATCGCCGGGTGGATCATTACCTGCTGCCGCGCCGCGAGCCGATTGTGACCCATCCGGGCAAAGCGCCGGGGCGGTACACCTGGAGCTTCCATCGCCCGCTGCAGGATTACGTCAAGGCGCTGCGGCAGGTGGGCTTGGCGGTGGACGCCCTCGAGGAATGGGCCAGCCACAAGCACAGCGATTCCGGGCCGCGCGCCAAAGCGGAGAACGTGGCGCGGAAGGAAATCCCCATGTTCATGGCGCTGCGTGCGGTGCGCGTGAGCACGCCAACCGGCGGGGAATAATCCCTCGCTGCTCGACCATGGCGACTTCTCTGTTGCTCCGTGGCTTGGTGAGAAATCGGCTTGCTGCCTTATCGAACGCTCCATGGCTGCCGCGGGGAAGAAATTTTCTCACGGAGACACAGAGCCACAGAGAAGAGTTGAAAGCAGAGGGCAGCACAGACCCACGCCCAGATCTGCGCGTTCGCAGCGAGATGAGTTGGGAATCGGACTAGCGTGCTGCGGAAATACTGCAGGCCGCCTGACCAGCAGGGCGCGCTCAGCGATTGAGCGGCTTGCTCTTGCTCTGGAGGATCGGCAGCGGCTCGCCCACCAGGTTCATCTTGGTTTCGAGCGTGCCCGCCATCATGTCCAGAGTGGTGTCTTCGAGGAACGAACGGATTTCGCAGCGCAGCGCCTTCCACTGTTCATGCTGCGGGCAGGGCTGATGATCATCGCAGCGCGCCATGCCGACGACGCACTGTTCCAGTTCATCGGTGCCGTCGATGACCGCCACGATGTCGATGAGCTTGATCTCCGTCGCGGGGCGCGCCAGGGCGAAGCCGCCGCCGCGTCCTTTGGCGCTCAGCAGCAGGCCGCGGCGCACCAGGTCCTGGAAGATTTTCGCCACGAAATGCCGGGGCAGGTCCGTGCCCTCGCACAGTTCGTCCAGCAGGGCATAGCCATCGGGGCGAACCATGGCCAGCCGGGTCAGAGCACGAATCGCATACGCACACGCATTGGAGTAGATCATCGTCCTGGCTTCCTCTGGCGCCGGCGGTGCGCCCGATGGTGATGTCAATCTCGCGCTGCCCGCCGCCGGGCAGGTTGTTCCTGGCGCCCCTGCCGCGCCCGCAAAGCGCCACCTGCACGGCGCTTGACTGACCCCGGTTCCAAACGTTCACGTTGGTGAATGGGCATGGTTAACACCATGGTAGCTCTTTTTATCCTGATCTGTCCAATCCATTTCTCACGTTTACGTTCCAAGCCACTATGATCCGACAAGGGGAATAAGCTAACGTCACGAACTGGCCGCCAGGGAAGCACCGGATATGACCACACCTGCTCTGCATCGCATCGGCGTCCTGACCGGCGGCGGGGACTGCCCCGGGCTCAATGCCGTCATCCGCGCGGTCGCTAAGTCCGCGATCTTTCAGCATCGCCTGGAAGTCTTCGGCATCGAAGACGGCATCCTGGGGCTGGTGCAGAATCGCGTCCGGCAACTCACCACCGGCGATGTGTCCAATATCCTCACCCTCGGCGGCACCATCCTCGGCTCCAACAACAAGTGCGACCCGACCCGCTATGCCGTGCGCAATGACGCCGGCGAAGTGGAGTTCCGCGATGTCACCGATCGCTGTCTCGAGCATTTTCAATTGCATCACCTCGACGCCCTGGTGGTCATCGGTGGCGATGGCACCATGGCGGCGAGCGCCAAGCTGGTGCAGCGCGGCATCCCGTGCATCGGCGTCCCCAAAACCATCGACAACGATCTGCTGGGCACTGACATCACCTTCGGCTTCTCCACGGCGGTGCGCGTGGCGACCGAAGCACTCGACCGCGTGCACACCACCGCGGCTTCGCATCACCGGGTCATGGTGGTGGAGGTCATGGGCCGCAATGCCGGATGGATCGCGCTGCACAGCGGCGTGGCGGCGGGCGCGGATGTGATCCTGATTCCGGAGATTCCCTACGATCTGGACGCCATCTGCGCGGCGGTGCAGGCGCGCTCGCGCCACGGCAAACGCTTCAGCATCATCTGCATTGCCGAGGGCGCCAAACCCAAGGGCGGCCAGCAGGTGGTCGATCACTTCGACCCCACCAGCCCGGACCCCGTGCGGCTGGGCGGCGTGGGCAAGGTGGTTGCCGACGGCATCGAAAAACGCACCGGCATCGAGACCCGCACCACCGTGCTCGGCTATATCCAGCGCGGCGGCACCCCGGTGGCGGAGGACCGCATCCTGGGCACGCAGTTCGGCCATCGCGCGGTGGAAGCGCTCGTCGCGGGCAAACGCAATCGGCTGATCGTCATGCAAGGCGGGCAGCTTCAGGACATTGACCTGCTCGAAGCCGCCAAGGGCCAGCGGCTGGTCCCGCTGGATCATCCGCTGGTGCAGGCCGCCCGGGCGGTGGGCGTGCGGTTTGGGGATTGAGGGACGGGTACTCTTGCCGATCGATCCACCTGTCGACTTGCGTCGGCAGCTCAGACCCGGAAAAAAACCGCTGCACTTCCGAGCCGTCGACGCCAGTCGGCGAATGCTGCTGCGCCCCACGCGTTCACCCTTGCCGCGCCACACGCTTGACCAGGCGCGCACCCCGCATGAGAATACGTCTTCCCTCCGGATGCAACGCGCAGCCACATCCCCCCGGCTCGCATTCATCCTGCCATTCCCCGGTTGGTTCCGATCGCAGACGACTGAAGTATTCAGCCTGACCTGCGATCGGGGGAGCATCCTGATGACCCGGAGCCGATCTCATCGCCGCGCCCGGCGGCGTCACACCACTCGCAAGCAGTCCATTCAGCCATGCCATGACCTGCAGGCGCTCGAGCAGCGCTGTCTGCTCAGCGCGGTGTGGGTCATCACCGGGGATCACGATCCCCAGACAAGCAACGACGTCATCGTGGTGCAGGTGGACCCCAACGACGCTAGCCAGTTGCAGGCGGTGGTCAACGGCGAGGTGCAATCCACGCACCGCCTGGCGGGGCTGCGGCGAATCGTGGTCCGCGCAGGCGCGGGCGACGACCAGGTGACGCTCAAGCTCGACGACGCAGGGCTGGCGATCCCGGCGCACCTGTACGGCGGCGCGGGGGATGACATCCTCATCGGCGGCGCGGGACGCGACCTGCTCGTGGGCGGCGCCGGCAATGATACGCTGCGCGGCGGCGCGGGCCATGACCTCCTGCGCGGCGACGCCGGCAACGATGTGCTCGAAGGTGAAGCTGGCAACGACCGCCTCTGGGGCGGCGCTGGTGATGACACGCTGGCGGGCGGCGCGGGCCACGACCTCATTCAGGCCGGCGCCGGCAACGACACGCTCACCGGCGATGACGGCAACGACACGCTCTGGGGCGGCCTGGGCAACGACGTCCTCCGCG
This sequence comes from uncultured Phycisphaeraceae bacterium, assembly GCA_964605235.1. Lineage (GTDB taxonomy): Bacteria > Planctomycetota > Phycisphaerae > Phycisphaerales > Phycisphaeraceae > CAZSBB01. The sequence goes on from CAZSBB010000004.1 coordinate 42,512, forward strand.
GCAGCGAAGGCAATGATCGTCTGCTCGGCGGCGCGGGGCGCAACAGCTACCACGGCAACCCGCTGGAAGACCGCTTTCGCGTCACGCGCCTGGACCAATGGCTCAATGACGACAGCGACCATTCCCTGACCACGCTGTACGACACCGATGCGGTGATCGACGCTTTGATTGAAGCCTGCGTCGATCGCTGGCGCAGCCTGCTGGGCACGCCGGCGTCACGCTGGTGGGACGGCGGCTGGTGGCTGCGGCGTGACGCCCTGCCCATCGACCGCCTCGTCATGGCGGCCGCCGGCTCCATGGACCACGCCAGCCAGGCGCTGCCGCTGTACAACCAGCAGACGCAAACCGCAGTCCCCGACAGCACGGATTACTCAGCCACCAACGTGCAGGTCGAAGGCGTCGATGAAGCGGACCTGCTCAAGACCGATGGCCAGTACCTGTATGTCGTCGAAGGCAACGAACTGCTGATCATCAATGCCGACCCCGCCACGGAGTTGCGGATCGAATCCCGCTGGGCGCTCGACGGCTGGGGCAGCGAGTTGTACCTGGTCAATGGGCAACTGGTGGTGCTGTCGCAATCCGCCGAGCGGTATTACACGCTGGCGAATGTGCGCCTCGCGCCGGACATGATGCTGCCGCCCTTGCCGACCTACGAGCCGACCACCACCGTGCTGGTGCTCGACATCAGCACCCCGGCGGCGCCGACGGTGGTGGAGGAAACCACGCTCGACGGCCGACTGCTCGACTCGCGGGTGGTGGACGATCAGCTTTACCTGGTGACGCAGGATTACCTGAATCTGCCGTCGCCCGACGCGGTGTGGGACGAAGCCGCCGGGCGATATGTCTATGTGGATGAAGCCGCCTACCGCGCCCAGTTGCAGCAGGCGCTGAGCGAACATGGCTTGCCCCAGTACCACACCACCGTCGGCGAAGTCACCACCACGGGTCAGTTGATCCAGGACGGCATTTACCTGGGCCCCGACCCCGATGGCCAGACGCTGCTGTCAATCACCACCTTCCAACTCGGCGACGACACGGCGGGGCCGGACAGCTCCACCACCACCGTCGGCTTGTCCGGGCAGGTGTACGCCTCTGGCCAAAGCATTTACATCACCGCGCAAACCTGGGAAGCCGGGGTGGGCAATACCAATGGCAACGCCCGCACCGACATCTACAAGTTCTCCCTCACGGACGCCGGCGTGGCGCTTGACGCCAGCGGCTCCGTCACCGGCTGGATCCTCAACAGCTATTCACTTGACGAGCACGACGGCTTCCTCCGCATCGCCACCACCGACAGCGCCAACGGGCTGAGCAATCAGCTCTTCGTGCTGGCGGACACCGGCGACACGCTGCAAATCGTCGGCGAAGTGGTCGACCTGGGCGCGGGCGAAACCATCCAGTCCGTGCGCTTCATGGGCGACCATGCCTTCATCGTCACCTTCCGTCAGGTCGATCCGCTCTTCGCGCTCGACCTGAGCAATCCGACCAAACCCGCTGTCGTGGGCGAACTGAAAGTCCCCGGCTTCTCGACCTATCTGCACCCGGTCGGGGAGGATTACCTGATCGGCTTCGGACGTGATGCCGACCCGGACACCGGCCGCACGCTGGGCTTGCAGGTGTCGCTGTTCGACGTTTCAGACCTGACGAACCCGCAGCAGATTGATGTGCATCTCTTTGCCGCCCAGGGGCAGTGGAGCTGGTCGGAAGCGTCGTGGGATCCGCATGCGTTTTCCTACTTCCCCGACCAGGGCGTGCTGGCGCTGCCGATCTCCGGGTGGGACCAGACTCACCAGCGGATCAACTATCGACTGGTGGTGCTGGACGTGGACCCGGCCACCGGCTTTGCCGTCTCGGGTGAGATCATCCACGAGCAGCCGGTGCAGCGCAGCCTGCGCATCGGCGCTCGGCTGTACTCGCTGAGTCCCGATGCGCTGAAGCTGGTGCTGCTGGATGATCCAACTCAACTGCTGGCGGAACGCGACCTGATGCTGCAGGTCGGCTGAGTTGGTGAACGGAACAGCACGAACCCACGCCTTTCGCAGCACTTCCGAGCCGGCGACGCCAGGCGGCGGGTTCTCGCTGTTCGTCCCGGGCGGCGCTCCCCGAGAACATTTCCGGACCTTGGTTGGTTTTTCATTAACCCCCGCTATGATGTGAGGTAAGCTAGACGGTCAATTTTCTTGCAAGCTCTACTGAATGGACTCAGGTGGCCAGCATGTCCCAGCCGACCACATCATCACAATCCTCTGCCCCGGCCCCCGGAATCCCCGGTACCCCCGGAACCCCCGGAATCCCCGCAGCCCCCGGCAGCGCCGACGTCGCCGAGAAGACGGTGCGTCAGCGCGTCGCCGAGGTGCTCGGTCGGATTCGCCCGGCGATCCAATCCGACGGCGGAGATCTGGAACTGGTCGATGTCACTCCCGACGGCATCGTGCGCATTCGCCTGCTGGGCGCGTGCGTGGGCTGCCCGTCGAGCTCGATGACCCTGCATATGGGCATCGAGCGGAACCTCAAGGAAAAGGTGCCGGAGGTGCAGGCGGTCGAGCAGGTGCATTAATCGGCATCGGCGGATCGCCTGGGACAGCGTGCCAAGGAGCACGTTGTACGACGTGGTGGACGAGCAGGCGTCTGGTGGAGACGCCGCCCGGTGGCGCAATGGAAGTGGGCGCCAACGGTCCCCGGGAGGCGGGAACGTCGTCGTGCAGCGTGAGTCGCCAACGGAGTGGCCGCAAGGAAGGCCGCGCTATGCTTGCACTGACCCGTCGGGCCGGCGAGGAGATCGTCATCGGCGATCCCTGCAATCCACTGGGCGTCATCCGGGTGGTCGAGATCCACGGCGACAAGGTGCGCCTGAGCTTCGACTTCCCCCGTGATGTCTCCATCAACCGCCGCGAACTGGCGGACCAGAAAGCCAAACAAAGCGGCAAACCGGCCGGGGGGAACTCAGGGGGAAGTACCGGGGGAAGCTCCGGGGGAACATCCGGGGGAGCATCCGGGGGAGCATCCGGGGGAGGTTCCGGGGGAGCAACCACGCCTGCCGAACCCAATGGCAACCCGGGTGCTGATTCGCACTGACACCGAACCCGCTGTCACGACCAACCAAGCTCCCAATCCCCTGCTCTTCTCCGTGGCTCCGTGTCTCCGTGAGAGACATGCTTTTCTGCTGTACGGAGCGCTGGGAAGAGATTGCTCTCACAGAGACACGGAGCCACGGAGAGGAAAGTTTGAGCGAGTGGTGGAGTGCTCGCCGTGAAAAACATTCTGTTCACCCGCAGGAAAGCAAAAAACCGCATCGGTTGACGCGGTTTGCCTGGTGTGCGGTTTGTATGTTCGTCGGCCCGCAGGCTGGTGCTTACCCGTGGCCGCCCACCGTCAACGGGACCGGCTGGGGTCGCACCGCATGCGTCGGCTCAATGGCGATCTGCAGCGGCTTACGCAGTCCACCCCTGGGCGGCATGCCTTCCTCATCCACGTGCTTCTGGATCGCCATGATGCCTTCCATCAGCGTCTCGGGACGCGGCGGGCAGCCGGGCACATAGACGTCCACCGGGATGAACTGGTCCACGCCCTGCACCACGGCATAGGTGTCGAACACCCCGCCGGTCGACGCGCAGGCGCCCATGGAGATCACCCACTTGGGTTCGGTCATCTGCTGATAAATGCGCTGCAGCACCGGCAGCATCTTCACACTCACCCGGCCGGCGACGATCATCAGGTCGCTTTGCCGGGGACTGAAACGCATCACTTCCGCGCCGAAGCGCGCCAGGTCATACCGGCTCGACGCCGTCGCCATCAACTCAATCCCGCAGCAGGCGGTGGCGAACGGCAGCGGCCAAAGGCTCGACCGCCGCGCCAGATTGATCACCCGATTGAGCTGCGTGGTCAGCAGCATGTCCTGCGGCAAAGCGGCTTCAAGTCCCATAACGCTCCCTCGCACCTGTCAACCTGATCCCTCATCCGTGCCGATATACAACCATGGAACAAAAGTTTAGGCGAAGCCGCGCCGGCTTGCCACTGCCTCTCGCCTGTAAGTGATGCCTGCCATGAACCGTCATGATCCCAGCGTGCAATTCGTGGTCTTCGCCGACGACTGGGGCGTTCACCCCTCCAGTTGCCAGCATCTTGTCAGTCGCCTGCTGACCCGCTGGCCGGTGCTGTGGGTCAACACCATTGGCACACGTCTGCCCCGCCCCACCGCGGGCGACGCGCTCAAGGTCATTCGCAAGGTCGCCCAGTGGACCGCCCCCGGCATCTTCGCCCCCGGAAACCTCACCCCCGGCGCCGCTGCGCCAACGCATGCGCCGGAGTTGACGGTCATCAACCCGCGCATGTGGCCGGGCTTTCGCAATGGCTGGCAGCGGCAGATCAACGCCCGGCTCATCAGTCGCGCGGTGCTGGCGGAGCTGGGCGCGCCGCGTCCGAACCAACAGCGCATCGGCATCACCACTTTGCCCATCACTGCTGACCTGCCTCCCCTGCTGCATCTGCATCGCTGGGTGTACTACTGCGTGGACGATTTCTCGGTTTGGCCGGGGCTCGATGGGCAGGTCATGGCGGAGATGGAAAAGGAACTGCTCGCGCAGGTGGACGAAGTGGTGGCGGTGTCGCCGGTGCTGATGGAGCATTTGCGCACGCTGGGCCACGAGCCGCACCTGCTGACGCATGGCATCGACCTGGAGCACTGGACGCATCCCGAACGCCAAAGCGCCCCGCAATGGCTGGTGACGCCTCAGCGTCCGCTGCTGCTGTTCTGGGGTCTGGTGGACAGTCGGCTCGACGACGCCTGGCTGGTCGCCCTGTCCCAGGCGCTGCCCGAAGCGCTGATTCTGCTGGTGGGGCCGCAGCAGTCGCCCAGCGGCGCGGCAGCGCATCTGCCCAACGTGCTGCTGCCGGGCCCGGTGGATTACGCGCAGCTTCCCGCCGTTGCCAAAGCCGCCGACGTGCTGATCATGCCCTACGCGGACCTGCCGGTGACCCGCGCCATGTCGCCGCTGAAGTTCAAAGAATACCTGGCGTGCGGGAAGCCCGTGGTGGCGCGGAATCTGCCCAGCGTGACCGAGTGGGCCGACGCCGCCGACCTGGTGGACAGCGCCCAGCAGTTTGCCGCGGTGGTGCGCCAGCGGCTGGCGACGGGCTTGCCCGCCGAGCAGCGCAGCGCCCGCGCCCGGCTGCAGGCGGAGAGCTGGGACCGCAAGGCGGCGCAGTTCGCCGACTATCTGCTGGCGGCGTAAGCCGGGTAAAAAAGGGGATAAGTACATTATTTTTATTAAAATAATGTACTTATCCCCTTTTTTACCCCTTCACCTCGCGCGTTTATCATGCCGCCATGGCGCACGCGCCCCTGACGCCGCAGATGGTGGTTGCCGCTTACTGCCAGGGCTTGTTCCCGATGGCGGAGCATCGCCATGGCGAGCTGGGCTGGTACTACCCGCAGCAGCGCGCGGTGCTGCCGCTGGAGCGTTTCCGCGTGCGGCGGTCGCTCGCCAAGCGGCTGCGCCGGGGGGATTACCTCATCACGCGCGATCAGGCGTTTGGGCAGGTGATCCGCGCCTGCGCCGAGCCGCGCAGCTACACCGACGACACGTGGATCAATCAGGAAATCATTGACGTCTACTGCCAACTGCATCGCCTGGGCGTGACCCACAGCGTCGAAGCCTGGCGGCTGGATCCACAGCAACCCGAAGCAGCGCCGCAGCTCGTCGGCGGGCTATACGGCCTGACGCTGGGAGCTGCCTTCTGCGGCGAGTCCATGTTCTCTCGCGCGGCCGACGCCTCCAAAGTCTGCCTCGTGCATCTGGTGCAGTACCTGCGCGCCCAGCAGTTCCAACTGCTCGACACGCAGATCGCCAATGAGCACATGGCGCAATTCGGCCTGGAGGAAATCCCCCACGCCCAGTACCTGCGCCGTCTGGAAGCTGCGCTCGACCAGGATGCCTCGTGGGAACCGCGAACGCTCGAACAGGCACGCAGCCCATCAGCGCAATGATTTACTTTTCACCCGCACCATGCGGCGGGTCGATCTCAAACCCGAGCTGATACAGGATCGCCGCCTGATCGACGTAGACGCGTTCTTCGGTGATGCTCTCATCCGCCAACCGCAGCAGGCTCGCGCCCTCGGCATGAATCGGGCGATTGGTCGCGGGCAGTTCGCCCAGCGGGCCGCGATTCGTGCCATCGAGCGTCCAGCGGATCAGCAGGCGATCAGGGCCGATGGGCAGCACTTCTTCAAAGCGATAGGTCAGATCGGGATACGCGGTCCGCACCGTCTGCACATAGCTGCGCATCTGCTCGCGCCCCTCCAGCGCCAGCGGCATGGCGGGATCGAAGCGGGTGTAATCGCGGTGACACAGCGCATCAATCAGATCAAGCTGGCCTTCGTTCCACACCAGCAGCAGCCGACGGGCAACGGCCTGCTGAGCGATGGACAGCGGCGGCGCGGGCATGGGCTTGGCAGTCGTTGGCGCGGGTCCAGCGGGATGCACGAAGGAAGGCGTGGCGCTGGGCGCGATGGCGGGCCCGGCCGCCGGAGCCGGGCGCGGTGCGGTCGGCGCGGCCGGCACGGGTTCGAGCCGGCGCGGGGGCGTGCTGCCCAGAATCGGAAACTCATTGGTGGCGCAGCCCACGCACAGCAATGATGACAGATACAGCCCGGTCCAGACGCCAGCACGATTCATCAATGATTTCCCGTGATTGGAGCAAACCCGGCAGCGAACGTCAGGTCTTATCCGCCACCAGCAGCCGATTGCCCAAAGCATCGCGCCAGGGCTGGCTCAGGTCGCTGTCGGCGATGACCTGATCGACTTCCTCGACGCCGCAGACGCGCACCAGGCTCTTGCGGCCGAACTTGCTCGAGTCCATCAACAACACGCAGCGCGAGGCCTGACGCATCATCGCCAGTTCCACCTCGGCCATCGACATGTTGATGTTATACGCGATGCCGTCGAGAATCCCCGCCACACTGAAAAACAGCAGGTCGGCATGCAGGTCCGCCAGGCAACCGGTGGCGAGTGGGCCAATCGTCACCGCGGTGCGCGGGTACAGGTTGCCGCCGATCAGCAGCAATTCCACCTGGTCGTCATCCACGAACAGGTTGGCGATCGCCAGGCTGTTGGTCACCACCTGCAGCGGCCGGGCGGTGATCTGCTGGGCGGCATAAACGATCGTGGAACCGCCATCGAGCAGCAATGTCATCTGCGGCTGCACCAGGCTGGCGGCCAGCTTGCCGATCGCCTGCTTCTGCGCCACCTGTGCCGCCATACGCTCCGACAGCGTGGCATTGTGGCCCGCAAGCGTGCTGACATTGGTTGAGGGCGCCGGCGCGCCGTTGCCCCCCATGTCGCCGCGATAGACCGCGCCGCCGTGGGTGCGTTCGACGATGCCTTCCTGCTCGAAGGCTTCGATGTCCCGGCGAATGGTGGACACGCTCACGCCCAGCTCGCGGGCGAGTTCCTCCAGCTGCACCGCCTTGCGTTGGCGCAGACTGTCGAGGACTCGCTGGCGGCGTTCAAACATGAGCATGGGCGGAAGATTCCGAGGGAAAAGTAAAACGATCAGCCCAGCACACGCGACCAGCGTTCCAGATTTTTACGCACCTTCTCAGGCAATTCCGTCATCGGCTGGTTGGAGGTGACCGGCGCGGCTTTGCCAGCGGGCTTGCTGGTCACCGGCTGCGCTGAAGCAGCACGCGCAGGAGCATTGCCGGAGGTTGCGGGAGTCGGCTTCGTGACTTTCACGCTGCCGCTGGACGCGCTGTAGGCGCTGCCGCGCAGTGTGCTGGCGAGGTCGTCTTCCAGCCGGCGGTAGGGCTTGATGTTCAGCTTCTCCAGCGCAGCATGGTAGGACCGCACCGCCTCGGCGGGACTGTCGAGCTGACCATCCGCCAGCCAGCGCAGATGCTGGATGAAAGTGAGCTGATGCTCGCTGTTGTTGATCATTCGGCCGTACAGGGCCGCGCGGGCGCCGTACTTTTTCGCTTCCCAGAGCTGGTGGAAAGCGTCGAAGGTCGTGCCGCTGGCGCCGCCAAGGATGCCGGGCACGATGGAGCGGTCGTAACCCGCCAGTTGCTCCATCGCCGCCGGGCCGTGGTACGGGATCTTTAGGAACACCGGCCGACCCTTGCTGGTGACGCCGGCGAGTGTGCGGGCGACCATGTCGTTGATGAACCGGCCCATGTCCTTGGGGCAGTAGTCGCCGCAGGCGTTGGGGTTGAAGATTTCCAGGAAGTGACGGAAACCCTTGCCTTCGGCCTCAGCGCGGAAGTCGCGGTACTGCTGCAGATGCTCGCGGTCGCGCTCCAGGTCGTTGTTGAACGTCATGGAGTACAAGCCCAGATCAGCGCCCCGGCGGCGCTCAGCGGGTTCGCACTGCACCTTGCCGCACATGATGTGGTCGATGGTGGCGCTGCGGAACGGGCGCGCCGGCTGGGCGGCATAACGACCTTCCATCGCCAGCCAGATGTCGGTGGTGTCGTTGGCGCGGGCGGCCGGGGTGATGTGCGAGTTGTCGAACAGCCGTTCCTCGATGGTCAGCGCTTCGTTGGTCGAAGCGCTCATGAGCATGATGTCGACCAAGCCCTGCTTGACGTTGTCGCGGATGAGCTGGCGGTACTCCTGAATGCTGCGATAGCGGGCTTCGGAGGCGTGATGCTCCGGGCTCTTGCCGCAGGACGCCATGCCGCCGGCCATGTCGGCATCCTTGGCGTCGGCGAGGATGAAATCCCCGCACATGGGGTCCGCCAGGATGCGGAGGATTTTGCGATCGAGCGATTTCTCGGTCATGGATGCTGCTGCCCTGCTTACGAGCCCCGACCGTGAGGGAGGGGTTGTTTTAATTCTTACGCTGACTACCGCGGCGAGCGCCGTGACCCCTTGCTGACGCGCGGGGCTCGTTAAGCTCAAAATTGTTTACGCCATGGCCGCCATGATCTGGTCGGTGATGTTCTGCACCATGGCTTCAAACGCCGCATTGCCGGTGGCGCTGGCGGCACTGACCTTGCCGCCCTCACACCCGCACGCGGCGCTGGCGGGACGCACATCGAAGGTCGCCAGGAACTCGTCGTTCTCCTGCCCCACGCAGCCGGCGGGCGCGCACGCCAGACGGGCGTCCTTCATGCCGAAGTTGCGCTTCACTTCCAGCAGTTCGGTCATCTGCTTTTCGTTGAGGATGTTCATGCGGCCGACCTGTTTGGTCAGCAGCAGAATGCGACAGTAGGCGTCGAGGATTTCCAGTTTGTAGTAGGTGTCTTCCAGATCGCGCGAGAAGCTGACCGAGCCATGGTTGCCCATGAGGACGGTGTTGGTCTCCGGGCCGATCAGCGGCAGGATGCTCTCGGGCAGGTCCTGCTTGCTGGGAGTGGCGTAGGGCGCGGTGGGAATCTTGCCCAGGAAGACCTCGGCTTCGGGATGCACGCCTTCGGGAATGGGAATGCCCGCAATGGCGAAGGCGGTGGCATGGGGCGGATGGCTGTGGATGACCGCCTTGATGTCGGGGCGGGTTTTGTAGATCGCCAGATGGACGAGCACTTCGCTGGTGCGCTTTCGGCCGCGCGGGTTGGGCTCGACCATCTTGCCATCCATGTCCACGATGCACATGTCCTCGGGATCGAGGAAACCCTTGCTGATGCCGGTGGGCGTGCACAGGACGCGGTCATCGCTGATGCGCACAGAGTGATTGCCCTCGTTGCCGGCACAGAAGCCCTTCTGCCAGATCCGCCGGCCGATCTCCGCCATGTGCTTTTTATGCTGCCAAAGGCCTTGCATGATTCATCCTTCCGTCAGAGCGTCCAGGTAATGATGGACGCCGGGAAACTTCCGGGGGGGGTTACATTTTCAGGTCCAAGGTGTCGAGGATGGCGGCACAGTACGCATCCACCGGCACCCGCTTGGGACGGAACGGCGGGGTCGCTTCGCCACCTTCACTGAAGGCGATGAGCTGGCCCACGCCGGCGCCGTGATGGTCGAACACCACCAGCGCTTCAGGCATCGGGGAACGACGCGGCACGTGCTGTTGATGCCCCGCCAGCGCGGCACTGTCGAGCACCTCCACCAGCAGGTACTGCCCCGACGCCAGCTCCTCGAGCCGACGACTGAGCGTGACCGTTCCCATGACCCGTCCAATCCGCACACGTCGCTCCGTTCGTCAATGCAAATCCAAACTCACCACCGAGACACCGAGCACACCGAGGAAGACACAGAGAATTGCTTAGGTTTTTGCACGCATACTCTGACTCGGTGATTCCTGCTCGGTGACCTCTGTGCCTCGGTGGTACTAACTGCCTTGGTCAATTCGCTCCACGCTGCAAATCCGCCAGCTCGCGCTGCACCAGCGGGGTGACGCTGGGCGCCTGCGCCAGCAGTCGGTCAACCATGGCGGACATGGAGCGTTCGCCGTGGTGGGGATATTCGATGATCAGCACGTTCATGCCCACATCGCGCACGCCCTGCTCGACGGTTTGATCGCAGGTGCCCACGACCGCCCGCAGCGCGCTGCAGCGATTGGCGAGCACCAGGGCGCGGGCGGCGCTGGGGACAAACAGCACGCCGCCTAATGCGCTGCCGCGTTTGACGGCCGCGGCATAGTCGCGGATGACCTGTCCCAGTGCATGGCTCTGACGCGGGGCCGCCAGCGGGCGCACCTGCCGATTGCGGGCCTGCATGACTTTCAGCGCCACCGGGCAGGCGCCGTCGATCCACCACAGCCAACCCCCGGATGCTTCCAGCGTGGCGACGTTGCTGGCAGCCACGGGTGATTTTCCGGCGGTCTGCGCACTGGGCCAGGCGCTGGCGCGGCGAACGCGCTGGGGATGCTGGCGAATCCAGTCGTTGGCGAGCGGCGTGGGCCGGGCGTCGCCGGCGAGCAGCACCGAGCCATCGGGTGAAGCGGCAAGGGCGGCCTGCAACTGGCTGGCGGTGATGATGCCCGACAGCGGTGCAGGCGTGTTGCTGCTGAACACCGCGGGCGCGTCCGCGTTGGCTGCGGTTGGTGCGGGCGCGGGGGCGACAGGCTGCTGATCGTATAGCCTGCCGCGCAGCTCGGGAAAGCGCGAGTAGTCGCCGGTGCAGGTGCCGATGGGCGGATGCACTTCCGTGCGCGTTTCGGCAGGACGGGCAGGCTGGGTCGGGGCAGTTGCAGCCGACTGGGACTGCAGCACGCGCAGCACTTCGCGCGTGACGAGGTCCACCAGTTGTCGCCCCTGCTCGGTCATGACATTGCCTGCGTTGGCGTTGGTTCATTCATCCACGATGCCCTGCGTCCACCAGCGGACGGGGCTGCTGTCGTCCTTGAGCAGATCGCGCACCCCTTTGCCGTCGCTGCTGAGGATCACCTTGTCGCCGTGGCCCGCGCCCAGGATGTCGATGGCGATGATCGGGTCCCCGGTGGGCAAGCCGGCGATGTCGAGCAGTTCGCACACCAGCAGTTTCTGGCGCTGGAGCGACGGATGCTTGACCGTCGCGGTGGCTCGACCTTTGACCAGGGCCAGTTGCATGGGGGTGGGGTTCCTGCGTCGACCCCCGGATTCGCTGAGCTCATCCGGGGCTTGGGGTCGGGGTTAGGTCATACGATGCGGAGGGAGCCGCTGACGCTCATGCGACGGAAGCGGGTGAAGGTCAGGGGGTTGGTGACGCCTTCGCCGGTGGGCGTGGCGATGGAGTAGCTGGGATAGCCTTCGCCGCCGATGCCCAGGCAGCCGGTGCTCGGGCCGTTGACGGCAAAGAGCGTGGTGTTCATCGCCTGACCCATGCGGGTGATCCGCGCCAGGTTGTTGCTGTGGATGATGGCGGTGTGACCAAAGCCATGCTCGTACTTGATCGCCAGTTCAAGTCCATGCTCGAAATCCGGCACGCGCACGAACGGCACGAACGGCATCATCTGCTCGGCGGTCACAAACGGGTTGCTCTCGTCCGTCTCGCCAAAGAGCAGGTCCACGTTGTCGGGAATGTTCAATCCCACCGCCATCCCCAGCACTTTGGGGTCCTTGCCGATCAGGTCCTTGCTGACCACGTGATGGTCCTTGTCGAACTTGATCGCCTGTTGGGTGAGCTGATCGACATGCTTGGCGCCCAGCTCAACCGCGCCGGCGCGGCGCATGGCTTCCATCATTTTGTCGAACACGCTGGCGACGACGAAGACTTCCTTTTCGCCGATGCACAGCAGATTGTTGTCGAACGCGCCGCCCTGAATGATGCTGCGGGCAGCCACGTCGAGGTCCGCGGTTTCATCCACCACCACCGGCGGATTGCCGGGGCCCGCCACGATGGCGCGCTTGGCTTGCTTCATCGCCGCCCGCGCGACGCCGGGCCCGCCGGTGACCACCAGCAGCGGAATGCGCGGATGCTGGAAGACTTCCTCGGCGGTGCGCAGCGTGGGGGGATTGATGACGCAGATGAGCGGGTCGATGTTGAACTTCTGCTTGATGGCTTTGTTGTATGCCGCGGCCGCCAGCGCCAGGCACTTGGCGCCCGACGGATGGGGGTTGACCACCAGGGCGTTGCCGGCGGCGATCATGGCGATGGCGTTGGCGGTCAGCGTGGGGATCGAGTGCGTCACCGGGGTGATGACGCCCAGCACGCCCCAGGGCGCGAACTCGTCAAGGGTGACGCCGCCGTCGCCGCTGTGCGCCACGGTGCGCAGGTACTCGACGCCGGGAATGCTCTCGAGCAGTTCGAGCTTGAGAATCTTGTGATCGAGCCGGCCGATCTTGGTTTCTTCCAGCTCGATCCGACCCCACTCTTTGGCGTTCTGCTTGACGATCTGCTTGATGAGCTTGCAGATGCCGTCACGCACGCCCACGCCCGCCCGCGCCAGTTGCTCCTGGGCTTTCCACGCACTGGCGACAGCTGGGTCCACCGCGCCGAACAGGCCATCACCCGAAGTGCTGGCGGCCGGGGTGGTGTTGGCGGTGACGAGGGTCTGGCCGGCGCCCAGTTGCTTGAGCACCTGCTCGACCACGCTGGCGATCAATTGCTGTTGATCCATGACGATCTCTTTCCGTGACGGCTGGGCCGCCCAACCTCGATTGTGGCGTGCGCCGCCTCTCATCGGGCCCGGTGTTCACCAATCACCGCCTCATCGACGATGCCCACGATGACGGCATCGGTCGGGACTTCGCGCATGCCGCTGGCCATGCGACTGCTGGACCCCTGCACGATCAGCACCAACTGGCCCTCGCCGGCGCCCAGCGAATCCATCGCCACAATCGCCCTTCCAGTGGGCGCAAAGCGTCCGTCGCCGCCGGTGCTGTTGGCGCCGGCCTGCGGGTCGTCGTAGTCCACCTTCAAAGGCTCGACGATCAACAGCTTGAAGCCGTTGAGCCCCGGGTCCTTCTGGGTGGCGACCACGCGCCCTTTGATGCGTCCGAGAAACATGGTTAGCTCCCAGCACAGCCCAGCCCCGACCCGTCACCGTGATGACGAGCCGATGCTCCAGGCAGCGCGGCGGGCGATCACATCTTGCTGACGTCTTCATGCGGCCGGGCGATCACGTGCACGCTCTGCACTTCGCCCACGCGCCGGGCGGCTTCCGCGCCGGCATCCACCGCCGCCTTGACTGCCGCGACATCGCCTTCGACCGTCACGCAGACGAAGCCGCTGCCGACTTTGTCATGGCGCACGAACTTGACGTTCGCCGCCTTCAAAGCCGCGTCCAGCGCTTCGACCGCGCCGATCAAACCCTTGGTCTCAATCATGCCCATTGCCTGCTGTGCCATGATCCGGCTCCTTGGGCCGCGGCGTCATTGGGGCGCCGCGGCAATGCTCAAATCCTGTTTCCGACCTTCGATGCGAAGAACTTTTTTCACCACAGAGACACAGAGGACACAGAGAGATGCAAGAAGCTGTTTTGACCTTTAGCTTCGGTTTGCCTGTTTCCCAGTTCTCTCTCAGTGATTCCTATCTCTGTGCTCTCTGTGACTCTGTGGTTCATTTTCCAAATGTTTACGCCCCGCCGGTCAGCACCGCGTGGGTCTGACGGGCGACGATCAATTCCTCATTGGTGGGCAGCACCCAGATCTGCGTGTGGCTGCCCTCGGCTTCGACGCGCGATTCCTGATGACCCTGCGCCAGTTGGTTGCGGGCGGCATCGATGCGAATGCCGGCAAACTCCAGCCCCGCGCACACGGCAGCACGAATGCCTTTGCCGTGCTGCCCGATGCCGCCGGTGAAGACCACCGCGTCGGCCCCGCCCAGCGCGACGAGGTACGCGCCCAGATAGTGCCGACAGGTTTCAACGAAGGCTTCCAGCGCCAGCTTGGCGCGGGCGTTGCCCTGGTCAGCCGCTTCCTCGACCAGCCGCATGTCGGGGCTGACGCCGCTGATGCCCAGCAGGCCGCCTTCCTTGCCCAGCCGTTTCCAGATGGTGTCCAGGTCCAGCCCGCTGTCGAGCAGCTTGAGCAGCGCGAAGGCGTCGAAGTCACCCACGCGAGAAGCATGGAAGGTGCCTGACTGGGCGGTCATGCCGAAGCTATTGGCGACGCTCTTGCCGTTCTGGATGGCGCACAGGGAGCAGGAGCCGCCCAAGTGGCAACTGATGACCCGGCGGGCCTGGGGGTTGAGTTGCTGCATGCGGGTGGCGATGTAGCGATGACTCGCGCCATGGAAGCCGTAGCGCCGGATGCCGAGCTTTTCAGTCCACTCGTGCGGGATGCCGTACACCTGACGGGACAGCGGCACGGTCTGGTGGAACGCCGTCTCGAAGGCGGCGACCTGCGGCACCTTGGGCAGCCGCGTCTGGAACGCTTTCATGGCGGCGATGTACGGCGGATTGTGCTGCGGGGCGACGTCGGCAAACTCCTGCATGGTGGCGAGCACCTGCTCATCCACCTGCACCGCGCCGGAGATCGGCCCACCGTGCACCGCCTTGAAGCCGATGGCTTCCACCGCATCAATCGACGGCAGCGCGCCTAAGCTGGTGAGCTTTTCCAGATGCAGCGCGATCGCCGCCGCGTGATCCGCCAGATCGCAGACACCTTTTTCGCGCTGGTTGCCCACCGTCACCGACCAGTTGCTCTGGCCCTGACCCAGACGGTCAGCAGCACCCTCGCCGAGCACCTGCTCCTGCGGCATGGCATAGAGCTTGTACTTGAAGCTGGTGGAGCCGAGATTGGCGACAAGACAACGCATCGGGCGCTGCTCCCTGAAAGGTCCGGTGCTGGAACCTCACGATGCAGGCGCATGGCCTGCCGCGCGACGCGCGAACACCCGAACCGACAGCTCAAAATCAGAACGCGGCGAGCAGGCTTTCGTGCGGCCGAGCGATCACATGGGCGGAGACCAGCTCACCCACGCGGCTGGCGGCTTCGGCGCCGGCATCGACAGCAGCCTTGACGGAACCCACATCGCCCCGCACGACGACGGTGATGTAGGCGCCGCCGATGGGAACGGTTTTGACCAGCTCAACGTTGGCGGCCTTGAGCATGGCGTCAGTGGCTTCGACGATGGGCGTCTGGCCGCGGGTTTCAATCATGCCGATGGCATTCATCTGAAAGCTCCTGGGCGCGCCGGGATGCCGGCGCGGGAAAAGGGCGAAAGAAAATCAAAGCAGTTTCACCACCGAGGCACAGAGATCACAGAGAGCAGCAGTCGGAGTCGGAAGTTGGGATGGCATGATTGAGCAAACCATCTGAACTATTTCCTCTGTGTCCTCTGTGTCTCGGTGGTAATTCCTATTTTTCACTCAGGCCTTGGGGGCAGCCTTCTTGGGCTTGGGCAGCATGCCGGACAGTTCGTCGTGGGGGCGGGGGATGATGTGGACGCCGACCACGGTGCCCACGCGTCCCGCCGCGGCGGCGCCGGCATCGACCGCCGCCTTGACCGCCGCGACATCGCCGGTGACGAAGCCGGTGACCATGCCGGAGCCGACTTTGTCCCAGCCGACCATTTCGACGTTCGCCGCCTTGAGCATCGCGTCGCTGGCTTCGATCAGCGCCACGAGGCCCTTGGTTTCCACCATGCCGATTGCCTGTTGTGCCATGAGAAATCTCCAGTGCGTCGTGCAGACCCGGGACTACCGAGTGTGCGGGTAAGGGTTCGAGAACGTGAAGGCGAGGAAAGCTATTTCACCAGTTCCATGCGGGTGGCGGTGCGGAGGTCGCAGGCGTTGCCCTCATCGGTGTCGATGTGGACTTCGAGTTTGACCTTGGGATGAATGCGGACCTTGAGGCGGTCGAAGGTGACGCCGCACGGGCCATCGATGCGGAGCTTCATGTACTGGCCATCCGCCACGCCGTAGTGTTTGGCGTCGTCGGGGTGCATGTGCACGTGACGTTCGGCGCGGATGACGCCCTGGCGAAGGTTGACCGCGCCATGGGGGCCGACGAGCACGCAGCCGGTGGTGTCGTGGTGGTCGCCGCTGATGCGCAGCGGGAGGTCGAGGCCCAGGAAGATGCCGTCGGTGTAGCTCAGTTCCACCTGGGTGTAGCTGCGGGTGGGACCGAGGATGCGGACGTTGGGGATCATGCGGTTGCGGGGGCCGATGAGGTTGACGGTTTGTTCGCTGGCGAACTCGCCGTCCTGGTAGAGGTCTTTGAGTTTGGTGAGTTTGGCGCCGGGGCCGAAGAGCTGTTCGACGTCGGCATCGGTGACATGGATATGCCGGGCGGAGACGTTGACCACCAGCGGATGGGGCCCGCCGTTGGAAGCCGGGGGCTGGATGTTTTCGCCCCAGCGTTCGCCCAGTTGTTGACGGAGCATCTGGCGGACGAGTTGCTCGACCGCAGCGCGTTCGATGGGTTGGCCGGATGAAGCGATCACGATGGCATAGCCTCCACGTGGATGCGTCTGGGAGGAATGATACAGGATGTTCCAAAGTCTTGCAAGAACTCCCAAAATCTTTCACGTAAAACCCATCACTCGGTCTTGCATCGCGTCGACCCGCGCGGTGCAAGCTCATTTTCGTGGGCGACTGGAGAATTGTGTTGACAGAGGCCGGCTCAATGCTAAACTTCATGTAGATTCGATTCTATTATTAATAGGTCCGATTCTACATGCCACCCACCGCCGCCCCCGAGCGCGTCACGCAAGCCTCCATCGCCCAGCATCTGGGGATGAGCAAGTCCACGGTGAGCATGATTCTGTCCAACCACCCCCAGGCGGCCCGGTACAGCGAGGACACGCGCAAACGCGTGCTCGAAACCGCTTCCCAGCTCAATTACCGCCCGGACTTCTTCGCCTCACAGGTCCGCAGCAGCAAACGCAGAATGCTGGCGCTCTGCCTGTCCCGTTTTCAGGACAGCTTCGGCATGGGCATCGCCGACGCCTTCGCCCAGCGCGCCAGCGAACTGAACTATCAACTGCTGGTCACCGCCGCCAACCAGTCCGCCCATGGCCAGCCGCCGTTTGGTGAAATCGTCGGGCCCCACGGCGTCACCGCCCTGGCGATCGTCGGCAGCTGGTCCGAGCAGGTCATCACCGACGATCAACTCATCTCCCTGGCGCAGCGCGGCGTGAGCGTCACCCTCATCGGTCGCCGCCTCGACCATCCCACCATCAATTACCTCACGGTCGATCACTATCAGGGCCAGCGCAGCGCCGCCGCGGCCGTGCTGGCGCGTGGGGCGAAAAACATCTGGCTGCTGCACTATGGCCAAACCTGGAGCGTCGGTCGGCAACGCGTTGCCGCGGTGCGCGAAACGCTCGCAGAACAACACCTGACTCCCGCATGCACGCTGATGGTGGACAGTTCCAGCATCAATGAAACCTATCTCGCGGTGCGCTCGGCGCTGCGTGCGCAAGGGCGACCTGATGCCATCATCGCCATTGCCGACAACCTGGCGATTGGCGCCATGGAAGCACTGGTGGAAGCGAACCTGACCCCGGGCAAAGATGTACTGGTCACCGGCTACGACGACACGCCGCTGGCGCGCGTCACCCGGCCGCGCCTCGCGTCGGTGCGCCTGCCCCTGCGCGAGCTGGGACGCCAGGGCGCCGACGTGCTCATCGAGCATTACGAAGGTACGCAGACCACCCCCATCGCCCGGCTGCTGCCCACCGAGTTCATCGCCCGCGCCTCCATTGGCGCAGACCAGCATCAAGGAGATCCCGCATGACCAAGCCCCATGCCAACCGCAATGCAGCGCAGACCATCATCCTGCCGTGCCTGCTGCTCATGCTGACCGGCTCGCTGGCCTGCGCCGGCGAAAGCACAGACATCCAGTGGCGCTTTGACGCCAGTGAAGGCTGGACGCCCAGCCGTGTCGCGGCGCTCAAGAGCAAGGGATTCACCGTCAGCGGCGCTGCGGACAGCGATGCCGCGCTGTTCGTGCAGACCGAGCGGCTGGGCGAAGTAACTGGCTTCCTCAAGCTGGTGGATGTGGTGGACAGCGCAGCCGGCAAACTCGACAACGCCGGCGGCACCCCCATCGCCACGCTGCCCTTCGCTGCTGCGACCACGGGTTCCCTGAAGCTGCGCGTCGCGCTCGATGGCTTGCAGAAACAGCAGGCGGTCATCGCGCTGTGCAGCGGCGATACGGAACTGGCAGCCATTGAGCTGACCGATAACACCCATGGCCAACTGCGCGTGGGTGAGCAGACCCAAGCCTTCACCGACGGCGTGAAATGGTTCATGTCCAGCCGGGATACAAGCATCGCCTGGGAGCCCGCCAGCGCCGGCGGCGTGCAGTTCACGCTGACATTTAAGCCGCGCCAGGGTCAGCCAGCCACCCTGCAAGGTCATGCCGCCGCCGCGCCGGACCGCCTGGTGCTGCGGGTGGGCTATGGCACAGCCGTCAACCGCGCCCTGATGATCGACGAACTGCAATTGCGGACGACATCCAAGTGACTCCGCTCGGATTGGAGCAACCCATGCTGCGCTATCGACAATCACCCCCTCGCCCCGCCGGCTTCACCCTCATCGAGTTGCTGGTGGTCATCAGCATCATCGCCCTGCTGATCGCCATTCTGCTGCCGGCGCTCGCCAAGGCCCGTGCTTCGGCGCGGATGGCGAGTTGTCACAGTCAACTGCACCAGTTCGGCGTCGCGCATGCGATCTACCTGTCCGACAACAGCGATCGGCTGCTGGTGCACGCCACGACCAACGCCAACACCTACTGGTACAACCAGCTGCGCTACGCCATCGGACAGGTGGGGCCGACCGTGGGCGCCGGGCCGATTTTCCGTTGTCCCGCCGGCTGGGCGACCACGGAGTTCAATACGCAATACACCCACGACTGGGCGGCGGTGGACTACGGCATGCTCGCGTTCAACGTGCTGCCCGGCGCGCCGGTGCGCATCGGCGATGTGCGCAAGCCCACGCAGAGCGCCGCGTTTCTCGATGTCATCCACCGCGTCACCGGGCAGACGTTTGACTATGCCGGGCATTGGTACAGCAGTCGTTTCACCAGCGCCATCGGCAACCTCACGGCGCGGCCGTTCATGATTCGGCATAATGACAGCACCGTGGTCAACTACCTGGATGGCCACGCCGAAGCTGTGCCCAACTGCGCCTGGAGTGATCTCGATGGTTGAACCTGCCGCCTTGCCGCATCGCCCCCTGCTGGTGTGGACCTTGCTCGTCTGCTTGCTCGGGAGCCTTGGCGGGCGCAATTGGATGGCCCAGGCGCAGGACGTCGCCCCGACCGGCGCGCAGCACCCGATCGCCAATCTCGAATACCTGCTGGACTGGCGGCAGCGCACGGAATACGCCCGGCAAACCGTGGACTCGCTGCGCCCGCGCGTCGAACCCTACCTGCAGCTCAATGCTGCGGAACTGCATCAAGCGGTGGCGCAGGATCGCCTGCAGCGCCCCACCGTGCTCGACCGCAGCCCGTTGGAACAGGTCGCGCTGGACCTCGCCCAGTATGCCGCCTTGTCGCGCCAGCCGGCGCCGGCCCGGCAGGCGATCGCCCTGCTGGTCGAACTCGCCAATGCCGCCGAGGGACAAACCGAGCCCCAGCCGTGGGATTTCTTCGGCTGGATGAAAGCCATCCCCGCGCCGGCGGTGCTGGCGTATGACCTGACCGGGAGCCACCGCGACTGGGACGCCAACGATGGCGCCGCGCGACAAACCGTCGAAGCCTGGCTGCGCGCCGCCGCCGAACGCTGGCTCGCCGAAGCCGACCGCCGCGTGCTGAGCAACATCGCACCCTACGGCCTGCGCCACGGGTTGGGCGTCGCCATCGCGCTCCATGATGCCCCCCTGGTCGACCGCTTCACCGCCGTGATCGGCCGGATGTATCAGCCGTACTACTTCACCGCCGACGGGCTGTGGTGGGAAGGCTGCGTGTCCTATCACCAGCAGACCCACGGCAACCTGCAAAGCGCTGTCCATCTGCTGACCAACGCCTGGCGCGGCGGGCCCAGCGCGGAGGAACTGGCGCTGCGCTGGCCCCTGGCGCCGCTGGCGGGCGAAGCAGGAAAGACGCTGCGCTATCCCGACGGCCGAGCCATCACCTTGCACGACACGCACTTTGCCGCCGCGCCGACGGGCCGTGTGCAGCAGAGCCTGATCCGCCCCTTCCTCCTGCCGCACGCCGGCACCGCGTGCCTGGCGCGCGGCAACGAGCAGACGCACCTGCTGGCGTACCTGCATGCCTGTCCCACCTGCGACGGCGGGCGCTTCGGCGGCGGGCATATTCACGACGATCGCCTGGCGCTGATTCTCTACGGCTTCGGGCGTGAACTGCTGGGCGACGCCGGCTACGCCACCCGCGTGGAACTGCATCGCTACTTCCAGATGCACGCCCGCGCCCACAACACCGCAATCGCCTGGCAAAGCGAAACCAACGCCCCCGCTTACGCCCAGCTCGCGGGCCAGCCGGCGCGCTCGGCGACCCTGCTGTACGACGACGGCAGCGCCAGCAACGGACAAATCCAATTGCTCCGCATGCAATCGCCCGGCCCGGAAGCACTGGGCGTCACCCTCGCCGAGCGCACCCTCCTGCTGGTGGCGATCGACGCCAGCCACAGCTACGTGGTGGACATCACCCAACTGCGCGGCGGAATGCTGCACGAGTCTTACCTGCGCCCGCAGGAGGAAGAAGACTGCCAATTGGTCAGCACCTGGACGCTGGAAGAACACGGCGGCACGCTCGCCGACCTGCCGCTGCCCGAGGGCGTGGAACCCGCAGCGCGCAAGCATCTGGAACTGCTCAAAGACCCGCGCACCGCCGGGGGCGACGTGGCGGGCATGTTCACCTGGACGAGCGTTCCCACGGGCACGGTACTGCAGGCGTTCGTCAATGAGGCGCCGGGCAGCACGGTGATATTTTCCCGGATGCCGCGTTTGCGTCCCACTGAACTGAAGCCCGAACACAGCGACGACTACCCCGGCTGGCATCTGACCCGTCGGCGGCCGGTGCAGGCGGACACGCTGAGCACATTCGCTGCGGTGTATGCGGTGCATCGCGCTGACGACGTGTCGCCGGTGCGTCGGGTGCTGTGGGAACCGCGCGGCGAGGATGATGAGGAGGCCGTGACCCTGCGGGTGGAACTCGCCAGCGGCGCGGTGGACACGCTGCGGCTGGCGCGGCAAACGCAGAGCCAGCGCGTGATGGGCGACCTGACGCTCGGCGGCGTCGCCAGTTGGTTGCGCGTCGGCGTGGATGGCCAGCCCGTGGCGGGTTACGTCCATGGTTCAGGCGTCGCGGCGCTGGGCAACGCGTGGCAACTGTTCGGCGCGGAAGTCACCGGCACCCTCGCCAGCGCCAACGCCACCAGTCTCACCCTGGCGCCGGTGGCCGACGCTACGCCGCTGCCCCGCGCGGGTCTGGCGCTGCTGAGCTGGTCCGACGGCACCCGCCTGGGCTTGCCCTATGTCGCCGGCGCTGCGGACCTGCCGCTGACATTGTCATTGCAGAAAACCCGGCTGGGATTCAGCTTCGATCCGCAAACCGGCACACAGTTCCCCCTGCTGCTGGCGGAGCTGTCCGACCCGCCGACGCGCGAGCAGGAAACGCGCCGTGTCGCTGGGCCGGTCACCGTGACGCTGCCGCTGAGCAAATACCGCGCTGCAGGACAAGATGGCAAAGAAGAGTGACTCTCACAAAGACACGGAGGCACGGAGAAAGACTGTGAAAGACGGTCCCTCGCTGCGAAAAGCTCCGGGTGATGACGACGAGTAGTCGTCGCACGACACCCCGGTTGGTGTCTCTCTCCGTGCCTCTGTGTCTCCGTGAGAGAACTGCCTCTGCTGATTCTGTAAGAGAGATGCTGCTGTCGGCTACTCGTCGTCATCGCCGAACAGCCGGCGCTTCGCCAGTTGGGCGGCGTTCTGGCCCTGGCGGCTCTGCATCACCGCGCGAGCGAGTTCCAGATCCGCCGGGCGGGTGATTTTGATGTTCGCCGGCTCGCCGGGCACCACCACCACCTGCGCCCCCAACGCTTCGACCAGCCCCGCATCATCGGTGATGCCCGCGCCGCTGAGCTGGCCGCTGCTGAGCTGCGCGTAAGCCCGGGCGAGCAACTCACGGGCGAAGACCTGGGGCGTCTGCACTTCCACCATGCCCGCCCGGTCGACGGTCTGCGTGACGCGCTGCAGTTCGAGCACGGTTTTCCCTGCAGCGCCGAAGATGGCGTCCAGCGGGTCTGCTTTTTCCTTCGCGACTGGCAACGGTGCAACGCGTTTGAGCGTGCTGCTGACCGCCAGGCCGGGGATGACGGCTTCATGCGCGGCGGCGGCTTCGAACACGGCGTCGATCAGCTTGGCGCTGGTCAGCGGCCGGGCGGCGTCATGAATGGCGATGTGGGTGCAATCGGCGGGGGCAGCTTCCAGCGCTTTGAGCACGGTTTCCCAGCGCTCCTTCTTGCCGCCGGGCGTGAGCTGCACGCCGTGGAATCCCAGCCGATCGCCCCAGCGGAAGCGGAACTCGTCCACCTTGTCGGGATCGACCGCCAGCAGAATCGCGCCGACCTGCGGCCGCCCGAGGAACAACTCCACCGCATGCTGAAAGACCGGCTTGCCCGCCAGGTCCAACTCAATCTTGGAACGCTTGGCGTCCTCGCTGTGCCCCAGCACCGCGGCGGCGGCGTCTGGAGAGGACTCAGCGTTCGCATAGAACCGCCGACTTTGCCCGGCAGCAGGAAGGATGACGGCAATCTTCATGGACGGGTTTCCACATCGCAAGCAAGACAACAAAGCAATCTTCACCACCGAGGCACAGAGAACACTGAGGAATACGCACCGAGAACTGTCTGCTCAGGGGAGGATACGCCAGCTTCACCTGCTGTCGCTCCGTGCTCTCTGTGTCTCGGTGGTGATTCTGTTTTCGACATCATGGTCAATCAGTTACCAGCAGCCGCTCCCACGAGCATCAGCGAATGATGATCGGGTTGGCTTGCAAAGTCAGCACCGGCTCGCGCTGGAGCAGCAGCAGGCCTTGCAGCGCGGGCGCCAGGCGTTGCCAGAGGCGCGGGTCGATGAGTTGGGTCAGCGGCGTCAGCAGCGGGCCGGCCGTGGCGGGAGCGCTGACCTGCATGTGGCTGACAAGGCTTTCGAGATATTCCGGAAAGCTCGGCGCCGGGGGCAGGTCGATCACGTCGTACTCGCCTTCGACCAGTTCCAACTCCCCCGCCAGGGAGGCTATGGCGTCCTGGACGGAGCCGATCTCATCCGCCAGCCCATTGGCGACCGCCTGGCGCCCGGTGAACAGTCGCCCCTCGGCGACGGCGTCGACATTCTCCAGCCGATCGTCGCGCCCGAGATGAACGCGGTCGAGGAACTGGGCGTACACCTTGCGCATGCTTTGTTCGATCGCTTCCCGCTGCGGTGCGGTGAACGGCTCGGCGGAATTGAACATGTCGCCCAAGGGGCCCCGGCTGCGACGTTGCACTTTCAGACCCAGTTTGTCGTACAGCCCGCCGAAGATGATTTTCCCGCCGACGACCCCGATGGACCCGACGATGCTGCCGGGCTCGACGAAGATGTAGTCGCCGGCGCAGGCGACGTAGTACCCGCCGCTGGCGGCCTCGCTGCCGACGCTGACGTAGACGGGCACGATCTCGCTGAGCTTGCGCACGGCCTGCCAGATGAGTTCGCTCGCCAGCGCGGAGCCGCCGGGGGAGTCGATGCGGAGCACCACGCCCTGGACGTGTTCGGTTTCGCCGGCTTCTTCCAGGGCGGCAATGATGGTGCGGCTGCCGACGGTGCTGTCGCCGAATAACCCCTGCGCCTGCGGCAACGAGCTGTTGCTGTGGCCCGGGACGATCGGCCCCTGCAGATGGACCAGCGCGATGGCGTTGCGGGTAAGCGGCGCCCGCTGTCGACTCAGGAGCATGCCCAGCAGCGCCAGGGGGTTGCTGGGGGCGGCGTGCGCCGCAGCGGGTTCGGACAGGTCGACCCAGGTGAAGTCCTCGCCGAACAGGTCGCCGGTGATTTTGGTCAGCGTGCGGTCAGTCAGGACATCGACCACTTGACGGTCGAGATACTGCTGATCGGTCATCACCCAACTGTCGCGCAGCAGGGCTTCCACCTGCGGGCGTTTGAGTTTCCGCGCCTGGGCGATGCGGCTGACGATCTGGTCGTAGAGGTCATCGAGCAGCGCGTCGATGTTGGCGGTCCACTCCGGCGACGGGCCGGTGCGGGTCAGGGCTTCGTCCGCGCCTTTGTATTTGCCGACCTGGATGTAGTCCGCCTGCACGCCGACTTTTTCAAACAGCCCCGCGAGGTACATCTCCTCGAGGCCCAGCCCCACGAGATTGACTTCACCACGCTCCTGCAGTGCGATGCGACTGGCGGAGCACGCCAGCAGGTAGCTGATGAGCGAGTACTCCTCGGCATAGACGACGACGGTTTTGCCGGCGTCACGGAGCCGTTGGAACGCCCGCCCCAGGCCATCGACCTGCGCCAGATCGAGCCAGGGGTCATCGAGATAGACCACCAGGCCCTGGCACTGGTCGTCGTGGCTCAGCTTCTGCAGGCGCGCCAGGAGCTGACGGTAGTTGGGCGCGCCCGGGGTGATCGGCCCGAGCGAGAACTTGGGCGGGCCGTCGCGCAGCGGGCCGGAAAGCTCCAGCCAGGCAACGGTTTCAGTCGGGGTGGCTGGGGCAGGATCGGAGTCCGCCGCCTGGGCGCCAGCCAGTCCCCCCACGGAATACGCGCTGAGCCCCAGCAGGCAGATCACCAGCGGCAACCAGCGCAAAGAAGGGAAGTGATTCATGCGTTGAGCATACGCCAAGGCGGCAGGCGCGCCCACCGCAGCAGCCACCTTTTGAGCAGCCCGAATCCGGGGGGTTCCTGAACTGTTTTCATACGCCTGGTCCACTTGACAGGATGCGGGCGGTCCCTACGCTGGGCGGCTCGTGAGACAATTTCGTCTCGTGCCGCCGCCCACCTTGGAGGGGCCGCGCGGCCGGGCAAACAGCTTTCTCTGGAGAAGCAGTTATGGCGATCAAGATTGGCATCAACGGTTTCGGACGCATCGGACGCCTGGTCACCCGGGCGCTGATGGGCAACAAGAACGTGACGCTCGTGGGCGTCAACGATCTGGTGCCCTCGGACAACCTGAGCTACCTGCTCAAGTACGACACCATGCACGGCCGGGCCAAGTCCGCCGTTGCCGCCAAGGGTGATGACTTCACCATCGACGGCGCGCTGGTCAAGTGCTGCTCCGAACGCGATCCCAGCAAGCTGCCCTGGAAGGAATTGGGCGTCGATTACGTCGTCGAATCCACCGGCCTGTTCACCGACTATGACTCGGCGATCAAGCACCAGCAGGCGGGCGCCAAGCGCGTACTCATCAGCGCGCCGACCAAGAGCGCCGACAAAGTCCCCACCCTGGTCATGGGCGTCAACCACCTGAGCTTCGACAAGAGCAAGCACGTGGTCGTCTCCAACGCCAGCTGCACCACCAACTGCCTGGCGCCCATCGCCAAGGTCGTGCATGAGAAGTTCGGCATCGTCGAAGGCCTGATGACCACCGTGCATGCCGCCACCGCGACCCAGCCCACGCAGGACGGCCCGAGCAAGAAGGACTGGCGCGGCGGGCGCAACGCTTACATGAACATCATCCCCTCCAGCACCGGCGCCGCCAAGGCCGTCGCGCTGGCGATGCCCGACCTCAAGGGCAAGCTCACCGGCATGGCGTTCCGCGTGCCGACCGCTGACGTCTCGGCGGTGGACCTGACCGTCCGCACCCAGAAGGCGACCAGCTACGAAGAAATCTCCAACGCCATGAAGGCCGCCGCCGAGGGCGAACTCAAGGGCTTCCTGGGCTACACCGACGAGGAAGTGGTTTCCTCCGACTTCGTGGGCTGCCCGCTCTCGAGCATCTACGACAAGGGCGCCGGCATCGAACTCAACAGCAACTTCTTCAAGCTGGTGAGCTGGTACGACAACGAATGGGGCTACGCCAACCGCGTGGTCGACCTGCTGCTGCACATGGCGAAGGCCGACGGCCTGGTGTAAGCCACCACTCGCCACCTCCGCAATGATGTGAAAAATCAACCACCCCGGCGCCCACGCGTCGGGGTGGTTGTGTTTTGGACAGCATCGCTTGGGGCATTCGCCAACCGGCTGTCTGCCGCACGACGCCCCCGAGACATGCCATTGCACATCACCCGGGCGCGTGACGACAGCGAATCGACTCAGTTGCGATACGCCTCGTGACAGCTCTTGCACGAAGCGCCCAGCAGCTTGAAGGCAGCGCCTTTGGCGTCGGCGTCGCTGCCTTCCAGCGCGGTGCGCAGCGCCGCAGCCTGCTTTTCCGACTCGGCGAGCAGGGTGCGGAAACGTTCGTCGTATTCCCTGGGTTCGAGCGTGCGCAGGCTTTCGCGGAAGCATTCTTCCACCAGCAGGGCTTCCTGGGCGGGCACCAGGTCCGGGTGATCCGTCGGCGTCTGCCACTGGGCTTTCTGCGCCAGCTTCAGCCGATCCCAGGCGCGGTCCAGCTTCGCCATTGCCGCCGCCAGCGATTCGACCGGCGCGACTTCCACCAGGTTGGGCAAGGACTCATTCGACTGCGGCGCGGTGTAGCCGGCGACATCGCGCCACAAGCCGGCGTAGCTGGGACTGGTGCCAGCGCGTTCGAGATAAGCCCGCGCCTGCTCGGGATTCATCAGCCCTTCCGCCATGGCGATGATGGCCGCGCCCGCCGGGCCCCGGTGCAGGCCATGGTGACAGTGCACGAACATCGGCTTCTCGCATTCCCGGGCGGCCCGGGTGAGCGCCAAAGCCGACGAACGCGGGATGCCGTCGTAGCCGAAGGGAATGTGGACGTAACGCAGCCCATGCTGCCGCGCCAGTTCGACATCTGGCTGCTTGCCATCGACGCTGACAATGGTGCGGATGCCCAGCGCCTTGAGTTCCGCAAACGCTGACTCACCCGCCGGCTCGCCGCCGCTGTAGAGCTTTTCGCTGATGCGGATCAGGTGGTGCAGCGCGTGCTCGGCGTCATGATCCCCGGCGGCGGGTTGTGTGCTCGCGGCCGGCGCGGCAGCCGAGTTGGCGGCAGAGTCCGCAGCCGGCGGCGTGGAGGAGCTGCGGTCGCAACCCCCGACCCACATCACCCCCAACAACGCACAACTTGCCAACGACCGCTTCGACCACGGGAACGAAATCATGATTTTCCCCTCGAGATGGTACATATGACCCCAATGCCCAGCTGAGGTCAGCATCGGACAGCGACCAATGCAAGTCAAACACTGTGCTGGTGGCGAACCGGGCGCGCGGCTGTCGCCGCCACGCCAGCAACGACTTTTCAAGTTGATTTCAGTGCTTTGCCGCCGAGCAGCAACCCCGCAAGCGCAGCGAATACCCGCATTTATTCGGCAATTTCCGCCCGCACAAAGCCCGCGATGCCGCTGCCGCTGCCCACCCGCGCGTCGCCTGCACAGGGGCGACAGTGCTAGGATGACGCATCAACTCAGGCGCGGCTTGGTCCCGGTTTCCCATTCCTTTTCCCTGGAGTCACCATGCTACCTCTGCTCTACGCGGTGATGATGAACACGATGGCGGCCCCCCTGCCTGACGCCGATGCGACGGGCATCACGCTGATCGAAAAGGGTCAGCCGCGTGCGGTCATTTACGTCGACGGACCGCTGAAGCAGGAACTGGAAGTGGTGCGCAAAGTGGAGCAGGCGCCCAGCACGCCGGAGGGCTACCGCGGCATTGCGGTGGCGGAGTTGAACGAGCACTTCAAGCTGATGGCGGGCGTGGAGCTGCCGGTGGTGCTCAGTGCTGACAGCGCGGAGATTCCCCAACCCGCCATCGTGCTGGGCGCGCCGGCACGGCGACTGGGCGCAGAGCCGACGGCGACCAATCCCTCGCAGGAAGGCTTTCGGCTGCTGGTGCGCGACGGGCGGGTGCTGATTGCCGGGGAATCGGACGCCGGCATGCTCCATGGCGTGTATGAACTGTTGCGGCAACTGGGCTGCGATTGGGTGATGCCCGGGGAGATCGGCCGGATCGTCCCGCAGCAGCCCACCGTGCGCGTGCCGGGGCTCGACATCGCCAGCGCTCCGGATTTTCAGGCGCGGCGGCTGTGGTACCGCGGCTATCCCAATCGCCAGCCCGAGGAGTTCAGCCGCATGAACCGCTGGCTGCTGCGGCAGCGCGGGTTCGGCACGCTGCCGGCGCGGGCGGAGACAGCGGGCCACTTCTGGGGCCAGCTCATCAAGCAGAATCAGGCGGAATTCGACGCCCATCCGGAGATGTACGCCCTGGTGCGCGACCGCACGGGCCAACTGGTGCGCAAAGGGCCGCAACTGGAAACCACCAACGAGCGGGTGATTGAGTTGTTCGTCAAGACCATCACCGACACGTATGAGCGCAACATCGCCGCCGGCAAATGGACCCGGGAAACCGAGGCCGGCTTCCCGGTCGGGCCGTCCGACGGTTTGGGTTACTCACTGAGTTCCGAAGCCGCCGCCGCCGGGGCGGGACGCATCGATCCCATCGTCGGCGAGCTGGACCGCACCGATGAATTGATCCTGCTGTGCAACCGCATCCTGGCGCGCGTGCTGCCGCAGTATCCCAATGCTTACGTCGGCTATTACAGCTACTCCACCCACGCCGACTTTCCGTTGCGGTATCAGCCGCACCCGCACATCACGCAGATTTTCGCGCCCATCAATTTTTCCCGATTCCACAGCATTCTCGATGACCACATCAAGACCCAGGCGTACTACCGCCAGGTGGTGGAACTGTGGGGTCAGCAGTCGCAGCGGCATGGCAATCCGCTGGTGTACCGCGGCTACAACTGGAATCTCGCCGACAACATGCTGCCTTACACCAAGGTGCGCATCTGGGGCGAGGAACTGCCCTACTACCACCGCATGAACGTGCTGGGGATGAATGTCGAGGCCACCAAGTCGTGGTCCATCCTGGCGCCGTCGGATTACATCTTCATGCGGCTGGCGTGGGACAGCAGTCTGGACTGGCGGGAATTGCTCCAAGAGTTCTGCGCCAAAGCCTACGGCCCGGCGGCGCAGCCGATGCTCGATTACCACCTGCTGCTGGCGCAGCGCCAGTATGACGCGGGGATGGAAGCCGGCTCTTTCCGCGCGTTCCACCTGATGTATGACGCCGCGTGGATCGCCCAGGCGCGGCAACTGTTCGCCCAGGCCCAGCAGTTGGCGCAGACCGACGACCAGCGCACCCGCATCGGCTTCGTGAAGCACAGCGTTGACGCCCTGGCGCTGTTCCTGGATTTCCAGGCGGCGTGCATGCGGCTTGATTTCGCCGCCGCCCAGGCCGGCTATGACGCCATGCTGGCGCACTGGCAGCAGGCGTATGACCAGAACTCGGACCTGGTGGCGGGCGAAGTGCCGGCTTATCTCAAGCGGTTTCTCAGCGCGTTCGTCGCTCAGGGCCTGACCTACAGCAGCGGCGAGTATCGCATCGTGCATCCGATTCCCGACGAACTGCCCACCTTGTTCGATCCGCAGGTGGTCGGCGCGAGCATGAACTATCACCTGCCGCAGTTGGTTGATGCGAAAGTCGAGCGCACCCACACCTTCACGTCCACCTGGGATGCGCAGGGGCTCGGCGGCCTGCGCGACGGAGCAGTGTGGTATCGGCATCGTTTCACGCTCACCGGCGTGGGGGCAGCTGAGCCGATTGGATTGTTCGTTGGCGGCGTGGAAGATGAAGCACGCGTGTGGATCAATGGTCAGCTCATCGGTGCGGGGCGGGGTTTCTCCAAACCGATGCTGTTTGATCTGACCGAAGGCATCGACCGAAAGGGCGAAAACCTGCTGGCGATCCAGGTGGTGCGCAATTCCAAAGCCAATGAGATCGGCCTGGGCGGGATCATCAGCCCGTGCTTCCTCTTTGCCGGCCCACGCCTGCCGCAGGCGGCCCCGACACAGGTGGATCTGCGCCGGGTGCTGCCCGGTGGTGAACTGGGTGACACGGAATGACCCCCGGATACCCCGGAATCCCCGGAAGCCCCGGATACCCCGGATACCCAGGCAGCCCCGCACACGGCCCTGACGCTTACGGATGCTGCACCAATAAACAAGGCCCGGCCATACCTCGCAGATGACCGGGCCAAGCGTGGGATTAATGGTTCAGCGCAACGCGCGGCGCACGTCGGCCGGCAAGGTGGGATTGAGGGCTGGTGCGGTCAGCTCGCCAGACGCCAACCGCTGTGATGTAATCCATGTAAAGCCCGGGTCAGTTTCGGCGCCGGCACTGCGGGGGCGTTCGCCGGCGTGGCGGCGCTGGGGGTGGGCCGACCGCCGGGGATATCCGGGCGAATGCGGTTGAAGATTTTCTCCGACTCCTCGCGGTGCTCTTTTTGCAGGGCGATGCGGCGCTGCTCGTCGCGCAAGGTCGCCTCGAGCGCCGCTTCGCGGTCGCCCCAGATCTGCTCGACGCCGGCGGTGATCCATTCGGTCGCCAGATCATCGAGCACCTGCTGGTTCAGCGGCGCCTGAAACGAGCGGCCACATTGGTTGCAGGGAATCGTGGTGCCGGCGGCCTGGGCGGGCATCACCGAGGATGCCCCGCAGTGCGGGCAACGGGTCGCCAGGGTGGATTGCATCGGATCAATGGCGGTTTTCATACCAGGCTCCCTGAGCATTCGGCTACTTCAAGTCCAGATAAACCCAACAATTCCTCGGCCTGGGAAGCAAGCAGGCACATCGAAAAATCTCTCGGAAAATATTGTTTTAACCCCTGCCAGCAGGCGCAGGTGGGGCGCTGCCTCACGAACGACCCGCCGGCTCCAGCACGGATGCACGCTGAACACCTGTGGGATTATCGGCCTTGGGTACGTCCACCGCAGTTACCACTCCCACCCGCTGCAGCTTTGAACCGATGGGCATGGAACACGACACGCCGTCGTCTCGGGAGTGGTGATATGTCCAACACCGGCACGCTGAGCAAGCAGCAGATGATCGACGAAATCCGCCAGCACAATCGCTCAGCCAACGATCAGTTTCTCATCAAGTTCAACGAAACCGCCCTGCGCCAGTATCTGGAGCGGCTGACCCTGCTGCACAACCATCGCGGCAAAGACAGTCGCTGGGTCCGCACCGGCCCCGCCCCGGCGATCGTCATCCCCCGCCGCGACGCTGCGTAAACCACGCGCCTGCGTCGGCCCCGGCTGGCTCCCACGCTCATCACCTTTCGACGGCAATCTGGAAACGACAAATCGAGTTAAGCTCCCATCCCGGCGTCACGCCACCAGGCGCATCAGCAACGCCACCAGTTGGTCGACGTGCGGCCGCACCTGCGTCAGCGTCTTGCCGGTGAGCAAAGCCGCGCTGATGTTCCCGGCTTCCGCAGCCACAGCGGGGAAACCCAACTCCGTGCAGTGACGTTTGAGCACCCCCACCAGGTGCGCCAGTTGTTTGGCGTCGTCCAGTTCCACCGCCGCCAGCAGTTCGTCCACCCGGTCGCCGATCTCGGTCACAAACTTGTCGATGCGCGGCTGCAGACCGGTGGCGGCCTCGTGCTCACTGGCGATGGGGCCAAACGGCTGGTTGCGGGCGTCGGTGGCTTCCCATTTGATGTCGAACGTCAGCAACTGGTGCACCGCGCGCTGCAACTGGTCCAGATCCACCGGCTTGGTGAGAAACGCATTGCAGCCGGCCGCCAGCGCGCCCGCCGGCGTGCGCGCCTGCTGATCCGCCGACAGGGCGACGATCGGCCGGGTGTAGCCTTTGGCGCGCAGGGCTTTGGCGACATCGAACCCGCATTCGCCGTCGAGGAAGATATCCAGCAGCACGATGTCGAACTCATGCTGCGCCAGCAGTTGGAACGCCTCCGCCGAGCCATAGGCTTCGCTGACGTCGAACCCGCGTTTCGCCAGCCGCACGCGCATCAGGCGGCGGTCGTCGGGCGAGTCGTCGATGATCAGCGTGCGCAGGATGCCATCGCTGGGCGTGGCGCTGGCGGCGGCGCCTTCGCCGGTGATGGCGCGCAGGTTGATCGGCTTATCGAACGCCAGTTGCACCTGGTACACCCCCGCTTCCACGGCCACGCACTGCGCGACCTTGGCGACGATGCGCTCGAGCTTGCCGTCAGCAGCGGTCAGGCCCACCACGCAGGCCGCCCCCTGGGAGAACGGCCGACCGTGGCGGAAACGCAGCAGCGTGTCGGTGATTTCCTGCGGCAGCACGGAGTACTTGACCGGCTGTTTCTGCTCGTTGAGCGCGGCGACGATGACGTGCCCGGTGAGCGCGGACCCGCTGTCGCCGGCGAGGCGGCTGGCCTGGTCGCGGTCGAGCCGGACGAACTGGTCGAGTTCGATCGGATCGCGGAACATCACGCCGATCTCATGCAGCAGGCCTTGAATATGTCGGCAGCGGACCACGCGCCCTTCCACTTCCAGCGCCGTGTCATGCAGGCGTGGCAGGTAGGCGGTCAGGTCTGACCCGACGTGCACGAACTGGCCATGAATGAAGCTCAGGCCGCCGGTGCTCAGATTGCGCGGCAGCACCGCAAACGCCACCGTGTCACCGGCGGGGTTGCGAATCTGCACTTCGATCTCGCCAATGTTGAAGGTGACGCGCAGCCGCCGGCGGTCGTACTCCTTGTCCACCGGCGCGGATTGCCCGTCGATTTCCTCAATCAACCGCTTGCGATCGCGAGGACTGAGCCGAATGGTGCTGATCGGCTGCGAGGTGGTTGCCACGGTTGGGTCCCCATACGTAAGAGTTACCCGCCCTGAACACCGATCAGCTCCATTCGCCACCCACATGGCGTGTTGGGCGCAGCACGCCCGCCGACCGCTGTTCTTTGTCGTGATAAACCAACGATGTGCTAACCGGAATGCAACGTCCATCAGATTTATTCGCTGTCCTTTGGAGATATGGCCGATAAAAATAGGGGTGGACCTGCGCCCGCACCGTGCCCGATCTACTTTTTACGGGCACCTGCGCGGGGGGTCCATGCCACCAGATGGAGTTGACACCGCCATGCGCTTAGGAGATTTGCTTCACAACCTGCCCGTGCAGTTGGTTGCCGGCTCGTTGGATGCGGAACTGACGGACCTGACCGACGATTCCCGCCACGCCGATCCCGGCTGCCTGTTCATCGCCCGTGAAGGCGCCAAGGAAGACGGCCAGCGTTATGTCACCGCCGCCTGCGCCGCCGGCGCTGCCGCGGTGCTCAGCACTGCTCAGCCCCCCGCCGACCTGCCGGGCAATGTCGCGTGGGTCACCACCCCGCGCGTGGATCAGGCGCTCTGCGGCGAACTGGCGGAACGCTTCTTCGGTTACCCCAGCCGCAAGCTGCAACTGATCGGCGTCACCGGGACCAACGGCAAGACGACCACCACCTATCTCATTCGTCATCTGCTCAATGCTGCGGGGATGAAGACCGGCCTGATCGGCACGATCATCCTCGACGATGGCCAGCGCGAACGCCCTGCCGAACTCACCACGCCCGGCGCGATCGACCTGTCCCGTCTGCTGGCGCAGATGGTGCGTCATGGTTGCCGCGCCGCGGTGATGGAGACTTCCAGCCACGCGCTGCATCAGGGCCGCACCAGCGCGCTCGACTTCCGCGTGGCGGTGTTCACCAATCTCACCGGCGATCACCTGGACTACCACGGCACCATGGATCGCTACGCCGACGCCAAGGCGATCCTCTTCCAACGCCTCAAGCCCGACGCCTGGGCGATTGTCAACGGCAACGACCCCTACGCCGCCGCGATGCTCGCCGACTGCCCCGCCCATCGCTTCTGGTGCACCATGGACGAAGCCCACCCTGGCGATGACCGCACCGGCGTCGCCCAGGCGCTGAGCCTCGACGCCGCCGGCACCAGCGCCCGGTTCACCGGCCCGTGGGGCAGCGTGGAAGTGCGCCTGCCGCTGGTGGGTCGGCACAACCTGATGAACTGCGTGCAAGCCATCGCCGCCGCCAACTGCGTCTTTCCGCTCAGCCGCGCCCTGCGCGAAGCGCTGCACAACTGCCCGCGCGTGCCGGGGCGCCTGGAACTGGTGGACATCGGGCGCGACGACGTGCCCGCCACGGTGGTGGATTACGCCCACACGCACGACGCTCTGGAAAACGTGCTGCTGGCGCTGCGCCCGGTCAGCCGGGGGCGCGTGCATGTGGTGTTCGGCTGCGGCGGGGACCGGGATCGCACCAAGCGGCCCAAGATGGCGGCGGTGGCGTGCAAACTCGCCGATCGCGTCTACATCACCAGCGACAACCCGCGCACCGAAGAACCGCAGGCGATCATCAATGACATCCTCGCCGGCGTGCCGATCGAACAGCGGAGCAAGGTCACGGTGGAAGTGGACCGCACCCGCGCGATTCGCCAGGCGCTGCATGCCGCCGACCCGCGCGACACGGTGCTGATCGCCGGCAAAGGCCACGAGGATTACCAGATCATCGGCCAGCAGAAATTCCACTACGACGACCGCGAAGTCGCCGGCGAAATCCTGCGTCGCCTTCCCGCCCCCCCGGCATCCACCGCCGCATCCTGAGCCGCGCCCGTCGGCCCTGCAGCAAAGCTTTCCATCCATGAGCATCTGGACACCGCAGCAGCTACAAAGCATCACCGGAGGACAGTGGCTCGTCACGCCCGCGGATGGTCAGGCGCTGCTGGTGGGCGTCAGCATCGACTCCCGCACGCTCGACCCCCATGAAGTCTTTGCCGCCATTCGCGGCGAACGCTTCGACGGCCACGACTACATCCAGCAGGCGATCGACAACGGCGCCGGATTGATCCTCGCCGACGAGCGCGCCAAAGCCAGCCTGCCGCCTGACACCCGAATTGGCGTGCTGCTGGTCGATGAAGTCACCCGCACCCTGCAGGACCTGGCGCGCCTGCAGCGCCAGCGTCTGCGCCGCGGCCGGTGCAAGGTCATCGCGGTCACGGGTTCCAACGGCAAGACCACCACCCGGCAGCTCATCCATGCCGTCCTCAGCAGCGCCTTCACCGGCACGCAGAGTCCCAAGAGCTTCAACAACCATCTGGGCGTGCCGCTGACGCTGCTCGCCGCCGAGCCCGAGGACAGCTTCGTCGTGGTGGAAGTCGGCACCAATCATCCCGGTGAAATTGCCTTCCTGGCTGACATCGTGCGCCCGGACGTGGCAGTGCTGACCGGCATCGGCACCGCTCACATCGGCAACTTCGGCAGCCGGGAAGCCATCGCCCGCGAGAAACTGCAACTGCTGGCGGCGGTATGCCGGGGCGGCCTGGCGGTGACGCCCGGTGATGAACCGCTGGCGGTCGATCCCGTCGTCGCTCCTGAAGTGGAAGTCATCCGCTTCGGGCGCGGCGAGCGCTGCGACCTCGTGCTCAGCGACGTCAAAAGCACTGACGCCGGCGTGGACTTCACCGTCAACTGCGTGCGCGAGGAAGACCCCTTCGGCGGCTGGGAAATGAAGGAACTGCAACTGCACCTGAACCTGCTGGGCGAGCACAACGCCCGCAACGCGCTGGCGGCGCTGGCGGTGGCGCAGTGGATGACGCTTGACGCCCAGGAGCCCAAGGTCGCCCAGGCGCTGGCGCAGGCCGGGGCGGCCCCCATGCGGCTGTTCGGGCAGCAACTGCCGTTCGACGGCGGACAGCTTCAGGTCATCAACGACGCCTACAACGCCAACCCGGATTCCATGACCGCCGCCCTGCGCACCCTTGCCGAGCGTCCCCGCCTGACCGACGCCAACGGCGCCGCGGGTCGGCGGGTCGCCATCCTGGGTGACATGCTGGAACTGGGGGAACTGAGCGCTCAACTGCACGCAAGCATCGGCCGCCTGATCGCCGCCGAGCTGCGCCAGCAGCTTGATCTGGTGGTGCTGATCGGCGCGCAAGCCGCCCAGGTGGCGCAGGGGATGGAAGGCTGGCCCCGCACGCGGCTGCGGAATCTGGGCGTCTGGACCGAGCGCACCGCCGAGCAGGTCACGCGCTTGCTGCGGCCGGGCGACACGGTGCTGCTCAAGGGTTCACGTGGGGCAGCCCTGGAACGCCTGCTGCCGGCATTGGAAGCACGGGGCAAGCCCAACGCGCCAACATCCAAATCGTAAGCCCTCGCGCCGTGTGGTTCTCCCTGTTATGCTGTAAGGCTTGATTGAATCCCCGGCCCCGCGCCGGCAGCCGCCGATGATCTACAACCTTGTCATGGCCCTGCGTCCCTGGCTGCAAGAGCACGAGCTCTACGGCTTTTTCCGCGTCTTCAACTACATCGAATTCCGCGCCGTGCTGGCGATCCTGCTCGCCTTCGCCATCGTGCGCTGCTTCGGCCGGCGCTTCATCGGCTGGCTGCTCAAACAGAAGATCGGCGACAACCCTGAGTTCTATCATGCCGACCTCAACCAACTGATGAAGTCCAAGGCCAACACCCCCACCATGGGCGGCCTGCTCATCAGCTCCGCGGTCGTTGGCGCGACCCTGCTGCTGGCGAATCTCACCAGCTTCTATGTCCACATGGCGCTGCTGTGCGCGGTGTGGCTGTGCGCGCTGGGCGCGATTGACGACTGGCTCAAACTCACCAGCGCCCGCCGCAGCCCCGGCAGCCGGGAAGGCTTGTACAGTTGGGAAAAACTCGTCTTCCAATTCGGCCTGGCGGTGCTGCTGGGCCTGTTCATCCACCACTATGGCGAAAGCAAATTTGCCGGCGAGCACCCGGAAATCCTCGCCATGTCGCGCAGCCTCACCCTGCCCTTGCTCAAGAGCTGGCAGCATGTCGACGGGATGGTCCTGCCGGCCGAGCACCTGATCGTGCTGGGCGCGTTCAGCTTCGTCATCCTGAGCACCTTCGTCATCGCCGGCTCCTCCAACGCGGTGAACCTGACCGACGGCATGGACGGTCTGGCGTCGGGCATCATGGTCGCCGTGTCGTTCGCCTTCATGATGCTGGCGCTGATCGCCGGGCGCGAGGTGTGGGCCAAATATCTGCTGGTGCCCTACATCCCGCTGAGCGATGAGCTGGCGGTGGTCGCCGGGGCGATGGTCGGCGCCTGCCTCGGGTTCCTGTGGTTCAACTGTCACCCGGCGCAGGTATTCATGGGCGACACCGGCTCGCTGCCACTGGGCGGACTCATCGGCTACATCGCCGTGGTCATCCGTCAGGAGTTCCTGCTGCTGATCGTCGGCGGCGTGCTGGTGGCGGAGGCCGTGAGCGTCATCCTGCAGGTCAGCTACTTCAAGGCGACCAAGGGCAAACGCATCTTCCGCTGCGCCCCGCTGCATCACCACTACCACCTGGCCGGCTGGACCGAACAGCAGGTCGTCATCCGCTTCTGGCTGGTGACGGCAATCCTCGCGGCGGTCGCGCTGGCGACCCTCAAGCTGCGCTGAAGCCGATTCGCTCAACCCCGCTGCGGGCGCGGGGCGCGCATGCCGAACGGCACCAGCAGTTCCGTGGCGCAGGGCATCGGACGCTCGATCAGCGAACGCAACTGATACACCGCCAGATCGCCCAGCCGCTGGGGGCTGAAGCCGATCCAGTGGCAATCGTGCAGTTCGTAGCGGTCGAGCAGCGGGTGAAAGCCGGACACCACCAGCCGCTCGCCTGGCAGCTTCACGCCCTGGGATTTCATAGCCTGGCGAAACGTCGCCGCCACGCGGGCGTCGGGAATGACGTAACCATCGGGCATGGGTTTGAGCCGCGCCAGGGCGCGGGCGGCCGGCTCACCGCCGATGAATGCTTTGCCGGTCACCTGCAGCAGGCGTGGGTCAAACGGCACATCCGCCAGCGCCAGCGCGGTGCGGTAGCCGCGCAGCCAGCGTTCGGTCCATAGCCCCGCCAGTACGCGCTCGCAGATGAACGCGACGCGCGGCCCATGCTGGAGCATCAGCCGCGCCGCCTGCTCGCCCATGGCGGATTCATCGACATGAATGGTCTGGGTCAGCGCGGTGGGGACATCCACCAGTTCAGCCATGACCCGCCCCACCACCACATGGGGCACCCGCGCCTGCGCCAGCCGCGCCATCAGCGCCCCGGACACCAGGCCGTAGAGGATCAATCCCCCCGCGCGCCCGCCCAGCAGCGCCAGCCGTTCCGCCACACTGTCGTCATCGCGCGGATCGGGGGTGGACAGGTACTCGAGGCGCACATGCTGCATCTGGGCGGCGTTGGCGACCGACTGCAGCATGAGGGTGTGGCTTTCGTCATCAACGGAACCGCCGACGACGACGAACACGGCGCGGTCGGTCTTCAGCCGCGCCCGGCGCGGCCGCCCGACCCCGCGCGGCCGAACGTAACCAAGTTGCTGACTGACCGTGCGAATCCGCTGCCGGGTGGCGGCGCTGACCGCCGGGTGATCCGACAGCGCCATCGACACCGTCGCCAGCGAGACGCCGGCGCGGGCGGCGATGTCCTTGAGCGCGGGACGACGACGAGGAGCGGCAACGCGCGGCATAGGGTGGCAATTGTGCCATATTTTCAAATTGTTTTCAATTTCAAATCACCACAACTTCGCAAATACCACGTTTTTTACCGTATTTTGCCGCCTGATATAGATTGAAAACAGGGTGGTAGACACCGCATAGTGCAGGGCATCCCGCCGCTGGTGGCCCGCACCGGCGGGCGTCTGGCACAGGAGTTCGTCCATGCGTCCCCCGCACTCTACGCGTCATCAGCCCGGCTTTACGCTCATCGAACTGCTGGTGGTCATCAGCATCATTTCGCTGCTGGTGGCGATCCTGCTGCCGGCGCTGGCGTCGGCGCGCAAGGCCGCCCAGCAGACGCAGTGTCAGGCCAACCTGCGCAGCATCGGCATGTCCGCCATCATGTATGACCAGGACTTCACTGAGCTGCCCGGCGGCAGCGGCACCGGCAGAGCCCAGAACCGCTTGAGCAGCACCGCCCTGGTCGCGCTGAAACAAAGCTATGGGCTGATCGGCAAGTTCTGGCAATGCCCCTACACCGACCCCTGGGACCGCGGCGTCGCCACCGCCGGTGGGAACATGACCTACGACTGGATGGCGGGACGCGGCGACTACACCGGGACCGGCAACCCCAACATCAACGGCTGGCGCACCAATGCCGGACGCTGGAGCGGTTCCGCCAGCGGCTGGTACCCGCAGCTCTCGACCGTCAAACCCGACAGCAACGCCGTCACCCCGATCATGATGCTCGACTTCGTCGCCAACTATCCCACGCCCAACACCAACGTCACCGTGCCC
Source organism: uncultured Phycisphaeraceae bacterium (assembly GCA_964605235.1). GTDB lineage: Bacteria > Planctomycetota > Phycisphaerae > Phycisphaerales > Phycisphaeraceae > CAZSBB01. Next base: position 81,966 of record CAZSBB010000004.1, read on the forward strand.
CAGCGCTCCAATCACATGCGGGTGGACGACGGCAAGGCCGACGGCGTCAACGCCCTGTATCTGGACGTGCATGTGGAATGGCAGAAGTTTGAAACGAACGTCGCCTGGCGGCTGGCGTCCGGGGCGTACAACAGCTTGTGGTGGTCGCCGCGCAGTGGGAAGTATCAGCCTTACGCCGGCACGTTGCTCTGGCCATGAGCGGCGGCGTCTAGCGCGTCGCCAGCCGCACCAGATGATCCACCAGTTGCGGCAGTTGATATCCCGCTCGGCCGGCGGCCATGGGCAGGAGCGAATGGCTGGTGAAGCCGGGCAGCGTGTTGATTTCCAGAATCCACGGCCGCTGCTGGCGATCGACCATGAAATCCACCCGGCTCAGATGCCGACACCCGCACTGGCGATGCGCTTCGAGCGCCAGCTTGCCGACCTGCTCCAGGACGGATTCGGGCAGGCCGATGGCTTCACTGCCGAAGAGGTAGCGGGTGTCGTCGCGGTGGTACTTGGCTTGATAGTCATAAAACGCGGTGGCGGGCACGATGCGGATCGCCGGCAGCGCCCGGTAGTGTCCTGAGCGGTGCGCGGGGTCGGCGATCACCCCCACCGTCAACTCCATGCCTTCGATGTACTGCTCGACCAGCAGCCGGGCGTGACGCTCATGCAGTTGCGCCAGGGCATGGTTCACCTCGTCCGCTTGTCGACAGATGAACAGGTCGATGCTGCTGCCTTCGCACGGGGGCTTGATGACCACCGGAGCCGCGAGCCTGGGCCCCTGTCCCGGCACCAGCAATTCCCAGTTGGGCGTGGGCAATCCCGCCTGTTGCAGGGCGAGCTTGGTGCGCTGCTTGTCCATGCACAGCGCGCTGGCGGGCCCCGCCGATCCGACGTAGGGCAACTGGCGTTCGTCCAGAATGTGCTGGAGCGCGCCGCCCTCCCCCCAGGCGCCGTGCAGGATGGGAAAGATGGCGTCCCCGGGCCAGGCCGTGAACTCATCCAGCGCCGCCAGGTTCTCCGGCAGCACATCGCGCAGACGCACCTCGTGGCCGGCTTGTTCCAACGCGGACGCCACCTGGGCGCCGCTGTTGAGACTCACCGGACGTTCGCGGTCGGGTCCGCCCGCCAGCACCATGACGCGTAAAGCACGCTGAGCTTGCATGAGGTCCGGCTTTCATCGCCGCGCTGAGACAGCGCGTCCTGTAGGTCCGGGCTGGCCCGGACAATGCTGATCGCTGGGCGTTCGTGTCCGAGCCAGCCCGGACCTACAGGAATATCGGCCAATCGGCTTACGCCGGCCCAATCCGCGGGTAAACCACCAGCGCCATCAGCAGCGACAGCACCAGTCCCAGCGTGCCCAGCACGATGCCCACGGTGCACCAGCGTTCGCCGCGCAGTTGCGGTTGGGCGCGCAGCTCCCGCCGTCCACGCAAACCGGTGGCGATGGCCGCCACCCCCGCGAGCACGCCCAGCACCAGGGTGAAGGAATCGAGCACCGCCACCACGCCCAGGGCCGCGCTGGCGAACCCCCAGCGCGTGTGGGCGTGAATCCAGGCGGTGCGGCGTTCGATGCGCTGCTGGCGGGCGGGACTTTCGCGGCCGAAGAGGCCCATGACTGCTCCTGTGCGGCGAGGCTTCACCCGGACTTGCCGGTCAGTTCCGCAAAGCGTTTGAGGTAGGCCGCCTCCGCCTGCGCGGGCGACCATGGTTCGATGCGTCCGGGCAGCGGCGCCGCGTCAATGCCCCAGGGTGCGGGCGCCGGCGCCATCACGTCGCGGGCTTCGGTCATCAGCAGTTGCTCGTCGGCGGCGCGCACGGCGGCGGGCATCGGCAGCGCCAGGCCGAAGTGCCGCAGCAGCACGTCAAGCAACTGGTCCTCCAGTTCACTGAAGAGCGGCATCTGGCTCTTGACCGGGCGCGGCAGGTCGGACAGGTACGCCTCGGCGGCGTCATGGAGCAAGCCCCACAGGGCATCGCCAGGGGGCACGGCCTGCGACACGCGCACGCTGTGTTCCGCCACGCTGTAGAACACCCGGCAGTGGCCATTGAACCGGCATTGCAGGCTCAGGGCGTGGGCGATGTCGCGGATGTCGATGTCGGCTCCCCGCGGCTGGAGCGGATAGAACTGCCGCCCGGTGAAGGTTTGAATCCAATGATGGGCGTGCGGATCGGCACTCATGGTCAGTGTCCCGGCGAGGCGCCCAGCCAGTACTGCAGCCCGATGTACGCCACATAGATCACCATCAGAGGCACGCCGTACCAGCGGCGAAACTCCCCGCGGCGTGCGGAGATCATGATGAAGCCCGCGAACAATATGCCGATCACCAGCATGGTGGGCAGATGGAGGTAGAGGAACAACTCGGGAATCGCGGCAGTGGGGTCGACGATCTGCAACGGCTTGGCGGCGGCGGCGGCGCCGGTGACGAAGAGCACATTGAGGATGTCGGCGCCGATCACATTGCCCACCAGCAGTTCACGATGCCCCTTGAGGATCGCCGTCACGCCGACCGTCAGTTCGGGCAGTGACGTGCCCATCGCCACCAGGGTCGAAGCAATCACCACCTGCGGCACGCCCATCTGCTGGGCGATGACGGTCGCCGACGCCACCAGGAATCGACTGGCGATGATCACAACCACCAGGCCCCCCAGCAGCGCCAGCCACAGCAGGACCGCCGGCTTGTTTTTCACCTTGGCGGTGTGTTCGCCGGTTTCGACTTCATCATGCGGTTCGCCAAATGGATGCTGGCGCGCCCAGCGCACGCTCAGCCACAGGTAACCGACCAGCAGGGCGAGCAGGAACCAGCCCATCGGGCGGGTGATCGCCGCTTCATCGCCGCGCCACAGCCAGGCGCCGTAGCACAGCACGATCAGCAGCAGATCGGTGCAGAGCTTGACCACCCCCTGGCGCAGGAGGACGAAGCGATCGGCGGGCAGCACCGCCAGCAGGCAGCCGAGGCCGAAGATGAACCCGGTGTCGGCGATGATCGAACCGACGGCATTGCCCAGCGCCAGCCCGCTGTTGCCGCCCCACGCCGCCATGACCGACACCGCCGTTTCCGGGCTGGTGGTCCCCAGCGAGACAATCGTGGCGCCCACCAGCACCGGCGGCATGCCCAGCCGCACCGCCAGCCCGGCGGCATTGTCCACCAGCAGGTCGGCGCCGCGGATCAGCGCCCACATCGAACCCAGCGCCACCATTGACAGCATGAACAGCGGCATGGCGACGAACGCAGCATCGGGGATCAGGTGTTCCATAAGGGGGTAGTGTAGGCGCTGGGAGGTTGGGAGGTGACGGTCTTTAGTCCGGCTTCTCGGCGGCCGGTGTGTGGCTGAGCATCGACAGTTCGCCGGGGGACAGGTCCAGCCGCGAGAAGCCGGCGTTGCCCACCAACTGCTCCCATTGGCGGGGGTCGCACAACAGCTCCGCGCGGGCGCGCAACCACCGGCCCAGCGCCGACTGTCCGCTGCGTCCGGCGGCGGTGGCGAGCATGGCGTGAATCGCGCCGCATTGGGCGGCCGGCATCAGTTCCGCCAGCCGCACCGTGCGTTCGACATCGTACAACGCCACTTCATCAAAACCGGCTTCCACCAGGTAACGGGTCATCAGCCCCGCCCGCTGCAAGGCTTCCACCAAGCGCAATGGACGCTGGGACAGTTCGTGCAGCGCCAGGTACGCGCCCCACAAATCACCGAGCATCAGGCGCGCCTCGGCGAGCATCAGCAGCAGATGGGGACGCACCTGCTCGGCTTGACCCAACGGCTGACACAGCAGGCTCTGGGCGATCGCCGCCGACTCGGCGAAGCGACTCTGCTGATGCCGCAGCAGCGCCAGGCGATGCCCCAGCATCACCCGCACCGCCCGATGCAGCCCGCGCACCTTCAGCGTCGCCGCCAGATGCGCTTCCACCTGCGCCGCATCATGGTGCAGGTCCGGACCCAGTTGCAGAACGCCCTGCCAGATGCGGGCATTGAGCATGCTCAGCACCAACCACCCCAGACCCACGCCCAGCGCCAGCAAGCCCGGCAGTGCATCGAGCGCCAGATAGCGCCGGCCGACGATCAGCAGCGCTGCCGGCACCCCCAGCACGATCACCAGCCGGGTGAGTTGGTCCCGCGCCAACAGCCGCGCCAAGCTGTGCGGATCCTGCATGGCGCGTAAGGGATCGAGGGGGCGGGACATGCTAGCGCGCCTCCGCGGGACTGGTGGGCGAGGCGGTCAGCGCGCTGGCGGGTTCGCGCAGCGGTGCATAGCGATGGGTCAGACTGCCGGGGGTCATCAGCAGCGTGGCGCGCGACCACCACGCCTGCGCCGCCTCGCGCTGCTCCTGCCGCAGGCACGCCAGCGCCATGAGTCCGTGTCCGAAGCCGGCGTCGATGCCCAGCGGCCGCAACTGGTCGATCAGATCGCCCGCCTGCTCCACCGCTTCATCAAAATGGTTGGTCACCGCCTGTTGCAGCAGCCGCGCCAGCCGCCAGGTGGCGGACAGTTCCGTCTGCGGATAGTCGCGCGGCACGTGCGACAGCCGGCGCAGCGTGTCGTCGGCGTCGATGAGCTGGTCGTTGGCGAGCTGCGCCATCGCCTGTTGCAACCGCAGGCCCAGCGCCGCCGGATGATCCGCCGGCAGGCGTTCGAGCAGGTAGGCGTAGGCCGCCAGCGCCGCTTCGTGACACCGCAGATTGTCGAGCGTCAAGGCGATGATCGCCACCACCCGCCCATGCAGATGCGGCACGATGGTCACCTCGGGCAGCAGCCGCCACGCCAGCCGCAGCGTGCGCGGATGGTCGTGCAGCAGCGCCAGCTCATGCACCTGCACCACGCGCTGCTCCAGATTGCGCAGCGCGTTGACCCGATAGCTGTAGAAAAACACGATGCCCGCCAGCGCCAGCGCCCAGGGCAACGCGCCCAGCAACCAGGCGCTGCTGAGCGCCATCAACCCCACCACCGCCCCCAGCGCGAGGATCGGCATCCATGCCCCCAGCCGGGCCGGCCCGCGCGGCGGATGACGCTGCAGGTGACGCTCCACCTGGGCGGCGGTCGGCGGGGCAAATGGTTTGTCCGGACGTGACGGCATGGCAGCTTGCATCCCACAGTCGGCGCGGCGGCTTACACCTGGGCGGCGGTCGGCCAATGGTACAACATCAGGTAAATCACCACCCCGGTCACCGACACGTACAACCACACCGGCCACGCCCAGCGCGCCAGCCGTTTGTGCTTCTCCCATTGCCGGGTCAACCCCCAGCGAATCAGCAGCACCGCCAGCACCGGCACCGCCATCGCCAGCACCAGATGGGTCAGCAGAATCACCAGGTAAATCGCCTTGGCGGCGCCCTGCCCGGCGAACGCCGTGTGCAGCGTGTCGCCGACGCTGGCTTTCCAGGCTTTGTGCAGCAGATAGCAGCCCAGGAAAACGACGGAGGTGGCAAACGCGCCGAGCATGCAGCGTTTGTGGGCGTCACGCTTGCCGGCACGAATGAGCACAAAGCCCGCCAGCAGCAGGAGGGTCGCCAGGCCGTTGAGCGCCGCGTTGAGCGTGGGCAGGAAAGCGAGATCAAGGTCAGCCATGGGCAGGCGTCTTCATCGAGCAGGCGCGCGGAGGCATCAGGGGCGCGCCGCAGCGGCGGGTTCGCTGCCGGGCGCAGGCTCGCGCAGGATGCGGTGCAGGTCACGTTTGAGCAGGTTCATGCCATCGTCGGTCAGCACGTCATAGTAGCCGCGCACGCGCAGTTGGCGATCGACCAGCACGAACTTCTGGCTATGCATGATGGGCATGGCGATATTGCTGGGCATGTCCTCCACCGGGAGCTTGAAGCCGTCGCGGATGAGCTGCCAGATCTGGTCGCGGGCGCCGGTGACCCAGTCCCAGCCCTGGGGGTGAATGCGCGCCGCCTTGGCGCGCTGCGCCAGCACCGCCGGCGTGTCGAACGTGGGATCGACGGTGAACGTCACCAGGCGAACCGTGTTGAGCATCTGTTCCTGCAACAGGTAGAGCTGCAGTTCCGCCATGCGGCTGGTCATCATCGGGCACGGGCCGGCGCAGCGGGTGAAGATGAAATCCGCCACCCAGACCTGGCCTTGCAGCTGGGCGCTGCCGAAGTTGTCGTCGTTTTCGTTGACCAGATTGAACTGGGGCAGCGTGCCCAGCACGCGCGGTTCGGATTGGGTGGCCGGGCGAATCTCCCCGCCGCGCAGCAGCGTGGCGGTGTCCACCGCGCCAGTGGCGCCGGCGGCGGGCGCGGCGGCGCTGGTGTCGACATCCATGTCCATGGCTGACGGGCGTGATGCGGCGGACGGGCCCAGCAGCACGCTGAGGCACACCAGCAGGGTGGTGCCCAGGCTGGCGATCACCAGCAGCACCAGCAGGACATTCTGACCCTTGGACGTACTCATCGCGTGCCATCCTTCCGCGGCCGCAGGACGATCACTGTCGCCAGCGCCACCCCGGCAGCGCTGAGCAGCACCGTCAGCAATAAATCGACGGGCAGGCTGATCGCGCCGTCCAGCGCGGGCCTCGTCCCGCCATAGAGCGTGGCGGTGAACGCCGCCTGGCCATAGGTGAGCGGATTGCAGTACATCACCGCCTGCATCCAGCCGGGGGCGCGTTGCAGGGGAAACACCGCGCCGCTGAGGAACCACATGGGCATCAGCAGCAGGTTCATCACGGCATGAAAGCTGGCGGTGGACTCACACGGCCACGCCATCGCCATGCCCAGGCCGGTCATCCCGATCGCCAGCACGAACATCACCACCGTGGCTTCCAGCGCCGCCACCGGACCGGGCCAGTCGCCGATCACCGGCCACAGCGCCAGCATCGCCATGCCCTGCACGGTGGCGATCGACGCTCCGCCGAGCACCTTGCCCATGACGATCGCCAGCCGGGGCGCCGGGGCCGCCAGCACGCCCTGCATGAAGCCTTCGCGCCGGTCCTCGATCACTGAAATGGTCGAGAAAATCGCGGTGAACATCAGCATCAGCACGATGGTCCCGGGATAGAAAAACTCCAGATAACCGCTGCTGTTGTCGGCCGCGGTGAAACTGCGATTGAGCCCCGACCCGAGCAACAGCCAGAACACCAGCGGAGTGGCGAACGCGCTGACCACGCGATTGCGCTGGCGGAAAAACCGCACCATCTCCCGCCGCCAGAGCGAAACGCTCGCCAGGAGGAGGTGGTTGGAGGAGGAAGCTGTTGAAATTGTCGCCATCGCTGATCCGGTCACCACCAGGGGGAAATTGAACTGACCTTCGACAATCGAGTCATGTTAACCAGTTTCCCGACCCGCGCAGGCTGCGTGCCGGACGCCGACACCGAGGTGCAAACGGGAACCAACTAAATCCTCACTTGGCACACCTAACAAAATCCGTACTATCTCCCTCGTCGCCTGTGCTTTCAATCCCGACTTTTCCCAAAGGAACCGCGCCATGTCTCAGCCTCTTGATGCTTACGCCGTCGGCCAGCAACTGGTTGCGTTGTGCAAGGAAAACAAGTTCCGCGAAGCCGTGGAGCAGCTTTACGATGCGAACATCGTCAGCGTGGAAGTCTGCGGTTCGCCGGAGATGCCCGCGAAGATGACCGGCATCGACGCCATCCGCGGCAAGACCGAGTGGTGGGAAGCCAACCACACCGTCCATCGCACCAACGTGCTGGGCCCCTTCCCCCACGGCGACCGGTTCATCGCCATCTTCGACATGGACGTGACGCCCAAGGTCGGCCCGCGCGCCAACCAGCGCGTGTCATTTCAGGAAGCAGCCTTGTACACCGTCAGCAATGGCAAGGTGGTGCATGAGGAGTTTTTCTACCATATGGACATGTGAACGCGCTGCACCGCCTGCGCGGCAGGGATGACGCAAGTGGGTTTCCATGACCTGGTTCCGCGCGTTTCAGATCGTCACTCTCTGCGCTCTGCTGGGCATGGTCATGGGCGGATTGGTCGGCCTGGCGGCGGGCGCAATCACCGACAACCGCTTCACGCAGCGACCTCCCTGGCAATTCAACAACCCGCGGGGCATGGTGACCTTCCAGGGCGCGACCGCCGGCGTGCTGGCTGGGGACGGCCTGGGCGGGTTTGCCCTGCCCAGGCAAGCCGCTCACGAGTATCCCCGCCAGCGACGCAGCTAGTGCCCATGCCAGCTGCGCAGCCCGCTGCGCAGATTCGGGCTCGCCCGGACAGAACGATTCACCATGGCGTGATCCAGTCCTGGCGAGTCCGGGCTTGCAACCACTGAAGTTCTGGTTCTCTCAGAGCTTTGCCACTGCTGATCTCGCGGACTCACCAGTCCGGTGACGGAGCGGTATTGCGGCGAATGTTTTCTTCCCAGTAGCGGTACATCCAGTGCTTGGCGTAGTTGGCGTTGCCGTGGGTGTAGCGGTTGAGGCCCGGCACATCCAGGGCGTAGGTTTTGACGTGGCCGTCCAGGTGGGAAAAGTTGGCGTGGCCGGCGTGGCGTTCGAAATTGACCTGCCCCCAGCCGCTGGCCCAGTCGGCGGTGATGGTCGGGCCCTCGGTGTTGTTGCGGTTGTAGGCGTCGCCGGTGAAGAACAGCGCGCTGGGCCAGACGAAATCGCGCATGGGGTTGGGGGCCTTGGCGGCGTTGTAGCCTTCACTGGCTTCATGCGAACTGTGGCTCAGCAGGTACTTGGTGGAGCGTTGCAGCACATTGTTCATGCCGTAGGTGGAAAAGCGGAAAAAGAACTGCGGGGCGCTGCTGCCGGTGGCGCCGTAGTAGCCGACATCCGTGGAGCCGGGCAGGGGAATCGCCAGGTTGGTCGTGGGGATGTCTCCGCCGCGCAGTCCGTAGCGTTCACTGGGACAGGCATAGATGGTGCCGGAGCGGGTATGAAACCGGCTGTCGTAGTGCTGCTGGCTCCCGGCGATGCCCGCGGCATACAGCGCCTCATGCTGAAGATAGGGATACAGTCCAAAAGTCCAGGGGTAAATCCGGGTGGTGGTGTTGACGGTGGACGCCAGCAGCCCCGGCACGATGTAGTCGTTCTGATCCGCCGCATACGCCGGCTGCGCCAGGGCGTACTGACGCTGGTTGGAGGAACACTGGATCGACCACGCCGCCTGCCGCGCTTTGCCCAGCGCCGGCAACAGGACGGCAATCAGCAGGCTGATAATGCTGATCACCACCAGCAGCTCAATCAGAGTAAAGCCCGTCAAGGCGCGCGCATGGGTTCTGCTTTGCATCGGCCTGGGTCCTTCACAACGTCATGCCAGTTCGTTGGTGCAGAATGACACATCCCGGCGTCGTCGGCGGCGTTCGTCAACGCGCCTGATCCTAAACATGTCGATTGGTCAGAAAAGGATCAAGCCCGCATATACACCGATTTTGATGATTTGAACCATTATTTGATGTTCCACACCAGCCCCAGCGGTGGACGGGCGTGATGGCGTCGGCCGGGCGGTGCAGTTGCGGCGGCTCACCGGGCGCGATCAGCGCACCTGCCCCAGCCACTGCTTGCGAAATTCGCGCGGCGACTGCCCATATTCCACCTTGAACACCCGGCAGAAATGCGCCGCCGAGTTGAACCCGCAGTGCCCGGCGATCTCCCCGATGCGCAGCTCGGATTGCTCCAGCAGTCGGCGGGCCCGCATCATGCGCTGCTCGTGCAGAAAACGCATCGGACTGGTCTGATACTCCTCCCGGAACAAGCGTGCCGTGTGCGTGCGGCTCAGGCCCAGATGCTGCGCCAGGGTCGTCAACGAAGCGGCGGGATTATCCACCTGGCGATACAGGTAGCGGGCCGCCCGCAGCGCCGGGAAGACCGCCGTGCCGAGCTGGCCCACGCCCGACACCTGCGCGCCCCGCAGGAACACCAGGCAACGATGAATCTGCGCCACCAGTTCCATCTGACACAACACCGGATCGGGGAAAATATGCGCCGCCTGCAGCAGGCGATCGCCCATGCTGCCGACTTTCAACACGGTCCACAGGCTGAACTCCGGCATCCCCGGCAGCGCCAGCGTGGGCGCGGGCGTCGTGGGCCGGATGTGCGGCCGGGCATCCTGTATCAAGCGCCCGCGCCAGCGCAAATCGAAGCCGGCCTCCACCACATCCGTCGCCCGTTCACGTCGCAGTTCCGTGACGGCGATCCCCGGCGGCAGGAGCAGGATCGTGCCGGGCGTCACCTGGGTTTCCTGGCCCAGCAGGCGCACCAGCGCCCGGCCGGCGTTGCAGACCCACACGAAAAAATGCGGTCGGGCGGCGGCCGTCAAGCGTTTGTGCAAACGCACCGGGTGCGGGCGCGGACTCAGCGCCAGCCATTCCCAGGGATTCTCCCGCCAGTCGACGGCAGGTTGGCGCTCCGGCGAATCCAAATGCCCGGCCATGACGAGCTTCCCCATTCATCGGTCGCGCCGCGAAAGTAATGTGCCCCCACCGCCGGTGCAACTGCGCGGGCGTGAACCACAGGACCAACGTCTATCCCGTTGCTAACGAACCCCGCTGGTGAGCCCGGGGGAGCGGCCAGTTGCAGGCATTTGCCGCCGGCGGGACAACTTTATCCCTCACGATCGGGATTCACTGAATCGCTCATCGCCTTCCAGGTGCGCCAATCTCAGTCGCGTGCTATCGTTCATCGCGAATCGGTACACTACCGCTCTTGTGTCATGGATCCCTCCTGTTGTACCCCCTCGCGAGAAAATCAGATGTCCCAGCGGCTGCGCGTGGCGTTTATTGGCACCGGCGGACGGGCGAACTCCTATGCCCAGTATTTCGACCGTGAACTGGTCGACATCGTCGCCCTGGTCGACAACAGCGTCGACAATCGAAAAGCATTTATAGGTCTGCACAAGCTGTCGGCCGACATTCCCCAGTACGACCACTGGGATGCGATGTTTGCCGCGCATCAGAACCTCGACGGCGTGGTCATCTGCACGCCCAACCATCTGCACCTGGAGCCGGCGCTGATCGCCATGGAGCGCCGCTGCGCGGTGGCGCTGGAAAAACCCATCGCCAGCGATCCCGACGCCTGCCGCCAACTGCTCGCCGCCAAGCGCAAGTACCACGCCCAGGTGCTCGTCGGTTTCGTCATGCGCTCCGCGCCGTTCTACAAGCAAGCCAAGCAATGGATTGATGAGGGCCGCGTGGGCAACATCTCGGTCATTCAGGCGGATGAGATCGTCCATCTGCTGACGGTCGGCGTCATGTTCCGCAGCCCCTGGCGCCGCTTTGCCGCGATGAGCGGCGGGTCACTGCTGGAAAAATGCTGCCATGACCTGGACATGCTCACCTGGATGTCAGGCGGCTCCCCGATCGCGCTCAACTCCTTCGCCGGCGTCAAGACGCTCGCGCCGCGCCCGGATTTGCCGGACAACTGCAACGACTGCCACATCACCGACCAGTGCAGCTACTACCTGCCCAAAGAGGTGTACACCGGCCCGGCACGCACCTGGGGCAATCAGGATGCCGACCTGTACAAGATGATCAAAGACCGTGGCAGTTGCATCTACAACAACGGCCACGACACCTACGACCATCAGTCCGTGCAGATTGCCTACGACAACGGCGTGCTGGTCAACTTCATGGCGGAGTTCGGCTCGGCGGGCAAATCCACCGGGCGCAACCTCAAAATCCTCGGCTCCGACGGCGCCATCTGGGGCAAGTGTGAAGAGAACGTCATCTGCTGCCAGAACAAACGCACCGATCACGTCGAACGCCTGGAACTGAAACTCGACGGCTCGGGCCACGGCGGCGCCAATCTCACCCACGCCAAGACGTTCCAGAACATGATGCTCGACCGCAGCTACCCCTCCCCCGCCACGCTCGAAGCCGGCTACGTCAGCGCCATGCTCTGCTTCGCCGCCGATCAATCCGTGGCGGAAAAACGACAGATGGATGTGTCCCACCTGATGCGGGAAGCCGGGCTGGAACCGAGTGCGGTGTCGTAATCAGGTTGAAGCTCACCACAGAGTCACAGAGAGCGCAGAGCAGTTCTCACAGAGAGACCGCAACTCATGCTTTAACTCGGTGTTCTCTGTGTCTCTGTGGTGATTGTTTTTGCAGGATCGCTTGTTGATACAGCCGAATAATGCCCCCGCGAAACCTCAATCCCGGCGCGGCCGGGCGGCCCAGCGGAGTTTGTGGGCCAGCATTTTCCAGTAGTTGATGTCCGGGTTCTGCAGCAGCCGCAGCGCCGCCGGGTGGCGGGTGATCTCCACCCGGTCGCCGGCGCCCACGGCGGTGGAAATCTGCCCGTCGAGCACCAGCGTGGTGCCGTCGTTGCCCCGGTTGACGTGCAGCACAATCTGCGAGCGGGCGTTGACCACGATCGGGCGAAACGCCAGGGAGTGCGGGCACAACGGCGTGATGCACAGCGCGTCGATCCCCGGTGAAACGATGGGCCCGCCGGCGGCGAGGTTGTAGGCGGTCGAACCCGAGGGCGTCGAGACGATCACGCCATCGCCGGTGAACTCGGTGGGGTCGGCGCCTGAACCATTGGGGTCGATCGCCAGCGCCAGGTCAATCATGCGGAATGGCGGCCCCGCCGTGATGACCAGGTCATTCATCGCCACCTGATCGAACACTTCCAGCACCCGCCCTTCCTCATCGCTGCGCAGCAGGCGGACCTGCATGAGCAAGCGCCGGCTGACGGGACACTGGTTGGTGGCGATGGCGTTCCAGTGGCGTTTGAGCTCTTCCAGAGTGAACTCGGCGAGGAAGCCGAGCTTGCCGAAGTTGATCCCCAGCAGCGCCAGATCGCGCCCCGCCAGTTGCCGCGCCTGGGCGAGCATCGTGCCATCGCCGCCGAGCACCAGCGCCAGGTCCGCCGACGGGAGGTTCGCCATGACCTGCGGACCTAATTGATGAATGTCGTGGTCGGCGACAATTTCCGCGCGCGGCCGCAGCCAGGCGCGCAAATCGGGCAGCGCCTGCGTGACCTCCGGTTTGTCACCATTGGCCAGCAGCAAAACCCGGGGATGATCGACCGACGTGCTCATCGGCGATAGTGTAGCTTGCCGGAGCGTACGGCGCGGTCATTTCCGGAAGGGATCCCTGGGCATTGCAGTTGCCGCGCGGACTGGCCGATAATCGCTACAGAGCGGCAGCCTCTGCTGGCGCCAGGAGGTGATGTGTGCGGGCATTGGTTTTTCAAGACGGCAAACCCAGCGTGCAGAACACTCGACCCGAGCCCAAACCCGGGCCCGGCGAAGCGCTCATCCGGCCCCTGCGCATGGGCGTCTGCTCGACCGATCTGGAAATCTGCAAAGGCTATATGCAGTTCGCCGGCGTGCTGGGCCATGAGTTCGTCGGCATCGTCGAACAGGTCAACGGCTCCCGCGGCCAGGCGCTGCTGGGCAAGCGCGTCGTCGGCACCATCAACTGCGTATGCGGCAAATGCGACATGTGCCAGGGCGGCCTGCGCGAGCATTGTCGCCAGCGCACCGTGCTGGGCATTGCCGGACGCGATGGCTGTTTTGCCGAGCGTTTCACGCTGCCCGTGGTGAATCTGCTGGAAGTGCCGGACTCGATTGATGACGACCACGCAGTCTTCACCGAGCCGTTGGCGGCGGCGTACCAGATCACCCGGCAGCTCACCGTGGAAGGTCGGCCGTATGTCACCGTGCTGGGCGATGGCCGCCTGGGCCTGCTGTGCGCCCAGGTGATGAGCCAGCTCAACGCGACCGTGCGCTGCGTGGGCAAGCACCCGGAAAAACTCGCCCTGTGCGAAAAATGGGGTGTGCAGCATCGCCTGCTGGAAGAGGTTGGCCTGCGCGCGGATCAGGACATCGTGGTGGACTGCACGGGCAGCGCCTCGGGCTTCGACACCGCGATGAAGATGGTGCGCCCGCGCGGCAAGATCGTGCTCAAAACCACCGTCGCGCCGACTTCCCAGCGGGTTCCCGTGGACCTTTCGCCGCTGGTGATTCATGAAATCCAGGTCATCGGCAGCCGGTGTGGGCCGTTCCCCGACGCGCTGTACGCGCTGGCGACGCAGAAGGTCGATGTGCTGAGTTTGATCAGTCGCCGGCTGCGTCTGGCGGATGGCGTCGATGCTTTGCGGAGCAGCACGCAGTCGGATGTGATCAAAGTCCTGCTGGAACCGTGAACACTCCCCCCAGCAGCAGGCCGGTGACCACGCACGCCAGCGCCAGCCGATACCAGCCGAACGGCGCCAGCCCCTTGCGATTGAGGAAGCCGACGAACCACTGCACCGCGAGCGCAGCGGAGAGGGTCGCGCTGACCAGGCCGATCAGCAGGGACGTCATGCCGAAGGCGGCAATGATCTGCTGGCCTTCCTTGAGCATTTCATAACCCGTCGCCGCGGTGAGGGTGATCAGCCCCAGCAGGAAGCTGAACTCCGCTGCCTCGCGCGCTTTCATGCCCAGCATCAGGGCAGCCACGATCGTCATCATCGACCGACTGGTGCCCGGCCACATCGCCAGGCACTGCGCCAAACCAATCAGCAGCGCCATCTGCCAGGTGAGCTGCGCCATCGTGCGCCCCTGCTCCCCCCGCTGTCGATACCGCCACGCCACTGCCAGCATCAGCCACGCGCCGACGAACAGCGCCCCGACCACCGGCCAGGGGCCGTTGAGATAGGCGTCAATCCAATGCTTGAGCAACAACCCCAGCACCGCGGCCGGCAGGAACGCCAGGATGAGCAGCAGGCCCAGACGCAGCCCTTGCGGGTCCTGTCCCACCATGCCCTTGCTGATCTGCCAGACCCGCTGCCGATACAACCCCAGCACGGCGATGATCGCGCCCAGTTGGATGACGATGTTGAAGCTGAACGCCGCCTGCCACTGGGCGGGGTCATCGCCGAGCCCCAGCAGCCAGGCGGTCAGGATCAGATGCCCCGTGGAGCTGACCGGCAGGTATTCGGTCAGACCTTCCACGATGCCGAGGATGAGGGCTTGCCACCACGTCACGTTGGATCCTTTGTCTGGTCCAACGAGCCGGAAGCGTCAGGCGTATGGCGTCCAGGGATCGACTGATTTCTCCAGTCGCCCTGGGCGTTCCAACGCCCTACCCGTCGCTGACGCTTCCGGCTCGTTGAAGCCGCTGCCCTTTATCATCGGCCCGACAGGATATGGACTTACATACTTTTCCCGTGCGGCGGCGACGCTGGGGCCCGCCCTAAAAAAGGGGATAAGTACATTTATTTTTTTATTAAATGTACTTATCCCCTTTTTTAGGACGGAATTCGACAACAGAGGGCAGGATAACTATAATCCTTCCATCTGGATTTACGGATGGATCAAATGCCTACCACTTTGTTGCAAGCCCTGCGTGAGCGAGTCCTGATTTTTGACGGCGCCATGGGGACGATGGTCCATGCCGCGGAGCTGACGCTGGATGATTACGACCAGCTTGAGAACTGCACGGAGATTCTCAACGTCACCCGGCCGGATGTGATCCAGTCGATTCACGAGCAGTATTTCGCTGCCGGCGCTGACGTGGTGGAGACGAACACCTTCGGCGGCATGCCGCATGTGCTGGTGGAGTTCGGCCTGCAGGACCGGGTGGAGGAAATCAACACCCTCGCGGTCGCCCACGCCCGCGCCGCCGCCCGCAAGTACGCCACGCCCGATCGCCCGCGCTTCGTGCTTGGCTCCATGGGCCCCGGCACCAAGCTCATCACCCTCGGCCAGATCACCTGGCAGCAGATGACCGCCAGCTACCGCGCGCTGGCGCTGGCGCTGATGCGGCATGGCCCCGGCGAAAGCGTCGACGGCGTCATCATTGAAACCTGCCAGGACATTCTGCAGATCAAAGCGGCAGTGGCGGCGACGGTCGATGCGCAGCGCGAGCTGGGCTTGTGGGGCACGCCGCGCCAGACGCCGATTCTGGTTTCGCTGACCATCGAGCAGACCGGCACCATGCTGCTGGGCACCGACATCGCCGCGGCGCTCACCGCGCTGTCTCCCCTGCCCATCGACGCCATCGGCATGAACTGCGCCACTGGCCCCAGGGAGATGGCGCAGCATCTGGAACATCTGGGCAAGCACAGCCCGCATCCGGTGCTGGTGTTTCCCAATGCCGGCTTGCCGCGTCTGGAAGCCGGCAAGACCGTGTTTCCCCTGCAGGCGCCCGAGATGGCGCAGCAGGTGGTGGAACTGGTCGAGCGGGCGCAGGTGAACCTCGTGGGCGGCTGCTGCGGCACCACGCCGGCGCACATCGCCGGGCTGGCGCAGGCGCTGGAAAACCGCCCCGCGCCGCAGCGGCAGCCGCGCCTCATTCCCGCCATTTCCAGCTTGTATCAGAGCGTCGAGTACCGCCAGGACACGACCATTCTGAACATCGGCGAACGCTGCAACGCCTCCGGCTCGCGCAAGTTCAAACAACTGCTCGAAGCGGAGGACTGGGATGAAGTCGTCGCCCTGGGCCGGGAGCAGATGCGCGAAGGCTCGCACGTGCTGGACATCAACGTCGATTATGCCGGGCGCGACAATGCCGCCGACATGGCGCACGTCGTGTCGCTGCTGGTGCGTCAGGTCGACGCGCCGCTGATGCTCGACTCCACCCAGCCGGCGACCATCGAAGCGGGCCTCCAGCACGCCGGCGGCAAGTGCATCATCAACTCGGCGAACTTGGAAGACGGCGAAGAGAAGTTCGCCCTGATGTGCCAGCTCGCCAAACGCTACGGCGCCGCCCTGGTGCTCGGCTGCATCGACGAAGACCCGCAGGAAGCCATGGCCCGCACCGCCGACCGCAAGCTGGCGATCGCCACGCGCATGTTCCAGCTGGCGACGGAAAAATACGGCCTGCAGCCGCACGACCTGATGTTCGACCCGCTGGTGCTGCCCATCTCCACCGGCATGGACAAGGACCGCCGCTCAGCGCTGGAAACCATCGAAGGCACCCGGCGCATCGCCGCCGCCCTGCCGCTGTGTCAGATCACCTGCGGGCTGAGCAACGTGAGCTTCGGCCTCAAACCCGCGGCGCGCCAGGTGCTCAACAGCGTGTTCCTCCATGAACTCATCGCGGCGGGCATGACCAGCGCGATCCTGCATGTCACGAAAATCCTCCCCCGCACCCGCATTGGCGATGACCTCTGGCACGCAGCGCTGGACCTGATTTATGACCGCCGCGCCCCAGCTCCACGCGCCCTGCGCGACGGCACGCTGACCGATGACCCGCTGCAACTGTTCGTCGACCTGTTCCCCGACGACGCCAAGGAGCAGGCCGCCAAAACCGATCTCGCTCAGCTCCCGCTGGAAGAGCGGCTGCGCAAGCACATCATCGACGGCGAGAAGAAAGGCCTGACCGCCGCGCTCGATGAAGCCATGGGCCAATACACGCCGCTGCAGATCATCAACGATCATCTGCTGGCGGGCATGCAGGTGGTCGGCGAGCTGTTCGGGGCGGGCGAAATGCAATTGCCCTTCGTGCTCCAGAGCGCCGAGGTGATGAAGATGAGCGTCGCCCATCTCGAACCCCACATGGAAAAGGTGGAAGGCCAGAGCAAAGGCGTCATCGTGCTGGCGACGGTCAAGGGCGATGTGCACGACATCGGGAAAAACCTGGTGGACATCATCCTGACCAACAACGGCTACACGGTGCACAACCTGGGCATCAAGCAGCCGATTGCCGACATCCTCAAGGCGTGGCGTGAGACGGGCGCGGACGCCATCGGGTTGTCGGGCCTGCTGGTTAAGAGTGTCAACGTGATGGAGGAAAGCCTGCGGGAGATGGTCGCCCAGGGCGTGACCGCGCCGGTGCTGCTGGGCGGGGCTGCACTCAGTCGGCACTACTGCGAAAGCCACCTGCGCCGCATCTACCGTGAGGCCGGCGGACGGGTGTACCACGGCCGGGATGCGTTTGAAGGGCTGCGCATCATGGATGCGCTCAAGGCGAAAAAGCTCGACGAGCTGGACGCCGAGATCGAACAGCGGCTGAGCAAGCGAGCGGCCGCGGAAGAATTGGCCGCAGCGCGGCAGAGCGAGCGCCAGGACCAGAGCGGGGGGACCGCCACGCTGGCGCCGGCGCGCAGCAGTGTGGCGACGGACGTGCCGATTCCCACCGCGCCGTTCTGGGGCGACCGCGTGGTCGCCAGTGTGCCGCTGACGGAAATTTATCCTTACATCAATCGCGTGGCGCTGTACCGCGGGCAGTGGCAGTTCCGCAAGGGCGCGTTGAGCGACGGCGACTACGAAAAGCTCATCGCCCAGAAGGTGGATCCCATCTTCGAGCAGTTGGCGCAGCAGTGCGCCGAGGAAAACATCCTGCGCCCGCAGGTGGTGTATGGCTACTACCCCTGCAACAGCGAAGGCGACGATTTGATCGTCTACGACGCCAAGGACCACGACCGCGAGATCGTGCGTTTCACCTTCCCCCGCCAGCAGGGTCGGCAAAGTCTGTGCATCAGCGATTTTTTCCGCAGCGTGGAGAGCGGCCAACGCGATGTACTGGCGCTGCATTGCGTGACGGTGGGCCCGGAGGTCAGCCGGCGCGCCAAGGCGCTGTTCGAGAACAACAACTACCAGCAGTATCTCTACCTGCACGGCTTCGGGGTCGAGTGCGCCGAAGCCCTCGCCGAGCTGTGGCATCAGCGGATTCGCCGGGAAATGAACATCGCCGGCGACGATTCACCCAACGTCCGCGAACTGTTCACCCAGCACTACCGCGGCTCCCGCTACAGCTTCGGCTATCCCGCGTGCCCGGACATGGCGGATCAGGCCAAGCTGTTTCACCTGCTCAAGCCCCAGCGCATCGGCTGCGAGCTGACCGAGAACTGGCAGATCGATCCCGAGCAGTCCACCAGCGCCATCGTCGTGCATCATCCGGAAGCGAAGTACTTCAACGTGTGAGGTGCACACGGCGCACGCTTGCAGGGCGAGCTGGCCCGGACCTACATGAAGGCGGACCATGCGCAACGAAAAACCCCCGCGGTCATCGGGGGTTTTCCGGTGGTCAGGTGTACGGTCAGTGACGCTCAGTTGGCGTACTTCACCGAGCAGCCGTAGGGCTTGCTCTGGCTCAGCGGCGCTTCCTTGCCCGCCAGCACGGCGTCGAGCACGGAGGCGACATAGTTTTCGCTGGTCTTGATGTCATTGGCGTCCGCGGAGCGCTTGCTGTCGATGGCGCCCTGGTAGAGGAGCTTGCCGTCTTTGCCAATGATGTACATGTGCGGGGTGGTCTTGGCGCCGTAGAGCTTGCCGACTTTGCCGTCGGCGTCGAGCAGCACCGCCGTGGGCGCCGCCTTGAGCTTGGCGTTGGTGTCATTCCACGCGCTGGCGCTCATGTGCCCCTGCTTGCCGTCGGCGGAGGAGCAGATCGACAGCCACACCACGCCCTGCCCGGTGTACTTGGTTTGCAGGCTCTGCATGTTGCCGCTGTTGTAATGTTTCACGACGAACGGGCAGCCGTGGTTGATCCATTCGAGCACCACGATTTTGTCTTTGAAGTCGCTGAGGCTGTGGGTCTTGCCGTGGGTGTCGGTGAGGGTGAAATTGGGGGCGGCTTCGCCGGAGGCGACTTCGGCCTGGGCGCGATTGACGTTCCAGGCGGACAGCGCGGCAATCAACGCCAGCACCGCAGTCGCCATGATCCAGTTCCGTCCTTGCTTGCTCCAACGCATCGGCGGGTTCCTTTCCTGTGAGGTTTGAAAAAACCAGATGATTCGGGCTGACACCACTCCGCGGCGCGGGTGGCTGACAGTCATCCTACCCCGCGCGGCAAGGCTCGGTTGCACTGAACTGACGCTCGGGTCGGACGAACTAACTCCCAGCGCCGGCCTGCTCCAGGGCTTCGACCACCAAAGCTGGGGTAATCACGGTAGGCAGCACGCGCGGCTCAGGCAAGCCGGGGCCATACACCACGTACAACGGCACACTGCTGCGCCCAAACCGCGCCAGGGCCTTCGTGATCGCTTCATCCTGGCGCGTCCAGTCGGCTTTGAGCAACGCCGCCTCCTGCTGGTTGACCGCATCACGCACCGCAGCGGTGCTCAGCACCGTCGCTTCATTGACTTTGCAGGTCAGGCACCAGTCGGCGGTGAAGTCGACCAGCACCACTTTGCCCGCGGCACGCAGTTCCGCCAGTCGTGCATCGGAATACGGCTCCCACGCCAGCCCGTCGAGCGAACTGTCGGCACTGGACGCCGCTTGCAGATGCCGCGCCGCCCAGACCGGCAGCGCCAGGGCGAGCACGATCATCCCGGCCGCGAAAATTCCCGCCAACCCCCGCGCCGGCGCCGAGCGCCCGGGTCGTTGCCAGCGTCCCCACGCCCACGCGCCCCAAGCCAACGCCAATGCGCCCGCCAGCAGCAGCGCCATGCCCAGCGCGCCGCCCGCCTGCTGGCTGAACACCCACGCCAGCCACAACGCCGTCAGGAACATGGGGAACGCCATCACCTGCTTGAACGTCTCCATCCACGCCCCCGGCCGCGGCAGCCACTTGAGCCACGCCGGGAACAACGACAGCACCACATACGGCGCCGCCATGCCCACCCCCAGCATGGTGAATACCGCGACCGTCTGCGCCATCGGCCAGGTCAGCGCCAAGCCCACCGCCGGGCCCATCAGCGGCGCGGTGCAAGGCGTGGCGATCGCCGTCGCCAGCACCCCCGAGAAAAACGCCCCGCCCTTGCCTTCCTGCTGCACGGTGCCCGAAGCTTTGCCCGCCAGCGTCATCACGCCCAGACCGACTTCAAACACCCCCGCCAGATTCAAGCCCACGGCAAACATCAGCAGCGCCATGGCCGCGACGAACACCGGCTCCTGCAACTGGAACCCCCAGCCCAATTGCGACCCGCCGGCGCGCAGCCCCAGCAACACCGCGGTCAACACCCAGAAGGAGACCAGCACCCCCAGAGCGAACAGCCAGCCATGCACGCCGGCGGCCCGCTGATCGCCACCCGCCTGCTGCACGAAACCCAGCACCTTGATCGACAATACCGGGAACACGCACGGCATCAGGTTCAGCAGCAAGCCGCCGAGAAAGGCGTACAGCAACGCCGCGCCAAAGGACAGCGCGGGCGCCGCGGTGGAACTGGCCACGCCGGCGGGCGGCGCGCCCAGCGGCACATCCACCGCCCAGGCCTGCCGGGCGCCACCGTCGGCCGGTTCGATCACCAGCACCCCCGTCAGGCGCGTCGGCAATTCCTTGACCAGAGAACTGACCGGCAGCGCCAAGGTCGCCAATTCCCCCGCCACCCCAGCCGTCTGCGGGGCGGCCAACTCAAGCCATTGATCCGCCAGCGGGAAAAATCGCACCTGCTGCGCGTCCCCGCCCCAACGCAGCGGAAAACGCAACACCGGACGGCCCGCCTCCTGCACGGCTGACACGGCGCCATCCGCCGGCGTGCGCGGCAGCTGCGCCTGAGCCTGGGCGAACAGCTGAGCCCAGCGTTCATCCGCCGGCGCGGGGGTGGACTGCACCGGCAGGTCCAGTTTCAACTGCACCCGCCCGGGAATGCACTCTTCCTTGCACGCCAGCCAGGCAGCGCCGGCGCGCAGCGTGACCCTCGCCTCGGCGAGCTGCGCCGGCGGGGTGATCTCCACCAGCAGCAGCACCGTGCCTTCGTACGCATAGCTGACCAGCCCGGCGACTTCCAGGTAATGCGGCGCCGGCCATTGGATGGGACCAGCGGAAAAACCTGCGGGCAGCTCCCACTTGAGGGACGTGGGCATGCCCGAGTCGCCGGGGTTGCGCCAGTAGGTGTGCCAGTGCTCGTCCATGGTCAGCCGCAGCGCCACGGTGAACGGCTGCCCGGGCGTGATGGCGGTGCGCTGAGCGATGAGCTGGGCTTCGGTGTGGGCGTCGCGCTGCGGGGCGGCCTGCAGACCCGCAGTCAGCAGCAACAGCGCCAGCAGGAAGGGCAGCAGTCCCCGAGGACCCCGGCAGAATTGGAAGTTCGACAAAGTGATCATGTTCCGTCCCAACGAGTTGGCGAGGTCGTCAATTTATTCCGCCAGAGTCTACGCAGCGACTTCGGCCGCGGCTGCAGGAAATGCCCGGCAGCCGGCATAATCGGCAAAGTCGAACGGGATTATCCGCAATTCCGCCGCCGGGGCTGGTTTCGTCGGCCCGATGAGGTTTAATGCCAGCGGGCGGTCTGCTGCAGGGAGCTGAGCATGGTCAGTGAAAATCAAATGCGGATGCTCGAAGAGGAACTCGTCGCGCTGCGCGACCGCGCCAAACGCCGGGCGTGGGATGACGGACATCTCGAGAGTTTGCTGAAGATCACCGACAAAATGCGCGAAAAGGCCGGCGACAGCGCGATCTCTGAGCGGTTGAAAATCATTCATGGCCTGCTCACCGCCGTGCGCGACACCCGTGAAGGTCAACTGGCGATGCGCAGTGCGGTCAAGCGGTTCAAGTCGGTGTATGGGTGAAATGATGGAGGACCGTGGTTTTGTAGGTCCAAGCTCGCCCGGACAATTCAGCGCCATGGGTGTTTCGTGTCCGGGCAACCCCGGACGTACGTCTTAACGAGCCGGTAGCGTGAGCGACGAGTTGGGCGGTAGGTGGTCAAGACGTCACGGCTTGGTCGAGGATGGTCCGGCGGGTGGTGACGCTGCCCGTCGCTGACGCTTCCGGCTCGTCGGCGCGCGGGGAATCATTTCCTGGCGCCCAGCTTCTTGAGCGCCGCCTGCAACGGCTTTTCGCCCACCGCGAGTTTGAGCAGTTCATCGACATTTTCCACGAAGTGGAAGTTGACGCGTTTGCGGACGTCGCTGTCGACTTCTTCGAGGTCGCGTTGGTTCTGCTTGGGGAGGATGACGTCACGGATGCCGGCGCGGGCGGCGGCGAGGGATTTTTCCTTGACGCCGCCGATGGGCAGCACCAGGCCGCGCAGGGTGATTTCGCCGGTCATGGCGAGGCCGGCGCGGACGGGGACATCCAGCAGCAGGCCGGTGATGGCGGTGAACATGGACACGCCGGCGCTGGGGCCATCCTTGGGCACCGCCCCGGCAGGCACATGGATGTGCAGGTCCAGCTCGGTGAGCTTTTTCAGGTCATAGCCAAAGTCATCGGCGCGGGATTTGAACAGGCTCAGCGCAGCCGAGGCGGATTCCTTCATCACATCGCCGAGTTGCCCGGTGATGGTGATCTGCCCCTTGCCGGCGTAGGCGGCGGCTTCGATAAACAGGATTTCCCCGCCAAACGGCGTGTACGCCAGCCCCACGACGACGCCGGGCGTGCGCGTGCGGGAGTCGACCTCGCGGAAGAATTTCTCCGGCCCGAGCTTGGCGCGCACCAACTCCGCGCTGACCGTGTAGCTGCGTTTGGCTTTGCCGTCGGCGACCTCGGCGGCGACCGCGCGGCACACGGCGCCGACCTGGCGCTCCAGCTCGCGCACGCCGGCTTCACGGGTGTAGTCGTTGATGACCTTGCGGATGCCCGCCGGCTGCCAGCGACATTTCTTGGCGGTCAAGCCGTTCTCCTGCAACTGCCGCGGCACGAGGTAGCGTTTGGCGATCTGCAGCTTGTCCTGATCGGAGTAGCCCGGCAGTTCGATGACTTCCATGCGATCGCGCAGCGCGGGGGGAATGGCGTCGAGATAGTTGGCGGTGCAGATGAACAGCACCTGCGACAGGTCAAACGGCACGTCGAGATAGCGATCGACAAACGCGCTGTTCTGCTTGGGATCGAGCACTTCCAGCAGCGCCGAGGCAGGATCGCCGCGGAAGTCGGCGCCGAGTTTGTCCACCTCGTCGAGCATGAGCACCGGGTTGTTGGTGCCGGCGCGGCGGACTTCCTGCAGGATGCGCCCGGGCATGGCGCCGATGTACGTGCGGCGGTGGCCGCGAATTTCCGCTTCATCCCGGATGCCGCCGAAGCTCATGCGCGCGAACTGGCGACCCAGCGCGTCGGCGATGGATTGCCCCAGGCTGGTCTTGCCCACGCCCGGCGGTCCGACGAAGCAGAGGATCGGCCCGCGCCCGGTGGGATTGAGCTTGCGCACCGCGAGGTATTCGATCAGCCGGCGCTTGACCTTCTGCAGATCAAAGTGATCGCGGTCGAGAATGCGGCGAGCGCGGTCGAGGTCCAGATTGTCCTCGCTGGCTTTCTGCCAGGGCAGGTCGGCAACCAGTTCCAGATAGGTCAGAATCAGCGAATATTCCGGGCTGGCGGGTGGAATGGCTTCGAGCCGACTGAGTTCGCGCTGGGCTTCGCTGAGCACCTTCTCGGGCAGCTTGGCTTCTTCGAGCTTCTTGCGCAGGGCGGCGACGGTGGGATCGCCGTTGACGCCTTCGCTTTCGCCCAGCTCTTTCTGGATCGCCTTGAGCTGTTCGCGCAGGAATATGCGGCGTTGATGGTCGGAAATGGACGACTGCACATCGTCCTGAATCTTCTGCTGCAGCTTGAGTATTTCCAGTTGCATCGACACATGCTGATGCACGGTGCGGATGCGCTTGGCGATGTCCGGCTCTTCGAGCAGGTCCTGCTTCTGCTGCAAGCTGATGTTGAGGTTGGCGGCGAGGAAGTCGGCGAGATTGCCTGGCTCCTCGATGTTCATCAGGATGGTCAGCGCCTGCTCGGGCGCGTTGGGCGACATCTGGATGAGCTGGCGCGCCTGCTCGCGCAACTGCTCGACGCCGGCGGCGAAGGTCTTGCCCTTGCCGGTGCTTTCGACGATGGGCGTGATCTCCGCGCGGAAGAAGGGTTGATGCTGGAGGAAGTTGCCGACCTTCACCCGCGAGAGGCCATGCACGATGATGGAGACGGTTTCATCGGGCTGGCGGATGAGTTTGAGCACCATCGCCGCGATGCCCACGGGGTGGAGTTCGTCGTGCTGGGGGTCTTCTTCGTCCTGTTCGAGCTGGGTGACCAGGCCGATGATTTTGGACTTGGGCAGGCTTTCGTCGAGCAGTCGGCGACTGCTGGGCCGGCCGACGTTCAGGGGCATGACGGTGCCGGGGAAGACCACCGTGCCGCGCACGGGCAGGAAGGGCAGCGCGCGGGGCAGCGTGGGTTGGGACGAACTGCTGCCGGCGGAACCGCCGTCTTTGGCGCCCGGCACCGCGACAGCAGGACCGGCCCCGCCTTCGACAGTCACTTGCTGGTCGCCGTTGGCCCCAGATTTTTTCTGCTCCGCCTCACTCACCAGTCAGCCTTCCTTGCAGGGGTTTACGGGGTTGGGTCAAGCATTCTTGCGCAGCGGGAGGTCGATCCACAGCAGGCCGTCCTGGTAGCGTGATTCGACTTTATGCAGTTCGACCTGCTCGGGCAGGTTGATGACCCGACAAAACGGCCCATGGTCGATTTCCATGGACACGATGCGCAGCGGTTGATCGCCGGGCACGGGCGGTTCCGGCGCTTGTCGGAAGCCGCGCACGGTCAGGCGCCCCAACTGCACACGCACGTCAATGGTAGCGCGGTCCACCCCCGCCAGGTCCACGCACACGCACATGGCGGCGCCCAGACGGTAGACATTGATCGCCGGCGACCAGCTGTCGGTGGGCGAGAAGTCGCCATAGTGCCATTGCCACAGGCTGGCCGCCATGTGCAGCACCTGCTCGGCAGGGCCCTGGGCTTCAGGAGATTCGGCGTCCGGTGGAGGTTTCATGTGCGGGCCTCACACGGTCAGGGGTTCAACCTGACGCAAATCCGGCTCGGTGGGCGCTTGGACCCCCGGCACGGCAATGGGCTCAAACCGCCGGGTGTGACAGCTCTTCTTGACCGCCAGGCAGGTGGCGGCGCTGAGCAAGCCGGCCGACAGATCGCCCAGCGGTTTTGCTTCGCCGCGGATCATCTGCACGAAGTTGCGCGCCAGCACACTGTCGCCGCCGCTGTGGCCGGTGGCGGCTTTGACGTCGATGTGATCAACGCGGTCCTGCATGTGGTCGACCACGCGAATTTTCTCGCTGCACCAGTCGAACTCCAGCGAAGCGAGGTGGCCGATGATGTTGGCGCCGCGGCGGCGGGCGGTGTTGCGGGCGACGAAGTTCTGCGTGTAGTTCACATGCAGGCCGTTGGCGTAGAGCACAATCGCCGAGCCGGCGTCCTGGTTGCGAATGTCCTGGCTGTAGCAGCAGTAGTGGTCAAAGGGTTTGCTGAGCAGGCCGCCATCGGTCATGCCGCCGCCGTGTCCGCGCAGGCGATGCGCCAGATCGCTTTCCGGGCAGGTTTCCCGGCGGTCGCACTGGGTGCAGGTCAGGTCATGCGGCATCGTGCCGCCGTAGACCCGTCGGCTCATCAACCCCACCGCCTGCACGGGGGTGCTGTCCGCCAGCAGGTGGAGGTAGTCGAAATCGTGGGTCGCCTTCTGCAGCCACAGGCCGTGCGCCTGATCGTAGTTGCGATACCAACTGCCGAAGTACACGCCGCCGTAGCTGACGTTGTTGACGCCTTGAATCTGGCTGATGGTTCCCAGTCGGCCCGAGCGGATGATGCGCAGCACATTGCGCAGCAGCGGCGTCACCCGCAGGGGGAAGGACACCAGCACGTTCTGCATATTGCCCGCGAATGCCTGAGCGAGCTGGGCGACCTGGGCTTCGCTGATCGCCACCGGTTTTTCCAGGAAAATCGGCTTACCAAGGGACGCCAGCGCACTCGCCATCGGGGCGTGCAGATGGCAGCGCGTGCCGATCATGAAGGCGTCGCAGTCAGCCGCATCCGCCAGCAGGTCTTCGATGCGGGGGACGAATTTGAGGTCGGCCGGGAGCGGCAACTTGACGCGCTCAAACCGGCTGCGGACATACTCCGGGTTCGGGTCCACCACGGTGCCCAGCGTGATCTCGGGCCATTCCTCCTGCACGCACTTGAACATGTGCGTGACCCGCAGCCCCATCCCAACCACTGCCACTTTGGGCATGACAAACTCTCCTGGTGCGACCGCGTTGCCGACCAACGCCACAGGTTAGCCCGGCAGGGGTCGCTAAGCCCATCAGCATAGCGATTCAACCGGTGTTCGGGGGCGTGCAGGGGCGTCCTTTCTCGGCTTGACGCACTGGACCATGCCTCCCCGGCCCCCTAACATGCAGGGTCTGATGTTTGGCGCCCGGGCTGGTCCTGGCGTGCCTGTGCCACCGCCCGAAAGGTTCAACCGATGTCCACCACCGACACCCCCCCCGCCGCCACCCCCATGCCGGATGTGCAGGCCAGCCATGACGCCCGGCAGATCCCCATCGACAAGGTCGGCGTCAAAAACATCACCTATCCCATCCGTCTGCACTGCCCCGCCACCGGCGGCGTGCAGCACACCGTCGCCTCCGTCAACATGTACGTCGCCCTGCCCCATCACCAGAAGGGCACGCACATGAGCCGCTTCCTCGAAGTGCTCAACCATCACCACGAGGAAATCCGCTCCGACCAGATCATGGCGATCTGTCAGGACATGAAGCAGCGCCTCGAAGCCGAGGAAGCCCACCTCGAACTGCGCTTCCCCTACTTCATCCACAAAAAAGCCCCGGTCACCGGCTCGCCGGGCATGCTCGACGTCGTCGTCACCTTCGAAGCCTGCAGCAACGGCAGCGATGATTTCGTCATGGGCCTCAAAGTGCCGGCGACCAGCCTGTGCCCCTGCTCCAAGGAAATCTCCGCTTACGGCGCCCATAACCAGCGCTGTGAAATCGAAGCCCGCGTGCGTTTCGCCAAGGGCCAGAAGCTGTGGATCGAAGAACTGTTCGCCATTGTGGAAGCCGCCGCCAGCGCCCCGGTTTTTGCTGTGCTCAAACGCCCGGATGAGAAGTGGGTCACCGAGGTGGCGTACGATCATCCCAAGTTCGTCGAGGACATCGTGCGCGATCTGGCAGTGGCGCTCGACCGCGAAGACCGCATCGTGTGGTACGAAATCAACAGCGAAAACTATGAGTCGATCCACAACCACAACGCCTATGCGTTCATCCGCAAGGACAAACGCTCGGGGTAAGGTTGGGTTGTCTGATCCTGCTGAAACTGCTCAGACCCTCGGTTGCCGGGGGTCTGTTTTTTTGCCACAGATGAACACAGATGAACAGGATGGGATGAAAGGCGGATGCGGGGCGTATCATGGGGGGATGGAGCAGACGCGGGAACTGTTGCTGTTGAGTCGGCCGGGGTGCTGCCTGTGTGCGGAGTTGGTGGAACGCGCGGAACCGCTTCTGGCTCAGCGCGGCTGGACGCTGCGCGAAGCGGATGTCGACAGCGATCTGACCTGGCGCGAGCAATTCGGCGTGCGCATCCCCGTTCTGCTCCACCGCGGCGTCGTGCTGGTGGAAGGCCGGGTGACAGAGCAACAACTCGCTGCGGCGCTGGAGCGCCTGACATGACGGCGCCGCTGCCTCCCCAGCCTGGTGATGCTCCCGGTGCTGCCCGTCGGCCAGTGCAGCGCTTTGTGAATGGCGAAGTTGAAACCACCGACGATCTGCTGGCGGGTGAGGAGCCGCTGGAAATCCGCATCGGCGATCAGCCGCTGGCGGTCACCATGCGCACCCCCGGAGCCCCCGGATCAACCCCCGGCCAACCTGGTCAGGACGACGAACTCGCGGCCGGCTTCTGTCTGACCGAAGGCGTCATCGCTCACCCCGATGACCTCGAAAGCGTCACCCCCTGCAGTGCAGCGGAGCATGGCAATGTCGTGGTGGTGCAGCTCAGCGCCGAAGCGCTCGACCGGCGCCAGGCTGCCATCGCCCGCGCCCGCCGGGAACTCTACCTTTCCAGTTCCTGTGGCCTGTGCGGCAAGCAATCCATCGACCGCCTCGAACAGCAATGCCCCCGCCTGCCCGTCGAGCAGACCATCACCCATGCCACCCTCGTGAACCTCCCGCAGCAGATGGCGGCAGCACAGGCGACGTTCCACGCCACCGGCGGCCTGCATGCGGCGCTGCTGGCGACCACCGCCGGCCGGGTGCTGGCGCTGCGCGAAGACGTGGGCCGGCACAACGCCGTCGATAAAGTCATCGGCCACGCCCTGCTCACTGGCCAGCTTCCGCTGCGTCAGCATGTGCTGCTGGTGTCCGGCCGCACCAGCTTTGAAATCGTGCAGAAAGCCGCCGTCGCCGGCATCACCATCATCGCCTCCGTCAGCGCGCCGAGCAGTCTCGCGGTTGATACCGCCGTGCGGCTGAACCTCACCCTGGTCGGCTTCCTGCGCCCCCAGCGGATGAATGTCTATCACGATCCGGGACGCCTCATCGTATAGAAACAATCCGGCGTAGGGATTAGCCACAGAGGCACAGAGACCACAGAGCAATTCTCACCGAGTGTCGAACGGAAATCAGCAGGCCGCCGGTCTCACGGGTTTTCACTCTGTGTTCTCTGTGTCTCTGTGGTGAGCATTGAAATTGCTGCTCACGCTTCAGGCGTTTGCCGCTTGCGGTACGCCGTGGGGGTCACGCCCATGCGCTGGCGGAATTGCCGGGAGAAAAAGTAGACGTCGGAATAGCCCAGGGCGTCGGCGATCTGGCCCACGTTGAGCGTGCTTTCGTTGAGCAGATGCGTCGCGCGACTGAGCCGGGCGCGCACGATGTAATCGCGCGGGGTCATGCCGGTGACTTTCTGAAACATCCGGGAAAAGTGCGCGGCACTGTAACCCGCCTGCTGCGCCAGCTCCTCCACGCTGGGCGCGTCGGCCGGCTGCTCGGTGATCTGCTGGGCGATGACCTGCACCACCTTCTGATGATGCCAGGAGATGTCGCCCCGATGCACCTGCGTGCGCTGGTCGGCCGCGAGGGCGTATTCCATCACCAGGGCTTTGAGCAAGTCTTCCGCGGTGGTGACCAGGTCCACCATTCGGCCGGTGCGGTCGTGCTGGCCCAGGGTGATTTCCCACACCCGGCGCAGCACGTTGTCGACATAACCCACATCCGTCAGTTCACAGCTTTCGGGCGGCAGTTGATCGCGCTGGGCGCACACCTGGCCGTCGGCGTGACATAGATCGAAGTGCACGGCCGTCACCCCCAGCCGATGGTCGAGATCCTGCTCGGCGATGTAGTCGCCCCCCGGCCGCATCCAGAAGCAGATGCCCGGGCGCAGTTCGATCCGCCGCCCGGATACCTTCATCCACCCACGCCCCGCCCACACGAACCAGAAATCGTAGTCCGTGTTCACGTCATACCAGCCCGGCCGCAACGACCAGCCCGGCTCACAACGCACGCGAATGGCGCGGTTGATCCGCACGCGCAGCGGTTGCAGGAATGCCAGGCGATCACCAGCCATGTCAGAAAAGTACAAACCAGCGATGGATAAATCAATGGACGACCGGAACCAAACTGCGATCATAGTCGCATCAGTCCGGTTTCCCGGCTGTTTTCCAATTGCCACTCAGGACCCCGCCCGCCATGAGTCAGACCACCGCTCCGCAAACCGCCGGCCCGTCGCGCATCGCATTCGACCACGGCACGGAAGACCATCATCCCGACCTCTACCGCTACGACGCCATCGCCCCAGGCGTGGACGGCTTTGACGCCATCGGCCCGCGCGAACTGCAGCAGTACCACGAGCAGGGCTACCTGGTGGTGCATCACGCCTTCACCCCCGCCGAAGTCCAGGCAGCGCTCGACGGTCTGGCGGACCTGATCGCCTCGCGCGGCAAGGCGCCCTACGAGTTGATGTTTGAAGCCAAAGCCGCCGGCAAGGTGGAACAGCTTGATGCCGCCCAGCGCGAGCAGGCGGTGCGCAAGTGCTTCCAGTTCTATGGCGCGGACGCCCGGCTCGACGCCCTGGCCGACCATCCCCAACTCCATGCCTTGCTGCGTCAGTTGGGGTTGCCCCAGCCCAGACTGTTTCAGGCGATGGCGCTGCTCAAAGGCCCCGGCGGACGCGAGAAGCCGTGGCATCAGGATCACGCTTACTTCAACCAGCCGGTGACCGACCGCGTGGTGGGCGTGTGGATCGCGCTGGATGAGACGACGCCCGCCAATGGTTGCATGCACCTGATGCCGCGCCAGCTTCAGCCGCAGATTCACTTCAAACGACGGGACTGGCAGATCTGCGACACGGACATCCAGCAGCAGGCCGCCCCGCGTGTGGCGGTGCCGTTGCAGCCCGGCGGGATGCTGCTGTTCGATTCGCTGCTGCCCCACGGCACGCCGACCAATCACACCCAGCAGCGCCGCCGCGCTCTGCAGTACCACTACCGCGACGCCAGCGCCGGCCAGATGACCACCGAGGAACGCCTGGCGATCTTCGGCTCCGAAGGCAAGAACGTCGAGTGCTGAGCCGCTGGCATCATCTTTTGTTTTTTCCCAGGAAACCCCGCCATGACCACTTCCCCCACCTATGGCCAGTTGGCCACCGAAGGTTCCATTGATGTCAAACCCGCCGCCGGCGTGTGGACCGGGCCGGACCCCGTGGACCATGCTGCGCAAGCGTCCTTTTTCGCGGAAAACGGCTTCCTCATCCTGCGCGGCGCGCTCAGCGCCGCCGAGGTGGCGCAGCTCAAACGCGAACTGGACCGGCTGGCGGAAAACCATGCCACCTTGCCGCGCATCCGTGAAGGCTTCGATCTGGAGCCGCGGCAGGACGGCTCCCGCAAGACGCCGACCTTCCGCAAAATCGGCGGCATCAGCGACATGTCCGACGACTTCAACAAGCTGCTCAAGCACCCCAGGATCATCGACGCCCTGCATCGCCTGATGAATAATCCGCGCGTGTACCTGCACCGCGATGTGGTGATGATGAAGCCCGCCCGCGTCGGCCGGGAGAAGCCCTGGCATCAGGATTCGGTGTACTGGCCATGGCAACCGATGGCGCTCATCAGCGCCATGACCGCCCTGGACGATGCGGAGCCGGAGAACGGCTGCATGCAGGTCATCCCCGGCACGCACCGCGAAGCCGTGCAGCACTATGGCAAAGAGCTGCGCATCGACGTCAACGCCGAGCTGCAGGACCAGACGGTGTACGTGCCGCTCAAGGCCGGCGACACGCTGTTGTTTCACAGCCTGCTGCTGCATGCGTCCGAGCCCAATCGCTCCGACCGCGACCGCCGCGTGGCGATCTTCTCCTACATGCCCGGCGGGTTGAAGTACATTGGCAAAGCCAGCGAGCCGGACCCGATCCTGGTGTCGCAGCGCGACTGATATCCTCCGGAATGAATTGATTAACCCCCCCGCCCCAGGAGCTTGAAACGGAAGCAACGGACAGAGCCATGGTTGGCTGATGAATGCGGGTGTAAGCGCAGATGGTCTGCCTTACGCCGGCGCTGCCCGGCGCTGACGCTTCCGGCTCGTGGTCGAGCGGATTCATCCTATGTCACTGACCCGACGTGCCAATCTGCTGCGCCTGCTGGCGGGCGAGCAGCCGGCGTGGACGCCCTGCGCCATCAACTTCAACCAGTGGTTCGGCCATCATCGCAACCACGGCTCGCTGCCCGCCGAGCTGCGCGATGGCGACTACCTGCACGCCATGAAACTCCTGGGCTGCGACATCTTCTCGCGCAACCTGGGCGGCGGCTGCAAGGTGACCTTTCCCGGCGTGGAGGAACAGCACGAAAAAGTCGACGCCGGCGGGGGCCATTCGCGCCACATCAACCGCTTCGTCACGCCCCACGGCACGCTACGGTGCATCCGCGAAGATCAGCCGGAGCAGACCACGTCCTATCAGGTGGAAGACCTGGTCAAGGACTGGAACACGGAGGGTCAGGCGTACCGCTACTGGCTGGAGCAATACACCGCCGACTGGGATGAAGCGGGGTACCTGGCGCTGGACGAGCGCGTCGGCGACGACGGGCTGGTGATGATCCCCGGCCCGTGCACGCCGCTCAAGCGTTTGCAGATCGACTTCGGACTCGACCACGCCTGTCTGTTCCTGATGGACGAACCCCAGGCCGCCAGGGAGCTGTGCGCGTTGTACTGGTCGCGGGTGCGGGCGCAGCTGGTGCGCATGGCGGAACATCCGCGCGTGCAGGTCATGTGCCTGATGGACAACGTGGATTCGCCGTTCTATCCGCCGGCGTTGTGCGCAGACTACTGGACGCCCTACGTCGCCGACGCGGTGAGCATTTTCGCCCCGCGCGGCAAGCGCGTGCTGGTGCATGCCTGCGGCCGACTGCGGGCGCTCAAGCAGGTCTTCCGCGACTCCGGCGTGCATGGCCTGGAAGGCATGGCGCATTCGCCGCTGGGCGATTTCGATCCCGCCGACGTGCACGACATGCCCAGCAGTTTCATCTACAACGGCGGCTTTGGCGCCCACGAACAGGTCACGCGCAGCGACGACGATCTACGAAAGTTCTACGCCCAGCATTTCGCCGCCCTGCGCGGACACGCCGGCTTCATCTTCGCCTCGGCGTGCCAGACCACGGTGACCACGCCATGGGCGCGCATCAAGCTGGCGGTGCAGTTGTGCCGCGAGTTCGGCGGGCGGCCGAATGCATAAAAAAAAATCCCCGGGCCGAGCCCGGGGCTAAAGCAATCATCCGTTAGCCCCCGGCTCTGCCGGGGGATTTTCTCATCCGCTCGTCACCACACCGGGCGACGTCAGTTCGCTTCCGGCACCAGCGGTCCCGCCACGGCTTTGATGACAAACAGTCGGCCGGGCATGGTGGGCATGTAGCTGCTGGGCACCCAGGGATTCGCCCCGTAGCGCAGCGTCATCCACACGCTCTGCCCCTGCCAGTTGAGCGGGCCATGCGCGCCGTCCGCGCCGCCGATGCAATAGTCGGCGCTGGCGTACAGGCCCGGGCCGATGGTGTTGGCGAACAGCGGGATCAGCGTCATTCGGCTGGCGAAGCTGTGCAGCGAGTTCTGCTCGATGGTCAGCGGGTGCAGCTTGGCGCCGATGCGGAACGGGTCCTTCTTCCACGCCGCTTCTGAGGAATACTCGGCGGCGAAATGCGGCTCCCAGAAGGCGATGTGGCACGCCCGGCCGATGCCGTACACCACGATCAGCTTGGCGCCGCCCTTACGCAGCCTGGCGATCTTGTCCGGGTACAGCGGCAGCAGCTTGCGGGTGGCGAAGTTGCGCTGACCCTTGGGCACCGTCAGCTTGCCCAGCGGGCCATACAACGCCTGCTCCATCGCGCCCTGGAAACTGCCCGGCGCGCTGGGGGGCGTGGAGTTGCCCTTGGCGTCCGCCCATTCGTCCATGTTGAAGCCATGCACATGCTTCCAGGAGACGTTGTGCTTCTGGCTGAAGTACACCGCCCACCGATACATGCCCATCGGTCCCACCGGCAGAATCAACGCGAGCTGGCGCTTGGCGACGGCGGCTTCACGCACGGCATTGAAAATCTCGTAGCCCATCATCGCGTTCATCGACTCGACGCCGCCTGAAGCGTCAGCGCAGATGATCGGCTCAAAGCCCTTGTGCCAGTGCTTCTGCCGCTGCCCGAATTCCTTGGGGCCGTAGCTGGTGATCTTTTGAATTTTGGCGTAATCCCAGCCCTGGGGATAGTACGGGCCGGCATACGAGCCATCGCGGGTGCTGAGGAAATCCATGTGCTGCTGATCCTTTCTGATTTGGCGAAGCGAAGTTCGATGCGTGCGAAGCTGGCGGTTCAAAGCTGGACGTGCTTGACCAGCGCGCCCAGTTCCTGCTGGAGAATGCAGTCGTGCGGATAGGGATGGCCCTTGTGCTGGCGGAAACCCTCGGCAAATTTCACGCCGGCCTCCGCGCCGCGTTTGCGGCCCCATTCCTGCATCGACACGATGTACTGGTCCATGCCGTGATGCTTGAGCAACCACTCCCGTTGCGAAGCATGCGCTTTGAGCGCCGCCGCCTTCTTGCCCATCGTGCTGGTGATGTTCACGTAGGTGGTCGGCTCGATCCGCTGCCCGTACGGGTCCATCCCCTCGATCGGGTCCGCGTAGTACAGCCAGGGCACCATCGAACCGTCGGCAATCAGCCCCGGCGCGGTGTTGGGCACGGCATAACCAAAGGTCGCGGTGCGCACGATGCGCGCCGTCTCTTCATGGTCGAGCATGTAATCGGTCAGGCTGTGGGTCAGCACCACCGTCGGCGCGATGTGCCGCATCAACATCACCGCCTGGCGAATGGTGCGCTCATCAAAAGTCACGAACAGGTCCCGGCTTTCCAGGCAGTGGTAGGTCGCCCCCAGCAGCTTGGCGGCCTTGGCGCCCTCGGCGCGGCGAATGGCGGCGATCTCCACCGGCCCCTGATCCATCGACCCGCAATCGCCCGGCGTGCTGGTGACGATGTGCAGTTCCCAACCCTTCTGCCCCAGCAGCGCCAGTGTGCCCGCCGCGAGGATTTCGCAGTCGTCGGGATGCGCCATGAAACAGAGCGCCACTTTCCGTTTGAGTTTTCCGCTGTGCGCCATGCGCGCGACTCCTTATGCGTTACAACTGATGCAGCAGCGCCACGACATGACAGGCGATCGCCTGCCCCGTGCCGATGGCGTCGACTTTTTCGTGCGTCTTGCCCTTGAGATTGATGCGACTGACCTCGCCGCCGACGAGATTCGCCAGGTTCTGCCGCATCTGCATTTTGACCGGCGACAGCTTGGGCCGCTGGAGAATCACCGTCACGTCGGCATTGTTCAGGGCGTAGCCGTCCTGCGCCATCAGTTCGATGGCGCGCTCGACGAAGATGCGCGAGTCCGCGCCTTTCCACTTGGGATCGTTGTCCGGAAAAAGCTGGCCGATGTCGTCGCGCCCCAGCGCGCCCAGGATGGCGTCGGTGAACGCGTGATAGACCACATCGCCATCGCTGTGGGCGGCACAGCCGTGGTCGTGCTCCATGCGGACTCCGCTGACAATCAACGGCAAGCCCGCTTCCAGGCGATGCAGATCGAACCCGTGACCAATGCGGTAGGCGAGCATGTGCGTTCCAGCATCTGCGCCGGAGGGCAGCTCGTCAACGCGCCCCCGCCCCGGCAAATCCTACTTGAGCCCGTATCCCTTGAGCTTGCGGTACAGCGTGCGCTCCCCGATGCCCAGCATCTTGGCGGCCAGTTCGCGGTTGCCGGCGTGGATGCGCAGAGCTTCGCGGATCGCCTGTTTTTCCAGTTGATCCAGACTGATGCCGCCCTTGAGGTCGATCGCCCCCCCGCTGCCGCCCAGGTCCACCGCAGCGCGCACTTCCTCGGGCAGATGGCGGGGCTCGAGCCGATCTCCCTCCGCCACCACCACCATCTGCTGCACCACATTGATGAGTTGCCGCACGTTGCCCGGCCAGTCGAACTGCTGCAGCGCCAGCAGCGTGTCCTCCGCCAACTGCAGCGCGGGTTTGCCGAACTGCTCGGCGAAGCGGGCGACGTAATGCCGGACCAGCAGGGCGACATCTTCCCGGCGTTCACGCAGCGGGGGCAGATGCAGTTCCACACCCCGGATGCGGAAGTACAGGTCCTCGCGGAACTGGTGCTGGCTGATGAGTTCGGTGAGGTTGCGATTGGTGGCCGCCACGAGGCGGACATCGACATGGCGGGCTTCGTTGGCGCCCACGCGCACCACCTCGCCGCTTTCGAGCACGCGCAGCAGCTTGGCTTGCATGGTCAGCGGCATGTCGCCGATCTCGTCGAGGAACAGTGTGCCGCCGTCGGCGAATTCGAACACGCCCACGCGGTCGCGCTCCGCGCCGGTGAAGGCGCCTTTGACGTGGCCGAACAGTTCGCTTTCGAGAATGCTTTCGCTCAGGCCGGCACAGTTGAGGGGCTTGAAGTTTTTCTTGCTGCGCGGCGAGTTCTGATGAATCGCTTTGGCGATCAGTTCCTTGCCGGTGCCGGATTCGCCGGTGATGAGCACGGGGATGTTGCTGGGGGCAACCTGGCGCAGTTTGGTGATGACCGCGCGCATGCCCGGCGAGGTGCCGATGATGCCTTCAATTCCGAAGCGGTCGTCGAGTTGCTGGCGCAGTTGCGAATTCTGCCCGCGCAGCATGACCTGGCGAATGGCGTGGCCGCAGAGCGTGCGGAAGACATCCAGGTCCAGCGGTTTTTCGATGAAGTCGAACGCGCCGCCCTTGAGCGCTGCTTTGGCGGTGGGAATGTCGCCATGGGCGGTGACGAGTATGGTTTCGGCGTTGGTCTGGAGCTGGCGGGCGAGTTCGAGCACCTTCAGGCCGTCTTCCTCGCCATCCATGACCAGATCGGTGACGATCAGATCGAACTGGCCATGCTGCAATTCGTCGGCAGCGGACTCCAGGTCGTGCACGATGGTGCAGACATGGCCCAGCCGGCGCAGGGCTTCGGCCATGACCTCGGCGTGATCGACTTCATCATCGACCAGCAGCACCTGGGCGGTGGGCAGGTTGGCGTCTTCAACTGGCATAGCAGACCGGCTCCTCTGGCAAGCCGATCAGGATACCGCAAAGCTGTGCCGCGCTCAGGCGGTGCAGGGGGAAAATGCTCAGGTGACGGTGAAAGTCGTGCGGCGCAGGTTGACCTGCATCTCCATCACCAACCCCAGCGCGACATTCTGCACGGTCAGCGTGCCCTTCAGCGTGCGGTCCTCCCCCGCCAGGTCCGCGGCAAAGGTGACCAGCCAGGTCTGCCCCTCCACCTCGATGTTGGCGGCGGCGGTCAGATGACGCTCGTCGGCCACCAGCGCTACGGTGACCGGGTCCAGCGTCGCGTTGAGCAGGCGCGGGCTGTCGGGGTTGCGATCCGCCAAAGCAGCGCGATTGCTGGCGCTGAACGTCAGCGTGCCGGTCAGGGGATCGTAGAACGAGCCGGTGCCAGCCACGCTCAGGTCCACGCTGGCGGTGAAGCTGTGGCGATACGTGCTGCCGTTGATGCCTGGGGCGACGGCGACCGCGCGACCCACCGCCCGCCCGGTGTAACCCCGATCGATCTCAGGCAGCGGCGTGAAGGTGGGCGTCAATTGCACCACCTGACCGGCAGCAGTGAGATTCACTTCCATGCTCGCCACCGCGTAGCCCGCTTCGCGCAGTTGCACGCGATAGCTGCCCGCCGGGACTTCGATCTCAAACTGGTTCTGCCCCGCCAGCGGCATGGTGAACACCCGGCCGAGCTGATCGGTGCTGAGAATTTCCAGTTGCCCGCGCGTCAGGTCCGCGCCATTGGGCACATTGATCTGCAGCAGGCCGGTGCTGACTGCCCCGCTGGGTGGCGTGTAGCTGAGGAGGTCCAAACCGCCAAGCCGGGTGACCACCAGGTTGGGCACGACATCCATGCCGGGCAACGCAAGCAGGTCATCCAGAAACGCTGCGTCAAGGTCCACCCACAAGCTGCCGGCGTCGTCAAACGGGTCCAGCGCGTGCAGTTCGTTGAGCAGCACCACCGCCGCCTGACTGCCGTTGGTGGAACTGCCCGCCGCCAGCCGCGCGAGCGTTTGCTCGACGGTGAGAATTTCGGTGGTCGCCCCGCCGGCGAGTGGGCGCAGCGCCCGGCTGAGCGTGCGATCCTTGAGCTGACTGACCGACTGCACGGCCGCGCTCGCCAGCGCGGTCAGACCCGCGCCGACTTCCCCAAAATCGGCGGGATTCTCCGGAGCAAACCGGGGCAACTGGCTGGTCAAGAGCGTAACCACGGATTCGCTGTCGCCAGTGCCGCGGGCGAAGTAGTTCAGGTCATCACCACTGACCGCTCCCACAGCGGTGCCTTCAATGCGGAAAAGCTGAATCGCTTCCGGGCGATCCGGGAGCAGCAGCACCCCGACGCCAAAGCCCAGCGTCTGTGCTTCCAAAGCCACGCCCACGGCTGCGCCGGCAATGGGCATGAAGGTCGATTCATCGAAAATCTGCAGCGTCAGCGTCTGCTCACCCAGCGTCAGCGTCACCATTCCGTTGCCGTCGGTGATGGCGGCCGACTGCACCAGCAGGCTGTTGCTGTTGAAAGCTTCATGGGACAGCGGATCGACAATGGTGCCGCCGAACCGGGCATTGCGCGGCAACGTCGCGGCGGCGAACTGGCT
Source organism: uncultured Phycisphaeraceae bacterium (assembly GCA_964605235.1). Taxonomy (GTDB): domain Bacteria; phylum Planctomycetota; class Phycisphaerae; order Phycisphaerales; family Phycisphaeraceae; genus CAZSBB01. Next base: position 120,597 of record CAZSBB010000004.1, read on the forward strand.
GTTGCTCACCGCCCCGCCCACCATCAGGCTGCGAATGGAGCTGAGCTTGCCACCCAGCAGCAAGTCATCAAGATTGCCAAACTGCCCATCGACCGGCAGGCCACCCGCCCGGAAACTGCTGTGCAGCACGGAGCCGCCCAGACGAATGCTGCCGATCGCGCCGGGGCCATAGACATCCGCGCCGGCGCCTTCGCCATCGAGCGCAAAGTCAGTGCCCAGATCGGTGCCCGCAAGGAACATGCTGTTGAGGACATCGGTTTTGCTGGTGATGCCGGTGATGTTGCCCGCCCCGACGAGCACGTCGGCAAACCCGCCGGTGCTGGCAGTCAGGCCGCGCAGGTCACCCTGCACATTCAGTCGCCAGTCGGTGAAGTCGCCGGCGGTCACCGCGCCGGCCGGGCCGGCGATGAACCAGAACGAATCATGCACGCCGCCGGTGATGCGGGCGCTGCCCAGCACGCTGCGGGCGTTGGGCAGGCCGGTGAGCGCCACGTCGGCGTCAAAGTCGCCTTTGCTGGTCAGGCTGCCGAGCGTGGAAGTCACCAGCGCCCCGCCGTCAGTTTCGGTTTGCCAGCTCTGCACCATCAGCCGACTGATGGGCGCGCCGCTGGCGAGTTCCAGGTCCACCACCTCCTGCAAGGTGATGGAAACCGCCCGGGTGGCGTCGTCGCCGCCGAGCGTGATGCGTCGTCCGGTGAGCACATTGCCCAGCGTCAGGGCGCTGATGGCGCCCGAAGCGTGCAGGTTGCCCGCAAGGGTGATGCCGCGTGCGGACAAGGAGCGCAGCGAGCCGTTGACGGAAATGCCGTTGACGAACGCACTGCCGTCGCCGCCCCGGGTGGTGATGGTCAGTGTGGCGCGGTCGGTGGCGTCGTTGAGGTCGATGCGTTCGAGCAGCAGGTTGGCGCCATCGACAAACGGCCGGCGGTCGTTGACCAGTTGCGGAACGTCGCCGCTGAAGGTCAGCACGCCCGTCGCGCCGCGCAGGGACAGCATGACCACGGTGCCGTCGGCATCGGTGAAGCTGAGGGTGCTGCTGGCGCCGTCGCCGAATGCCACCAGCAGCGGGGTGGCGTCCAACAGCACGCGCGGCTCAAGCGCTTCAAACCAATGATGCCTTCGCCGCGCAGCAGGCAACGCGGCAGCACGAGCACGACGGCGGGATCGCCACCGCCGCCAGGATGCGGTCCAGGCGGGCAAAGCGTCTCTCCAATGCTGAGGACGGCGCGGCCGGGGCATGACAACAACCCGGCCCACACCATCGGATGGCTATGGGACTACTGTTGCCCCGGGTCGGCGTGATGTCAGCCCGCGCGGCATAAACCGGAGGGGAAAGTCAGGTCCAGGTCGGTCTGTAGCAATCGGAAGGATTATGCGGTCGTCACAGGCTCGCCGACAGCGTGGCGACCTCGCCCAGCGGCAGCACGGTGCCTTTGTCGGCACGGGCGGTGAGCGTCGTGTTGATGCCGCCGATCGTTTCCCGACCGGCCGCCATGACTGCCTTCACATGCACCGTCGCCGAGTCACTGTCCACGCTGACAATGGTGCACGAGCCGGCGAGTTTGACGGTCTGGCCTTCCATGAAAAACGTCTCGCTGAGGGAGACGCGCGTGCGGCGGTTGGTTTGCAGCACGATGGTGCTGGTTTTGCCGTCGTCCCCGCGCAGGGTCAGGCGCAGGCTGCGCGGCCCGCTGGTGTCCGCGCCCGCCGAGTCCGGCTGACACCCGGTGCACAGAACCGTCAGCAGGGCCAGGGACGCAATCAGCAGGCAGCGAATCATGGTTGGACTCCTTCAGTCAACTCACCGGCAAACACACCCGGACGCTGCCACCGGGTCGGGCTGGAACGCATCCCATCCCGGCGGCGACTGCTAAGCGCTATCGACCAACGGGTCAGGTCGGATCAGCCCAGCCGTGGCGAGTCCGGGAAATCGCCCCCCGTCGCTTTGCCCCAGTCGGCACAACCCTTATCATCGCCGCCTCAGTCGGGCTTCCGCCGAGGCCTGGCCTGCTGATAACCCCCAGCCGCACGCTTCAGGGATGAACGCATGACCACTGCCGCGACCGATCCGACCGACCTGCCCACTGCCCCCAGCGCCGACCAGCCGCAGGTCTGGCGCGTGGAAGTGCGCCCCCGCCCCGGCGAACCTGACCCGCACGCCACTGGTCTGCAGCCGGCGGCGCGCAAAGCCTTGGGCGCGGAGCTCCACCTCACCAGCGCCCGCGTGTATCTGCTGCAGGGCCAGCTCACCGCGGACTTGGTGCAGCGCATTGCCGACGAACTGCTGACGGATCCGGTCAGCCAAATCGCCACGCTGGGCGCGACGCCCGCGCCGGCCGAGGGGCGCCTGCTGGAAGTGCATTACAAGCCCGGCGTGATGGACCCGGTGGCGCAGTCCACCGAGGACGCCATCGCCGAGATGCTCCATGATCTGCCGCGCGTGCAGGTGCGCACCGGCTTCCGTTATGACCTGCCCGGCTGCACGGCTGCGCCGGACGCGCTGACGCGCTTCGCCCAGGCGCATCTGGCGAACCCGGTCATTCAGGACCTCATGACCGAGCCGTACCTGCCTCAGCAGTTCCTGGCGGGCGCGCCGTATCAATTCCAGCAGCATCACGTGTCGATCCGGGATTTGGATGACGACGCGCTGCGCCGGCTGTCGCGCGAGGGGCATCTGTTCCTCTCGCTCGAGGAAATGAAAGCGGTGCAGGATTACTACCGCACCGTGGGCCGCGAGCCAACGGACATCGAGCTGGAAACGCTGGCGCAGACGTGGTCCGAGCACTGCGTGCACAAGACGCTCAAGAGCACCGTGCGGTATGAAGGCGACGCCAGCTTTCTGACCGACGGCCGCCCTGGCCATGAACGCCATGCCGACGGCTCGGTGACCATTCGCAATCTGCTTAAGAGCACCATCGCCGCCGCCACGCATGAGCTGATGACTCAGCCGGGGCTGGACCAATGGTGCATCAGCGTGTTCAAGGACAACGCGGGCATCGTGCGGTTCGATGATGAAACGGCCGTGTGCATCAAGGTGGAAACGCACAACCATCCCAGCGCGATCGAGCCCTATGGCGGCGCGGCCACCGGCATCGGCGGGTGCATCCGCGATGTCATGGGCACCGGCCTGGCGGGACAGCCCATCGCCAACTCCGACGTCTTCTGCGTTGCTCCCCCGGAAACCGCGCCGTTGCCAACGGGCGTCATCGCGCCCCGCCGCATCCTCGAACAGGTGGTGGCGGGCGTGCGCGACTATGGCAACCGCATGGGCATTCCCACGGTCAACGGCGCGGTGTGGTTTCACCCGGATTATCTGGGCAACCCGCTGGTGTTCGCCGGCTGCGTGGGCATGATGCCGCTGGATAAATGCTTTGGTGATGCCCAGCCGGGCGACCGCATCATCGCGCTCGGGGGACGCACCGGCCGCGACGGCATCCACGGCGCGACCTTCTCCAGCGCTGAGCTGACCGACAGCCATGCCGACGAGTTCTCTCACGCGGTGCAGATCGGCAACGCCATCACGCAGAAGAAAACGCTCGACGTGATTCTGCAAGCCCGCGATTACCAAACCCCCGACGGCACGCACGCCGGCCCGCTGTTCCACGCCATCACCGACTGCGGCGCCGGCGGCTTCTCCAGCGCGGTGGGCGAGATGGGCGCCCAGGTCGGCGCGCTGGTCACGCTCGAAACCGCGCCGCTCAAGTACGACGGCCTGAGCTACACCGAAATCTGGATCAGCGAAGCGCAGGAACGCATGGTGCTCGCGGTTCCGCCGGCGAATGTCCCCACGCTGCGCGCCATGTGCGAAGCGGAAGACGTCGAGCTGTGCGATCTGGGTGAGTTCGGCCTGACCGACGAAGCCGGCGCGCCGCTGCTGCGTCTGACCTACCGCGGCCAGCAGGTCGGACAACTGGCGATGGGTCTCCTCCACGACGGCATTCCCACCCCCACCCGCAACGCCAAGTGGAATCCGCCCAGCAAAGCCCGGGGGCTGGGCGCGGCAGTCGATCCCTCGCTGACCAACTCCCTGCAACGCTGCCTGCTGGCGCTGCTGCGCCATCCCAATCTCGCCAGCAAGCAATGGATCATCCGCCAGTACGACCACGAAGTGCAAGGCGGCTCCGTCGTCAAACCCCTGACCGGCCCGCAGCAGATCGGCCCGTCCGACGCCTCGGTCCTGCGCCCGCGCCTGGACAGCCACCGCGCCATCGCCATCGCCAACGGTCTGCAAACCGGCCTGGGGGAAGTGGCGGGCGTGCATGGTGACAGCTACTGGATGACCCTGGCTGCCATCGACGAAGCGGTGCGCAACTGCGTCTGCGTCGGCGCCGATCCCACCCGCATCGCCTTGCTGGACAACTTCTGCTGGCCCAGTTGCGACAAGCCGGAAAACCTCGGCTCGCTGGTTCGCGCTGCTGAGGCGTGCTACGACGGCGCGCTGGCGTACCGCGCGCCGTTCGTCTCCGGCAAGGATTCGCTCAACAACCAGTTCACCACGGAGGACGGCCAGGTCATTTCCATTCCGCCCACGCTGCTGATCACCGCGCTGGCGATGGTCAATGACGCCAACGGCTGCACCACCATGGACGCCAAGGAGCCGGGCAATCTGCTGCTGCTCGTGGGCGCCACCGGCAGCGCGCTGGGCGGCTCGCACTACCTGGCGCTCAGCGGCGACGACAGCCGCGACAGCCGCGTGCCGCAGGTCGATCTCAAGCAAGGCCCCGCCAACGCGGCGGCGGTCGCCCAGCTCATCGCGGCGGGCCTGGTGCGTTCCGCGCACGATTGCAGCGAAGGCGGCCTGCTCCCGGCGGCGGCGGAAATGGCGTTTGCCGGCGGGGTGGGTCTGGAACTGAATCTCGACGGGGCCGCCACCCTGCGCACGCTTGACGAAACCACGCTCTGCTTCGCCGAGACGCCCAGCCGCTACCTGCTGGAAATCGCCCCCGGCAACCTCGGCAAAGTCGCGGACCGGCTGCGGCAACAGCAGATTCCCTTTGGCGAGTTGGGCGCGTTCGCCAGCCATCAGCGGCTGACGGTGCGCTCCGCGCGGGCGGGCCTGCTGCTGGATGAAGCATTGGCGGACCTGCGGGCGGCGTGGCTGGGCACGCTGGCGTGGTAGTGGGAATGAGTGACCCGCCGCGACCCGCCGATTCGCTGCGCTCATCAGCGGCTTGGTGGTGAGCGGTGGTGTTCCGAGGTTGATTGGGTGTGCCGCTGAGGTGCTTTGTTTTTTGAAGGAACCGCATGGCGCGCACGCTTTACATCATTGACGGTCACGCCCAGATTTTCCGCGCCTACTTCGCCATCCGCGGCGGGATGAGCAGTCCCGTCACCGGCGAGCCCACGCATGCGGTGTTCGCCTTTGCCGGCATGATGCTCCAGTTCTTCGAGCAACTGAAACCCGAACTGGCGGTCATGGCGATCGACATGCCCGGCCCGACCTTCCGCGACGAGCTGGACCCGCAGTACAAAGCCCAGCGCGATCCCCCGCCGGCCGACTTTTTCACCCAGGAAAAACGCATCTTCGAAATGGTGCGCCTGTTCGGCATTCCCGTCATCGGCCAGCCTGGCGCGGAGGCCGACGACCTGATCGCCACTTTCACCCAGCGCGCCCTCGCGGCTGCTGACGATGTGGACATCCGCATTGTTTCCAAGGACAAGGACCTGGAACAACTGCTGAGCGACCGGGTGCAGATGTTCGACATCCACACCGGAAAAACCATCACCCCCCAAACCCTGCTCGAAGAAAAAGGCATCACCCCCGCGCAGGTGGTGGACCTGCTGGCGCTCACCGGCGACAAGGTGGACAACATCCCCGGCATCGACGGCGTGGGCAACAAGACGGCTGCCCTGCTGCTGCAACAGTATGGCTCCATCGCGGGCATCTATGACCACCTGAGCGAAATCAAAGGCAAACGCCAGGAAAAACTCGCCGCCGGGCGCGACCGCCTGCCGCTGAATCTGCAACTGGTCAAGCTCAAGGACGACGTGGACGTGCCCTTCGCGCTGGCCGACGCGCAGCTCAAACCCGTCGATCGCGCCGGGCTGACTAAGCTGTTCCGCGACATGGGCTTTCGCCGGCATATCAGCGATCTGGAAAAACTGCTGGGGGTGTCCGCCCCGGCTGAATCAACTGCCAAAGCTTCGTCGACTCCGCCGGCCCAGGAGCAAGGCACGCTGTTTCAGACTTCGCTGTTCGACAGCGTGGAAGCAGCGCCGGATGCCGCCGACGCGCCCGTGGAAACCGATCTGCACACCGCGCAGGAATACGATTACCACTGCATCACCACCGCGGCGCAGCTTGCGGAACTGGTCGCCACGCTCCAGCGGCAGACGCTCATTGCCGTGGACACGGAAACCGTGGGGCTGGGGCACCGGGCGGCCCTGTGCGGCATCTCGCTGGCGTGGCGCGAAGGACACGGGGTGTACATCCCCACCCGCGCCCCGGCGGGCGAAGCGCATCTGGATGAAGCCACGGTGCTCGCCGCGCTGACGCCGGTGCTGTTGGACCGCACCATCGGCAAGTGCGGGCACAACCTCAAATACGACCTGCTGGTGCTCCGGCACGCCGGGGTGCGTGTGCGCGGCGTGGTGTTCGACTCGCTCATTGCCGCCCATCTGCTGAACCTGCCCGAACGCGGGCTCGACGACCTGGCGCGATCGCTGCTGGGGCATCAGACCATTCCCATCAGTCGGCTCATCGGCGAAGCGGGGCGCGGCATGAAGCAGCGCACCATGGACAGCGTGCCGCTGGCAATGATCGCCCCCTATGCCGCTGAGGACGCCGACGTGTCGCTGCGGTTCTGCCTGCAACTGCGCGAACAACTGGCGCAGCAAGGCATGACGGAGCTGGCGCAGCAGGTGGAGATGCCGCTGGTGGAAGTGCTGGCGGAGATGGAATTCGCCGGCATCCGCGTGCAGCCCGACGTGTTGATGCAGCAGAAAGAGCAGCTCAACCAGCGCATCGTGGAGCTGCGCGATGCGATTTACGACGCCGCCGGTGGGCCGTTCAATCTCGACTCGCCCAAGCAACTGGCGGAGGTGTTGTTCACGCAGATGGGGCTGCCGGTCATCAAGCGCAACAAGACCGGCCCGAGCACGGACATCGAAGTGCTCGAGAAGCTCGCCGACATGGAAGGCTTGCCTGATGAGCAGGCGAAGCTGCCGCGCCTGATCGTGGAGTACCGCCAACTGAGCAAGCTGGTCAACACCTATCTGGACAACCTGCGCGACAGCATTCACGCGGACTCCGGGCGCGTGCATGCGAGCTTTCATCAGACCGGCGCGGCGACCGGGCGTTTGAGCTCCAGTGGGCCCAACCTGCAGAACATTCCCATTCGCACGGAAGTCGGTCGGCAGATTCGCAAAGCATTTGTGGCAGCGCCGGGGCAACTGCTCATCAGTGCCGACTACTCGCAGATCGAGCTGCGCGTGCTGGCGCACTTCTCGCAGGATGAGGAATTGCTCAAAGCGTTCCGCGCCGATCAGGACATCCACGCGGCGGTGGCGGCGCAGGTGTTCGGCGTCGCGCCCGATGCGGTGACCGGCGAGCAGCGCAGCCGGGCGAAGGTGATCAACTTCGGCATTATCTACGGCATCACCGCGTTCGGGCTGTCCCGTCGCATCGAGCAACTGAGCAAACAGGACGCCCAGAAGCTCATCGACGACTACCGCCGGCGGTTCCCCGGCATCGATCGCTTCCTCGCCCAGTGCATCGCGCAGGCGGAGGAGCATGGCTACGTGACCACCATCCTCGGGCGCCGTCGCCCCATCCGCGAGATCACCGGACGGAATCCACAAACCCGCGCGTTGGGCGAACGGCTGGCGATCAACACGGTGGTGCAGGGCAGCGCCGCCGACCTGATCAAGCTCGCCATGGTGAAGCTGCAGAACCGCATTGACGCGGAAAATCTGCCCCTGCGGATTTTGCTGCAAATCCATGATGAGCTTGTAGTTGAGACGCCGGCGGAGGCTGCGCCGCAGATGGCGGAAGTGGTCCGGCAGGAGATGGAAACCGCCCTGGAACTGGGGGTTCCGCTGAAGGTGGAAACCGGGGTGGGCGGGGACTGGCTGGCGGCGAAATAACCGGCCAGGGCAAGCAGGGAATTATTGCGCTAGCTCTTGACGAAAGTTGTGGTATACTCCCCGCCAACAGATTGCCGATCGAAAACGCAACAGTCATTTCCTTTTCCCGGATGTTCCTGTCTGCTCCTTCGCTCCGTCTGCCTTTCCGGCCTGGAACAACAGGCTCTTTCGCCTCGGCCCCGAAAGCAATCCCTAGGGCCGCAATGGATTTCTGTGGAGCATCTGGTATGAGTAAGAAACTGTATGTGGGCAACCTGGCTTACGCCGTGGACAACGCCGAACTGGAAGAACTGTTCGGCCAGTTCGGCACGGTTCGGTCCGCCGAGGTCATCATCGACCGCGGCACCGGCCGGAGCAAGGGCTTTGGCTTCGTCGAGATGGAATCCGACGACGACGCCAACGCCGCCATCGAAGCGCTGTCCGGCAAAGAGCACGGCGGCCGCGCCCTGACCGTCAACGAAGCCAAGCCCCGCGAGCCCCGCTCCGGTGGTTTCGGTGGTGGCGGCGGCGGCGGTCGTGGTGGCTACGGCGGCGGCGGCGGTGGTGGCGGCCGCGGTGGCTACGGCGGCGGCGGTGGTGGTCGCGGTCGCGGCAACTATTGAGCCCACGCTCACGTCAACCTCACAACAACAAAAAAAGCCGAACCTTTGGGGGTTCGGCTTTTTTTATTGGTTTGCACGGTCGCGGGTCGGTGCAGCGGATGAGCATCAGGCGTTCACGCCACCCAGCCCGCAAAAATCAGCTCCAGATCCACCACCGAGACACAGAGAGCACAGAGTGAAAGCAGGAGGACAGCATCTCCCTGCATTTCTCGGTGAGTCTTGCTCGGTGTTCTCTGTGCCTCAGTGGTTACAACTCTTTGGCGCTTGTGGGTCAGCGCTTGATGCGCGCCGAGCCGCCGCCGGCGACGTGCAGCAGTTCGTCGAGTACGATCTCGCTGGTGTCGCCGCGGGTGCTCATCAGCAGCGCGCCGTGGGCGACGCCGAGGTTGACGCATTCCTGCGGGGTCTTGCCGGTGAGGAAGCCATAGGTGAAGCCGGAGGCGAAGCCGTCGCCGCCGCCGACGCGGTCTTCGATTTCCAGGTCGGGGAAGTCGAGGCCGTCGTAGAACACGCCGTCGTGCCACATGATGGCGGACCAGTCATTGACCAGCGCGGTCTTCACGCCGCGCAGCGTGGTGCCGACGATCTTGATGTTCGGGTAGTCCTTGACGACCTTCTCGACCATCTTCTTGAACGCGGTGGTGTCGAGCTTGCCCTTCTCCACGTCGACGCCCTCGGCGTGGTAGCCGAGCACTTTTTCGAAGTCCTCTTCGTTGCCGATCAGGCAGTCGATGTAGGGGACCAGCGGCTTGGTGGTTTCGATGGCTTCCTTGCTCGACCAGAGCTTGGAGCGGAAGTTCAGGTCATAGGAGACGATGGTGCCGGCTTCGTGGGCCGCCTTGACGGCCTCGGCGACGACCTGCCGGGTCGACGCGCTCAGGGCTGCGAAAATGCCGCCGGTGTGCAGCCAGCGGACGCCCTTTTCGACGAAGAGCTTTTTCCAGTTCACGTCGCCCGGCTGCATGCCAGCGGTGGCGGAGTGACCACGGTCGTACAAGGTGACGCTGGCGCGCTTGGAGTGGCCGACTTCGGTGAAGTTCAGGCCGATGCGGTCCTTCTTGCCCACGCCGTCGTACTTGCGTTCGACGGCAAAGCTCACGTCCATGCCGGCGCTGCGGGCGTGGTTGCGGATAATCGCGCCCATGGGGCTGCTGTTGAGGCCGCCCACCCAGCCGGTGCGCAGACCCAATCGCGCCAGGGCGTAGCTCACGTTGTACTCCCCGCCGCCGACGCACACTTCCAGCTCACGGGCGAACTCGATGCGGCCGTGGCCCGGAGGGGACAGGCGAATCATGCATTCACCCAGCGAAACGAGGTCCAGAGCAGCCTGGTCAGCGGACTTGATCTTCAAGCTCATCGGAAATCAGCTCCTTGATAAGCGGTCAGGGCAGGACGGGGACTGCCGGGAAATACACGTCGAGTCGGCCATTGTCGGGCTGGACATGGGCGAAGTCAAAACCCCCGGAAGTATCCTCGAAAACAGTGCCCCGGACGTCACTGGATGAGCGCAGCGAATCCACCGGATAAACGCCCCCAGCGCTAAAACAACTGCCCCTGCCCCGCATCGCGTTCCACCCGCTGGCGCGGCGAACGCGCCGAACGCGGCGTAGATGGCGACCCCTGCGCCGGTGCAGGCTTCCCCGCATCCTCCCCCTGCACCACGCTGGTCACCCGTCCATCCACCAGCACCGTCTGGATCGTCATCCCCGGCTGAGCGTCGCCCGCATGGCGCAGCAACTTGCCATCCGCCCCCAGCGTGTAGCTGTAGCCGCGCTGCAGCACCTGGCGTGGGCCGATGGCGTGCAGTTGGCGCTGCAGGGCGTCGAGGCGCTGCCGGCGGTGGCGCAGCGTCTGGTTGAGCAGCGGCGCGAACCGTTGCTGCAGCAACGCCAGACGTTGACGGGCGCCGACGCAGCGTTGGCTCAGCGCAGCCGCGAGTTGCTGCTGGGCGCGTTCCAGGCTTTGCCGGCGATGCCGGAGCAGTTGTTCAGGCCGGCGAAAAAACGGATGGCGGGCGACGGCTTCAAGTTGCTGCCGCCCCGCCTGCGCCTGTCGCCGGAGCACCAGCGCCAGGCGCTGCCGCAGTTGGTGCAGTTGGTGTTCCAGCGCGGCCCGATCCGGCACCAGCGTCATGGCGGCCTGCGTGGGCGTGGCGCAGCGATGGTCCGCCACCAGCTCGGCGATGGTGGTGTCCGTCTCATGGCCAATGGCGGCGACAATCGGCAGCCGACAGCGATACACCGCTTCCGCCACCACGCGCTCGTTGAACGCCCACAGGTCTTCGATGGAACCCCCGCCGCGCGTGAGGATGATGGCGTCGATCCCCAGCCTGGCGCCGTGCGTGGAAAGTTGATCGAGCGCCGCGGCAATTTCCCCGGCCGCGCGTTCGCCCTGCACGCGCACGTCATACAAAAACAGTTGGCAACCGGGCCAGCGGCGCCGGGTGGTGTTGATCACGTCCTGCAAGGCCGCGGCGCTGCGGCTGGTGACCACAGCAATCCGCTGCGCCATCACCGGCAGCGGCCGCTTGCGCTCGGGCTCAAAGTAACCCAGCTCGCGCAGCTCATTGCACAAGGCGCGAAACTGCTGTTCGAGCGTGCCCAGTCCCAGCGGTTCGATGCGATCGACGTAAAGCTGCAGATGGCCCTGAGCGTCGTAGTAATCCAGTCGGCCGGTGACGATCACCTGCTGCCCGTCGCGGATGGCGATGTTCAGCCGCCGGGCAGTGCTGGCGAAGCAGACGCAGCGGAGCTGGCTGCCGGCGTCCTTGAGGCTGAAAAACCAGTGAGCGCGCTGGGAGAGATTGCTGATTTCCCCCACCACCCGCAGGCCCGAGGGAATGTGATCCGCCAGCGTCAGCTTGATCAGTTCGCTCAGTTGACTGACTGACAACGGCGCGGGCGCAGCGGCAGCAGCACGCGGCGGCGCGGCAGCGCGCCTGCGGTGCGGCGGGGAAGCATCGTCAGGTTCGGGAAAGGGCAAGCGGGCCATGGGGGCTATGGTATCGTGCGCAGATGACTTTTCGCTGGAGCACCGCGGATTTGGCGGACGCAATTGCCGCGGGGCTGCGCGCCCAGGCGGCGGCGGATGATCTGGAGCAGGCGGTGTACGGCTTTGACAGCCGGGATGAACTGGGTCTGCATCCATTGATCCAGCAGGCGCTGCGGACGGCGGGCTATGGCGTGTATCCCGAGCAACGCTATCCGGGCGACTGGAACCGGAGCAAGCGCACGGAGGGCAAGCGGTGCGACATCGTGCTGGCGCCGGATGAAGGGCCGCGCGGCCTGCGCGAGCCGCATCTGCGCGGAACGCTGTTTGACCACGACGGCCTGCTGGACCCTGAGGAAGCGTACTGGCTGGAAATCAAAACCGTCGCCCAGTTCGAACGCGACGGCCCGTTCAAACGCTACACCAGCGAACTGCTCTCCCCGGTGGCGCAGGACGTGAAAAAGCTCTGGGGCGACGGCGGCATCTTCCATGCGGGCCTGCTGCTGGTGCTGTTCACCGCCAGCGAGATGGTCGGCACGCACGACCTGGGGGTGTGGCACCAGCGCTGCATCGAGCGCGGCTACCCGGTGGCGGCGCCCAATGTGCGCTGCTTCCCCATTGCCGAACGGATCGGCAACGCCTGCTGCCATGTGGCGGTGTTCCCGGTGCGCGGGGTGTAGCGGGGTCAGCGCAAAGGATGGCGCGGGGGGAGGTCAATCGACCCGCGGATTCGGCTGCGCCTCATCGCGCGGCTTCCGGGCGTGGGTGATCCGTCGGGGCGTCACAAGCCCGCGACGCGGTTGCCGGCTTTCTTGCTCAGGTCCTGGCGTTTGGGGCTGTTGCGGTCTTCGTCGAGGTTGCGTTCGACGAGGGAGCCGGACGCCTGATCGTAGTAGATCAGCCGGGTGTTCTTGCCGCCGACGATGCCTTCGCGGGCCGGGGCGTCGAAGTCGATATCCACGACCACGGCTCCGACGTTCATGTTGACCGCGCGTTCGACGCCGCCGGTGGACATCTTGACGATGCGCCCGATCGGATCGCCGGCGGCGATGGTGAACGACTGCACCTGCCACTGGCCGTTGAAGATGGCGTACACCTCGACGGTGACCTGCTTGTGGGCGGGATCGGCGCCGGTGAGGAAGAAGTCGTGTTCGGAGAGCACCTGGATGGGATCGGTCCAGGGGCTCTGCAGCGAGGCGAGGGTGAGTTTGTTGAAGAAGTCTTTGCGCTGCGACTGACTGAGGCTGTTCTGAAAGAAGACGGGGTTGAGCAGATTGGCGATCATGGCGTAGCGCACGGTCTGGCCGGGCTTGACGGTCAGGTCATGCTGCCAGATTTTCAGGACATCGCGGCCGCTCTCGTCGGCGGCGCCCAGGGCGTTGCCGTCCTCGGCCGCCAGTTCGGCTTCTTCGATCTTCAGCAGCACGTACATTTCGCGCCGTTTGCGCTCGAGCAGATTCTTGAGCGCCACGGGATCATTCATCGCGGCGGCGGCATCCACCGGCGCGGCCGGCGCTCCGGGCCCGGCGCCGGGTCGAACCGCGGCGCTGCCGGGCAGACCGGCCGCCGGCGTCGGTGACGGGCTGGCGGGAACCTCGCCGGTGAGCGCCGAGAGGCTCTTGAGACGTTTCTGCAGAACTTCGATGTCCTGCTTGAGGAGTTCAAACTTTTCCCGCTGGTCGGGGGTCATGGACTGGGGATCGGCGTCCGGGGGCAACCACAGGCCTTCCGCCAGATCGGGGAACGGCGGCCGCGCCAGCCGGCTGCCGTTGCGCCGCGCCAGCTGCACCGCTTCATCCGCTTCCGCCACCGCCCAGCGTTCCCGACCGACGCGGAAGCTCAGCGGATCGCCGCCCAGGAAGGGATACCACTCGTTGCCGGGCACCTGCTGGAGCGTCTGCGATTCGCCCCACTTGCCTTGCTCGACGTCGTACACCTGCTTGAGGAGCATCACGTCCGCGACGATCATCTTGGGTCGCCACCATGATTCGGGCACCGGCTGCATGCCGACCGGCGGCCGGGCGGTGAGCAACTGGCGCCAGACTTTCAGGTCGAACTCGGCGCTGACGGACACCCAGGTGAAGTCGCGGGGAATCTGCTTGCCGATCAGATCTTCAAAGGCGGCGACGAGCTTTTCGTCATAGGGTTCAGCGAGCACGCCAAAGCCCGAGGCATAGCGCAGCGAAGCGGGCTCGGGCGGCGTGGGGATGAAGTAATCGCGTTGCTCGAGGGTGCGTTGACCTTTGAAGAGATCAGGGTCCAGGCCGAACTTGGAGAACGGAATGTCGAGGCGATCGATTTCCAGCAGCGGGTTGCCGTGGCGTTTGCGGAATTCGTCGGTGTAGCGGGGAATCTTCATGGGCGGAAGATTGCTCGGGGCGCTCTCGCGGATCTGGTCGCGCAGGCTCGCGGCGCGGCGATCGATCTCGCGCTCGATCTCCGTGGGCGTCATCTCCTTGCCTTTGATCGAAGCCAGCGTGACGTTGTACGGGCTGGCCAGCACATAGAACCAGGTGACCAGCAGGGCGAAGAGCACGCCCACGGCGAGGACCACCTTTTCGATGTGCTTCTCGAAGAAGTTCAGATTCTTCAGCGGCATGACACGCTCCAAGCGCCGGCGGCGCGGGAATCACTGGGGATTGGCCGAGCCATCGGCGGGGGTTTCACCGGGGATGGGTATGCCCAGGCGGCGCCGCACCTCAAAGGGCATGCTGCGCACCGTCCATTGCCGCAGCCAGAGGGTTTCGATGAGCATGCGGGCCTCGACCACATCGTTCCAGCCGTAGACGAAGCCCTTCTTGAGCTCCTCGTACTCATCCACGTCTTTGAGTTCGATCTTGAGCACGCTCATGAAGTTGGTCTTCGCCAGGGCTTCGAAGACGTCGGGCAGCCGCTGGTAGTCCACAATCATGCTGACCCAGACGTGCCGCACGTCGTAAATCGAATTGCTGCGCCGGCCGGTGGGCGACTTGGAAAAGTCGTCCGGCAGCAACTGGTTGCCGCTGACCGACACGCCGGTGCTGAAGTTGGTGTTGGTGGTCAGCCCGCCGGAGGAGTTGATGCCCACGTAGCCCGGCACCACGCTGATCTTGAGCAGGCGTTTGATCGGATTGATCACCACATTGGCTTCGGGATTCCACGCCTGGTTGACATTGGCGATGGCGGCGATCAGGTCCTGCTGCACCCACAGATTGAGCTGGCCTTCCCACACACTCACGAGGTTGGGCAGGGTGGCGTTGGCGGGATCGCTCCAGGCGTCGATCTCAAAGGGGTAATCGGCGCTGCGCGGATTGGCGTCGGCATAGATGTGGAATTTGCTGGCGTGGCGCAGGGCGACTTCCATCAGGCCTTCGCGCTGGCGTTTGTCCAGGTCCGCCTTTTCCTCGGGCTTGAGTTCCGCGGCATTGTTCACCGGCGGGAAGAAGCCCGAGAGATACTCCCGGGTGATGCGGTCCAGTTCCGCTTTGAGCGTATCGTGGGGCAACGGGTTGCCGGCATCCATGCGCGGATACAGCGCCACATCGGTATGCGGCATGAACATCTCGCTGAACGCCTGACGGTACTTGGTGCGGGCGTCGATCAGCAGGTAATCGCTGGTGCCGGGGTCCGGGAAGAGCTGTTCGTGCATCGGCAGATGCCGATTGCTGTTGAACTGCACCGCCAGGTTGAAGATGCTGGCGTATTCCTCGGTCATCCGGCCGTAGACTTCCTCCAGGTCCTTGATGGTCTGGGGATTGACCACGATGTTCAGGCGTTGCGGCGGTTTGTCGAGTTCCTCGGCGGGCACGGTGACGGGCGTGCGCTTGAGGGTGTCGATCTTCTTGATCTCCTTGTCGCGGTCCTGCAGCCGCTGCACGAACGTGCTGCCCTGCACATGAACCACCGACAGCGACACCAGCGAGGCGATGCACAACAACACCGCCACCACGGCAATCGGGTTGCCCTTGATCCAGAGTAAGGCGGCTTTCATGGGCGAACCTCCGAGGCGGCGCCGGCGGCGGGGGCGCCAACCGGAGCGGGAGCGGCGGCGGGAGCGCCGGCCGGGCGCGGCTGAACCGCATCCGGGTCTTCCGTGCGGCGGGCTTCCTCAGGCCGAATCAGTTCAATGGTCCAGGACACGGCAAAGCGCAGGTCGTTGTTGTTGCTTTCCAGGTCCGTGGGGCGAACCGGGAAGAACTTGCTCACTTCAATATTGGGCGCGCTGAGGGTATTGGTCGCTCCTCCGGTGTCGGGCTGACGCAGGGGCAGGTTGCCGCCGGGGGGAGCAAAGCCGGGCACGTTGAAGCCTCCGCGTCCAGGCGGCGGAGTCACCGGCGCGGCGGGCATTTCCATGGGGCTGGGTCCCGAGTCCCCCGCACTGCCGCCGGGCGTCGCGCCCAGTTTCACCAGGCCGGTGATGCTGGTGCTGCCGGGCAGGATGCGGTACGGCCGATTGCCGGCTTCGGTGTGGGTGCGGAACCAGTTGAGCAGGGTGGTGACGACGAACTGTGCGCCATCGCGGTGCGGCGTGGTGCCTTCAATGATGATGGTGAACTTGGGCGGGCCCGTGGCGATGCGATCCTCACCGCCGCCCCCACCGCCCGGACCCATCCCCGGCCCCATCCCTGGGCCCATGCCCGGACCCATTCCCGGACCCATGCCCGCGCCGGGCAGCCCGGGCGGCGTGCCGCCGGTGTCGCCGCCGCCGGCATTGCCCCAGATGTCGTCCAGCGAGAACGATCCTCCCGAAGGCTCACCGCCGCCGCCGGCGCCACCGACGCTCGAATCGAGCCGAAACGCGAACTGGGCGCTGATCTTGGTCAGGTAGGCGCGGCGGCGCTTGTCCCGCTCGATGGACTTGATCGCCTTGTAGTCCGGCGGCGCCTGCAGCAACTCCACCTGCGGGCCCATGGACTTCATCGCTTCATTGAGGTCCAGCAGCACCTTGGGCCAGATGTCGCGGTAGTCGAGCACGCGGCGGAGATTCTCAATCATCAAACGCGGGTCTTTGGCGTTCTGGATGCCCGTGAGTTTGGAAACGAACTGATTGGCGTCACTGGTGGTCTGCTTGACCGTTTGTTCGGTGCGCGCCAGTTCCGCGTCATGGGCGTTGGAATCCATCCACAACTTGGTGGCGGCGAAACCCGACGCGGCGACCATCAGCACCGCCGCCGCGCCCATCCACGGCTGCTTGGAACGCCACATGCGCCGCCGCAGCATGTCCTCGGGCAACACGTTGGCGTCCACCCGCTGCAAGCCCAGGCCCTGCAGCGCCAGGCCATACGCCGTCGCCATGTTCATCGCATGCTCGGCGAAGTCGGCTTCCTGCTTGCCTTCGATGCGCGCCCGCTGGTAGCCGTCGACGCGCACCACGTCGATCTGCAACTGCTGCTTGAGGAACTTGCTCATGCCCGGCAGGCGGAAGGTCGAGCCCACGCCCACCAGCTTGCTCAGCTTGGCGTCGCGGTTGAGGCTTTGATAGAAGCCCAGCGAGCGCTGCATTTCCTGCACCAGATCGGCGAACACCGGCCGCATCGCCTGGAAAATCTGCCGGGCGTATTTGCTGGTGCCCGCTTCCTTCTTGAGCTTTTCCGCCTTGGGGAAGCTGAGCTTGAAGGCGCGGATCAGGGCTTCGGTGAAGTTGTTGCCGCCGATGGGCAGCGTGCGGAGCCAGAGGTGGCCTTCCTCGACGATGATGACGTCGGTGCTGGTGGCGCCGATGTCCATGATGATGACGCCCGCCGACTCCTCGCCGAGTTCCAGGTCATACGCCAGCCCGTTGTACACCGCCAGCGGCGAGAGCGTCAGGCCGTGCACGCTCATGCCCACCGCGTTGTAGTTTTCCAGGAAGTCCGCCACCCGCTCTTTGGTGATGGCGAAGATGCCCACCTCGACGTCGGGCGAATCCTCCTGGGCGAAGACGTGGTAATCCCACTCCACCATCTCGATGGGGAAGGGAATCTGCTGCACCGCCTCAAAGCGCACGATGTCGGGAATGCGCTTGGGATCCACCGGCGGGAGCTTGGCGAACCGGGCGAACGCCATGTGCCCCGGCACCGACACCATCACTTTGCTGCGGCCGATGGAATGACGCGAAAGAAATTGATCGAGGTTGACCTGAATGGCTTCGTTGACGTTGAGGTCCGGCGTGGTGAGGATTTTTTTGAACGGCAGGACTTCGTAGTCGGCAATGACGATCTCCGTCTTGCGGCGTTGAAGTCGGATCGCCTTGATGGCGTTGGCGCCGACTTCAATGCCCCAGCAGTCATTTGCTTTCGACATCACCGACTCCTCGTCGATTCGCCCAAACCCGTGTGCGCCAGCAGCCGCCGGCGTGTAGCCGGGGCGTCAGGAGGGACGTCAATCCAGCCATCGCCGCCCTTCGGCTGCGCTCTCCGATCCGCCGTCGCCGGCCGCACCGCCGCGGGACGTGGGACCGATCGGCCGCATCAACGCTTAGGTCATTAAACCGGCATAGTTAACGCCGGTCAAGCGATCTCGTCGGCTGGGCGCTGCAAAAGCGCCCGCCCGCCCCCGCCGCAGTTGCGTTTGCCCCGGCGCGCCCCCACAATGCCGCTTCGCAATCACCCGCCAACCCTTGGGAGCGCGCTGATGAAAATCGCCGTCCAACACCGTTTGCTGCCGGGCCACACCCCTGCCGACCGCGCCAAGTGGGCCCGGGACCATGGCGTCGAAGCGATCGAAGTCACCAGCTTCGAAGGCCCCATCGCCGAGCTGCCCGCCGTCATCGAGCAACTGCTCCCGGTGCTGCCGGTCAGCTCCATCTGCGGCAACAAGACCGTCGACGACCAGCGCGGCTTCGACTTCCTGCATCCCGAGCCCGCCAAACGCCGCGCCAGCATCGAAGGCAGCAAAGCCCTGCTCAAGCTGTGCGCCCAGATCGGTGCGGTCGGGCAGATCGTCCCGCCGATCTTCGGCGCCCCGGTGGTGCCGGACCTGTCGCCGTGGAAAAAGCCGCTGGAGATCGAAGAAGAACTGATGCTCGCCGCCTGCCGGGAGCTGGGCCCGTTCGCCGCCGAGCTCAAGGTCAAGTTCATGCTCGAGCCGCTCAACCGCTACGAGCAGCATTACCTCCGCAAGCAGTCCGACGCGGTGCGCATCATCAAGCAACTCGACAGCAAAACCCGCCAGGGCATCGGCCTGCTCAGCGACTTCTTCCACATGCACATCGAGGAAACCAACACGCCCCAGGCACTGGCGGACTGCGCCAAATACACCACCCACGTGCATCTGGCGGACAACACCCGTCAGGAACCGGGCACCGGCGACATCGACCTCGTCGCGGCGTTCAAGGTGCTCAAGAAAAACAAGTTCAAAGGCTATCTGGCGTACGAGTGCAGCATCAGCGGCAAGAACAAAGCCCAGTGCGCCAAGAACCTCGCCAGGAGCCTGGACTACGTGCGCCAGTGCATCAGCAAGGCGTGAGGAATTGAATGACGGCGCGAATGCCGTCCCATGCCAATCGTCGACGCCCCAACTCTTAGCCACTACCCAGCGGCATATTCTTCGAGTTTATGGAGCCAGTTGTGGAAATGTGGGCATTGAGTCCGGATCTTCGAAAGCCCGATGCGGTTTGTCGCAGTCGGACCGTGCAGCGTTTTCCGGTAGGCGGGGTATATCGCCGTAATCCGGGCAGCAGGATTGTGGCCAGGCCGTTCGTTGATCTGTTCCGGTGTCCGATACTGACCGCAAACGGCAGCGAACGCCGTTTGTGTTGCTTCATCGGCCATAACCAGCGGCAGAGTGGTCGGACAGGAAAAAACCCACGCCTCGAACTCATGCAACGCCAGGAAGGGGAGCAGGCGGCCATCCTGAAAGTGGTCGGCTATGGCCTGCTCGACATGGGAAATTCGTGAGTAAGCATCGTCTGGACCGGGACGGTCACTCATGCCTGGAAAATCATTTGGTAGTCGGTAATAGTCGAGCATGGTCGTCACGAGTGTATTCGGCCCCGCACCACCCAAAAGTCGCCGCAGGTCGCCGGCGAATTTGTCGAAGCTGGTGACGCCACCTTTGAAGTTTGGTCCATTTTTAACAACTTTTGTCGTCAGAATCGTCGCCGTCAGGTGCAGCCCAAAGGAATGCAGGTGCGGCGCAAGCGTATCCTTCACGAACCGTTCCTCGGTTTGGCCTTCAACAAGAATCAGCGCCCACTTCATGGCCGCGCCCCTAGCAGATTTTTTTCCCACAACTCACCCAGCGCGTAGTTCTCCAGCCATTGGCTTGAATCCGCGCTATTGAGCTGTCTGAAAACGCTTTGGCCATCCTTACGGTCAACGGCCCAAACATCCTCAGGCCTGAACTGGTTGACGAGCGTGACCGATTGCGTGGCTACGATGACCTGCGTTTTCGTGGCGGCGGATTCGAGCATGCTCGCAAGCACCGCGATAGCCGCCGGGTGAAGACCGAGTTCAGGTTCGTCGATCAAGATGAGCGGCGGCAGTTCGGGCTGCAGTAAGAGCACGCAGAGGCAGATGAAACGCAAGGTGCCGTCGGAAAGTGACGAAGCATTGAAATAAGCGTCGCTGCCACGTTCGTTCCACTCGAGTTGTATCGTAGTCGGGCTGAGCCGATTTGGCGCTAGTTGGAAGCGGTCAAAGAAGGGGGCGATTTGCCGCACCGTGTCTTCGATCAACCTGAAGCCGTGCGGTTTCTGCTGTTGCAGGTAGTAGAGAAAGGCTGCAAGATTCTCGGCTTGCGGGCGAAAAAAACGATTATCGTTGATGTCTGATGTGCCTTTGGCCAAGGCTGTATCGCTGGTATCGTGAAAGTGATAGACGCGGTAGTTATCAAGATCATGGAGGATCTGCGATACGCACAAGTGTTCGGTTTTCCGCTCGGCCAATTGCGATTCTCGCGAGCTGGACGCGATAGGCCAGTCATACGGTTTAGCATACTTCTTGTCGTGGTAGTACGCGGTTTCTTGGGCGATAAATAGCGAATTGTCAACCGAACCGAGAACTTTTACCCGGTACCCATTGGTGGGACCACCCTCACCAAATTCGACATAGATTTCCATGTGAGGCGAACGCTTACGGCCGTGGTGCAGAATCGAGTCGGCACCGCCTTTCAACTGTGTGTAGCTGGCAAGATTTCGGCCGACGATTTCTTTGAGAAAGCGAAAGACGCCAATTAGATTTGATTTACCCGAGCCATTGCCACCGATAAATACATTCAAGGGGCGGAGGTTTAAGCTCTGCGAATGTATCGATTTAAAGTTCGATATGGAGATTTGTTGCAGAATTCGCATGTCAGTAGCTCAAAAATGTCGGCATTGTACCCGACAGTGATGTCCTTGATAGCGAGGCAACGTGCTCGCTCCTTCTATCCGCCTACTGCAGGCCAAATCGTGACGGTCCTATGGTGGGGTGTCGGAATCACCACCTCAACAAACCCGCGCCCCGGCGCCGGGTCGCGTGACGAATGCGGTGGCTTCGATGCCGGTCTTTTCCTGATACGCCGGGAGGACGGCTTCGAGCACCTGCTCGACCGCTGCCGCCTGCACCAGGCTCACCGTGCAGCCGCCGAAGCCGCCGCCGGTCATGCGGGCGCCGTACACGCCGCGCTGCGGGGTCAGCAGGTCCACCAGCGTGTCCAGTTCCAGGCAGCTCACTTCAAAGTCGTCGCGCAGGGAGCGATGGCTGGCGCCCATGAGCTGGCCGAAGGCGTTCCAGTCGCTGCGTTGCAAGGCGTCGGCGGCCTGCTGGGTGCGGGCGATTTCGTGCACGACATGCCGGGCGCGGCGCCAGGTCACCGGATCAACCAACGCTTTGGCGTCCTCCAACTGCGCGGCGGTGGCGTCGCGCAGGGCGCTGACGCCCATCGCCTTGGCAGCCTCCTCGCACTGCCTGCGGCGCTGTGGGTATTCGCTGCCCGCCAGTTCGTGGCGCACGTTGGTGTTGATGATCAGCACCGCCAGTTGCTCATCCGCCAGCGGGACCTGCCGGGCTTCCAGTGACCGGCAATCCAGCAGCAATGCACAGCCTTCCTGCGCGCAGGCGCTGGCGTACTGGTCCATGATGCCGCAGGGCATTTTCGGGAAATGATGCTCCGCCCACTGGCACAGCAGCGCTTTGTCCACCGGGCCCAGCTTCACCTGAAACATCTGCGCCAGCAGCGTGGCGGTGGCGACTTCCAGGGCGGCGCTGCTCGACAAGCCGCTGCCCAGCGGCACGTTGGAATGGATCAGCAGGTCAAAGCCTTCAAGCGGATGGCCGCGGTCGAAAAACCCCGCCACCACGCCGCGGATGTAATTGGACCACTCCGGCTCGTCGGGGCGCAGGTGCGAACTGACCTCGAACAGCACGGCATCTTCGTCCGTGCCCTGCCCTTCGTCGCCGAGCGTGACCACGCGGGCGTGCTTGGCGCCGTTGCGGGCGCCGACGACCACGGTCTGGCGCTCGATGGCGATGGGCAGCACGAAGCCGTCGCAGTAGTCGACGTGTTCGCCGATCAGGTTCACCCGTCCGGGGGCGGCGGCGGCGTGGGTCGCCGGGCGGCCGAAGTGCGCGGCAAAGCGTTCCCTGGCGGTGTTCAACAGCGCGGACAGATCGGTCACGCTCATAAGCATATGCCTCCCAAACGCCGCATCTTAACACCGGATCGTCCCGCCGGTCGTCTGGGAAACCCAGAGCCGACGCGGGCGAAAAAAGGGGATAAGTACATTATTTTATTAAAAATAATGTACTTATCCCCTTTTTTCACCCATGGCAATCACACCCGCCTAACCATGCTATAATCGACCAGATTGACCTCTGGCCCCCGCCAGCGATCGCCCGGCCCGACGACGTCCCCTCTCCGCAAACGGAAAAGGCACCGCCCCATGGCCACCAGTTTCGGCGCTTTGTGCAATACGTTCTACATCAATCAGAAGATGGCGCTGAAGATGGACCTGCCTCACGACCGGGAGACCATCCTGCATCTTTTCGACAGCATCCGCAAGGGCATGCCGGAGATGGACCGGTTCCGGCGCTACCGCGGCGAGCTGGCGCTCGAATCCTCCCGCAAGCACCCCGGCTACCGCTGGCTGGCGCTGCGGCAGAACAGCATCCGCACCGGGTACGCCAACCCGCCTTCCATGGCGGACGGCTATGCCCTGCATCGGCTGATCCTCCAGACCGCGCCCTACCACCTGTCCATCAGCCCGCTCGATGTGGACTACATGGAACTGCTCTTTGGTTTCGATCTCGAAAGCGAAGCCAACCACGATGAGATCATCGCCAACGCCCTGTACAGCCATGGCCCGCTGGCGGAACTGGTGCGCCTGCCCGACGCCCGGCTGACCGACCTGCAACCGGTGCTGGGCTTTGTGTTGTCGAACGAAGGCGACCTGCAGTGCCATGTGGAAGTCAAAACCCGGCGGCGCGGCCGGCGCGGCAACGCCAAACGCTATCGCACCGACCCGCTGAGCATCTTCCTGACCCTCCGCAAATACGGCCCATTCGACAAAGTGGAAGACCTGCCCGAAGCGCTCGACAAACTGGCGGCCCGCGCGGAAGCCATTGCCGTCGATCGCGTGGTGCCGCACCTGCTGACGCCCATCGCCCGGCACATCACCTCCGGCAGCGCCTGAACGTCATCGGTTCAACATCGGAACCCGCCATGCCCCACCGCCTGCGCCTGTCGTGTGTCCTGTTGGGTCTGCTGCTGCTGCTCACCGCTCCGCCAACCACGCACGCGGAACCGGCGGCGGGGTGGCAATCAGCGATTGATCAGCTTGATGTTCCCGGCGCGGTGGTCGCAGGCAACTGGCAGCGCACCGACACCGGCTTGCAGGTGCAGGCGCAATCCGGCGCGCGGGTGAAGCTGGCGGAGCGCATGCCCCCGGCGTACGACCTGCAGGTGGCGTTCACCCGGCAGACGGGGGTGCATTCCATCGCGGTCATTTTTCCGCTGGGGGCAGGGCAGGCGTCACTGGAAATCGACGCCTGGGGTCAGCATCTGGCGGGCATCCAGAACATTGCCGGGCGGACGCTGCGCGACAACGCCACCCGCCGGGAAAATATGACGCTGGAAAACGGCCGGCGGTATCAGTTGGTCATGCAGGTGCGGCCGACCGGCGTGCGCGCCACGCTCGATGGTCAGCAGATCATCCAATACGACGGCAACGGCGAAGACCTGAGCGTGCTGGACGTCTGGCGTCTGCCGGAGAAACAGCAGTTGGGCATCGGCGCCTGGGACAGTCAGACGCTGTTTCATACGGTCGCCTGGCGCGAAGTGCCGGTGGCTGCGCTCGCTGCGGACGCCTCCGTCACGCCAGCCCGCACGCCGGAGCCCGCGCCTGCACCGCCGGTCGCCAAACCCGCCCCCGCCACCGAGCCGGCGCCCGCCGCTCAAGCTGCCCCCGCGGCGCCGGCTGCCGTTCCGCCGACGGTTCCATCCCCGGAGACGCCCAGCGCACCCGCCAGCGTTCCAGCTTCGCTCAAGCGCCAGCGCGTGCTGCTGGTGATCGCCAACCAGGACTTTTTTTACCGGGAGTATGCCGACCCGCGCGCAGAGCTCGAACGCGCGGGCATCGCTGTCACCGTGGCGGCGGCGCGGCGGGGCGTGTGTCGGCCACACCCCGGCTCCGGACAAGGCGGCGGCAGCGGCGAGGTGAACGCCCAGCTCGCGCTGGCGCAGGCGAAGGCCGCCGACTATGACGCCATCCTGTTCGCCGGCGGGTGGGGTTCCTCGGCGTACCAGTTCGCCTTTGACGGCAGGTATGACAATCCGGCGTACAACGGCGATCCCGAGAGCAAGGCGCACGCCAATCGGCTGATCGGGGAGTTCCTCGCCCAGGGCAAGCCGACGGCGGCGCTGTGCAATGCGGTGTCGGTGCTGGCGTGGGCGCGGGTGGACGGCCGCAGCCCCCTGGCGGGCAAGCGTGCGGTGGCGCCGCGGCGGGAGGCGGCGTCGGGCATTTACAACGGGAAACACGACCAACCCTCCTGCCGCTGGCATCCGCAAGTCAATGGCGCGATTCTGTCGCCCGCCGGTGCGATCGGCGATCCGCGCACGGCTGCGGATGACGTGCTGGTGGACGGGCTGATCGTGACCGGCGAAGACGACATTTCCGCCCGCGAAATGGGGCGCACGCTGGTGCGGCTGCTGCAGCAGGAACGTTGAAGGATTGCTGCGCGCTGCCGGTGCATGAGACGTTGGACGCCGCGAAAACGGTTGCTACAATTGCTCCCCCGGCTTAGCCGGTAAGCGGCTGCTTCCCCCGCCGATTCGTGGAAGAGTTGGCTGATCCCGCCAAATTGCCCGCCTGGGCCCAAGGAGCGACGCCACATGGTCGCTGGCACGGCTTCCCCTCAGTCGTCCTCTAACAAACCGGTTACGGAACTCAAATCTGCGGTTATCCGCTTCGCCGGTGACTCCGGCGACGGTATGCAGCTAGCCGGCACCCAGTTCACCGACACCAGCGCCATTTTTGGCAACGATGTCGCCACCCTGCCCGACTTCCCGGCGGAAATCCGCGCCCCAGCCGGCACCGTCGCGGGCGTCTCCGGCTTTCAGATCAACTTCGCCAATGCCGACATCCACACCCCCGGCGACGAAGTCAATGCCCTGATCGCCATGAACCCCGCTGCGTTCAAGGCGCACATCGACGATGTGCAGCCCGGCGGCATCGTGGTCGCCAACGAGAGCGAGTTCAACAAGGTCAACCTCCGCAAAGCGGGCTATCCCGAAGGCTACACCCCGCTGGAGGATGAGAAGTTCACCACCAAGTACAAGCTGTACAAGGTGCCCATCACCCGCCTCAATGAAGAAGCCCTGGCGGAATCGGGCATGGGCGCCAAGGACATCGGGCGCTGCAAGAACATGTACGCCCTGGGCCTGATCTACTGGCTGTACGATCGCCCCATCGACACCACCGTCGGCTTCCTCGAAGACTACTTCGGCAAAAAGAAGAAGCTGCCGCAGGTCGCCGAAGCCAACGTGCGCGCCCTCAAGAGCGGGTTCTACTTCGGTGAAACCACCGAAATGTTCCCGGTGCGCTACCACATCGCCCGCGCCCCGGTCGCCCCGGGCGTTTATCGCAAGATCACCGGCAACGAAGGCGTGGCGTTCGGCCTGATCACCGCCGGCAAACTCGCGGGCAAGGAAATCGTGTACTGCACGTACCCGATCACCCCCGCCAGCGACATCCTGCACAACCTCGCCCCGCTGCGCCAGTTCAACGTCAAGACCTTCCAGGCCGAGGACGAAATTGCCGCCATGTGCTCGGCGATCGGCGCGTCTTTTGCCGGCCAACTGGGCATCACCGGCACCAGCGGCCCGGGCCTGGCGCTCAAGAGCGAAGCCCTCAACCTCGCCCTCATGATGGAACTGCCCGTCGTCGTCATCGACGTCCAGCGCGGCGGCCCCTCCACCGGCCTGCCCACCAAAACCGAACAGTCCGACCTGCTGCAGGCGATGTTCGGCCGCAACGGCGACAGCCCGCTGGTGGTGCTCGCCCCCTGCTCGCCTTCGGACTGCTTTGACCTCGCCATCGAAGCCGTGCGCATTGCCGTGCGGCACATGATCCCGGTGCTGCTGCTGAGCGACGGCTATCTCGCCAACGGCGCTGAGCCGTGGCAGATTCCCAACCTCAACGAACTGGCGCCCATCACCGTCAAGCATCCCACCGAAGCCGACCAGGAAGGCTTCCACACCTACAGCCGCGATGAAAACCTCTCCCGTCCCTGGGCGCTGCCGGGCACCAAGGGGCTGGAGCATCGGCTCGGCGGTCTGGAAAAAGCCCATATCGCCGGCAACGTCAGCTATGACAGTGAAAATCACCAGATCATGACGGACATTCGGCGGGACAAGGTCAACCGCGTCGCCAATCACATCCCGGAACTGGAAGTCATGGGCGACCCCACGGGCGACCTGCTGGTCCTGGGCTGGGGCGGCACCTATGGCTCGATCCTCACCGCGGTGGATCGCGCCCGCGCCCAGGGCAAGAAGGTTTCCAGCGCCCACCTGCGCTACCTCAACCCCATGCCGAAGAACCTCGGCCAGGTGCTCAAAAACTTCAAACGCGTGCTGGTCCCGGAACTGAACGCCGGCCAGCTCCGCCTGCTGCTGCGCGGCAAATACCTGGTCGATGCCCGCGGCCTGAACAAAGTCTCCGGCAAACCTTTCCTCATCGAGGAAATCTCCGAAGCCATTGACCTGATGCTGGCGGATAAATTCGGCGACCGCGAATACCTCACCCCCCGCTGGCACAAGGTGCGGCTGGAGGATCAGGACCTGGACCTCACCGCGCCGTTGCCCGCTGGCGGCGGTGAAGCCGAAGGCTGAGCATGCCTATGATGTCAACGCTGCGGTCGCTGCCGTGGCGACCCGAAAGTATCGAGTGCTTGCAGGATCGTGAACATTTGCGATGGCCGGCTTAAGCCGGAAGGCAATTTCCGCCATGACCACTACCCCGCTGACTGTGCTGACTCCCAAGGACTTCGCCTCCGATCAGGACGTGCGCTGGTGCCCCGGCTGCGGCGACTACGCGATCCTTAATCAGGTCCGCCGCGCCCTGGCGAAAATCGGCGCCGTGCGCGAGAAGACGGTCTTCGTCTCCGGCATCGGTTGCTCGAGCCGCTTCCCCTACTACATGCAGACCTATGGCCTGCACTCGATCCACGGCCGGGCCCCGGCGTTCGCCACCGGCATCAAGATCGCCAACCCCGATCTGGACGTGTGGCTGGTCACCGGCGACGGCGACGGCCTGTCCATCGGCGGCAATCACCTGATGCACGTGCTCCGCCGCAACGTCAACCTCAAGATCATGCTCTTCAACAATGAAATCTACGGGCTGACCAAGGGCCAGTACTCCCCCACCAGCCCCGAAGGCAAAAAAACCAAGTCCAGCCCGCTGGGCGTCATCGACATGCCCCTGACCCCCACCAGCGTCGCCCTGGCGAGCGAAGCCAGCTTCGTCGCCCGCGCGGTCGATGTCGACAAAGACCTGGGCGATGTGCTCGAACGTGCCGCCAAACATCAGGGCTCGGCGTTCGTGGAAATCTACCAGGACTGCAATATCTTCAACCACAAGGCCTTCGAGTACGCCACCGACAAGGACACCAAGGAAGACCATGTCATCCGGCTCGAACATGGCAAGCCGTTGATCTTCGGCAAGGACCGCAACAAGGGCATCTGGCTCGACGGCAACCGCAAACCCCGCGTGGTCGAGCTGGGCAAGGGCATTCACGCCGACGACCTGCTGTTCCACGACGAGCACGACGAAAGCCTGGCGTTCCTGCTCAGCCGGCTGCGCCACCCCGAGTTCCCCGAACCGCTGGGCGTGTTCTACTCCATTCAGGATGAATGCTACGAGAACCTGCTGCAGAAGCAGGTGGACGACGCCAAAGCCGCCCGCGGCGACGCCGACCTGGAGAAGCTGTTCTACGCCGCCGACACCTATGAAGTGAAGGGCTGAAACGCCCAGCGCTCATCCAGCAACCAACCTCCAACCGACCGCAACCCGGTCGGTTTTTTTCTGCGCGGAGCAACGTGCAGAGGGCGCATCTCGTCATCTCAGGAACTTACTTTTACCCGCAAGCTTGCCGTGTTCGGTGTTCGCCCCTGCAAGGGGCGAAGGAAAGTAGCCCCGAGTGGAGCGCAGCTCGTGGGAACCGGCGTTCCTGGCATCTCTCACCCCGGCAGGGGTGAAGTGTGCTTCCGCCGTCCCTCCGGGACGGATAGAAATGCAGTTCCCTCATCTCCCCACGGGTTTCGCTGCGCTTCACCCGTGGCTACTGTCCTCGACCCCTGTCGGGGTCGAAAACCACCAGCGCTCCCTGCCAAGCTGAATCGGCAGCCGGCGTCAGTCTGGCTTGGAACTGTCTGTCGCAGCGGGTTTCCGTTCGACCGCCTGGAACCAGAACCAACGGCAGTTCGGACACCGATCCACGATGAATTTCTTCCACGACCAGGCCGCGATCCGCACCAAGCCCGCTTCACCCGCGTCGCGAATATGACCGCATTTCACACAACGTACTTGCCAGCCCGGCGCGTAGCCTTTCATGGCTAATCTCCCGGCGGGTGCTCTGGTGTCCGCTGTCCGGCAATGCTCCACAACCCACAGCATCGCCGTTACCGCGACGCCGACGCCGCGCCCTCGCGCACCGGCGTCAGCTCCGGCTCGCGGCGACCGCGGTGCCAGACATCGTGGGCATGGAAGTCCGCGTGGCTGTCGGGGCAATCCACCCGGTAGTGCGTGCCGCGTGACTCGGCGCGCCAGCGGGCCGCGCGGGTGAGCAGCGCCCCGACCAGCAGCAGGTTCTGCACTTCCCAGCCGCCGCGGTCGTCGAAGATTTTGTCCAGCGTGTAGCGGGCCCAGAAGTCGAACATTTCCGCCACTTCGTCCAGGCGTTTGCCGTCGCGCTCGATGCCCACATGCCGCCACATCACGCTGCGCAGGCTCGAGCGCACGTCCGCCAGGTCCAGCTCCGAGCGTTCGGAAATGGGAATGTCGGAGATGAGCTTGACCGGCTGATGCGCCCCGTCGGCAATGAGTTCCTTGCAGGCGTCACCGGCGATCTGGCCAAAGACCAGCCCTTCGAGCAGGCTGTTGGACGCCAGGCGATTGGCGCCATGCAGCCCGGTGCACGCGACCTCGCCGCAGGCGAGCAGGCCCGGCACGCTGGTGCGGGCGCCGTCGTCGGTGAGCACGCCGCCGACCATGTAGTGGGCGGAAGGATGGATGGGGATGAGTGCCTTGCCGGGGTCGATTTCAAAGTTGCGCAGGTTGCGGAAAATGCTGGGAAAACGCTTGGCGAAGCGTTCGGTGCCCAGATGCCGGCAGTCGAGGTAGACGTGGGTGTGATTGGTTTTGGCCATCTGGGCGAGGATGGCGCGGCTGACGATGTCGCGCGGGGCGAGTTCCGCCAGCTCGTGGTAGTCGGGCATGAAGCGATGGCCGTTGTGGTCCAGCAGCAGCGCCCCTTCGCCGCGGACGGCTTCGGTGATGAGGCTGCGGGCGGCGCCGGCGACATACAGCGTGGTGGGGTGAAACTGCATGAACGCCATGTCCGCCAGCCGGGCGCCGGCGCGGTACGCCATCGCCAGGCCGTCGCCGGTGCTGACCGCCGGGTTGGTGGATTCGCGGAACACCTGGCCGCAGCCGCCGGAGGCGAGGATGGTGGCTTTGGCCCAGATGACCTGCAGGCCGTAGCGGGGGTGATGGGTGATGGCGCCCAGGCAGCGGGGGCTGGCGCCGTCGAGGGTGATGAGGTCGAGCACGAAGCACTGCTCGAAGACGCGGATGTTGTCGCGGCTGCGGACCTGCTGATCGAGCGTGCGGGCGAGCACTTTGCCGGTGGCGTCGCCGTCGGCGTGCAGGATGCGGTGACAGGAGTGGCCGCCTTCGCGTCCCAGGGACACCTCGGCGAGGGAGTGGGCGGTCTGGCCCTGGGCATTGTCGAAGCCCATGCCCCAGCCGAGCAATTGCTGCATTGCCGCCGGGGCGCGTTCCACCACCAGGCGCACGATCGGTTCATCGCACAGGTCGGCGCCGGCGCGCAGGGTGTCCTGCACATGGCTGTCGAAGCCGTCGTCGGCCGCCACCACCGCCGCCACGCCGCCCTGCGCCCAGTAGGTGTTGCTCTGCTTCAAATCCGCCTTGGCGGCCATGATGACATCGCCATGGCGACTGGCGGTCAGGGCGGCGGACTGGCCCGCGACGCCCGAACCGATCACCAGCACATCGGTGAAAATGTGCGGCAGCAGCGCCGCCCGGAAGGGAATGAGATAGCGACGTTCATCAAAGACGCTGTGCATCGCGTTAGTCTACCATGAGCCGCCCGATTCCCCGCATCCGACTCC
This sequence comes from uncultured Phycisphaeraceae bacterium, assembly GCA_964605235.1. Lineage (GTDB taxonomy): Bacteria > Planctomycetota > Phycisphaerae > Phycisphaerales > Phycisphaeraceae > CAZSBB01. Next base: position 151,061 of record CAZSBB010000004.1, read on the forward strand.
CCTGCCGTCCAGGCAAACGCCTGGACCCTGGACATCCTGTACTGAACGAGCCCCGACCGTGAGGGAGGGGTTGTTTTCGTGACGTCACCCCGTCGCGGCTGCGTCGCAACCCCTTGCTGACGCGCGGGGCTCGCAAGAAAGTTGGTACATGCGTTGGCTCTGCGCCGCCGTCACGCAATTGCCCCCCCACGCCTGCGGCGATATGCTGCCATGCTTTGCCCGGCCAGCGGAGTTGGGAGTCAAAAGTGCCCACGGGAAGTGCGACCATGCTGCTATCGGAGATTCTCAACCCGCAATGCGTCAAAGCGCCGCTCGCCGCCGCCAACAAGCGGGAGGCGATCTTTGAACTCATCGACCTGCTGGCGGAGGCCGGCGAAATCGGCGACCGGGCGGAACTGAAACAGGCGGTGTGGGAACGTGAAACCACCCGCACCACCGGCATCGGGCACGGCATCGCCATCCCCCACGGCAAAACCGCCGGCTGCCCCAAAATCACCATGGCGATCGGCAAGCCCGCCGAGCCCCTCGAATTCGGCGCCATCGACCACCGCCCGGTCAACCTCATCGTCCTGCTGGCGTCCCCGCTGGACCAGACCGGCCCGCACATCCAGACCCTCGCCGCCGTCAGCCAGATGCTGGTCAAAGACGACGTCCGCGCCGCCTTCGCCGCCGCCGCCAGTTCCGAGCAGTTGCTGACGCTGGTCAGACAGCATCAGCCCAAGTGATGGATTTGGTGATTTGGTGATTGGGGATTTGGTGATTTGAAATCGGGTGATGGCTGGCTGGCCGGATCGCGCGGCAGAGCGCGCGGGATTTCCTCTCGGTCAATCCCACCTCAACAAACCCCACATCCACAAATCAACAAATCTCTCCCGGTTCAGTACTTCTTGGGGACGAACGTCTGATCGCTGATGGGCGGGCGCACGTACTTGCCGTCGTCGGCGCGGCGTGGGGGCAGCTTGATTTTCTGCGGGGTCAGGTCTTTGTAGGGAATCAGGCTCAGCAGGTGCGAAATGCAATTGAGCCGGGCTTTCTTCTTGTCGTCGGCATCGACCACATACCACGGGGCCTGCTTGATGTCGGTGTAGGCGAACATCTCGTCCTTGGCGCGCGAGTACTCCACCCAGCGGTTGCGCGATTCCAGATCCATCGGACTGAGCTTCCAGCGTTTGGTGGGATCCCCCAGCCGGGCGTGGAAGCGCTTTTCCTGTTCCTCGTCGCTGACGCTGAACCAGTACTTGAAGATGAGGATGCCGCTGCGGACGAGCATGCGTTCGAACTCGGGGCAGGAGCGCAGGAATTCGCGGTACTCTTCATCGGAGCAGAAACCCATGACGCGCTCGACGCCGGCGCGGTTGTACCAGCTGCGGTCCAGCAGCACCATTTCTCCCGCCGCGGGCAGATGGGCGACATAGCGTTGGAAGTACCACTGGGTTTTTTCGCGCTCAGTGGGCGTGCCCAGAGCGACCACCCGGCAGGCGCGGGGGTTGAGCGATTCGGTGATGCGCTTGATCACGCCGCCTTTGCCCGCCGCGTCCCGGCCTTCGAAAATCACCACCACGCGCAGGCCCTTGTGCTTGATCCATTCCTGAAGCTTGACCAATTCGATCTGCAGCTTGCGCAGCGCTTTCTCATAAGTCTTCTTCTTGAGCTTTTCGTCCTGGCGATGGCGGCGGGCCGGCTCCGCGTCGGCGCGGTGCTGATGCTTGTGCGCTTTCGCGTCCGCATCCTTGGGCGCGGCAAGCAATTCCGCGGGCGACTTGCTCCAGCGCTGCTCGTGGGCGAGGGCGGGCAATTGCTCGGACTCGTCGGTGGACGGGGCGTGCTGAGGTTTGGCATGATGGCCGTTGTTTTTCATGGCTCGGCTCCCGAGGCGTGCTGGACATGGAGCGGACCGCTCGGCCGGCGCATCACGCACCAGCAGACCGCTCTATCCGATGGTAATCGGCTGGCGTGGGTGACTGCTAGAGAAAACCTCGGCGTTTTTGCGGAAAATGAACCGCGAAGATTGTGGACCAGGCGCTCCTGCTTCTACTGGATAACCGATAACGGGACGTGACCGCCGCGCCTGGGCTATGATGCTGCGCAGTCCCTTTTCCCTGGAGATCGCTCCCATGAACGCTCCTGTTCGCCGCTGGTCGCACTGGCTGTTGCTCGTTGCCGTGATGTGGTTGCCGCTGACCGGCTGCTCGGTGAATCCCGCCACCGGGCAGCGCCAATTCAACATGATGAGCACCGGGCAGGAAGTCTCCATGGGCCAGCAGGCGGCCCCGGAGTTTCTCCAGAGCTACGGCGGACCGGTGCCCTCCCCCGCCATCAACCAGTACGTGAGCAACATCGGCGCACAACTGGCGGCCAAGAGCGAACGCCCGGACCTGCCGTGGGAGTTTCATGTCGTCGATTCACAGGTCATCAACGCCTTCGCCCTGCCGGGGGGCAAGGTGTTCATGTCGCGCGGCCTGCTGGCGGAGATGGACAACGAGGCCCAGCTCGCCGGCGTACTGGGCCATGAAGTGGGCCACGTTACCGCTCAACACATCGGCCAGCAGATGAGCCGGGCGATGCTGCTGCAGGGTCTGGCGATCGGTCTGGCGGTGGCGGGCGAGGCAACCGACCGCAACGAGCTGCGGGTGCTGGGCATCGGGGCGCAGATGGGCGGTGCGGTGTATCTGCTGAAGTTCGGGCGCGACCAGGAAAGCCAGGCCGACAGTCTGGGCATGCGTTACATGTCGCGCGTCGGGTACAACCCCAGCGCCCAGTTGCAGGTGATGGAGATTCTCGCCGGCGCGTCGAAGGGGGGCCGGCAACCGGAAATGCTGTCGACCCATCCGTACCCGGAAACCCGCATCAGCCGCATCAAAGCGGAACTCGCCAGCAACTACTCGGATTACAACTCGGGCAAGTACGAGTTCCATCAGTCGCGTTTCCAGACGCAGGTGCTGCGGGTGCTGGCGACCCTGCCCCCGCCGCGCCACACCGGCGAGGAACAGCAGGCCAGCGCCGGCGCGGCCGCGGGGCAACCGGCGTTCGCTTCGTTCTGCTGGCACTGCCAGCAGGGGCAACGCGCCGGGCAGCTGGCGCGGGCGGATCACCATGACTGAATCCACCGGCCCCGCCTGGACGCGCGACACGCTGGTCAATCCCCACGCCGCCGGCGACAAGGCGCGGCGGGTGGAGGCGATGTTTGCCGCCATCGCGCCCAGCTATGACCTGAACAACCGCGTGCATTCGCTCTGGCGCGACCAGGCGTGGCGCCGCGCTGCCGTGCGCCTGGCGCAGGTGCAGCCGGGCGACGTGGTGCTCGATGTCGCCTGCGGCACCGGCGATCTGGCGCTGGCGTTCGCCCAGGCCGGCGCCGCGCAGGTGCTGGGCGTGGACTTCACGGTCAACATGCTGCGCTACGCCCGGACCAAGCCTTGCCCCGTTGGCGCCGCCCCCGCGTGGAACGCCGGCGACGCCATGCGCCTGCCGATTGCCGACGGCGCTGCCCAGGTGGTGAGCATTGCTTTTGGCATCCGCAATGTGGCGGACCCGCTGGCGGCACTGCGGGAATTTCACCGGACGCTGCAACCGGGTGGGCGAGTGATCGTGCTGGAGTTCAGCCTGCCCGCCAACCGCGTGCTGCGTGGGTTGTACAACTTTTACTTCCGCCACATCATGCCGCGCACCGCGGCGTTGATCGCCCGCGACCGCAGCGGAGCGTATGACTACCTGCCCCAGAGCGTGAACACCTTCATCTCGCGCCAGCGCATGGTGGAGTTGCTGGGCGAAGCGGGATTCGCGCAAATCACCGTCCAGCCGCTGACGTTCGGCATCGCGGTGCTGTACCGCGGCGTGAAGGTGCGCTGAACGGGCAGGGGGATAAAAAAGGGGATAAGTACATTATTTTCGATAAAAATAATGTACTTATCCCCTTTTTTATCCCGCGCTCCCGGCGCTGCCTGCGCCTGAAGCAATGGTCCGCAACTGGACCGCCATGGCGTTCGCTCAGGCCGGGTGGACAACCTATTCTGCAGCGGCTTTTTCAGGTTGGAGCAAATGATGAGCAATCAGGCCAAACCCACATCCGTGCCTCCGCGTCCGATCCCGCAGTGGTTCCGCGACGCCAAGCTGGGCATGTTCATTCACTGGGGGCTGTACAGCCTCACCGAACATGGCGAGCAGCCGCTGTTTCGGGAGTTGCTGATTCCCTCGGAATACCGCCAGCTCGCTAAGCGTTTCACCGCGGAGCACTACGATCCGCGGCAGTGGGCGCAGGTGGCGAAGAACGCCGAGATGCGCTACATGGTGCTGACCACCAAGCACCACGACGGCTACTGTCTGTTCGACACCGCGACGACCGACTACAACGCAGCCCGCACCGCGCCGCAGCGCGATCTGGTCAAGCCCTACGTTGAAGCCTGCCGCGCCGCGGGACTGCGCGTGGGGTTGTATTACTCGCTGCCGGACTGGAGCGTGCCCGCCTACTTCGCGCGCCCGGCAACGGACCCGCGCGGGTGGGATGCGTTCCTCGAGCTGATCAAAACGCAGTTGCGGGAACTGCTGACCAACTACGGGCCGATCGACCTGCTGTGGTTCGATCACAGTCCCAACTTTCCCGCGGAGGAATGGCGGCCGCTGGAACTGATGAGCATGATCTACGCACTGCAGCCGAACATTCTGGTCAACAACCGGCTCCAGCCGCCGGCGGGTCACCCGGCGTGGGGTTATCCGACGCCTGAGCAGCGCATCGGCGAAAAGTCGCACGAGCCGTGGGAATCATGCTTCACGTCGACCCGCGCTTTCTGGGGTTACCACCGTTGTCATGAAGACCCGACCATGTGGCGCAGCGAACGCGAGCTGATGGAAGTGTTCGCGGCGGTGGCGTGCGGCGGGGGCAACCTGTTGCACAACGTCGGGCCATATCCCGATGGTCGATTGCCGCAGACGTATGTCGAGCAGACGCGCCACCTGGGCGAATGGGTGCGGCACAACCGTGAAGGCGTCTACGGCACGCAGCCGGCGCCGTTCGAATTCAAATACGGCGGCACGCTGGCGACGCGCGAGCGCCAGCTGTATCTGTGGTTCCTGTACTGGCCGGGGACGTCCTTCAGCTTGCCGGGCTTCAATGAGAAGGTGCTCAGCGCCCGCTTGCTGCACCCCCGGCAGACGGTGGCGTTTCGTCAGGAGGCGCATCGCGTGGTGCTGGAGAACCTGCCCAGCGCTCCGCCGCACCCGTTGTGCAGTGTGGTGGAGCTGACCTTCGACGCGCCGCCGACGGCGCATCCCTGGGCGGCGAAAAAGCTGTGGAGCCCGGACACCATGGGGCTGGAAGCCTGGGCGCGGCTGTAGCGGTTATGCAGGATTTTCATGGTCGCAAGCCGCGTCAAGCGTTAGCATGAACCCATGCACGCAGGGTTGATGGCGATTGGATTGAGCGTTGCCTGGCTGGGACAAACACCCGCCGAGCCGGCGGCCACTGCGCCCAGCGCGTCCAGTGAGCCCGCGCTCGCCGCAGCGCGCGCTCCCACGCTGACCGACGCCCAGCGTCTGGCGCAAGGCTGGGCAGAGCTGGCGCAACTGGCGACCACCGCGGAGATGCAGGCGAAGGCCGACGCAGCGGCGGCGGCGTTCGAACGGCTGCTCGCGGACACCGACGCCATCTGGCAGCGCAGCGCCGCGTTGGATGAACGGCTGGAAGCCGCGCAACTGCGGATGTGTGCTGCCTACCTGCTCGCCAGCACCGCGCGCCAGCGGGGCCTGATGCGTGATATGGCCAACTGGTTGGGACAGATCCGCGCCCAGGCGTGGCGCGTGACGCAGTTGAAGCACCCGGCCGCGGGCGCGGTGGGCGAATACTGGTTGATGCAGACCGAGCTGATGGAAATCAATCGGCTGGCGCAGGATCGGCAGCAGAACCAGCTGCAACTGACCGACCGCCTGGAGCAGTACGTGCAGCGCCAGGTGCGTTATGGCGAACATCTCCCCCCCCGCGCGCAGCGCACGGTGCTGGGCACGCGCATCACGTTGATGCAGCTTTATGACGAACTGGGCCGCACGCGTCAGTTGCGGCAGCTCCTCGAACAGGTGGCGCAGGCGCCCGGCGTGGAGGCGGACACCGTCGCCCAGCTTCGCCGGCGTTACCACTATGTCAACCTGCTGGATCAGCCAGTGACGCTGGAGCTGGGGCTGCTCGATGGGCGCACCTGGAACAGCGTGACCGACCTGGGGGCGACGCTGACGGTGCTGTACTTCTGGCCGGGCTACGATTTTCTGGAGAGCCACTACCCGCACCTGCACGAACTGCTGCGTCACGAGCGGGTGAAGGTGGTGATGATCGACAGCAGCGGAAGTGCGGATCCCGCGCTGCAGCAGATGGCGTCGCCGTGGGCTCGGCATCGTCCCCGGCCGGGTGATGCGAGTTTGCTTGAGCGGTTCGAGGTGCGGCAATTGCCTCGGTTCGTGGTGCTCAACGCCGATGGCCGCGTGGCCGCGTTGGGCGGTCCGGGCATCGGCGCCGAGTTGGCGGAAATGCTGGCGCAGCCAGTCGCAGCGCCGGCGTCTACGCCGTAACCCGAGGGGCGGCGAAGTCGGCTGGGCGATTGGCCGATTAATCTGGAAGATCGGAGTTGCAGATAAAAATATCGACATTAAGATATGTAAATCTGTTGAGTTGGATTTGTTTCCAACCGATCAGCAACCCAAGTGTCTGAGCCTGCCTGCCTGCACGTAGAAAGATGGAGCTTCCCCCATGACCGCGCCCTACATCGAACTGGACGCCAATGACGCCGTGAACAACGCCCCCACGCAGCACGCCCGGCTGCGGCAGTGGGTGGGCGAAATCGTGCGCATGACCCGCCCCGACAACATTTACTGGGCCAACGGCTCTGCGGATGAGTATCAGAACATGCTCAACGCCATGGTGCGCCACGGCACCGCCAAGTGGCTCAACCCCCGCCTGCGCCCCAACAGCGTGCTCATCTGGTCCGACCCCGGCGACGTCGCCCGCGTCGAAGACCGAACCTTCATCTGCTCCGACAGCCCTGACGACGCCGGCCCCACCAACAACTGGCGCGATCCCGAGGAAACCAAGCACACCCTCCGCGAACTCTACGCCGGCTGCATGCGCGGCCGAACCATGTACGTCATCCCCTACTCCATGGGCCCCATCGGCTCACCCATCGCCCACATCGGCGTCGAGATCACCGACTCGCCCTATGTCGTCGCCAACATGCACATCATGACCCGCGTGGGCAAGAAGGTCCTGGACACCCTCGGCAATGACGGCGAGTTTGTCCCCTGCCTCCATTCCGTCGGCTATCCCCTCGTGCAAGGCGATCCCCCCTCCTGCCGCCATGACCTGCACTGGCCCTGCGACGCCCAGAACAAGTACATCACCCACTATCCCAACACCCGCGAAATCTGGTCCTACGGCTCGGGCTACGGCGGCAACGCCCTGCTGGGCAAAAAATGCTTCGCCCTCCGCATCGCCTCCACCATGGCGCGCGACCAGGGCTGGCTCGCCGAGCATATGCTCATCCTCAAGATCACCAGCCCCCAGGGCGTCACCAAGTACATCGCCGCCGCCTTCCCCTCCGCCTGCGGCAAGACCAATCTCGCCATGCTCGAACCGACCATCCCCGGCTGGAAAGTCCAGTGCATCGGCGATGACATCGCCTGGATGAAGTTCGGCGCCGACGGCCGGCTCTACGCCATCAACCCCGAAGCGGGTTTCTTCGGCGTCGCGCCCGGCACCAGCTACGACTCCAACCCCAACGCCATGCGCACCATCACCAAGAACTCCATCTTCACCAACTGCGCCCTGACCGACGAAGGCGACGTCTGGTGGGAAGACATGACCGAGGACGAGCCCGAACACCTCGTCGACTGGCACGGCAAGAACTGGTACCACGCCGAAGCCCACGGCAAGGCCGCCCATCCCAACGCCCGCTTCACCGCCCCCGCCGGCCAGTGCCCGGTCATCGCCCCCGAATGGCAGGACCCCCGCGGCGTGCCCATCGACGCCATCCTCTTCGGCGGCCGCCGCGCCACCACCGTCCCCCTCGTCAGCGAAGCCCGCTCCTGGCAGCATGGCACCTTCCTGGGCGCCATCATGTCCAGCGAGAAAACCGCCGCCGCCGCCGGCAAAGTCGGTGAACTCCGCCGCGACCCCATGGCGATGCTGCCCTTCTGCGGCTACCACATGGGCGACTACTTCAACCACTGGCTCAAGCTCGGCGCTCAGGCCGGCGCCACCCCCACCTCCTACGGCAAGATGCCCCGCATCTTCTACGTCAACTGGTTCCGCAAGTCCGACAAAGGCAAATTCCTCTGGCCGGGCTACGGCGAAAACTCCCGCGTCCTCAAATGGGTCTTCGAACGCTGCACCGGCGCCGCCAAGTCCGTCGACACCCCCATCGGCACCCTGCCCACCCCCGATGCCCTGGACCTCAACGGCCTGAACCTCGCCCCCGAAAACCTCCAGCAACTCCTCGCCGTCGACACCGCCGGCTGGAAAGCCGAACTCGACTCCATCCAGTCCCATCTCACCCGCTTCGGCAAGAAAATGCCCCAGGCGCTGCACGACGAACTGCGGACCCTGGCGCAGCGCTTGGGTTAATCCCGCGCCGCGCCAACCTCGCCCTTGGCATCAACCGCAACCCACCCACGCCGCGCTCACCCCGCGGCGTTTTTCTTGCGCGCTGTCACCGCTCGTTCGCATCCCATGTCGTGCGCAACCTGATCGCTCCCACGCCGTGCGCAGTTCAACCGCGCCACGCGACCGCGACAAATCGACGCTGACAAAGAAAGTTGTGCACGAGCCCCGCGCGTGAGCAAGGGGTGGCGGCGCAGCCGCAGGGCCGGCGCAGGGGCAGCACCGCAACCGCTGGCTCACGCGCGCGGCTGGTTACGTAAATCGGTCCATCCGCTTGCCCTGGGCGCAGCCACACGGGTTTGACGCGATCAAATCACCCCTCCCTGACGGCTTACGGTTGCACACCCGTTTGCCGTGCGGGGTCTTCGCCCCTGAAGGGGGCGCAGGCAAGTAGCCACGAGTGGAGCGCAGCGGAACTCGTGGAAACTGATGCTTCTGAAATATCTCACCCCGGCAGGGGTGAAGGAAGCTTCCGCCGCAACGCCGGGATGGAGGGGAATCAACCGCGCACAGCATCAACGCAAGGACCGCGCAGCATCAGAACAGCTACCGCGCACCGTGAATCACACAGCGCCTGACTGTTGTTGATATGTCAAACGGAACCGCCCCCGGAACCACCCCCCGCGCGCCCGCCCTGCCGCGCTGCCATCAATCCGGGAAGTGCTGCTCGAGGAACTTCGTGATGCGACGCGGCCCGAGCACGCCCACCACGTTGTCGTCCACATCCAGCACCGGGATATGCCGGAACCCGCCGATCGCCATCAGGTTCAATGCCTTGGCGACCGTGTCCGTCTCATACGCCACCACCACCCCCGTGGTCATCACGCTGCTCACCGGCTTGTCCGCCAGCTCCGCAAATCGCGGCGCCACCTTGTCCAGCACGTCACGCTCGGTGAAAATGCCCACCAGCTTCCCCGCCTGCGTCACCAGCACCGACGCGATCCCCAGCTCCGCCATCTTCTCCATGGCGACCCGAATCTTCGTGCCCGGCGTCACCTGCACCAGCGGCGTGATCTGCATCTGCTTGATCTGCATCTCGCACAGACACTTCTCCAGACCATCCCCGTACTCCGTCGGGCTGTAGTCCTTCAGCGGATCCGAATATTCACCGGCTTCTACCTGGCGACGCTTGCGACGCATGTCACGCTCCCTCCCGCTGGTCCATGTACAACTTCGATTCCATCATCTGAACCTTCACCACCCGCGGGAAATGCTCGGCAATGTACTCCATCACGCCCTTCTGACCCGTCAACGCGATCGCCTTGCCGTCCTCGTCCAGCACAATCACGAACCGCCGGCTCATCGCCCCCATCGCGTGCAATACCTTCGCGATCGGCTCCGTCTGACCCAAGGCGACCTGCGGCGTGGTCATGTAATCGCTCACCTGATCCTGCAACGCCGTCGGCTTCTTGAGCAGCAACGCCAGCAGCCGTTTTTCCGTGAATTTCCCCACCGGTCGCCCGTGGTCATCCACCACCACCACGCAACCCAACCGCTTGGCGCGCATCAACTCCACCGCGTGCGCCACGGTGTCCGTCGGCTTAACCTTGATCAACTCCCGCAAATCCAGCGAGCTGATCGGCTCCTGCTCCAGATTCTCACGCAACCCCATGCCGGGCTCCCTTCATACAGCAGCCAACCCCACCCGCAGCCGGCCCACCGCTGATCTGCACTATACGCCCCCCGCTCAACCCTGACAACAACCTCCAGTACCCACACCCCGCCCCCAAGGCAATCATCTGTACGCATGTCTGAACGAGCCCCGCGCGTGAGCAAGGGGTTGCGACGTGACGCAACGAAAACAACCCCTCCCTGACGGTCGGGGCTCGTCCAGCCCAGGCGCTTGGGTACATGCTTTCGCCCTGATCCCCACCCCCACCCCACCCGACGACGCGCGTCGTCGGCTCAGAAAATCACCCCGATTCCCACCCTCCGAGCCGCCGACGCCAGTCGGCGGGTTCCCCCAATGTCACTTTGTCACCCCCTTCGCATGGTGACAAATCTGCAACCACAGTCAGGACAACCACTTGCAGATGTCACATCCGTTTGTCAGTGACATTTTCAAACCGCCAAAATCACATTCAAACGGTTGATTGACAGGCACTTGCGTGAAATGTCACCAAAACGGCCAGATCAGGGTATTTTCAGGGTAATGACACAACGTGCGGTATTAAGGCAATTCTGTTGCACGCACCCCACATCTTCGACTATCAACTTGCTTATCAGCGAGTAAGCCTTTTCATGTTTGCTACGCTGTTGCGCATTGCACTGTAATTAAGAACAGAATTTGCTTACGTTCAGGCCCCCCAACGCCGGGAAACCAAGTGTTTTTTTTGCGGACTTGACTGCCCCGATGCCACATAACGAAGCCGACACCCGCGCCAAGCTCATCGACCCAGCCATTCACAAGCGTGGCTGGACCGAAGACCTCATTCGGCGTGAGGAGACGGCGGGCACGGTCGAGATCATCAACGGCAAAGCCCGGCGGCGCTCCCGGGGCAAGATCGACTACGTTCTCCGGGTCAAGGTCAACCTCGATACGCAGCCGGTCGCGTTGGCGCTGATCGAGGCCAAGAAGGAAAGCCTCCCGGCTGGTCATGGCCTGGATCAGGCCAAGGGCTACTCCGAGTGCAAGCGACTCAACGTCCGCTTTGTCTTCTCGTCCAACGGCCATCAGTTCGTCGAGTTCGACTGCTTCACGGGCCTGACCTCCGCACCCAAGCCCATCGCCGAGTTCCCAACCCCAGCCGACCTCCGCGCCAGGTACGAACAAGGCATGGGCTTCACGCTTGAGTCGCCCGCAGCGAGGCCACTGCTCCAGCCGTACCCCGGCGGCGAAGGTGCTCGGCGCTACTACCAGGACGCCGCCATCCGCGCCGTCATGGAGAAGGTCGCCCGCGACCAGCTCGCCAATCAGCCGAAGCGGGCACTGCTCTCGTTGGCCACGGGTGCGGGCAAGACCTTCATCGCCGTCAACCTGCTCAAACGAATCTCCGACGCCGGGCAACTCACCCGCGCCCTGTTCGTCTGTGACCGCGATGAACTCCGCACGCAGGCGCTCAAGGCGTTCCAGAACGTCTTCGGCTCCGACGCTGCTGAGGTCTTCCGCAAGCCGGACGGTACGAACAACGCCAAGAACGCCCGCATCCACATCGCCACGTACCAGACCCTGGGCGTGGAGAACGATAACGGCGACGCCAACTTCCTGACCACCTTCTACCCCGAGGACTACTTCACCCACATCGTCATCGACGAGTGCCATCGCTCGGCCTGGGGCAAGTGGTCGCAGGTGCTCACGCGCAACAAGAACGCCGTCCAGGTCGGCCTTACCGCCACGCCGCGCCAGCTCGAATGCAAGGAAGAGACGACCGAGGCCAAGCAGGACGCCGAGATCACCTCAAACAACATCGCCTACTTCGGCGAGCCCGCCTACGAATACGAAATCGCCCAGGCCATCGAAGACGGCTACCTCGCCGCCTGTGAAATCCAGAAGGGCCGCGTCAACCTCGACGACACCGGCATCTCAAAGGCCGAGATCATCGCCCGGCACCCGGTGGACGCGGTCACCGGTCAGCCGCTCACGCCCGAGCAGATCGACGACCTCTACGAGAAGTTCAAGTTCGAGGATCGCATCCTGCTGCCCGACCGCGTCTTGGCGATGTGCCGCGACCTGTTCAACTACCTCCTGGAAACCGGCGGCCCCGAGCAGAAGACCATCATCTTCTGCGCCCGCGACCGCCATGCCGACGACGTTGCCGTCTGTATGAACAACCTGTACGCCAAGTGGTGCGCCGACCACGGCAAACAGCGGCTCGACTACTACGCCTTCAAATGCACCGCCGCCAGCAGCGGCAATGACCAGCTTCCCGACCTTCGCGCCTCCTCGAGCAGCCACTTCATCGCTACGACCGTGGACCTGCTGACCACCGGCGTCGATGTGCCCTGCGTGCGGAACATCGTGTTCTTCAAGTACCTCAAGTCACCGATCAGTTTCTACCAGATGGTCGGTCGGGGCACCCGCATCGACGCGCCCACCGGCAAGTTGATGTTCCGCGTCTACGACTACACCGACGCCACGCGCCTTTTCGGCGCGGGCTTCATCACCAAACCGCCCGGGCCCGGTCCCGGCCCCACGACGGGCGGTGATGGCCCCGAACCGCCGCCGCCTCCACCGGAACCCACGATCAGCGTCGAGGGCTTCGACGTTCACATTACCGACGCCGGACGTTTCATCGTCACCGACGTGGACGGTCGCGCCATGCCCGTACCGGTCGATGAATACAAGGCCCGACTCGCCGCGCGGCTGGTGCAGGAAGTCCACACGCTCGACGACTTCCGGGGCCGCTGGATCGATCCGCTTTTGCGGCAAGAACTCATCGACACGCTCGTGACCTCCGGCTACTCGCCCACGGTCGTGCGGATGGTGGACGACAAGCAGGACTATGACCTATACGACGTGCTCGCCGAACTCGGCTGGGGCATGAATCCGCGCACGCGCCACGACCGGACGATGGCCTTCACCTACAAGCACGAAGACTGGATCAACGCGCTGCCCATCCAGGCCGCCGCGACGATCCGCGCCATCGCCAGCCAGTTTGATCGTGGCGGCACCGAGGGTCTGGAGAACCCGCAGATATTCCAGACGCCGGAGGTCAAGGCGGCTGGCGGCCTGGCAGCCCTCCAGGCAGCGGGCAAACCGTCGGACCTACTTCGTGAGACTAAGACAAGGATGTTTGCGGCATGACGACATTGGAAGCGATAGTTGTGAAGCTCCACGAAGGCCCCCTTCCGACAGGATGGCGCATGGTCGCCCTGAAAGACTGTTGTCGGTTTCGGCACGGAAGCACACCAAGCAAGGCGGAAAAGGCGTTCTGGGCCGGAGACGTGCTATGGGTTTCGCCCAAGGACATGTACACAGATGTGCTGGTGGATTCTCAGGACAAAATATCACGTCGTGCCTTGGAGAAGACCCGCATCGCTGAGGTGCCAGAAGGAACCATTCTTGTGGTTATTAGGTCGGGCGTACTTGCACACACACTTCCGGTCGCAATCGCTGGACGACCTCTGACATTCAATCAGGACATAAAAGGAATCCTCCCGGACAGCAGTGTTATAGACAGCAGCTATTTACGGTGGGTGCTTAGATTCAACGAGTCGCGCATTCTCTCAGACGGGATCAAGCAGGGAGCAACGGTTCACAGCATTCGATCGGGCTATGTCGAGGCTTTTCAGATACCCCTACCGCCGTTGCCGGAACAGAAACGCATCGCAGCGACCTTGTGCGAGCAGATGGCTGCGGTGGAGATGGCTCGTGCGGCGGCGGAGGCGGAACTTGATGCAATCAAGGCGCTACCCGCGGCCTTGCTGCGTAAGGCATTCAAGGGGGGCATGTAATATGGCGAGAACCCCCAGGACGAGCAGCAACGGAAACGGCAACGGCAGACGCCATGCAACGCAGCAATCGGTAGATCAGGCCGTCAAGAGCATCTGCGACATCATGCGGCGTGGCAACTGCGCCGGTGCGATGCAGTACGTGCCCGAACTGACTTGGATTCTTTTCCTTCGCATCCTTGACGAGAAGGAGCACCGCGAGGAGCAGGAGGCCGAGGCTTTAGGCGTTTCTTTCCGGGCTTCGCTGGAATCGCCGTATCGTTGGCGCGACTGGGGATCGCCGCCGGAGACGTTGCCGGAAGGCCAGACGAACAAGCGGGTGGAGCTTCAGAACGCGCCGCAGAACGCCTTGTTCAACTTCATCAACATGGAGTTGCTGCCGCACCTGAAAGGCCTGAAGAACCGGCCCGACGCCACGCCGCGCCAGAAGGTCATCAGCGAGATCATGACCGGCGTTGAGCGCGTCCGCATCGACACCGAGCGGAACTTCCTGGACGTGCTGGACAAGGTACATCAGCTCACGACCGAGGCCATCGACCCGACGCACGTCTTCACGCTCTCGCAGGTCTACGAAGGGCTGCTGCTGAAGATGGGCGAGAAGGGCAACGACGGCGGGCAGTTCTTCACGCCGCGCCAGGTCATCACCGCAATGGTGCAGGTGATCAACCCCAGCGCCGATGACACCGTGTACGACCCCAGTTGCGGCACGGGCGGATTCCTGGCCCAGAGCTTCGAGCACATCACAGGTAACCTGAACAAAGACGCGACGGCCGAGCAGTTGGAGACGCTCAAGCGGCGAACCTTCTGGGGCCGGGAGAAAGAGAACCTCATCTACCCCATCGCGCTGGCGAACCTCGTGCTGCACGGGATCGACAAACCGAGCCTCTGGCACGGCAACACGCTGACCGGTCGAGAGACCTACGGCGGGCTGTTCGACGGCGCGCCGCAGACGTTTGACGTGATCCTGACCAACCCGCCCTTCGGCGGGAAGGAAGGCAAGGAAGCCCAGACCAACTTCGATTACAAGACCAGCGCCACGCAGGTGCTGTTCCTCCAGCACGTCATCCGGTCCCTGCGCGACGGTGGACGATGCGGCATCGTTCTTGATGAAGGCCTGCTCTTCCGCACCAACCAGGACGCGTTCACCAAGACCAAACGCAAGCTGCTGGACGAATGCGACCTGTGGTGCGTGGTGAGCCTACCCGCCGGGGTGTTCACCGCCGCCGGTGCGGGCGTGAAGACGAACCTGCTCTTCTTCACCAAGGGCCAGCCCACGCGGAAGATCTGGTACTACGACCTGACGGACATCAAGGTCCGCAAGAAGACGCCGCTGACGCTCAAGCACTTCGAGGACTTCATGCGGCTGCTGCCAAAGCGCGCCGATAGCGAGTTGTCGTGGACCGTGGACATTGACGAGCGCAAGCGGATCGCCGCCGACGAGGCCCGGCCGCTCAAGGAGCAATCCACCGCCAAAGGCCAGCAAGCCGCCCAGTGGAGCGAGAAGCTCAAGGATTTGAAGAAGGCCAAGCCCCGCGACGAAGCGGCCATCGAGGAAGCCGAAGCCAGGGTCAAGGAACTGACCCGCGAGTCGAAGGACCTCGCCGCCAAGGCCAAGGAGATCGAGGACGCCGTCTACGACCTCAAGGCCGTCAACCCGCACAAGAAACCGGTCGTGGACACGCGGACGCCCGAGGAACTCTTGGACATTATCGAAGCCAAAGGCCAGGAAGTCGCTCAGGCCCTGGCGTTGCTGCGACGGAAGTAGAAGACCCGACACGCAAGCAGAATGGCAATACCAGTATTTCAAGGGAAGTCCATGGGGCTACTCCCCTGCCCGCCCCGCTCAACTTTCTCTCCCCGCCTCTCCTGAACATTCCCCTTGCCCTCCGCCCACCCGCTGCTTATACTGCTCTCCATCTTGTATACAAGTTTTGACGCCAAGATTGGGCCGGACGCATCATGACCACCTTTGCACCCACCACTCTGGACCCCTCCCGGCTGTATCAGACGTTCATTACTGAAGTTGCCACCGGCGGGCTGCGGCCGGGGGAGCGGGTGGGCGAGGTGTCGCTGGCGGCAAGGTGGAAGGCGGGGCGGGTGCCGGTGCGGGAAACGCTGCTGCGGCTGGAGCAGGATGGGCTGGTCGTCCGGCGGGGCAAGAGCGGCACGTATGTGCGGGAAACCAATGATGAGCAGGTGCTGGAGATTTATGACATTCGCGCGGCGATTGAGCCGCTGATAGCCGCGCGGGCGGCGGCGGTGGTCACGGCGGAGCAGGCGCAGGAGCTGAGCAAGCTGGCGGCGGCGGCGGATCGGCATGAAGGGTCGGGGTTTGAGCGCGAGGCGCGCGACCGGGCGTTTCATCGCTTCCTGGGCGAAGTCAGCGGCATGCAGCAGGCGCCGGGCATCGTGCGCGTGCTGCGGCGGCAGATGCGCTGCGCCACGGTCAGCCGGTTTCTGGCGCTGCTGGGGGAATACACGATCAGTTATCCCGAGCATGCGCCGATTGCCCAGGCCGTGGCGGCCCGGGACGCCCAGCAGGCGGGGCAGCTCATGCGCGAGCATCTGGTGAATGCGAAACAAGCGATCGTCACGGACATGCAGCGGATGCGCGCCCATCTGGCTGCCGCCCGGCAATGGGCGACTTCCCCTGCGCCTCTGGATGATTAGGGAGATTCTCAACGCCAGCCCCGGAGAGGCGCCCAGGACACCCAGAGCCAGCATGCGCAGCGGGTTGATCCGCCGCTTTCCTGCAGTGCTTGACGGCTCCGTGGTTTGAGTGCTTTGCGACAGTTTCTTAGTGAGGATTTGCCCCATGTCACAGTCAAACGGATTGGTCGTTCGCCGGGTCGCCGGCTTCACGCTGATTGAACTGCTGGTGGTGATTTCGATCATCGCGCTGCTGATCGCCCTGCTGCTGCCGGCACTCGCCAAGGCGCGGGACCGGGCGGAGGCGATTCAGTGTCAGAGCAACCTGCGGCAGATCCGCATCGTGTGCGGGACGTATGAGAGCGACAACCAGGACGAACTGCCGCCGGCGGGGGGCTTCCGCAATTACCTGCAGTATGGCGACGCCGAGAAAACGATTCCCAACGGGTTGTATCCCGCGACGCTGTACTACACGCCGCTGGAGATTCTGCTGCGCAAGCGGTATCTGAGCCGTTCGCGTCAGCTGCGTTGTCCGACGAATCCCTGGAACATGCTGCTCAATGCGTGGACCGGGGACGCGGGGGAAAACTACTCGTACAGTTTGAATGCCTTCGGGCAGGTGTACTACAACAACGGGGTGTGGAACTGGGGAGCGGACAACACCGCCAACCCGCACGCGGCGAAGAAGCCTTCGCATGATCCGGAGCCCGCGACGATGCTGTTGTATGCCGACGGGCATTCGATGGCGGTGGATCGGCCGGGGTATCCGGTGGAGATGAAGGTGTTCCCGTTCTGGTACATCGCGGCGGGGGTGGGCTCGCGCGGCATCCTGCGAACGGATCACGGCAGTTTGGCGACGGATGACCTGAACCTCAACGGCTACTGGCACGACGCGCCCCAGGCGGTGTTCGCCGACGGCCATGTCGAAGCCGGCCAGGCGCGACAGGATTACACGGGCACCGTGTCGTCGAGCAGCAATTACCACCGCTACCCGTTCCCGCTGATCTACTCCCGCGCCGCCAGCGGCTACTACTCCGGCGGCATCGTGTACACCGCACCGTAACCCCCCCGGATTCCGGATTCTGGCCCCAGGCCCCCCGGATGGCACTCGTAACTCGTGGATGGCTGGGCGGGCGCGAAGAGCGTTTAACCACCAAGACACCAAGTCACCAAGTCACCAGGAGATTTCAGGTTGATCTTGGTGACTTGGTGTCTTGGTGGTTGGATGCATGCGGGTTGGACTTACCCACTTCAGGTGGACGCGACGGCAGACAGCACAATGGATGTAGAAACAGCGCCTCAACATTCGTGGGGAAGTCACGCCCCGATGCGCTGGCTCGGTGGCGCCTGACGCTGCCTTCGCCCGGCGGTGGCCTCGCTATAATCCCCCGCCATGCGCTTCATCAAAATGCACGGCCTGGGCAATGATTACGTCTACGTCAACGGTTTCGCCGAGACGGTTCCTGATCCTGCGCAACTGGCGATCACGATTGCCGACCGGCACTTCGGCGTCGGCGGCGATGGGCTGATCATGGTGCTGCCCCCGGAAGCGGGTGTTGATGCCCATGTCCGCATGCGCATGTTCAATGCCGACGGCTCGGAATCCGAGATGTGCGGCAACGGCGTGCGCTGCGTGTGCAAGCTCGCCCACGACCACGGCCTGGCGACCGCCAACCCCATGCGGGTCCAGACCGGCCGGGGCGTGCTGACCCTCCGCTATGAACTCGACCGCAACCACAAGGTGACCCAGGTCACCGTCGACATGGGCGCGCCGATCCTGGCTGCCCACGAAATCCCCGTCGCCCGCGGCGGCACCGGCAAGCTGGTGGATCAGCCGACGCAGGATGTGTTCGACTGGTCGGCCGCCGGCTGCGCGCCCGCGTGGGTGCAGGCGGCTGGGCTGGACGAACGCATGACCTGCGTGTCCATGGGCAATCCGCACCTGATGCTGTACGTGCGCGACGTCGCCAAAGTGCCGCTGGAACAGGTCGGCCCGTACCTGGAACGGCACGCCATCTTCCCCCGGCGGATCAATGTCCATTTCGTGCAGGTGCACAGCGCCGGCGAAGTCACCATGCGCACCTGGGAGCGCGGCAGCGGCATCACGCTGGCGTGCGGAACCGGCGCGTCAGCGGTATGCGTGGCGGGCGTGCTCACCGGCCGGAGCGGCCAGCGCGTCCTCGCGCATCTGCCGGGGGGCGATCTGACGCTGGAATGGCGCGGCGAAGGCCAGAGCGTGCTCATGACCGGCCCCGCAACGGAAGTGTTCACCGGCGTCTGGCTGGGGTGAGCAAGCCGGGCGGAGCCGACCCACCATTCAGTAGATGACTGTGGGCTTGTCTTTCCGTGCGGCATCTCTCCGTGCCTCTGTGGCTCCGTGAGAGATTTTCTTTCCATGCATGAGCAGCAGAAGAAAGCATGTCTCTCACAGAGACACGGAGCCACGGAGTCGAGCAGGCAGGCATTTGCTGTATTCGTGCTGCTGCCGGTGATAGTGGATGGTGACTGGCGTCAGGGCCAAGTCAGCGCGCAGCGCGACCAAGGCCATGGGTTTGGCTTTGGTCGCGTGATGTGCGCTGTTTGACTGCTGAAAGTCGCTGGGCGACTTCCGGGGGTCCGGGGGTCCGGGGGTCCGGGGGACACTTCCGGGGGGGGATCAGCCCTTGTTCCAGAAGATGCTGCCGTACTGGGCGGTGTCGCCGAGTTGTTCGGCGATGCGGATGAGCTGGTTGTACTTGGCATTGCGGTCGCTGCGGCAGGGCGCGCCGGTCTTGATCTGGCCACAGTTGGTCGCCACGGCGATGTCGGCGATGGTGGCGTCTTCGGTTTCGCCGGAGCGATGGCTCAGCACCGCGTTGTAGCCGCTGCGCATCGCCAGGCCCACGGCGTCAAAGGTTTCGCTCAGCGAGCCGATCTGGTTGACCTTCACCAGGATGGCGTTGGCGCAGCCGGTGGAGATGCCTTTGGCGAGGAACTTCTTGTTGGTGACGAACAGGTCATCGCCCACGAGCTGAACCTTCTCGCCCAGCGCGGCCGTGAGCTTCGCCCAGCCGTCCCAGTCGTTTTCCGCCAGGCCGTCTTCGATGGAACGGATGGGATACTTGCGCGCCCAGTCGGTCCAGATGCCGACCATCTGTTCGGAGCTGATGACGTTCTTGGGATCGCTCTTGAAGAAGCAGTAGCCCTTCTTGCCGAGTTTTTCGGCTTCGTTCCACAGTTCGCTGGTGGCGGGATCGAGGGCGACGAAGATCTGCTCGCCCCATTTGTAGCCGGCTTTGGCGACGGCTTTCTCGATGATCTTGAGCGCGTCTTCATTGCTCTTGAGGTTGGGGGCGAAGCCGCCTTCATCGCCGACCGCGGTGCTGAGGTTGTCGTCGTGGAGCACCTTCTTGAGGGCGTGGTAAATCTCGACGCCGGCGCGGATGGCGTCGGCGAAGTTGGAGAAGCCCCACGGCTGAATCATGAACTCCTGGAAGTCGACGGTGTTGTCGGCATGCTTGCCGCCGTTGAGGATGTTCATCATCGGGACCGGCAGGGTCTTGGCGCCGGTGCCGCCGAGGTAGCGGTACAACGGCATGCCGCACGCCTGCGCCGCGGCATGGGCGATCGCCATGGAGCAGCCGAGGATGGCGTTGGCGCCCAGGTTGCTCTTGGTGGCGGTGCCGTCGAGTTGGAGCATCAGGGCGTCGAGCATTTCCTGCTCGCGGCTGTCCTGGCCCACCAGTTCCGGAGCGATCACGTCGTTGACGTTCTTGACCGCTTTGGTGACCGCTTTGCCGACGTACTGGCTCTTGTCGCCGTCGCGCAGCTCGACGGCTTCGTTCTCGCCGGTGCTGGCGCCGCTGGGCACCAAAGCCCGGCCCAGCGAGCCGTCAAAGAGTTGCACTTCCACCTCGACGGTCGGGTTGCCGCGACTGTCGAGGACCTGCCGGCCGTGAACGCGTTCGATGTCAAAATTCATGGTGATTCCCTTCATGCTTGTCGGTCCAGCCGGCGCGAAGCGGCGCCCGGCCAGGGGTGTTTGGTTGCGCACAAGCGGCACAGTGTAGCGGCTGGCGGGCAGGTTTTCAGACGGTTAGGTCGGAAGCCCGGGGCAAACGCATGTACCCCAGGCGCCGTTGCTGAACGAGTCCCGGCCGTCAGGTGGGGTTGTTTTGACTGCGCCATTCCGCTGCGGCTGCGCCGCAACCCGTTGCTCGCGCGCGGGGCTCGTTAAAAAGCGGAGGCAGGCGTTGGCTCTGGATTACCCAGGGCGTGCGATCGGCGGCTCGGAGATAGGTGGTGCAGGGAAACGATGGGATGGCGCGGAGCGATTGGTTCCCGGTTGGTTCAACCCTGGCGGTCGGCTATACTTGCCGCATTCTCTTTTTTCACCCGAGGTTCCGCGATGAGGCGATGGCTGCTGGTGGCGACGCTGACAGGCCCGCTGGTCTTGGCGGGGTGCGATCAACAAGCCCAGCAGTCCGCCACGGCCCGGCGGCAGATGGAGCAGGTGCGGCAGATTCTCGCCGACGCCGAGCTGGGGTATGTCCCGACGTTGCGCGTGGACATCGCCCGCAGCGGGGACCAGCTCAGCGAATACGCCCAGCAGGTGCAGGCCGGCCAACAGCAGGCGGAAGAAACGCGGCTGCAGGCGTGGCGTCAGGAAAAGCTGCAAGCGGCGTTGGAGTTGCTTAAGCCGATCATCGCCGGGAAGGATGCCGCCGAAGCGCGGGCGGCGCGGCGGCTGGCGGCGGACATTCACGCCTCGGCCGCGCGCGATCTGCAACGCGAAGCGCTCAAGCGCTGGGCGGAGGTCTCCAATCGCTCGACCCGCCTGCTGAGCCAGATGGTCGCCATCGGCCGCAGCCAGTCGCTGGTCGCCAGCTACGCCACCGACGACGGCCCGCTGTTCGCCCGCCTGGAAGATGACCGCCGCACCGCCAGCGAGCAGAAGGACGCGCTGGTTCGGCAACTGCAAACGCTGGCGGCGCAGATCAAGGAACTCGAAGCGCAGATCGCGGACCATCGCCAGCAAAGTGCCGCGCTGCTCGAACAGGAACAGAAGCTCAAAAACGAAGCGTTTCCCCTGCAGGGCAATCGACGCTGGGAACTCTACGACCAGGCGGCCGACGTGGCGCTCAAAGCCCGCCAGCAGCAGTCTCAGGCGGAAATCCTGGCGCTGGATCTGGATGTGCGCCAGTCGCAGCAGACGTTGCTGCAGAAGCAACTGGACTTCAAGGAAAAGTTCATTGCCGATGTAAGCAAGTCGGTGAAGAACACTTCCGCCCGCCTGCAGGACATCAAGGTGGCGCGGGAAAAAGCCCAGGCCCACCAGGAAACGCTGGAAAAACAGTTCCTGGACGAATTGGCGCTGGTGGTCAGCACCTACAACGAACAGGTGCAGACCCTGTTCGGCGACGCCCTGACGCAAATGGACCAGGCGCTCGAAGAACTGCAGCAGGCGACCAGCGGCGCCGGCGGCATGGAAAAACGGGCGATCGAATTCGAACAGCTCAGTCAGCAGGCCCAGAAAGTGGAACTGCTCGTCTCCCAGACGCTGGCGGCGTATGATCTGGGCTTTCGCCTGCAACAGATCGCCAAACGCTCCACCGGCGCGGTGGGCATGATGACCGGGCGGCATACGTTCTTCGAAACCACCGCCCGCCAATTCGCCTCCGAACAGGCGGTAGCGATCGGCAACGCCAAATCCCTCCTGAGCGAAGGCATCGCCCTGGCGGAAGAGCTGGCGCAAAGCGGCGGCGAAGGCGGCGACCCGCTCTCCACCCAGGCCACCCAGCACAAGCAAATCTTCGAACGCTACAGCGCCCGCCTGGATCAACTGAACCTCGGCGGCTACACCGGCCCCAAGGCCGCCCCGCCAGCGCCTGCGGAAACGACGACGACGACGACGACGGGGAATTCGTGAGCTCAGCTTCGACCGCTGCGGCAACCACAGTTGCATCATGCTTTCACCAACTGCGCTGAAGCCAGCGCTTGCCGCCCACTGCGCAGCCCAAACGCCGGTGCAGGGCGCGCTCAACTGCGACTGCAGCAAGGAAAGCCAGGGCTTCCAGCGCCCCAACCGCCGCGCGATGACGGCGCCCGCAGCGCCCGCGTCGACCGCCCCCCCGTTCATGCAAGTCCATCGCGTCAGTCATCCGCAGGCATCCTCGCCCGCTGACCCACAGCAGGGCACGTGCAGATGAGGTGCGCCAGCCGTTCTTGCCGGTGGACAGCGTGGGTCACATGCCGATTGCGGGGAGGGGATGAACTCAAGCTGCCCAGGCTCGCGGAAACCGCCATCCCCCAGCCCCTGAAGCCGTCCCGGCTGCGCCAGCCTGCGACCCAGCCGGTGTCGGGATTCACGAGATGGCGGAGAAAGGCGTCGCGCAGTTGCGATGCGGCTTTCCGGCAACGCTTGGCAAGTGACGTGTCACCCAAGTCGTCCAGCATCGTCGCGCTTCGCACGCGACCGCGGCGGGTGGGTTCTTTCCCCGGGGTAGATGCCGACCAGGGGCAGATGGGGCCACGCCTGGTGAGTTTCCCTGCCGTCACAACCCCGTCGGCAGGCGCACCGGCGCTGGAGTCCATGCTCCCGTGCGATGATCAGCCAGCCAGAACTAATCCAGCCCGAGTTCGGTGATCATTGCCGGCTGCGCCGCCTTCGCGGTGGCGACTTCCGCGGCATAGTCGAACAAGGGCTTGTTGGCGTCCTTGACGCGCGCTTGAATCAGCTCGCGCACGCCCAGGATCAGTTCGTTGATCTCTTCGTCGGTCGCGCCCTGCATCGCGTCGCGCTCGGCACGCAGCGAGGCAGCCATCCATGCGTCGTCGGTCGCAATCCTGTCCATCCCCTGGAGTATCTGCTCGCCGGTCACCTGAAGCCTGACGCCGCCGGCCACAGGCTTGAACACACCGATCTTTTCCACCTGCCCCGGCAGGATATACGTCACATCCAGTTTCATGCCGGTCAGCATGCCGGTCATTGCCGGTTTGCTTTGGGCGTACTGCGATTTGGCCTCCGCCACCTTGGCGGCAATCTGTTCATCGGTCAGCGCGGCGGGCGCCGCTCCGCCGGCGGGTTTGCCGGCCTGCTTGATTTCGAGCAACATGCCTCCGTCGGGCTGTTTGCTCCACGTTGCGTTCAGCCGGCCAATGTTCTTGAGATCCACCTTATTGAAGTCGCTGAAGTACGCGGTGCCGGAGAAGTGGGTGCGGCCATCTTCCCCGGCTTTGAAGCTGACGTCCTTCCAGGCCTCCACGCCGACACTGGATTGCACGATGGCTCGTGCCATGCGTGTCGCCAGAAACTGCGGGTCGGGCTTGGGCTGGCCGGCTGCGCTGAGATTCACCCCAGTCGTCTGCATCACCACGCTGACTTCGGTCTTGCCCGAACCATCGGGGTTGAGCGTAACCTTCTCCGTCTTCTCGATGCAGCCGCCGAGAACCACGCCAGACAAAACCATCGCAACCACGTTGATCCAGTGACGCATGGCAGGTTCCTTTTGATGCCGGACGACCAGCGGACTTGCGGCATGGACATGACGCCGCGCGACCATTGTAGGCGGTCCAGGGCAGAGGCCCGCGATTACATATTACCTCGTCATTCCCACGGCAAACCCCACCCCCCAGGCGTGACGCCGGTCCGCCTGAAACAACTCACCTTTCAGTTCACGCCTCCCGGGGTAACCCGTAAACTGCCGGCATGCATGCGATCCTGTACTACGACACGGAAGACTCGATCTCGCCGCCCGCAGCGGGGTGCGATGACATTGTGCTCTGGCTGGCGGACCTGATGACGGCACACGGCGTCAAAGGTTGCTTTCACCTCATCGGCGACAAGGCCCGCACCCTCGAGCAGCGCGGCCGGCGCGACGTGATCAAGGCGGTCAGCGCGCACGACGTTTCCAGCCACTTCGATCATGGTTCGGTGCATCCCATGACGGTCGAACGCGTCGATCAGATGGATTGGCACGACGGCGTCCAGGCGGCGCTGGCGGCGGAGCGGCCGGGCTTCGCGACGCTGGAGCGGATCTTCGGCAAGTGCTCGGGCCTCACCCGGCATGGCAGCTCCTACGCCCCGCAGATCGCCCACGCGGCCGGCGTGTGCGGCAAGATGTTTCACGGCGTGCCGTTCGCCTTGCCGGGGCAGCGCATCTTCTGGTTCTGCGGCACGCTGTGCACCTCCCAGATCGGCTTGATCCGCGTGCGCGCCGACCAGTCGACGGTGGGCAAGTTCGATGAAAACACTTTTGCCGACACCCCCCGCTTCGAGGACCAGCTCCGGCGCTTCATCCCCCTGCTGGAGCAGACCGTCAGGCAATGGGATTTCACCGCCCTGTTCGGCTGCCATCCCCTGCGGCTGTGCCTGGAGCGATTCTGCGACAACTATGTCGGCGGGCAGAATGCCGACCCGATCCGTCTGCCGCCGGTGCGCAGCGACGAGCAGAAGGAACGGATCAAAAGCAACTTCGCACGCTACATTCAGACGCTCGCGCGCGTGGCGGGGCTGCGGTTTGTCGGACTGGACGACCTGGCGCGCGCCTTTGGCCACACACCCGCGCACATCACCCGCGCCACCCTGACGGACTACGCTGCGGAGGTGCGCGACGGGGCCGGCGTCCCGCTGCACGAGTGGCACGCGCCGGCGGAACTGCTCACCGGCCTGGCGCTGGCGCTGGTCGGCTGGCGGCGCGACGGCGAACTGCCCGCGCACGTGCCGGCCCTGCAAGTCATCGGTCCGGCGGACCTGACCCCCTGGGTCGCCGATGCGACTGCATGGCCGCTGGATCAGGTCATGGCGCTGGCGGAGCAACTCATTGGTCACGTCCAGGCGGAAGGGATGCTGCCCACCGCCGTGATGCATGACGGCGTGGCGATCGGTCCCGCGCAATTGCTGGGGCGGTTGGCGGACGTGTACGGCCGCATCGCCGCCGGTCGTGAGCCGATGGCCACGGCGACGGCAGAGCGAGCGTTATACCCGGCGCTGGGCGACGAGGTCACGCCGGCCGTGCTGAGCCTGGCGAAGTGGCGGATCCTGTCGCCAGCGGTGACCTTCGAGCGAATCGCACACCACACGCGCTGTCAGACCTGGAGCCTCAAGCCAGCGCGCGCAAGCCGGTGACGAAGATCAAGTTAAGATGTCATATGGCTAAGACGCTATGAAAGCCGGGGGCTCCCGGCGTCCATCGTGTCCTTTCTGCCCACAGCCATGATGTGATCGGCGGTATCAGCGGAAGCATAAAGCCTGTCATGCTGGGCGTTCGGGGAGGTTGGAGTCGAGTTCATGGAAGCAGTCATTTTTGTCGGCCTGCAAGCAGCCGGGAAGTCCACCTTTTACCTGGATAGGTTTTTCCACACCCACGTACGGATCAATCTGGATCAGTTGAAAACCCGCCACCGGGAGTGGGAATTCCTGACCACGTGCCTGCGAACCAAAACACGATTTGTCATTGACAACACCAATCCGGCGTCAACTGATCGTGAACCATATATCGCAGCGGCGAAGGCAGCGGGCTTCCAGGTCATATGCTATTTCTTCGAATCCAAAGCCAAGGCATGCATGGCGCGCAATGCGGCCCGATCGCCCGAACAGCAAGTGCCAGTGGCGGGTATCCTGGGCACCCAGGCTAAGCTACAGATTCCTCAGCGCTCAGAAGGTTACGACGAAATGTGGTTTGTACGCCTGATGACGCCGCAGGGATTCACCGTGGAGGCGTGGCGCGATGAAGTTTGATGACTTGGACACCCAAATGCGCGTGTATGAAACAGCGCATGATCTGTGTGTATTGCCGGGGTTGTACATGGTGGCACGGCTGGATGGCCGAAGCTTTACCCGGCTTACCAAAGAAGTGCTGGCGTTCCAAGCTCCATTCGATGAGCGATTTCGTGACTTGATGGTGGCTACGGTCAAGCACTTGATGGCTGAGTGTGGATTTAATCTGATTTACGGCTACACCCAGAGCGACGAGATTTCCCTGCTGTTTCATCCGCAGGAAGCCAGCTTCCAAAGGAAACTCAGAAAACTGAACTCGGTGCTGGCTGGTGAAGCCAGCGCGAAATTTTCATTGCTGGCTGGAACAACCGCATGTTTTGACTGTCGCATTGCCCAGTTGCCTACCGTGGAACTGCTCGTGGACTACTTCCGCTGGCGGAATGAAGATGCCCACCGCAATGCCCTGAACGCCCATTGCTATTGGGGCCTGCGAAAGCAGGGAAAGGGTGTGAAGGTTGCCAACGCGGCACTGTTGGGAATGAGCGTAGCGAAGAAGAACGAGTTGCTCTTCACCATGGGCGTGAATTTCAACAACCTGCCGAACTGGCAAAAACGTGGCTGCGGCGTGTATTGGCAATCGGAAGATAAGCCGGCGGTTAACCACAAGACCGGACAGGCGGTCATGGCCCGGCGGCGTCAACTGCAGCACGATTACGACCTGCCGATGAAGGACGCTTATTCGGCGTTCGTGCTCAAGTTGCTGGCAAACGCCTGAGATCGACCGTCCCGGCAAAGTTGCTCAACTGGCGCTGGCTGCAGTCGCTTGCCCTACCGCCGCAGCAGCCGCCCCAGCGCCTGCCGGCCCGCGTCCGCCAGGCTCGGTTTGCTGAGCATTTCCTGCAGCGCTGCCGTCTGGCCCAGGCGGATCACCTGGCGCACCAGGTCCGCCAGATGGAGGTCGCGTTCGTAGGCGAAGCGGCTCCACGCCTGTTCCAGGTCATGCCGGGAGTATTCCGACAGCGGGTCGTTCATGCCGGTTTGACCGATCGCCCATTCGAGCAGGCCGCGCGGCGTGGCGTGCTGGCCGCCGAAGCGGTAGGTGTCGAGCGTTGCTTGCACCCGGGCGAGTTCGCTGCGGAAGGGGTCAGTCAGGACATCAGGCAAACGGGAGAGATCACTCCCCGCCCGGCCGCCGGTGCGTTGTTTGGCTTCCAGATCCGCCAGCCATCCCTGGCCCGTGCTCGATTGCGTCAATGCCATCGCTTCGTTCCTCGCCAACAGCGGCACCACGGCCGTGTTGATGGTCGTAATTCCATTGTTCTTGAAACTGACCACCAGCCGCTGCCCGACCACGCCGCCCTGCACCGCCCGACTGGCTTGCTTGACGACGCCCTCGCCCCACTCCGGCCGCTTGGGGTGGACGACCACATCACCCGGTTGGAATGTCGGTCGCTCCGGCAAAATGGTGGTTCCCGCACACAACAGGCGTTGTGTCTCTATCGGTTATTGTAGGTCGATTTCCGCAATGGGCAAATCAATGGCTTACGATTTTGCCTGTCCCAGCACATACAACGCGATCGCCAGCGACATCAGCGCCGCCGCCGCCGCCCGGCGCAGCACCGCGTGCGCCGGGGCGCGGGTTTCCAGGTGTTCCCAGCCCAGCCGCGCCAGCACATACCCGAGCCCGATGCTGATGATCCCGCGCGTCGATTGGGCGATGCCCGCGAGCACCACGCCCACCCAGGCGAGGCTGGCGTAGAAAAAGCCCATGCTCGCCAGCCAGGTCAGGCCGTAGGGAATCGCCGCCTGCACATCCTGCCGGGTGATGTTCCGCACCACCAGCAGCAGCGGCAGCACCGCCAGGCCGCAGACGACATAACTGAGCGCCATGCCCACCAGCGCCGCATGCATCGGGGTCACCGGGTGCAGTTGGTCGATGAGCACTTTGATGTACAAATCCGACACGCTGTAACCGATGCATGCGCCCAGCACGCCCAGGGTCGCCCGCGGCGCCAGTTGGCCGCCGGTCCAGTTGAGCACGAACGCCGCCGCCACCGCCAGCACCACCGCCGCCCACTGCTGGCCGCTCAGGGTCATCTGGAAAAACAGCACCGAGGCCAGCGCCAGCATGGCGACCTTCAAACCCAGGATCGGCGCCACGCGCGACGCCTCGGCGTGACGCAGGGCGACGAACAGGCACGCCTGCCCCGCCAGGTAGCCCAGGCTCTCGACCACCAGCGGCAGCGCGTACTGCCGCAGCGGGGGCATGTTCGCGGGCCACAGCACCGGCAGCAGCGCTGCGCACACCACCGCCTGCACCAGATGGCCCAGCAGCAGCAGGCGCAAGCGCCCATCGCGGCGTTGCTGAACGTAGTGACGAGATTGCAGATAGGTCAGCGACTGGCACGCCGCGGCGGCGAGGCCCAGGACGATCCCACCGAGGGTCGGGTTCATCCGTTACATCCCTACGGTGGACGCCCGCACCACCAGCTTCGGAGGCACGCGTTCCTGGCGCACCTTCTTGCGCACGCCGTCGAGACGCTCGGCGAGCACGGCAAAGCCCAGTTCGCCGGCCGCCTGTTCGGGATGTTCAATCGTGGTCATGGGAATGGTGTTGCTCTCGGCGGCGATCATGCCGTCGAAGCCGATGACCGCCAGGTCCTGCGGCACGCGCAGGCCCAGTTCGGACGCCGCCCGCAGCGCCGCCAGGCCGTACATGTCCCCCACTGCCGCCACCGCGTCAAACCGGGTGTGGTTTTCCCGGAGAAACGCGAGCATCTGCTGATAGGTCAGGATCGCCTGGCGCGAGGAGCGTTGCTCGTTGCCGGCATCCAGCTTGAGCCGGTAGGGCTCGGCGCCGCCGGCGCGGAGGGTTTCGATCATGGGGTTGACGCGCTGGTCCACCACATTGCAGGAGCGCACGCCCTCGGCGATGCAGACGCGTTTGCGGCCGATCTCCAGCAGATGCCGAGCCTGCAGCTGTCCGCCCAGCGCGTAGTCGACGCTGACATCATCCACCGGAAAATCCACCAACTCCCGGCCGTCGAAGGTCATGACCGGAAAGCCTTCATCCACCAGGGCGCGCAGCTCGATGTGGTCGCCCAGTTCACTGGGATGCAAGGCGATGGCGTCGACGCTGCGGTCGCGCAGCCAGAGGATCAGCCGATCTTCCGACGCGGCGTCGTTGGGGTTGAAGCTCAGAATGGTCAGGTAGCCGTTGTCGCGCGCCGCCTGCTCGAACCATGAGCAGCGCATGACGCTGACTTCCACATCCAGAGCGGTGGTGATGACGCCCAGCGTGAAGGTCTTCCCGCCGCGCAAGGCCCGGGCGGCAAGGTTGGGCCGGTAGCCCAGTTCGCGCGCGGCGTTGATGACCCGGTCGCGCGTCTCCTGCGAGGCGTAGCAACTGGGGCGATCGTTGAGAATGTGGGAAACCGTGGAAACCGCCACCCCGCTCTGCCGGGCGACCTGCGCCAGCGTCATCCGCACGGCGGGTGCGCCCCGGCGGCGCGGTGTGACTTTCTTGGTACGAGCGCTCATGGGCGATTCCTGCAAACGGCGTGGGCGGCAATTCTACACCAATTTTCAGCAAGACACGCGGCTGGGGTCCACGCTGGTCATGACGCCCGCGCCGGCCACGCCAGTTGGGCGATCTGTAGTGCCTGCAGGCGAACCGTGCGCGTCCGCCCCAGCCAGGTGACCTGCGCGGTCGCCGCCCGGGAGCCGGTGTTCAGCAATCGCACTTGACAGCCCTGGGCGGTCGGTTCCACGGCCGTCACCACCACCTGCGCCGGCTGGCACTCAATGCCCGGGGCGGCGTCTGCCGTGCTGCTGCGCTGGGCGAACTGGACGGGCAAGGCGAATTCCTGCGCCTGGCGCCACAGCGCCCATCGTGCGGCGGCCCCAGCGCCAGCCTGCGCCCCGGTTGCGGTGCAGGCATAGTGGAAGCGGTACTCGCCCTGCGCCCGCAGCCAGGGCGTGTGCTCGTAGGGGTTGAAGTTGTTGCGGCCGATCAGGTGATGCAAAGGATGGCTGGGCCCGACCGAATGCCCCTGGGTCATCATGTGAATGAGCGTGGCGCCCAGCGACAAGCCCAGTTGCTCGCGGCTGCCGCGCCGCCAGCGGAAGAAGTGCTTGATCCCCCGGGTGCACCACGCCAGCTGGCGCGGATGATCCTGCTGCCCGCGCGGCGTCTGGGCGATCCCCACATTCATGCCGATGAACGGCGACATCCCTAACCACCAGTCGCGCTGGTCCGTGTGCCAGGTGCGCGCCGCCGGCTGCAGGGCTTCCACCAGGTCATACGGCTTGTCCACCCAATACCGGCTGCCCGGCGCGACCTCGCCCAGCACGCACAAGCCCGGGACATACGGCCGCTCGCAGCCCGCGCCCAGCAATGAACCCGCCATGGCATCCAGCGGCGGCGACAGCAGCCCCAGATCCGTCGCTTGGGTGAAGCGCAGCCGCAGGTCGTGCTCCAGATGCAGCGCCCCGGCGCGCAAGGTCAGGTCGAGCGTCAGCCGCGCCCCCGCCAGCGTGCCGGTGACGCGCACGGTCTTGAGCAAGGGGTCGGCCTGCAGCACGCGCAGGCGCTCAATCGCTGCCGGCAGGTATTGATTGCGATATTGCTCGCGCACCTGCCAGCGCGACTTGACCAGGGCCCCGCTCCCGGTTTGCGTGGTCAGCCACAACCGGGCAGGCGACAAGCGCAGCTCCCCTTCCGCCTGCAGCCACAGCGTCCAGCGCAGTTGCCGGGCGCCCCGGGCGACCTCGACCTGCACCGGCGCCAGCGGGCTGCGGCGGCGCGGCAAACCCGGGCCTCCCCAGTGCAGCGAGTGCAGCGATTTCCACGTGGTGTCCAGCAGTCTGCCATCCGGGCCCAGATGCTCGACCTGGGCCACGAACGCAGCGCCCACGATTTCGTCCACTGCCAGATGGGCGGTGCGGGTCCGCGCCGGGAGGTCGCATTGCACCGACACGGCCGCAGCGCCTTGCAGTTCATGGCTGGCGTCGGCTGCGAGCGTGAACTGACGCTGGCTGGGCGCGCTGCCGATGTGCAGAAGCTGACCCCACGCCATGGGTTGCTCGGCGTCCTTGCCCAGGGCGATGGATTGCACCTGCCCCCGGCGATCCAGCGTGAAACGCACCTGGCCATTGTCCAGCACCCGCGGGTCGCGCGGGTCGGCGGTCGCGGTGCGCGCGGTCTGGACCTGCGGAGCCGACACGTCAGCGGTTTGCACCGCCCAGCCCGCCAGCGCCATGGCGCCAGTGCGTCGGCCTTCCTGCCATACCGCCAGACGCGGCCAGGGCGTGGGGTTGAATACCCGGAGCATGCGAGGTCGGGTCTTCTTCCGCGCTGCCTCCGCTCCCAGCAGGCGTGCCTCCAATTCATCCATCCGCTGCTGGGCTTGCCGGG
Organism: uncultured Phycisphaeraceae bacterium; assembly: GCA_964605235.1. Taxonomy (GTDB): domain Bacteria; phylum Planctomycetota; class Phycisphaerae; order Phycisphaerales; family Phycisphaeraceae; genus CAZSBB01. Next base: position 182,849 of record CAZSBB010000004.1, read on the forward strand.
CTGCAGGCAGGAAGTGAGCTTTGTAGTTGTGGCACTGCCAATGCAGATGGTTGTCCATCAGGATGAAGCTGGCTTTCCAGAGCTGCGCCAGTTCGTCCAGGGCTGCCCGCTGTTGCGCGGGCGAGCGCGTGTCGGCGGTTTGCAGCGCGAGTGCTTCGAGCGCGGGCAGGCGCAGCTCGATGGTTTTGGCGCATTGCTCGATCTGCAGGCCGTCGAGGACGCCGCCGTACCAGCTTTTGGTGCCCAGCGAATCGCAGGCGTGGATCGGCGTTGGCGGGACAGCGCGCAGGTACTGGTCCACCGTGAGCCAGTTCAGTTGCACATCGCCGGCAGGCATGGCGCTCCACTGCTGGCGCTCAAGCTGATGCACGAGGTCCATGTGGGTGTGCAGTTCGAGGATCACGCCATGGGGCCGGGTGCGGGTGGGATCGCCATACGGCAGCAAGGGGGAGAGCGGGTCGTGGTCGATCAGGCGGATGGGTTGGCCGGCGCGGGGTTGCACGGAGCCGGGCACGGTCGCCCAGAACGCCTGCACGCCCAGGAGATTGGCGATCTGCGGCTGCTGGGTGGCGCCCCAATCCAGACAGTACACGCCGTCGTGGGTGGCGACGACGCGCGGCCGAACGCCGAAGGCTTGCTCGTTAAGGTCCAGGCTCAGGCGCAGCTGACGCAGCAGCCCTTCGCCGGTGGTCGCTTCGCTGACGCAGGCGGCATAGGGATAGGCGACAGGATGAAGCCGGCCGGCTTGCACGTACTTCCGAAGCTGGGCGAGGGTGGCGCGGTCGGCGGGACGCAGAGCGCGTTTGGGCTCCGGGCAGCGCGAAGTCAGACGCAGCACCCAGCCGGCCAGCTGCGCGTCGAGGAACCAGCCGCAGTGACAGAACATCATCGACTGCCGGGCGGGGGTGATCGGCTCACGCATGAAGCGCAGGTGCCCTTCGCGCTGAGCGTGACGCAGATCGGCATTGGTGCCGGGTGTGATCCAGCCCCACTGGCCCGGGAGAATCGCAAGCGTTTTGGTCATGTCGAGATCGCTAATTCATCGGCCCAGGGACTGCAGGCCGCGGTCAGTGGTGACAGCATAGCGGGGGCGGCGGTCGGCCGCGCGCGGGGACCGGACCAGTGGTGGTGCAGGTTTGCTTAACGAGCCCGAAGCGTGAGCGAGGGAAAGGGCGCACAGCATCCGCATGACCTGCGAGCAAACCCACGTGCATCGGCGGTCGGCAGCGCTGCCCGTCGCTGACGCTTCCGGCTCGTTCAGCAGAGGAGTCCGCCGGCGCGGCACACGCGCGACTTAACGAGCCCGTAGCGTGAGCGAGGGAAAGGGCGCACAGCATCCGCATGACCTGCGAGCAAACCCACGTGCATCGGCGTACGGCCACGCTGCCCGTCGCTGACGCTTCCGGCTCGTTCAGCAGGATGCCACGCGCGCGGGCCGGCTTACCCCGGCTTGCGTTCGAGCAGGCGTTCGACGAAGTGGATGTCCACGTCGCTGCGGCGGAAGTTGCCGTTGACCATCAGGTCGCGGTGCAGCGGAATGGTGGTCTTGATCGGCTCGACGCGGAACTCGCGCAGCGCCCGGCGCAGGGTCTGCAGGGCTTCATCGCGCGAAGGCTGATGGGCGATGAGCTTGGCGATCATGGAGTCGTAGTTGGGCGGGACGGTGTAGCCGCCGTAGCAGTGGGTGTCGACGCGCACGCCCAGGCCGCCGGGGGGATCGAAGCTGGCGATCTTGCCCGGACAGGGGGCGAAGTTGCGGGCGGGGTCCTCGGCGTTGATGCGGACCTCGATGGCGTGGCCGTTGCGTTGAATCTGCTTCTGGGTGAAGGGCAGCTTCTCGCCGGCGGCAACGCGGATCTGCGTTTTGACGATGTCCACGCCGGTGATCATCTCGGTGACCGGATGCTCAACCTGCACGCGGGTGTTGACTTCCATCAGGTAAAAGGACCGGCTCTTGGCGTCCATGAGGAACTCGACGGTGCCCGCCGAGAAGTATTCCGCAGCTTTGCACAGGCGCACGGCCGCGCCGCACAGCTCCTTGCGTTCGTCCTCGCTGAGCACGGGGCAGGGCGCTTCCTCGATGAGCTTCTGATGCCGGCGCTGCATGGTGCAGTCGCGTTCCCAGAGGTGGACGACGTTGCCGTGCTGGTCGCCGATGATCTGGACCTCGACGTGGCGGGCTTTCTCGATGAACTTTTCGATGTAGACGGTGGCGTCGCCGAAGGCGGCTTCGGCTTCCGCCATGGCTTGCTTGACGGCATTGCGCAGGGCGATGTCGTTGTGGGCGACGCGCATGCCGCGCCCCCCGCCGCCGGCTGCGGCTTTAACGATCACCGGATAGCCGATCTCCTTGGCGATCTTGAGCGCGTCGTCTTCGGTTTCGATCTTGCCCTTGGAACCGGGCGCGGTGGGGACTTTCTGCTTGATCGCCAGTTGCTTGCAGGAGACCTTGTCGCCCAGGGTCGCCATGGATTTCACCGACGGGCCGATGAATTCGATGTTGCAGGAGCGGCAGACCTCGGCGAAGTGGGCGTTCTCGGCGAGGAAGCCGTAACCGGGGTGAATGGCGTCGACGTTGGCGACCTCGGCGGCGCTGATGATGCGCGGGATGTTGAGGTAGCTCTCGCTCGCCTGGGGCGGGCCGATGCAGATCGCCTGGTCGGCGAGCTTGACATGGCTGGAGTCGCGGTCGGCGTAGGAGTAGACGGCAACGGTCTCGATGCCCATTTCGCGGGCGGCGCGAATGATGCGAACCGCTATTTCGCCACGGTTGGCAATGAGGATCCGTGAAAACATGCGATGGTTCCCAGCAGTCCCCCCGCAATGGGCAGGGAAGCTCTGTGGCTGCCGCCAAGTCCCCGGCCGCGCGGGCTGCACCGGCAGCGGGCGACGGCGGGTCGATCCGGGCGGGACCTGGCGTTTGGTTAGTTGGGTTTGACCTTGAACAACGGCTGGCCGAACTCGACGGCTTGACCATTCTGGACCATCACCTCGGCGACGACGCCGGCGCACTCGGCTTTGATCTCGTTGAAGACTTTCATGGCTTCGATGATGCAGACGACGGTGTCGGGCTTGACCCGATCGCCCACGCTGACAAAGGGCTTGGCGTCGGGGCTGGACGCGGTGTAGAAGGTGCCGACCATGGGGCTTTCGATGGTGGGCAGGCCGTCGTCCTTGGGCTTGTCCCCAGCCGGAGCGCTGCCGCCGGCGGGCGCGGCAGCAGGCGCGGGGGCCGGCGCCGGGGCGGGCGCGGGCACGTATTGCACCTGGGGCGCCCCGCTGGCGGAGCCGCGCTTGAGGGTGACCCGTTCCTTTTCGTCCTGAATATCCAGCTCGGTCAGCTCGTTGGTGGACATGAGCTTGATGAGCTCTTTGAGCGTTTTGATGTCGATCATGCGTCTTGCCTTGTGCTGCGGCGACCGGCCGGCGGGACAACGGAATGCCGTTGTGCCCATTGCCGGGGGCGCCAAGCCTGTTGTCCCTCAACGCCGACCGCAGCCTCAGCCCGGCCGGCGTTCACACCCTCACCCGACCGAGCAGCGGTCAATAACCCGCCAACCGGCCGTTCCGCAACGGGGGCTGCAGCCGTCCCTGACCTGCCGACCCACCCCGCGCGGGATTTACGAAACCGAAATAATCGCCGATTCCAACGATTTGGGCAAGCTGCTGAGCACCCGCCCCCCCGTGGGCGTCACTAGCACGTCGTCCTCAATGCGGACCCCCCCCACCCCCGGCAGGTAAATCCCCGGCTCCACGGTGACCACCTGCCCGACCTTGAGCACGCCCTGGCTGCGGGTGCTGAGGGTCGGTTGCTCGTGAATGTCCAGCCCGATGCCGTGCCCCAGCGAATGGCCAAACTGCGGCCCGTAGCCGGCGTCGATGATGACCTGCCGGGCGACGGCGTCCACGGCCTTCAGTTCCTTCCCCGGAGCGATCGCGGCAATCCCCGCCAGCTGGGCGTCGAGCACGATCTGATACACCTCGCGCATTTTGGGCGACATCCGCCCCACCGCCACGCAGCGGGTCAGGTCCGAACAGTAACCCCCCTGCCGGGCGCCCCAGTCGATCAGCACCAGGCTGCCCCGCTTGATCTTCGCCTTCCCCGGAATGGCGTGCGGCAGGCTGGCGTTGGCGTCCACCGCGACAATGGTGGGGAAGCTCGGCCCATCGGCGCCCAGCAGCCGCATCTGGTACTCCAGATATGCCGCGATTTCGACCTCCGTCCGCCCGGGCTTGATGAAATCCAGCGTGCGGGTGAACGCCTGCTGCTGGATCGCCAGGGCGTCGCGGATGGCTTTGACCTCCCGCGCGTCCTTGACCGAACGCTGGTCGAGCAGGCCATCGTCCACGGGCACGACCGTCCGCCTGCCCAGATGCTTGATGAGCTGGCTCTGCTGGGCGAGGGTCAGATAATCCCGGCCGACCGCCACCTTCCTCAGCTTCTTCTGCTGCACCAGCTTGCCGCAGGCCTCGGCGATGGGCCCGGTGCGGATGACCATGCGGACCTGCGGGGCTTCACGCTGAATCTGCTCCTCAAACCGGAAGTCCGACAGCACGATCACCTGGGCGCTGCGGCGAAGGACCAGCGCCCAACTGTCGTCGCCGACGAAGCCGGTGAGGTAACGGATGTCGCGCGGATTGGTCACCAGCAAGGCGTCCACCGCCAGTTTGGTGAGCCGCTGGCGGAGCAGGCGCACGCGGTCGGCGGGGTCGGTTGGGGCACGGTTGCGGAGGGTTGGTCGGGGGGCTTGCTTGGATTTCATGGAGTCAGAGTATACGCCCGCGGCCTGCATATCTGCGGTCAACCGGCGACCGGATATCATGCTTCACGAGCCCCGACCGTGAGGGAGGGGTTGCCTTTTCCACGGTCAATCGCTGCGGCTGCGCCGCCACCCCTTGCTCACGCGCGGGGCTCGTTTTCGTGCGTGGGGTATACGTTTGCTTTGCGTGAACCTACGCTTACCCAGTTGGTGCTGACGCCAAACGTCCCTATGATGCTCGCCCCCATGAACGTCCAACACCTCCGCAACGTCGCCATCATCGCTCACGTCGACCACGGCAAAACCACCCTGGTCGACCAGTTGCTCTATCAATCCGGCATGTTCCGTGACGAGGACCTCGACAAACTCGCCGGCGGTCAACATGGCTTGATCATGGACAGCAACGACCTGGAGCGGGAACGCGGGATCACCATTTTCGCCAAGAACTGCGCCATCCGCTATCGCTCGCCCGACGGCACTGATTACAAGTTCAACCTCATCGACACCCCCGGCCACGCCGACTTCGGCGGGGAGGTCGAGCGCGTGCTCAAGATGGCCGACGGCGTGCTGCTGCTGGTCGAAGCCTTTGAAGGCCCCATGCCGCAGACCCGCTACGTGCTGGAAAAAGCCTTGCAGCACAAGCTGCGCCCGGTGGTGGTGGTCAACAAGATCGACCGTCCCGACGCCCGCCCGGACCAGGTGGTCAACGAAGTGTTCGACCTGCTGGTGGAACTGGGCGCCGACGACCAGGCCCTGGACTTCCCGGTGGTGTACGCCTCCGCCAAGCACGGCTGGGCGACGCTGGATGTGCATCAGCCCAGCGAAAATCTCAAATGCCTCTACGACACCATCATCAAGCGCGTGCCGCCGCCGTCGCCGGATGAAGCCGACCCCAGCGCCCCGTTGCAGATGCTGGTGACCACGCTGGATTACTCCGACTACGTCGGCCGCATCGCCATCGGGCGTCTGTTCGGCGGCACGCTCAAAGCTGGGCAATCCGTGGCGGTCATTGATCGCCTGGGCAAGCAGACCCAGCAGCGCGCGCTGCAGACGTTCACCTTCGACGGCCTGTCCAAGCGCGACTGCCCGGAGATCTTCGCCGGCGACATCTGTGCCGTCGTGGGCCTCGACCCCATCGACATCGGCGACACCATTGCCGACCCTGCCGCCCCCAAAGCATTGCCGGGCATCACCGTCGATGAGCCGACGCTGAACATGACCTTCCGCGTCAACGACAGCCCTTTTGCCGGGCGCGAAGGCCGATACCTCACCAGTCGGCAAATCTGGGATCGGCTGCAGAAGGAGCTGCGCAGCAATGTCGCCCTGCGCGTCGAAGCTGGCGATACGCCCGAGCAGTTCCGCGTCGCCGGGCGCGGCCTGATGCACCTGGGCATTCTGCTGGAAAACATGCGCCGCGAAGGTTTCGAACTCTCGGCGGGCAAACCGCGCGTGGTCATCAAAACCATCGACGGCAAACGCCATGAGCCCATTGAACAGCTCGTCGTCGACTGCCCCGCCGACTGTCAGAGTTCCGTCATGGCGCTGCTGGGCGACCGCCGCGCCGAGATGACCAGGATGGACCAGAAGGCCGGGACCTCCGGCTACATCCACATGGCGTTCACCATCCCCTCCCGCGCGCTGATCGGCTTGCGCACCCGCATGCTCAACGCCACCCAGGGTCGGGCGATCATGCATCACAACCTGCTCCGCTACGAACCCATCCGGGGCGAAGTGCCCAAGCGCCAGGCCGGCGTGCTCATCTCCTGCGAAGCGGGCCAGGTGACCGCCTACGCCCTCGACCAGCTCTACGACCGCGGCTTCTTCTTCGTCCGCCCCGGCGATCAGGTCTACGAAGGCCAGGTCGTCGGCGAACACTGCAAGGACACCGACATCGCCGTCAATGTCGTGCGCGGCAAGAAGCTCACCAACATCCGCGCGGCCGGCAAGGACGATGCCGCCCAGGTGCGCCCGGCGCGGGAGATGTCGCTCGAAGCCTGCCTGGAATACATCCAGGACGACGAACTGGTGGAGATCACCCCCGAGTCCATCCGCATCCGCAAGCGTCTGCTCAGCGAATCCGACCGCCGCCGCGACGCCCGCTCCGTCAGCAAACAAACGCTGGAAGTCTAACCCCCCGGAAGCCCCCCGCCCCCCCGGCCCCCCGGAAGCCCTCCCGCCCTCGGCCCCCGGAAGCTTCCCAGCGCCCGATGCACACCAACTGCTTTCCCCGTTAGCCCCCGGCTCTGCCGGGGGACCCCACCCCATCACGCGCGGAAGTCACATCACCCCATCCATTGACATCTCAACCCGCCTACGGCAGCCGCCCTGCCCCCTCCACCCGACGACTTGCGTCGTCGGCTCAGAACCCACTCCCACCCCTGACACTTCCGAGCCGCCAACGCCAGTTGGCGGGTTCCCCAAATCTCACTTTGTCACCCCCTGCCCAGAGTGACAAATCTGCAACCCCCACCAGGACAAACACTTGCGAATGTCACCAACGATTGACGGTGACATTTTGAAACCCCGAAAATCACATCTAAGCTTCTGACTGGCAGAAACTTGCGTGAAATGTCACCCAAAAGATCACATTAGGGTATTTATAGGGTAGTGATCCGCCCGCTGGACACTCACTAGCAAACCTATCTCGCACTCCCCGGAAGTATGCGTCAAACCAATATAGTGTCTTGACCAACCCAACGCACCAGATTCGGCCGTGCCTCTCCAGCGCCAAGTTATCTCTTGAAGGAACTTGGCGTATCCGTCCAGCACTTCGCGCAATTGGTCGTCACGTTCCGCCATATTTTTGATTTCGGTTGATCCAGATCTGTATAACGCCCGCTTTTCCGTGGTTATGCATGGCCGGTCAAGCCGCGTTTTCACCGTGGTGGGCGTTTGTCTTTCAAATATGCATGGCCGACCCATGGAAATGGCGGTACGATGGCCATGAATGGTCTGGAAAAACAGATATCTGTAGAAAATGAAGTTCGCATAGGTAAACAATCATGAGACTTAAACGAGCAAGACTGCGGAATTTCCGCTGCTATCAAGCAGAAACGTGCGTGACCTTCGAGGACTTAACGGCACTCGTTGGGCGCAATGACTCGGGCAAGTCTGCTGTACTAGACGCTCTCGGGATGTTCTTCGGGGAGTACACGCCCGATGCGGATGACGCGAGCATCCATGGCGACAGGAGTGACATGACGGTCATATGCGAATTTGACCAACTGCCAGACAGTGTCCTTATCGATGCAGAACGTAGAGTATCGCCAGCAAGTGAGTGGCTGCTCAACAAGGCAGGCAATCTCGAGATACACCGCGTCTTCAACGGCGCGCTACAGAAGCCTAGGCTCAACCGAACAGTTCTCATCGCTCACCATCCCACAGCTGAGAACTACAACGACCTCCTCTATCTGAAAAACAGAGATCTGAAGGCCCGTGCAGAACAGTTGGGGGTCGACCTGACAGCCGTTGACCGGCGTGTGAACTCAGATATTCGTCAGGCAATCTGGGCATCAGCACCCGAGCTAGCCCCTGCTGAAACAAAAATTGATATCGAGAAGGAGGATGCAAAGAAGACTTGGGAAGCCCTATCAAAGCAGCTTCCCCTCTTCGCGCTGTTTCATGCAGACCGAAAGAGCACGGACCAAGACGACGAAGCCCAAGACCCTCTCAAGAAAGCCGTGGAAGAGGCGCTCCACGCACGTGAGGCTGAACTGGATGACTTGACAGCGTTTGTCCGGGATCAGGTGCTCGGGATCGCAAAGGCAACGGTGGAGAAACTGCGAGAAATGGATCCAACGCTGGCGCAGGAGCTCAACCCACGCTTTGCAAAGCCCAATTGGGCAAAGGTGTTCGGGATCAGCCTGACAGACGACTCTCAAATCCCAATCAACAAGCGCGGGAGTGGGGTGCGACGCCTGATCCTTCTCAACTTCTTCCGAGCGAAGGCGGAGAAACGGCTTGCGGATGGTAGTGCGCCAGGGATTGTCTATGCGATTGAGGAACCCGAAACCAGCCAACACCCCCATAACCAGCGAATCCTTCTGTCGGCCTTGCGGGAACTTAGTGAACAACCTGGTTGTCAGGTCGTATTCACCACACATACGCCGGTACTGATTCGCGAGGTACCATTGGCGTCAATTAAACACGTGTCAACCGTTGACGCGGGCCTAAGAACTGTGATTGAGAACGACCCTAACTCGTACCGCAGAGTAGCTTCGTCACTCGGCGTTATTGCGGACCATGACGTTCGGCTTTTCATCGGCGTTGAAGGCGTGAACGACATCGACTTCCTGTGTGGCATCTCCGACATTCTGCGAGCCGGAGGAGAAGATGTTCTGGACCTGAGATTGCTTGAGGATCAACGTCGAATCGTATTTGTTCCGGTAGGTGGATCGAACCTTGCTTTGTGGACGCACCGACTTGCAGGACTCAGCCGTCCCGAGTTCCATCTCTATGATCGGGACGAGCAGCCGCCACAGGTGTCGAGCCACCAAGGGGCTGTGGACAAACTCCTCGCCCGTGGCGCGACCGCACTCCTTACCAACAAAAGAGAGATGGAGAACTACATCCACCGTGATGCGGTATCTGCATCAATAGGCGTAAACCCCGCATTCGGTGATTTCGATGATGTTCCCGACCTCGTGGCAGAAGCGATCCATAATGCCGGGGGCGGACAAGCAGCGTGGAACATCTTGGATACAGACACGAAGCGCAAGAAGGTCAGCCGTGCAAAAAGGCGGCTTAACAACGAAGCAGTCGCTGCAATGACGCCAGCGCTCCTGACTGCTATCGACCCTCAAGACGACGTTCGAGGGTGGCTGGCAGAGATTCGCCGACTGTACGAATCATGAGAGGAAACATAAGGTGTCAGGATGATTTGATATTCAACCTGACACCTTATTCCGGTCCCCGTTAGCCCCCGGCTCTGCCGGGGGACCCCACCCCATCCCGCGCCCATGCCACATCACCCCATCCATTGACATCCCAACCCGCCAACGGCAGCCGCCCTGCCCCCTCCACCCGACGACTCGCGTCGTCGGCTCAGAACCCACTCCCGCCCCCGACACTTCCGAGCCGCCAACGCCAGTTGGCGGGTTCCTCAAATCTCACTTTGTCACCCCCTGCCCAGAGTGACAAAGCTGCAATCCCCACCAGGACAAACACTTGCGAATGTCACCTCCTTTTGACGGTGAAGATGCATAAGGTGTCAGGAAGCATAAGGTGTCAGGATGATATGATATTCAACCTGACACCTTATTCTGGTCCCCAACCCAACGCCATGTTCGATACCGTGTGGTATCACCTATTTGTACTGTTCGGGCTTGCTTACGCGGCCGCCGGCTCCTTCTATGGCGGGCGTACTCAGCTACGCAAAAAAGTGATATTGTCATTTGGCGGGGGAATGGAAGATGCAAAGCCGATGGAGTGGTGGCCATCATTCTGGAAGATCTCAACGGCGCTGCTTTTCACAGCATCAGCATTCTGCCTCACCCTGTTCCTTTTCCTGGCGTTTAGATGGTTCTGGCCCTAGACCAATTGTGTATGAACAGCATGCGGCGTCAGGATGATTAACTATCATCCCTGACACCTTATTCCGGTCCGTCCATCATGCGAACCTTTTCACAACAGGCGACCCCACGTGCTGCTGAAGCATGCAGAACTTGAAGCGATCAGATCCGGCTGCATGACGCTCGTGATTCGACGCTGGCGACGGCCGAACGTGCAGACCGGCGGCACCCTGCTGACCCCGGTGGGGGTGCTCGCCATCGAACGAGTCTCCCAGGTTCGGGGCCGGGACATCACCGATAATGACGCCCGCGCGGCAGGCTATGGGTCGCGGCTGGAACTGCTGAACCAGCTTGAAACCCGGGAGGGAGACATTTACCGAGTCGAAGTCCGATTCGCTGGCGTTGATCCGCGGGTGCAGTTGCGTGATGACAGCGAACTCAGTGACGCCGATCTCAAACAACTCACGGCGAAACTTGGGCGTCTGGATGCGGCCTCACGCGTTGGCGACTGGACCCGGAAGGTGCTCAGCGCGATACAAAGCCATCCCCAGGTCGCCGCGGCTGATTTGGCGCACCAGACCGGCTTCGAGAAGGACTGGCTCAAAACCAACATCCGCAAGCTCAAAAACCTCGGCTTGACGATCAGCCTCCACCCAGGATACGAGTTGTCACCCAGGGGAGCCATGCTCCTGCGTCTGCTTAGGCCGACAGCACGGAATAAGGGCACGGAATGAGGCGTCAAGGCTGGCGTGGCCACTGACTCTAGCGCTGGAACCAGCACATGGACAAGGTTTACCTGTCAGACATCCCCGCCGCCCGGCGCGCCCTCGAGCAATTGCAGGCGGATCCCGGCTGGTCCAGCGGTTCGGCGGCGGCGGTCTACATGGCGCTTGAGGCTGCGTCGTGCAGCGTGTGGATGGCGGCCTTCGTCGCCGTCAGCGCCGCCCGACGCGCGCACGCGCTGGCGACCTTCCGCAAGCACGCCATCCACGCTGCCGTCACCGGCTTCATGATCTACCTCTCCTACGGACTGGTCCTCGCCGCCATGACCTTTGCCGCCAACGTCGGCTATATCGTCGCCTTCCGACAACTGAGCATTCCCATGGGCGTCGTCGGCGGCATCATCATCCTCAAGGAAAAGTGCCCGCTGCCCCGCGCCGTCGGCGTGGTCATCATGTGCCTGGGACTGGCGCTTGTGGCGATCGGATGAATCAACTTCAATGATCGGATTGCGAGTTGAAGGGCGTATCGCCCGCGTAGCGGCGAGGCCGCAGGCCCGCCTGTTTGGCGTACGGTGTGGGTTAAACCCGGACTTCATGTGTTGTTCGCTGGAGTGATGTTCTCATGCAAAGGGCCTGTCGAATCGTGTTCGTCTGCACCGGCAATGCTGGCCGCAGCCAGATTGCCGCGGCGCTGTGCGAGCGCATGGGCGGGGCGGACTTCGTCGTGCGATCCGCGGGCGTTGAGCCATGGGCGAATCTGCATCCCATGGCGGTGAAGCTGCTGACCGAGCGCGGCATCGACCTGACAGGCCGGCACCCCCGGTACCCCAAGCCCGTCTCGGCGGTGCTGGATAAGGTCAACGACGTCATCGTGACCATCGGCGATCCGGCGAAGAACAAGCTGCCGCGTCCGATGCCCGGGCACCCGGCAATCATCCACTGGGACATCTCCGATCCCGCCGACGCCGACGGCACTGCCGATTCCGAGCCTGTGTTCCGCCGGACGATGGCGATGATCGAATCGCGCCTGCCGGCGCTGATGTCGCAGGTGCGCGCGAACCTGGCCGCACAGCGTTCGCGCGTGCGGCTTAGGCCGGGTGTCGGCACGGGCATGTGGTATCCCGACCGCTTCGACCCGGCTGCGCATCTGCCGCAGGCGGTCGCGGCAGGATTCGCCGCCATCGAGCTCAATCTCTTTCTGGGCGAGAAGCATTTTGAGTATCGCAATCCCGCGGCCGTGCGCGAGCTGGCGCGCGTGGCGGACGATCTGGGCGTGGAGATATGGTCGATCCACGAGCCGAACAACACCGCCTGCGCCGGCTCGGTCGATCCCGCCGCCCGGCAGAAGGCGATCGATGACATCAAGCTGTCGCTGGACCTGGCTGCGCAACTCGGCGCGACGGCGATCCCTTCACACGCGCTGCTGCATCACACCTACGCCAAGCCGGACGTCGCCAGCCGCGACATTGCCGTCGAAACGCTGACCGCCCTCGGGCCGACGATCCGCGCCAGCGGGGCGAAGATTGCCATCGAGAATGGCTATCCCGACACCGACCTTGCGCTCGCCGCATTCGCCAGGCTGCCGGACGATGCCTTCGGCTTCGTCATCGACACCGGCCACGCCAATATCTCCGGCGGAAACGACAACATCCGCCACATCATCCAGACCGTCGCCGGCCGCATGATCTCACTCCACCTCAACGACAACGACGGCAAGCAGGACAGCCACCACCCCCCGGGCGGCAACGGCTGCACCATCGACTGGCCCGCCGTCGCCGATCTGCTCAGCGCTACCGGGTACAGCGGATGTCACCTCTGGGAAGTCTTCTCCCGCCACCGCAGCCGCAACGACACAACGCCAGACACCCCGGCCGACACGCTGGCGCGCACAGCCGAAACGTCACGCAAGCTTTTTCAGGCGTGAAACACATCACAACGCCGGCCGCGCCGCCGCGCGCTTACCCCGCCGCCACGATCGTCGGCTCTGCCTCGCCTGCCTGCGCCATGCGACGCTTCAGCCTTGCCGCCAGCTCCGCGCGAACTTCGCGCAGCGATGCGTCCGCCACGCGGTTGTTGCGCTCGTGCGGGTCGGATTGCAGGTCGTACAGGTACTGCTCGACATATCGCTCGCTGCCGGCGGCGTGGCGGTCGGTGTCCGGGGCGGTTACGCCATATTTCCACCGCCGCGTGCGAACGGCCCGGCCGACTTGCGATTCGCTGATCTGCACGAACACGTCATCCGGCCAGCCCGCAACGTCGCCTTGCGCCAGCGGCTGAATCGCCTTGCCCTGGAAATGCCCCGGCACGGCCGCGCCGCCCGCGGTCAGAACCGTCGGCGGAAGGTCGATCAGGCTTACCAGTTCGTCAACCGTTCGCCCGCCATCAAACCCAGGCCCGCAGGCGATCAGCGGCACGCGGATCGACGCTTCGTGGCATGACCGTTTGTACTCACAGTTGCGCGTGCAGAAGTGCGAGCCGTGGTCCGAGGTGTAGATGATGACGGTGTTGTCCGCGATGCCCAGGCGCTCGAGTTCCGCGCGGATGCGGCCGACGTTCTGG
>CAZSBB010000005.1:0-22456 GCA_964605235.1 uncultured Phycisphaeraceae bacterium
GATGAATCCACCCTCCTCCCACTGATCATCGACCCCGTCCCCGCCCCCGGAAATGTCCATGCCGGCACACCTGGACAAGTCATCGACACGCCCGTCGGCTCCATTGACCTGACCGCTACGCTGCTCGACTGGGCGCAGCTCGATCCCAGCGCCCCGCACTGGCGCATGTTGGAAGGCCAGAGCCTTGCTCCCCTGGTGCGTGGCGAGCAGCCGCAGCCGCCGCGCCCGGTTTTCATCGAGGAAATCGGTTTCCCCGGGGTGGTCATCCGCAGCGGCGCGCACAAGCTGGTGCTGGACCGTCACGCGCAAAAGGTCACGCATCTGTACGACCTGGAAGCCGACCCCTGCGAGCTGAACAACCGGGTGGACGACCCGGAATTGCAGCCGGTGCAGCGTGAACTGCAGCACCAGCTCATGCAGTGGTACGCCGGGATTGAAAGCCGGGCGAACCCGCAGCGGCAGCCGCTGACGAAAAAAGCCTGAACGCCCGCGCCCGGTGCGTCAGAGCTGGTGGGTTGTGGGTTCGAGATGGCAGAACAGTTCGCTGGCGGCCGAGGACAGGGCGGACGATGGGCCAGTGGTCAGCCGCGCCGGGACGGTGATCTGGTAGAGGGGCAACTCGGCATTGGGCGTGGGATCGCAGATCAGCCGGGCGATGTGGGCGGCGATATCATCTTCACGGAAGCTGACGCTGGGGAATTCGAAGGTGTGCGCCCAGGGGGTGTCGCCGATGCCGACGACGGCGAGGTCGGCGGGGATTTTCACGCCCACGCGACTGGCGGCGCGCAGCACGCCGACGATGCGGAAGTCGTCGCCGATGAGCGCGGTGGGCCGATCCGCGCGTTGCAGCCAGCGCGCGATGCTCGCCAGGCCGAGGTCGCTTTGTGGATCGTCGGCATGGCGCAGGACGCGGTAGCCGTGGATCAGTTCGCGTTCGCGCAGGAGCTGGCCGATGGCGCGCATTTTCTGTCGCAGCTGGGTGTAGTACCGGCCGCGCCATGACGCCGGCCGGCCGGCGGTGATGAACCCCAGCCGGGTGTGGCCTTGGCCCAGCAGGTGCTCGGCCGCCACTGCCGCGGAGCCGGGATAGTCCGGGCCGATGTGATGTGTCCGGGCGACGGCAAAGGGGTCGCGGAAGGTGGTGATGATCCGGGTGCGTCCGCGACAGGCTTTGGCGATGCGGCTGTCGAGTTGGCCGGTGTTGTCGTATTGTACGACGACCGCGGCCGGGGGTTGCTGGCGCCATTGCTCGAACATGGGTTCCAGGCCGTCGCGACGGGCGTCGCCGGTCCAGTCGAGTTTGACGGGGAGCAGGCCCGCCCGCTGACACCGCTGGGCGATGCTCGCCGCCAGACGATCGAACAGGTGTTCCCGACTGGCGATGAAGAGCGCCACCGCCTGCGTCCATGGCACGGCGGGGCGTGGCTCGGATGCTGCGGGCAGGCGCGTCACGGGTTGTCCCTCCGCACTGCCGGTGGCGGGATCCAGCACATAGGTGCCGCTGCCATGGCGCCGGGTGAGGAGGTGGAGGCGTTCGAGCCGGGCGATCGCCGAGCGGGCCGCGGTGGCGGAGATGCCGTATTGCGCCGCGAGGCTGCGCAGCGGGGCGATCTTCTGCCCCGGCGCCAGCTTGCCGGCGCGAATGGCGTCGCGCAGGTCGGCGAACACGGTCCCGCCCCGGTCGTCGCCGGAAAGCTCGGCGGGGGCAGGATCAACCGGCGAAGTTGCATCAGGTGATACCATTTCGATACACTTTATCAAATTAAACACGATTGCACAATATTTGTCGCATTGTGTTTTTAAGTGTTTCAACCTGACTGGAGCCCCTCATGTTCCCCGGCCTGTCTCCGCTTAACGCCGATTGGTTCAATCTCAAAAACGCCAGCCGCTTCCGCACCCGGCGCAGTTCCAGCTACGACCGCCGAGGCGGCAACATCGACTTCATCGCCCTCCCAGCGGGCGCCAGCGTCAAAATGCTGGAAGTGGAAGGACCGGGCATCGTGAACCATCTCTGGTTCGCGCTGGGCGGCGTGGACTACAACTACATGCGCAATCTCGTCATTCGCGCCTGGTGGGATGGCGAAACCAATCCCAGCATCCAGTGCCCGCTGGGCGATCTGCTGGGCGTCGGCCACGCGATCACCAATCGCTACCAGTTCGCTCTGGGCGGCATGGTGCGCGGCTCGGGCAAGCGCGGGGAGTACTCCGGCGGCAACCTGTTCCTGCCCATGCCGTTTGCCCAGTCCGCGCGGATTGAAGTGACCAACGAAGGCCCGGCTTTCTTCACCGCGTTCTACTTTGCCGTCGACTGGCTGCAGGCGGATCACGACGCCGTCGCCGACGCCGGCCGACTGCACATCCAGTGGCGCCGCGACAATCCCGTGGCCGCCAAGCCGGTGGTGGAAGCCAACGTCTTTCTGCAGGGTCGTTTTGGCGCCAACCTTGACGGCCGGCACAACTACGTGGTGGCGGACATCGAAGGCGAAGGCCGATTCCTGGGCTTGAACTACAGCCTCGACAATCTCGACCCCCGGCCGCTGGGCAATGTGCTCCAGCCGTTTGGCGAAGGGGATGAGATGGTTTTCATCGACGACGACACCTGGCCCCCTTCGCTCCACGGCACCGGCACCGAGGACGCCTTCCTCGACGCCTGGGGGATGACCGGCGACGCCAACCTGTACGCCGGCGTCGCGTATGAACGCCTGCACACCCCCGAGCAGCGCGGGCGCGGCACCTGCTATCGCTGGCATCTGCACGACCCGATCTATTTCAGCAAACGCCTGCGCTACACCTTTGAACATGGTCACGACAACTGCCAGGCCAACGACATCACCAGCACCGCGTACTGGTATCAGCGTGAGCCGCATCGGCCCTTCGAGTTGCCCCCGGCGTCGGCGCGGCTGCCGCACCCGATCGAAAACGACCCGGACCGCGCCCAGGAAGTCGCGGCGGTGCAGGCGATGGGCCAGGTGCTCCAGCGCATGTATGGCCAGTTCATGACTGCGCCGCGGAAAGTGGTGGAGCAGGTCGACTTCCAGGAAGTGAACGAAGTCAACGAGTGTCGCACCAGCTTTGCCGCCGGCGCGATGACGTTGGCGCAGCTGCAGACCCGGATGGCGAAACTGCACGAAAAGCTCGATGCCGCGGAACGCTGAATCCCCCCGGAACTTGGCCCAGCGCCAAAACAGATGCGCTGGCTTGATCAGTTCGGCGCGCACACACAGCGCGAGCTTGCGCCGGCTGCGTGCCAAACTGATGAGTTTGAAGGGGAATGCCGGTGGAGGGAGTCGAACCCACACGTCCTTTGAAGGGACAACGGATTTTGAATCCGTCGCGTCTGCCAATTCCGCCACACCGGCTGGTGTGAGGAGCATGATAGCGAGGCGGTGCGCAGCGACCAAATCGCAGCACAGGCAGCTAGCCGCGCGGGCGCTGCCCGCCGACGCGCGTCGGCGGCTCGGATACACATGTCGATTCAGCTTTCCTCCGAGCCGCCCACGCCAGTGGGCGGGTCCATACATCACCCCAACGGCACGACCAGCGCGCCCCACGCCCAAACAAAAAAGAGCCGGCAGCGCGTCAACGCGCGGCCGGCTCACATTCGTTGGGTTGGGCTGCGTTCAGCCCCGTCGGACTGCTATCTACGCAGCCCCCTGCTACAGTCATAATTGGTCACTGGATCACCTCCTTCGGAAAAACGCCTGATTCAGCCGTCATCAGGTCACCGACGCCGCGGTGGGCATCCCAACAGCCCGGGACGCCGAAGCCCTGATCGCTGAACGTTACTGCCCCGCGACGTCTCACGGAGCCCAGCGCGCGACGGGCATCCAGTGCCCCTCGCTCGGTCGCTTTCCCCAGCCGGCACGAACGCGGGGTTCTCCCGTTTCGCCGCCGGTGGTCGCCGCGACGCGCTTATTATCGACGGCTCCCCGCGCAGGTCAATGGAATTTGCCCAAGTTTTTTGTGGTTTACTACCGCTGATCATTTCCCGGTCAGGTCTTCGAAAAGATCTCAAAACTCACCACAGAGGCACAGAGGACACCGAGAGCAAACGTGAGGTGCATACTTATCCGCTGGATTTTCCCGCATTCTCGGTGAGCATTGCTCGGTGATCTCGGTGGCTCTGTGGTTCCTGTTCTTTTGCGATAGTTTCTTAAGCTGGGCGCGGCGTGGCGGTCGTGCGGTGCAGAAAATCGGCGCAGGCTTGGAAGTAACCCGCGGGATCCACCTGCGTCAGATCGCCATGCCGGGCGCCTTCGATCCACACCAGTCGGGAATGCGGCGCCAGCTCATGCAAACGCTCGGCAGCACGCGGCGCGCTGATGTCATCCTGCGTGCCGTGCAGAATCAACAACGGATGTTTGAGCTGCGCGGCATCACGCGCCGCATCAATCCCACGATACCCCGGCAACCAGAACCGCAGATGCTGATCCGCCAATTCCACCGTTGGCCAGGTCGGCAGCCGCCGTCGCCACAGCGCCCCCGCCACGCTGTGCTTCATGTGCACATACGGCCCATCGGCGATCACCGCTTCCACTCGCGCCGGCTCACGCAGCGCGGCCGCGATCGACATCGCTGCGCCAAAGCTGTGACCCCACAGCGTCACGCGCTGCCCCGGTGCAAAACGCTCCATCAGCTCCATCAGATCATCCACCTCCAGCGTGCCCACGCCGCTGCGGCTGGCGGAACAATCCGCGTGCGCCCGCAGATCGCAGGTGATCAGCCGCCCCGCCAGCGGCGCCAGCAGCGCCAGGCGCGGCAGGTTCGCATACCGGCTTTCCGTGAACCCATGCGTGAAAATCATCACCCGCTCAGCAGGCCCCCGCCCCGCTGCTTCCCACACCAGCGCGTGCGTGCCGTCGCGGCGCTGCCAGCGCGTATCCGTGGCGACCAGTCCCACGTCCTCGGGCGCGACGGGGAGTTCCCGCGCCAGCATGTAGGCGTACGTCTTGCTCGGCGGATGCTGCAGCACGCGAATCAGGATGAACGTGAGCACCGCCAACAAGCACGCCAGCGTCGCCAGCAACAACAGCGGCAAACCCCACAAACCTGAAAGTGCAAGCGTCGGCGGCATCGCGGTAGGATAGCGGCAGGGCGATCGCATATGGTGTGGGGGTTACGAGCCCCGCGCGTGAGCAAGGGGTTGCGGCGCAGCCGCAGAGGTTTGACGCAATAAAACCACCCCTCCCTCACGGTCGGGGCTCGTTCAAGCAATGCCAGCAGTCCCCATGTGTTTGCCCTGAGCGTCTCGTCCTGACCACGCCCGCAACCGGAGCCCCCCATGACCCCACACGAGATGTTGCAGTTCGCCATTGCCGAAGCCGAGCAGGGACTCGCCGAGGGCGGCCTGCCCATTGGCTCAGTGCTGATCGACGCGAACGGAAACGTGGTGGCGCGCGGGCACAACCTGCGTGTGCAGCAAGGCGATCCCACCGCGCACGCCGAGACGGTGTGCATTCGCAATGCCGGCCGCCGGCGCGATTGGCCGCAGCTCACATTGGTGAGCACGCTCAGCCCGTGCATCATGTGCACCGGGACCAGCCTGCTCTATCGCATTCCCAAGGTGATCGTCGGCGAGAACCGCAACTTCCTGGGCGCGGAAGACCTGTTCGCCCAGCATGGCGTGGAGCTGACGGTGCTGGATGATCCGCATTGCATCAAGCTGATGGCGGACTTCATTGCTGCCCGGCCGGATTTGTGGAATGAGGATATTGGGTTGTGATGCGGCAGCACGGGCGTGCTTACTTTTTCGCCAGGTCCAGCAGGATGTCCAGGCCACGGGTGAGCATGGTTTCGTCGCAGGCGTAGCTGAGGCGAATGTGGGTGTCGCGGTTGGAGAAGACGTTGCCGGGGATGATCAGCAGGCTGCGGGCGATGGCCTTTTCGACGAACTGCGTGGCGGTCAGGCCCAGGTGCTCGGGCACTTTGGGGAAAGCATAAAACGCCCCGCCGGGGGTGGTCAGCTCATAGGTGTCGCCCAGCGCCTGCACGACCAGATCGCGTTTGCGCTGGTAGGCGGCAATGTGCTGGTTCATGTCGGTGTCGAGCGCGATGACGCCGGCGTACTGCACCATGGAGGGAGCGCAGACGAAGGAGTACTGCTGGAGCTTGGTCATCTGCTCGATGAGCGGGCGGGGGCCGACGACATAGCCTAAGCGCCAGCCGGTCA
This sequence comes from uncultured Phycisphaeraceae bacterium, assembly GCA_964605235.1. Lineage (GTDB taxonomy): Bacteria > Planctomycetota > Phycisphaerae > Phycisphaerales > Phycisphaeraceae > CAZSBB01. The sequence goes on from CAZSBB010000005.1 coordinate 6,170, forward strand.
TGCCGAAGGTTTTGCTGAAGCCGCGCATGACGAGAAGGTTGGGCGAGAACTGCGCGGGGCTGGGGCACAGGCCCTGCGTGGCGTGCGCTGGAGCGCCCGGACGCTGGACTTTTTCGTAGCAGAACTCATCGTAGATTTCGTCGCTGAGCACCAGCAGGTTGCGGCGCTCGGCGAGCTCCATCACCTCGCGGCAGATGGCTTGCGTCGCCACCACGCCGGTGGGGTTGGACGGCGTATTGAACAGCAGCAGTTTGGTGCGCTCGGTGATATGCGGCTCGATCCGCGCGGCCGTGAGCTGGAAGTCGGGATAGGTGTCGACGTACACCGCCTTGGCGCCCGCGAGGGTGACCAGGTGCTTGTACATGACGAAGTAGGGATCAGGGATGAGCACTTCATCACCGGGGCCGACGCAGGTCATCAGCGCCAGCAGCAGCCCGCCGGAGACGCCTGAGAGCACGAGGCAGCCGAAGTCATCGGGCTTGCCAAAGTGCGGGAACTCGCCGGCGATGCGCTGACGGATGCGGTTCTGCAGTTCCGCGATGCCCTGGGTGACGGTGTAGCGGTTATGCCCGGCGGCAATGGCGTGGACGGCGGCGTCCTTGATGGGCTGAGGGACATCGAAGTCCGGCTGCCCGATCGACAGGTTGATGGGGTTCTGGAGCTTGGCTGCCAGATCGAACACGCGGCGGATGCCCGAGGCGTCGATGGCGCGGAGGCGGTCGGTGATGAAGCGATTGGGATCGAACATGGAAGCACCCCTCAAAAAGAGTCATCACCGAGGCACAGAGAACACGGCGTGAAAGCAGGAGCAGTTAGTCGATGTTCTGATTGTTGAGCAATACTCTGCGAGTATGACTCGGTGCTCTCTGTGACTCTGTGTTTACTGCTCTTCTGAGGTCGTTTCGACAGACTCAGAAACGCCTTCCAGCCCGGGCACGGGTGGGCGCAGCCGATGAGCAGCCGCGCACCGGATGGCACGCCGCACCAGTCAGGGAAATTCGTTGCGGAAGTGGATTTACTTCCCGCCGGCCTTGGCGCCCGCCGCAGGAGCTGCCGCGGCATCACCGGCGGCTTCGTCCTTCTTCTTGCTGGCGGCTTTGCCGGTGAGCAGTTTGCGATTGCCAACCTTGGGCAGGCCCAGGGGGTTGGAGGCGCTCATGTCGAACTTGCCTTGTGAGGCGAGTTTGGCGACGCGCTCGGTGCGGGTCAGGACATTGCGATGCTTGGCGAGGCCGCCGCCGGCTTTGAGGCTTGAATCAATGCTCATGGTCGTCGCTTCCTTCTGGCTGCGGCCGGCGCGGGGGCGTCTGCGTGGTGGCCGGCGTGCGTGGGCCGTTGGCCCGGGGTGCTAATCGCCCTTGTAAAGTTCCGGGTACATATCGCCCAGATCACCGGCGCCGGCGCGGGTCTTTTTCCATTGACGACCCAGGTCGCGCAGCCGCTGCTCGTAGGCCTGCTGCCGGGCGCCGCCCAACTCTTCCCGGGTGAAACCGGTGAGGGCGACGACCTTGCAGAGCCGCGTATTATGGCTGGAAAGGGCGATCGCTTCAACCCCCGCCGCCCGGAGGAAGCCGACCAGCCGCAGCGCCTCGTCCTCGGGGTAGTGGATCAGCACGAAATAATTGAGCCCCGGCTGGCGCGGATCGCGCATTTCCGGGCGAATCAGGGCGGGAATGACCGCTCCCGAACTGGTGGGTGAACCGATGGTTGCGGCGGCGGCGCTGGGGGTGATCCCACTGCCGGCGCTGCTGGGTCGGCGGGCGTCGGTTGCGTTGCTGGCGCCGACCTGCCCCAGTTGCAGCGCGGTGCGTTCACGGATTTCCTGCTCGGCGCGCTGCTGAGCGATGACCTTGTCGCGGCGGTCCTGATCGCCCCGGGTGTAGCCGACCCAATAGCTCAGGCCGATGAGCCCGAGCAAGCCCGCCACCGCGAGCACGGCATAACCCGGCGCGAGGCGCAACACCAGCGGCGCCGGCTGCGGCTTGCGCGATGCCAGCGGGTCCGGCCCGGGCAGGTCGCTGATGCTCGCCACATTGGTGGATTGGGTGGGCGCGACGGATTGTGCGTCGGCGGGCAAGCTCTCCGCCAGCGGCGCGGCATGATGGAGTTCGCCGGCGTGCTCGCCCGGAGTGCGGCCCCCGCGCGGCGTCGCTTTCCCCGCCATCACTTCAAACGGCGGTATTCGATGTCGCTTGCCAAACATGATGTGGGCATTGTAGCCGGTCGATTCGGAATTACCCCTATTTACCTCTGCGAACCGCAGGATAATCGCCGGGGCGCTGCGGTGCTCCGCCAGGCTGAGCGCAGCCGCTCACGGTTGCCTATCATGTAGCCCATCATGACTGCCGCCCCCGCCGCCCTTCAGACTGACCCGCGCCTCGACGCCATAGCCGCCAAGGTTCACGCCGGTGAGCGTCTCAGCGCCGACGACGGCCTGCTGCTGCTGACCACGCCCGATGTCTGGACCGTCATCGCGCTGGCGGACAGCGTTCGCCGGAAGCTGCACGGAGACACCGTTTACTACAACATCAACCGGCACCTAAACTACAGCAACGTCTGCGCGCTCAGCTGCAAGTTCTGCTCGTTCTATCGCAAGAAAGGGCAGGAGGGCGCGTACGAATTCAGCATCGAACAGATCGCCCAGGAAGCCAGGCAAGCCGCCGCCGCCGGGGCGACCGAGATGCACATCGTCGGCGGGCTGCATCCGTTCCTGCCCTTCTCCTACTACCTCGACATGCTGCGCGGCATCCGTACTGCCGCGCCCAGGCTGCACATCAAAGCCTTCACCGCCGTCGAAATCGTCCACCTCGCACGACTCGACAAACGTCCCAATGACCTGCATGGCGTCCTGCGCGATCTGCGCGACGCCGGCTTAGGCTCGCTGCCCGGCGGCGGGGCGGAAGTGTTCGACGATCGCGTCCACGATGAAGCGTTCAAAGGAAAAATCCGCTCCGACAAATGGATGCTCGTCCACCGCTGTGCCCATGAAATCGGCCTGATGAGCAACGCCACCATTCTGTACGGCCACATCGAATCCCTCGCCGATCGCATCCACCACTTCTGCCTCCTGCGCGAAGAACAGGATCAATGCCTGCAGCGCGGCGACCCCGGACGCTTCCAGACCGTCATCCCCCTGCCCTTCATCCCCGACGATTCCGAGCTCCAGCATCTGCCCGGACCCACCGGCCTGGAAAATCTGCGCATGCTCGCCGCCAGTCGGCTCATGCTTGACAATTTCCCCCACGTCAAAGCCTTCTGGATCATGCAGACCCTGCCGCTGTCCCAACTGGCGCTGCAGGCGGGCGTCGATGACCTCGACGGCACCGTCGTCTGGTACGACATCACCCACATCACCGGGCACAATACCCATCAGGAAGTGGGCGTCAAAGAGCTCCGCCGGGCGATCCGCGAAGCCGGCTTCGTCCCCGTCGAACGCGACACGCTTTACCGCCGGATCATCCGCAACGGCGCGGACTGGGATGTCGCGTCCACCGAGCAGACCACCCCGGCAGCCAACTGATACGTCCCCTTCCGGCAGCGTACCCATCACATGGCTTTTCGACATTTATTGACAAGTTTTCCACCGAGAAATCGACATATCGGGCGTGTGTAATGCGCAAGGCGAAACGGGATTCGGGGGAAAATGTCGCGTCGAGTCGCGAATCGACTGTCAGGCAAGGACTTAGCACAGCCGATCAATATGGGACGCGCCCGGATCGAAATGGGATTTGAACGTCGTTCTGATGCAGTCCGGGGATGTCAAAACCGCGTTTCTGGCCCGCCAGCGGGGTTAAACCCTAAGCGCTAAGCGCACCCTAAGCGCCCCTTGAAGGCTTCCTGCGGCGGCGTTGGGCGGATTTGGATGCCCGCAGACGCCGGAGGTATTCCGCATCGGTCTGGGCGGCTATCTGTACCTCCCGGCCCAGGTCGTACATATGGCGTGGATTGACGAATTGACCGATTTTCAGTTCCAGCCGCTGGCGGGCTGGTCCGGTATTCGTTGGGCAGGTCAGCAGGTCGGCAACAGCCCATGTCAGCATCTTGATAGACAGTGTTCGCGCCAGATGGCAGCGGCCGTTCTCCTGGATGCGCTTGGCGGTGCGGATGGCCAGGTCGGTCGGCTGGGGGGTGTCGTCCTGGGCGTCGGCGCTGCCACCTGCCCCGGCGGGCTTCTCGGTGCTCTGGGACAGGACTATATAGATGGCGCGTGTGTATGCCTTGCGGACGGCCTTGGCGAAGCGGTAGAGCGCGTTATCGTCGGGCTGGTGGCCCTGGTCCTGGATGCGCCGCAGAACATGGGCATCCGACAGTTCCCCGGCCAGAAGGTCCGTGATGCACTGTTCCAGCACCGGTGCGGGCAGGATGGTTCGGATCGTGGAGCGGCAGCGATCCACCGCCAACAGGCGCAAGACCAGTTGGACCGTCCGCCGGTCCTCGGGGTCGAACACAAACGCGGTGGGCCGGCTGGCTTCCACCTGGTCGAGCCGCGCGCTGACCTGGACGAGCTGAGCGCCCACCTGGGCCAGCGCCGCCAGCAAGTCCGCGCCCTGGTCGGCAGCGCTTTGCGGGGCGTTTAACGCCTGTTCAATGGTGTCTGCAGCCGATCCCATGACCGATTCCCTGTGCCGGCCGGCGCGGTTCTACGCGCCGTTGCCGGGGGTGTTCAAGGCGTGCTGCAGACGCGCGCCGGGGCGGATGTCTGCAGGTTTTTCCAGACGTTTATAGGTACTTCCAAGCAAAGCCAAGCGGCCGGGGCATAGCCCGGCCGCTGGGTAATTTCCGCTGGTTTTTGCCGCACATGCCGTTCTTGTTCGCGCGGTGTCGCGCGTCTTTTCCGGGGTGCGGTTGCGGGCGTTCAAGCGCCCAGATGATCCATGATGCGCTGGATAGACGGGGCGTCCAGCATGGCCACAATCAAGGCGATAACCTGTTCTGGCGTGGGCTTCGCGTTGCCGAACCGTTCCAAGATGTAAGCCTTGGAGGCTTGCGCCGCCACCTGCCAGAACTCGGTGAAGCGCGTGTCCTGGTCGGACTGATCGGTGATGACCATGATGCGGGCGCTGGGACAGATGGCGCTGACTTCGGGTCTGCCGTTGACCCTGACTTCGCCTTTGGCCAGGTACAGCCGCCAGGGGTCGATCGCCACGGGGACTTCGATCGGATCGTTGGCGGGCTGGAAGGAAACGCCCTCGGTGTTGATGCTGAGGCGGCGCGTCGGCGTCGCGCGGGATGATGCCATGCTTACCATTGGGAACCTCGCTTTTGTTGGTGGTTTGCCTTGCAGGCTTCACCAACAGCGGGGGGCTGCTGCTGTTGCTTTCGCTGCCCTGATGCCGCTGTTGGCGCAGTGATGCGCTACGGTGTTTCAGGGGGAAAGTCAGCAGGTACGCAGGTTGTCCAGCGGCAGCGTCGCCGGCTGGATAACGCCGAGATAGTCGGCGATTTCCAGCAGGGTCGACAGGTCCAGCCAGTGCATCAGGCGTTCGATGATGATCGCCAGGGACTCCTGGTCGTATGACCCGAAGCTGAAGTTGATTTCCGCATCGGCGGCATGCGCCGCTTCGTGCCAGAAGACTTCCCAACGCCTTGCTGGCGTGACGTTGGTGTTCAGGAGAATCACGGCGCACTTCGAGGAGCAAAGCCCATCGCATGGCGGCTGCTCTCCCAAGCGGATATTCCGCGCCAGTTGCAGCGTCCATCGGGTTGTCCCAAGCGTGAAACACAAGGGTTCCTTGGTGGGGATGGCGCGCCAGCCATCGCCGACGATTTGCATGCCGCGCTTGGTCACCGCGCGGTAGGGTGTTAAAGTGTCCATCAATAGCCTCTCGTTCGTTGGTGCTTGGTCTTGCCGGACTCACCAATGGCGGGGGGCTATTTCATTTCCGCTGCCCCGATCCCGCCGCCGCTACGGGCTTATCTGGTCCTCCATTTGTATCAGCAATCTCAAATGCTAATTCTACAATGTACAATTGACGAGATCAACACCTGTGTTTATGCTACACGCATGTCGCAAGTACGCACGACCGATTCCGCTACCATGCAAGGCATGGGACGCCCGAGAAAAAGTGACGAAGTGCCCTTGTTCGTCCAGAAGCTGAAGGCCCTGATGAAGGGTCGTGTGAATACCGTGATCGAGGATGAAGCCGGCGTCCGGCGCGGCACTATCAGCACCTGTTTTGCCCGCAACTGTGTCGCCATCCCCTTCACGGCGCTTAAGCTTGCCCGTGCCTTGAAGGTTGATTTTGAATGGCTGGTTGACGAGGACAATTCGTCGCTCGTTCCGCCGACCCCGAAGACTGCGGCGCTCGTTCGGCGCGAACTTTCCGAACGCCAGCTTCAAGAGATACCGCACGACGAACTGCTGCGCGAGTTGGCGCGGCGCTTCTGCAAGGCGGTCATCCACATGCACCAGCAACTGGATGACGCCGACCGCGTGCCCTGGGAGGCGGCGGCAATCGAGGCGTGGAGCGTTGGTCCGGGCAAGCCCTTGCGCGATGCCGCCAAGCGCATCGCCGACGCCAGCGATGCGTTGGACGTGACGGTGCGCAGCCTGGAAACCGCCTGCAATGTGCAGTTCTGGGTGTTGATGAACAGCCATGAAATCCCCGAGGCACAGAACTTCGAAACCGAAGACCTGAGTACCGGGTCGGTTAACATGCGCTGGCTTGAATTGAAGCGCCAGCGACCGGGCTTGACGGCGCTCCTGCGGCTGCGCGACTTCGCGCGGCTGGAACCGGAGTTGATCGAGCCGGAAGAAATGGAATGGATGCGCGGCTATGAAGTGCCGGTCATCCTGGCGCACCTGGTGACGCATGGAAGCGTTGCCGATGTGGTGTCCAAGGTTCCGATGTTCGCCCAAGCCCGCGCCGACCTGGAGCGCCAGGGTTACATCGGGAAGGACGGTAAACCAACGCGCCCGCTGCCGTGGGAAGCCACGGCCGAGCAGTTGCGGCAGATGCGGGATGAGTTCCAGAAGCGCCGCAAGCGTAAATGACCAGTCATTGAGCAGGGAAGCCACGGATGGCGAACCTTCAATCAAACGATGAACTTTTTGCCGGGGTTGCAGCGGTGCAGCAGGCGGGCGACCTCGCCGGCTTCGCGCGGGAGTGCGCCGCCGAAGTGAAGACGCGCTGCAGTGGTCGCGTGCGCGCCGGGGAGTTGTTCGCCAGCACGGACGACGTGGCGGGCCTGATTACCGATGAATTTTCCACCGTGGTGATGCGCCGCCTGCGCCCTGACTTCTGGCGCGAAGTGAATCAAGCGGTTCTGGATCAACTGACGACACAGTTGCCCGGCGACCGTGACGCGGTGGATGCGCTGTTTGCAAGCGTGCTGGACGCCCACACTGACCGCATGATTGAGCGGTGCCGAGTGCTGGCGTCCCTGGTGGTTTGAAAGTGAAGGCTGCGCGTTGATCGTGGAGGGTCAGCGCGCGGTGGCCAGGCCGACCAAGGAATGAAAAGGAGCCATGCAGCCAACCTTCGATTTTCTCACTCACCCCGATGGGGTGTCCTCCACCGCGCGCAGCTTTGACCTGGGACGGTTCATGTTCGGCAGTGGCGGGCTGTCCACTTCGCCGCGCCCGGCGAATGTCTACAGCCAGGTGTCGGCGGTGTATGCCTGCGTCAAGGCGCGGGCGGACGCGCTGGGCAGTATGCCGGTGCGGGTGTCGCTGGGCGACGATCAAATCCTGGAATCCGGGCCGCTGGTGCAACTGCTGGACCGGCCCGACCTGGGCACGACCGGGCGCACGTTCTTTCGCACGGTGGAAGCGCACCTGCTGCTGTTCGGGCGTTCGCATTGGCGCTTCACGCGCGACGCGGGCGGGCGTCCGGTGCGCGTGACGCTGCTGAACCCGCTGCAAATGCGGCCGCTGCTGGACCCCCGGACCAACGCGCTGCTGGCGTGGGAATACCGCCCCGGCGGGGCGGCGCCGGCGCAGCCGATCGCGCTGGAAGACCTGCACACGATGGTGGACCCGGATTTTGAAGACCCATCGGCGTTTCATGTGGGTCTGTCCCCGCGCCAGGTGGCGACGCTGGCAATCGCGCAGTTCTACAAATCCGACTTGGCGAACGAAGCGAGCTTGGACAACGGCGTGCAAGCCGGCGGGGCGATGATTATCGACCAAACCATCCCGCCGGCTCAGGAACTTTCACTCCGCCAGCAGTTGGCCGAGCACCATCAGGGCGTGCTGAATCGTCGGCGCATGATGCTGCTTCAAGGCGGCTGGAAATGGGAGGACATGAGCAAGGGTTTTGCGGAGATGGAGTTCTCCGAACTCAAGCGCATGAGCCGGGTGGACATCTGCGCGGCGTTCAGCGTGCCGCCGGCGGTCATCGGGTACTACGAGGACAGCAACTACGCGCACGCCCAAGCGGCACTGGAAGGCTTCTGGATCAACACCATTCTGCCGCGCGCGGTGTGGATCGCCGAAGAATGGGACATGGTGGTGACGGCCGCCTATGAGGGCGACCGCTCGCTGTCGCTGGCGCAGGCGCGACGGCGCGGGCTCGCGCGGCATGAGTGCCGCGTGCCGCTGTTCCGGCGGGCGCAGGATGCCGCGCGGCGCGCGGCCCGGCGCTACTTCACCTGGTTTGACGCCTCGGGCGTGCCGGCGGTGCAGCGGGCGCACTTGGCAATCTCCGAACAGGCGATGAAATGGGTGCAGGCGGGCGTGCCGCTCAATGACATCCTGCGGGCGCACGACCTGCCCTATCCCGAAGTGCCCTGGGGCGACACCTGGTTCAAAAACATGGGTCTGGTGGATGTCCGCGCCGACGAATACCCCGGCGCGAACGACCCGGACGGCAGCCCGTTGCCGCCGGACTCTCTCGACGATTCAAGCCTCCCGGAAGCCATGGCCGGCTTCGATGGCCCGAGCACCTCCCCGCAAGCCCGGCATTCCGACCTGTCGGCGCTTGTGGCGGGCAGTGCAAACCCGACGCACCGCAGCGCTTCACGTCCATTGGGCGCTGCGGGTGGTTTACCGGATCGGCCGTCCGTGGCTCCGGGGGGTTTGAGGCAATCCGGGCGGGAAACCGCCCAGCGGAGCGCCAGCCGCCCCGCAAACCCGGCTGGTTCGTCGCGTGGCGCGTCCGATGGCTCCGGGGGTACTCGGAGCAGGGGCAAGGCCAAGAACGCGACAGAAGCCCAGCTAGACAGCCTTTGGCATCAGTGGCGGGCGTCCTGGGCGGCGCTGGAGCGCCACGCACGCGGCCGGGTTCGGCGTCATGCCCATGACCTGCGGACGCAGGTGTTGGCCAATTTACAGCGGCTTGAAGGGTCATTGAACCCCGGCCGCAGCCTGGGCGCGATCGAGCGGCGCGACCTGATTCAGCAGATTCTGTTTGACCTGGTGGACGCCAACGCGGGCTTGCTGGGCAAGTTCCGTCCGCTGCTGATCGAAAGCGCCCGCCTGGGCGGGGAACAGTCGATGGATGAAGCGGCGGCGGCGACGGGGCGCGACCAGCCTGACCCGTTCCGCTTTGCCGACCCGGAAGTGATGGCGGCGCTGCGCCGGCGCGAGCTGCGGGTGACGGGTCTGAATCGCCGGCTGCGCGACAAGCTGCGCAACGTGCTGGCGGACGGCCTGGAACAGCAGTTGACGACGAACCAACTGGCCGACGCCATCCGCGCCCAGTTCAACGGCCTGGGCAACCGGGCGGCGGTGATTGCCCGCACGGAGATCGGCGCGGCGGTGGAGGAAGGGCGCGCCATCGGCCGGGTGCAGGCGGGCATTCCCCTGAAAAGCTGGTTGTGGTCGCGCAAGGAAACCGGCCGGCAGACCCATGCCAAGATCGAAGACCAGACCATGGCCCAGCCGCTGGCGCAGCAGGCCGAGTTCGTTTTCCCGGAAACCGGCAACACCGCGCAGTATCCCCGCGCCACCGGCGACCCGCGCGATGACGTGAACTGCGGCTGCACCACCATCGGCCGCTATCCCAATGACGACATCCGGGCGGTCATCGCCCGCTATCAAACCCGCGGTTTCCTGACCTATCAGGCGCTGATGCGGCGCGGCGAAGCGCCGACCGCCGCCGCGCGCAACGCCCAGCACGAAAGCCAGCCATGAAGCGCAAGCCCCTGCAAACGGACCTGAGCATGTTCCTGGACCCGTCCCAGCGGTACGCCGAACCGCAGCGGGGGCAGATCGGCCATGCCCGCATGGCGGTCAAGTCGATCGACGAGCAGGCGAGGCAGATTCACTTTGTCTGTTCAACCGCCGAGGTGGACCGCTATGGCGAAGTGGTGTTGCCCACGGCTTACGCGGCATCGCTGCCGGCGTTCATGCGCAACCCGGTTTTTCAAGCGGGGCATGTATATGTGGGCACGTCCGGCGAACCCACCACCATCGGCCATTGGGTCAAGGTGTGGGTGTCGCCCGAAGGTCTTGAGGGTATCGCGCAATTCGATGATGAAGACCCGCTGGCGGTGCGCTACTGGAACCTGTACCGGAAGGGTCACATGAAAGCGGTGTCAGTGGGCTTCATCGCCAACACCTGGGAAATGCGCGAACTGGACCCGGCCGTGCCCGGCAAGCGCACGCGGGTCTTCACCGAAGTGGAATTGATCGAAGTATCCGCCGTGGCCATCCCGGCCAACCCGGCGGCATTGATGCGCGCCGCTGCGGCGTTTGGTTCCTCTCCGGCGCTGCTACTGGACAGCGCCGGGGCGGCCAACGCCGGCAGCGGCGCGTTGAATGTGGAACAACTGGCGCAGGCGCTCGAACCCTTGCTGGAACGAAGCCTGGCGCGATTGCTGGACGCTGGCCCTGGTGGCCGTTTATGCACGCTGATTCAGGATGTCGCGGAAGCGGTGCATGGCTGCGGTGGCTTTGGCGATCCGGACGAATGCGACATCCACGATCACGCCCATGCGCCGGAGCGGGAATCGTCGTCAAATGGCGCTGACCCGGAACTCAAAGCACTGCTGGACCAGCTCGCCCGCCAGGCGGGCGGCGATCCCAGTGCGAATTGATTGGAAAAAACATGGACCCCCAAGTGAAAGCCCTGCTTGAGCAACTCACCAAGCAACTGGGCGAAGTCCCGCAGATCAAAGCGGCCGTCGAGCAGATGGAAGCCGAATTGAAGGCCGTCCCAGCCACCATCGAACAGCGCATCGCCCAAATGCGGCGCGATGCCTGGGACGCCAATGGGCGCTATCGCGGGATCTTCGACAGCGAGCAGCAGGCGCGCGGCTTCGGCCTGCTGGTGCTGGGCAAGTGCGGCGGCAACGCCAACGCGCTGGCGCAGTTGAAGAAGGATTATCCGACCGCCTACGAACGTGCGATGGCCAGCGACCCGAACGCTTCGGGCGGGGCGCTGATCGCGCCCGAGTTCAGCACCCGCATTCTGTCCCTGATGGAGCGCTACGGCGTGTTCGACGCCCACGCCTTCCACATGCCCATGCAGGGCGACAGCCTGACGTTCCTGCGCGAAGTGGGCGACCCCACCGTGTTCCTGGTCAACGAGAACACCGCCGGCAGTGACAGCAGCCCGCAGTATTCCAACGTCGGCTTGACCGCCAAGGAATGGGGCACGCTGACCTACTACCCCAAATCGCTGGGTGAAGACAGCGCGGCGCAAATCGGGGAACTGGTCGGGCGCGCCATCGCCCGCGCCTTCGCGCTGAAGCTGGACAATGTGGGCTTCAACGGTGACGGCACGTCCACCTACTTCGGCATCACGGGCGTGCGGCAGAAGCTGGTGGACATCAACGGCGTGGATGACGGCGGCGGTCTGGTGCTCGGTTCGGGCAACGCCTGGGCGGAACTCACGCTGGCGGACCATGAGAAGGTGGCCGGCGCGCTGCCGGAATATGCCGCCGGTGAAGCCGCCTGGTATTGCAGCCGCGCCTACTTCTGGACCGTCATGGCCAAGCTCGCCTTGGCGGCTGGTGGCGTGACCGCCGAGGAAATCCAAGGCCGGCGCACGCTGACCTTCCTGGGCTATCCGGTCAAGATCACGCAGGTCATGCCCAAGACCGAAGCCAACAGCCAGGTTCCGGCGCTGCTGGGCGACCTGTCCCAAGCGGCGACGGTGGGCGATCGGCGCATCCTGACCATCGACCAATCGGGCGAATACAAGTTCGCCGAACGGCAGGTGACGGTGCTGGGCACGCGGCGCGTGGCGGTGTCGGTGCATGACCTGGGCGATGCGACGACGGCCGGCCCGGTGGTCGGCCTCATCACGGCGAGCAGTTGAGCCGCTGGCGTGAATTGAAGCGGATTTGAATCCTCAAACCAACACCGGCCCGGCGGGGCCGACACGCCCCGCCGGCCGGCTTGCGAGAAACACCCAATGAAAGAACTCCAGAATTGCGAAGTGCTGGGCGCAATCTTCCCGGCGGCGATCAAGGATGACGCCGCCTTCACCAGCCAGGTCATCGACTGTGCCGACGCCGATTACGTGGAATGGCATGTGCTGGTCGGCGCGACTGACGTAACCATGGCCGTGCTCAAGGTCATGGAATCGGACGTGAAGACCAACGCGACCACCCTGGGCGGCACGCCCGCCGAAGTGCTCGATGTCACGACCAAGCCCACCGACAGCGACGGCAGCAAGGTGTGGGTCATCGGCGTGAATCTGCGCAACGCGCGCAAGCGCTATCTGCAATTGCAGGCGACCGCCGGCAACGGCAGCACGGGCACTTACCTGTCGGCTTCCGCCGTGGTGCAGCGCAACGGCGTGCGGCAATCGACCGCCGCCGGCCGCGCTGTGGCCAATGCGGAATATGCGTGACCTTCACTCCTTGCTCCCCTGCCCCGGCCGTGAATGGCTGGGGCGGGGTTTTGAATCACAGCAGAGGTAGCGGCCATGCTCACCAATGGCGACGACATCATGGGACGGGACGACGATGAAGCGGTCTGCGCGCAAGCGCTGGGCGCGCTGGGCGACATTGCGACCTGGTTCAACGATCCGCTGCTGTTCAAAGCCAAGCTGCTGGTCATCCGGCAGACGGCGCGGCAGCACGGCTTGAGCGGCACGGCGGCGCTGCGGTTGTTCGTGGAATACTGGCGGCTGCTGCAAACCCCGCATGACGATGACTTGATCGCGCGGAAGCTCGATGACTTCGCCCGCACGCAGGCGAAGCCGCGCCAGGAAGGTTGAACGCGCCATGGCCAACGAAGAAGAAATCAGATTCAGGGTCAGCGCCGACGCCGAAGATGCGACGCGCAACCTGGACAAAGTGGCCGACGCGACACAGAACGTCGCGCGTGAAACCAAGGCGTCGGGCGATGTGATGGAGGACGCGGCGGCGGCGCTGGAAGAGCGCGGGCAGGCCGCTGCGGAACTGGCCGACGCCCTGAGCGAACAGGAACGCGCCGAACTGGACGCCGCCGACGCGACGCGCGAAGGCGGAAAAGCGGCCGATGAAGCCAACCAGTCCCTGACTTGGAAGCAACGCGCGATTGAGTCGCTCAACGGCGCGCTGGGCGGCATGGTGACGCGCTGGATTGGCGCGCTGGCCATCGGCCGGGAGATCGTCCGGTTTTTCAATGACATTGCTGACGCGGCCCGCAAGGCCGCCGCCGCTGTCGTATCGGTGGGTGAATCGACGCGCGGGCTGACGGCCAACGTCGGCGCGTCCACCGCCAAGGCGGTCTTTGAGGGCACTACCGAGATTGCCGGGGAAAACCGCTTCAATGTGCAGGGGCGCGCGGACCTGCTGGCGGCGGTGTCGGCGCTGACCGACCTGCGCGAAGGTCTGACGCAAGATCAAATCCTGGAAGAAACCCGCCGGCTGGCAACGCTGCAACGGGCGACTGGTGTAGGCGGCGCGGACGCCGCGCGGCTGCTGCTGTCCCTGCAAGAGAACCTTGGATTAGGTGGGGACCAAGCGGTGGACTTCGGGGCGGTGGCGCTCAATAGCGGCCTGACGGCCGACAGCCTGCAACAGATCGTTGACCGTGCCGGCAATGTGGGCGGTATGGACCTGGTGGCGGCGCTCATTGCCGCGCGGGGGACAGGCTTGGACCCCAACCGGGCGAGCCGTTCGGTTCCAACACTGATTGCGGCGCTAACCAAGAACGACGCCAGCGGCAACGTCGATCCGCTGCTGGCGTCGGCGGGCGTGACGGCGGAAATGCCGATTATCGAGCGCCTGCAAAAGCTGCTGGAAGCGCGGGACGCTGGACGTTTGAATGCAGGTCAGTTCAACGAAGCCATCGGCGGCGCTGAACAACTGCGAACCATCGCACCCCTGGAACGAGTGCTGCAACGCAACCTGATCCCCCAAGCCCGCGCTGCCCTGACCGATGCGCAGGCGGTCGAAAACACCATCGCCGAGCTTCAGCGCAATGAGTTTGTCCGGGCACAGGAACGCCAGAACGTGCGTGAGTTGGCAGCACAGGTTCGCCGGGAGCGCTCCGGCCTGACGGCGGTGGGTGAAGAACTGGCGGATTTTGAAGCATCGACCCAAGACCTGCCGGGAATCGTCCAATCACTCGCCTTTGTCGGCAACCTGCCCAATCTGATTAACCCGTCAGACCCGGAGGATACCGCCAGGCTCAACGAGCAGGCGACACAAGCCCCACAGGGCCAGCCTTCGCCACAAAGCCAGCAGACGCCCGCCACGGCGTTCCCTGGGCCTGCTGTCGAACCGATTCCGGCCGGCGGGCGCGACAATCCCCCCGTAGTGATGGAGGGGCGGGGGCCGCTGACTGGCGACTTGGAAACCACCAACCGGCTGCTGGCCGACCTGGTGCAGCAGGTTCAGCAGGCCAACCAAGAACACGGCCGGGATATGGGCAAGGTCTTGGGCGAAGTCGGAAGCGCGCTGAACCGGCTGGAAGCCGCCAAGGGCTTCAGTGTGCGACGACGCGACCGATGAACGCGGCTGCTTATGGAGAAAAAACCGACCAAATCACCCTTGCGGGTGACGCGGTGTCTGCACGATTTGAATGGTCTTTGAAAAGCGAATAACGCCCCTTTATGCCAGTGATGGCGGTTGCTGATCGGCAACCGTCCAAGCTGCCTGAAGACCACTGGTAGTCGGCTGCGGATGCTTTGAGAAAAAGCCCAGCCGGCAAGGGAGTTCTGAGCGTAGCTGGCGGCCTACGCTTATCTAGTGCGCGGAAAGTCAATCCCATTTTCGTGCGCAAAATCCCATTTCGGTTTGCGCTCTACAGCGTGGTCGGTCTGCGCATGTGATGATGATTATCGGACACCAAAACTTTTTCATCAATTTTTGGGGCGATGCGAAAACCAAGTGTTGTGTTGTGGGGCAAAGTGGGGTAACATCCCACACACTTGAGTTCATGTGGGGATGGCATGCGTGGTTTTCACCGGCAGGTACGAACACACCATCGACGCCAAGAATCGTTTGGCGATCCCCTCGGACATCCGCAAGCGGTTGCGGCGTGGCGCCGAGCAGGCGGATGCCGACGTGGTGCTGTACGTGACGCTGGACGAGTCGCGCAAACGGTTGTGCATCTGGCCGGAGGACAAGTTCGACCAGCGGGCTGAGGAGCTGGACCGGTCCGAGCGTGGGCCGCAGGAGATGCTGCCCTACGAGCGGGTGTTCTTCTCCATGGCGACCGCGACGGAGTTGGACGGTCAGGGCCGCGTGCGTTTGCCCGACGACTTGATGCAGATGTCCGGCGTCGGTGGTGAAGTCACCATCCTGGGCGTCAAGGACCACTTGGAAGTCTGGAACCGAGCGGATTGGACGAGTTACCTGCAGAACATGCTCGCGGAAAATCCCATGGTGCTCATGAATCCGCGGCAAGCATTGCGGAATGAACCGAAGCAACAGCCGTAAACCCAGGGCAAGGATGCTCAGGGATGCCGCCCGGAGGGAACCGTGACGGCAGACGCAACGGAGTGCTTTTGCGGTGAACTACCCCAGGGAAGCTTTTCCGCAGGGAAAACTTCCGGGGGACTTCCGGGGGGACGATCGATCCAGGGAAGGACGGTCGAGGCCTGCACGCGTTCCTGGCAAGGATGCCTTCAAACGCGCTTGACGACGACGAAGGGAGAAGGGATTCGCGCCTTGGACAGCCGGTTCGACGCTGATCGGAGCATCACGGAAGGTGCTCCGAGCAACCAGCGCCAGCAGCATCGGTGATCGGGTTCTTCCGCTGAAGATCCGGTAATCGCTGGCAGGACCCGGCCGCTCGGAGGCACCTTCGTCGTTTTCATTGTAGGCCGACCATCGTTCAAGAGCGACCCCGCGCTGCACGGATTGCATGCTCGGGGGACATTCGGGGGACAACCCGGGGGACATTCGGGGGGACATTCGGGGGGACATTCGGGGGGCCATCCGCGGACACGCGGCAACCCC
>CAZSBB010000005.1:22466-194010 GCA_964605235.1 uncultured Phycisphaeraceae bacterium
GAGGTGGTGGGGGGGGAGGGGGGGGGGAGCGCCGGGGCGAGGAGGGGGGGGATTTAGCGGGGGAACATTCGGGGGGACATCCGGGGACAGGTGGGAATCCAGGTCCCCCCATGGGTATCGCCCCACCCCCGCGCGCTTAGCCGGCGAGCTTGCTCGCCGGGGCATCGCGCTGCGCCGCCGCTCCCCCACCATCTGTTGCTCGTGAACCCCGCTACCGCCCCGCCCGCTTGCGATCGCTCAGCGCCACCAGCACGTGCTGCGTCACCGTGCATTCGGTGATCACCGCCCCCAGAATGTCCAGCACGCGCCCGCACTCCACGCTGGACATGCGCCCATCCCGGAACGACTCCCGGATGCGCGTCAGCGATTCGCTGGCGGCCTGCACCGCATGGATGCTAGAGTCCAATGCATCATCCGGCCCGATGCGCCCGTCGCCGTTCACATCCAAATCCACTTCCACCGGCAACGCCTGCCATTCGCTGCCCGCGAGGAATGCCGTCACCAGCGTCTGCTGGGCGGCCTTGCTGCTCAGATGCCGGAGCATCAGGCGAATGCTGTGGAAGTCCGGCTGACTTTCGCCGTTGATCCAGCGATACACCGTCGACGGCGAGACGCCGATGTACTCACCAATCTCCCGTGCGGTGGTGTGGCCGTCGTTGATCAAACGCTGCAACGTCTGTGCGATGGGTTCCGACATGTTGGCGCCATTCCCACGCCCAGCACCTCACAGCCGTCGGCCGGGCATCAAAACATCATAACGCCAACCGCCCCGGACGCGCAGCGGCCACGCACGCCCAGCACCCGACGACTGGCGTCGTCGGGTGGAGAAAAAAGGGGATAAGTACATTATTTTTGCAAAAATAATGTACTTATCCCCTTTTTTCTCCCCCGTCCGGGCACGGCTACAATGACCCCATGACCACGCCCGCGCGTCCCACGCCCGCCCACTTGTCCAACACGCCACAGGTGTACGCCGGCCCGCGCTTTGTCGTGCATGCCGCGACGCTGCCGGGGCGCGCCGGGGCGATCATTCGCCGCGATGCCGTGGTGACGCCCGACTCCGTGGTCGTGCTGCCGCTGCTGGATGACGACACGGTGGTGCTGATCCGCAACCGTCGGTTCGTGGTGGGCAAAACGCTCTGGGAACTGTGCGCCGGCACGCTCGAGCCCGGCGAAGACCCCCTGCCCTGTGCCGCCCGCGAACTGATCGAAGAAACCGGCTACCGGTCGGATCATCTCGAACCATTGACCAGCTTCCACCCCACGCCGGGGCTGGCGACCGAATACATGCACGCCTTCCTGGCGACCAGGCTGACCCACGTGGGCCAGGACCTCGACGAGAACGAGCAGATCACCGTGGAAGCCATGAAATTGTCCAAGGCGCTGGACCTGATAGCCGACCATAGCATTGAGGACGGCAAGACCATTGCCGCGCTGTTGTTCTATATGCAATTTCGCCGCCCCCGGAAGTGATTCCACCGGAAATCACTGACTTAGCCCCCGGCGAGTCGCCGGGGGCTAAATGGAAGACCGAATCCCGTCCGGATTTCACGAACCGTACGTCACCGCTCCGCCGAGTCAACGCCATGGCCTACTACGAACGCGGGTATTACCAGGACAGCGATCAACCCCGCGGCTTCGGGGGCGGACGCTGGTCCATGGTCACCTGGCTGATGATCATCAATGCCGCGGTTTTCATGCTCGATTCTGTGCTGCTCGGTTCCCGCCGGGGGACGTTGCTCTCGCCTTCCCTGTGGGGGCACTTCAGTATCGACCGCGCGCTGGACCACTGGCAGGTCTGGCGTTTCTTCAGCTACCAGTTCATCCATGCGGGATTGCTGCACATCTTCTTCAACATGCTGGCGCTGTACTTCTTCGGCCGGCAGATCGAAAACTGGTGGGGCAGCAAACGCTTCCTGGCGTTCTACCTGCTCTGTGGCGTTTGCGGTGCGTTCATCTACACCGCGCTGTGGTTCATCCCCGGTTTGCTGGGCTCCCCCGCCGAGATGCCGCTGGTAGGCGCCTCGGGCAGCGTCTTTGGCATTCTGGTCGCCAGTGCCGTGCTGTTTCCGCGCCAGCAGGTCATGCTGCTTTTCCCGCCGATTCCCATGACCATGCGCACCATGGCAATGATCTTCCTGGGCATCGCGGTGCTGTCTGTGGTCGTCGGAGCAGGCAACGCCGGCGGCGAAGCGGCGCACCTCGGCGGCGCGCTGCTGGGCTGGTTCCTGGTCAAGCATCCCAACCTGCTCAATTTCGCCGACGGCGCCCCCGGAACGTCCGGAACCTTGGGCAACTCGCGCGGTGGCATCCTGCAACGCTGGAGCGAACGGCGGCGGGAACGTCAGGCACAACGCCGCGCTGCGACTGAGACCGCCCGGCAGGCGGAAATGGATCGCATTCTGGATAAGGTCAAGGAAAAAGGCCTGCACAGCCTGACCGACCGCGAAAAGCGGCTGCTGCAAAGCGAAACCGACCGCATGCGCAAAACCGGTTGAGCGTCATTCCATCAACTGGATGCCGTGGTTCACTTAGCCCCCGGCGAGTCGCCGGGGGCTAAATGGGATTCGCCCGGCGTTTACAACTTATCGTCCCAGCCACGCTCGGCCGCAATCCGCGCAGCCGGCGCGATCGCCCTGATACAGGTAAGTCTGCACGGCCCGCGCTCGCCAATCCGCTGGTAATTGCAGCCGCACAGGCTGCCGTCGGTACAGCCCGGCGTTGACATCCTCGAACTCATCGAGCCGCGTCAGGCACGCTGCATCCACCTGCCATAGCTCGCCGCGAACGGACACCCCCGCGCCCTCCGCGCAGGCGATCAAGCCCGGATACCACGACGCCACCCGCAGCAGGCGGTAAGCGGGAACCGTCTCCGCGTTGCTGATAAACGTCTGCCCCGCCAGCAGGTGGTGATGCGATTGTCCACGCATCAGCGTGCCATACAGAAACAGCGCTGCCGGGTGCTCCATCAACGCCAACATAGCGTCACGCCCCACGAGCCGGAAGCGTGAGCGACGGGCAGCGTCACCGCCACCAGACATCATGGGTCAGCACCCCAGTCGTCTGGCGTGCGTATGCCCTGCCCGTCGCTCACGCTTCCGGCTCGTTGCTGCCGTTGCACCCGCTACACTTTGGCGATGCCGCCGCTGACCTGGCTGTGGATCGTGTTGCTCTCCCTGCAACTGCTGACGTTGCTGGGCTGGCTGTTTCTGGCGTTCTCGCCCACCCGGCGCGGGAACCTGGAGCCGCAGCTTGATCCCCTCTCGGAAATGGAAGTAGACGCCAGCGCGCTGCCGTCGGTCGCCATCCTCTGTCCGGGTCGCAATGAAGAAAGCTGGGCGCCGCTCACGCTGCCGACGCTGTGTCAGCAGCGGCTGGTGAACCATCGCGTGGTGTTCATTGATGATCAGTCGAGCGATCGCACGGGAGCAATCATCGACGAGCTGGCAGCCCAGCATCCGCAACTGCTGGCGGTGCACAATCAGGTGGATCCCCCGCCGGGCTGGGTGGGCAAATGCTGGGCGGTGCAGCAGGGTTATCTGGCGTTGCAGCAGGCGGAGGAGCGCGACGGCCAGCGGGCGCAGTGGCTCTGCTTCACCGATGCGGACATCGTCTGGCATCCCGACTGTCTCGCGGCGGCTTTGCGTCACGCCTTGGCGGAAAACGCTGACGTGGTGGGCCTGTTTCCCGCCATGGAATACTTCGGCGTCAGCGATCGCATCGCGGTGCTGAGCATGGTGCTGGCGCTGGTGACGCTGTTTCCCTTCCGCAAAGCCATGGACCCCAAGCACCCCGACACGCTCACCGGCGGCGCATTCATCCTCGTGCGCCGGGAGCTGTACGAAAGCATCGGCGGGCACCAGGCGGTGGCGGGGCAGATGGTGGAAGACCTGGCGCTGGGCCGGGCGCTCAAAGCCGCCGGGGGCAAGGTGCGGCTGGCGGTGACGCCGGTGCTGTTGCGGGCGCGGATGTACGACGATTTCGCGGACATGTGGGAAGGATTGACGAAGAATGCTTTCGCCGGGGTGAACTACAGTTGGCTGCGGGCGGGCGCTTTGCTGTGCTTCGCCTGTCTGGGCGGCTATGGCCCGGTGCTGCTCTTGCTCGCCGCCGCCGGCCAACTGCTGACCACGGTGCTGACGGGCCAACCCGCCCACACCGCCGGCTGGTGGAACGCCGCCGGGGCGCTGGCGTGCGGGACGTTGCTGGCGCAGGCGCTGGTGGCGGGGCCGATCGCGCGCACGCTCAAGCTCACCGGCGGGTACCGCTGGGCGCTGCCGGCGGGGGCGGCGCTGTACAGCACCTTCATGCTCGCGAGCATGTGGCGCAGCATCGTCGGCGGCAACCGCTGGAAAGGCCGGGCGTATCGGCGGGTGGAGATCAGTTGAGTTGGCGCGGCCGCAATGACCGCGGTGACGAGACGACTTCGCTAGGGCTTGCCCGCGCCGGTGGTCTGGTCTTCTTCCGCGCGCAGCCAGGAGGTCTGGCTGGCGCCGGAACCCTTGCGGCCGGTGCGTTTGATCATGTCGTCATCCACCTTGCTCAGCGGGGTGTAGCACGGGTGATGATGCTGTTTGTAGGGGTTGTTCTCGCGCGTGTTGTAGCAGCAGATCAGCGACCAGCGCGGCTTGTCACTGGTGTTGGCGGCCGAGCAATGCAGCGTATTGCCGTGGAAAAACAGCACATCGCCCGGCTGGGCTTCAAAGTGCACCAGCTCGAAGCGCTCCATGGCGTGCTGGACGCGCTCGGGGTCCGCGCCGGTCTGCTCCCCGAAGCGGCCATGTTCGACCCGACCCATGCGGTGTGAGCCGCGCAGCAGTTGCAGGCAGCCGTTCTCCTGGGTCGCCTGGTCCACGGCAATCAGCGCGCTGAGCATGTCGGGCAGCAGACAGCCGTTCTGATACCAGTAGCCGTAGTCCTGATGCCACTCCCACGCCCCGCCGACCTTGGGCTCCTTGAGCATCATCTTGGAGTGGTAGTGGTACACCTCGCCGCCCAGCAGTTGCTCGGCGGCGTCGACAATGCGGCGGCAGCGGGCGAACATGCCGTACAGGTCGTCACCCGGATGGTTCCACAGCGACAGACGACTGGCGCGGCCGGCGGTGTCCTTGACCGGGATGTTGTGGCTGATCATTTCATGATCGGCGCGGGCGGTGGACAGCAGCAGGTCCATCTCCTGAGCGTCAAAATAGCTGCGGCAGATGAGATAGCCTTCGCGGTGAAACTGGGCGATCTGGGCATCACTGAGCGGGCGGGTGTTCATGTGGACCTCCATGAAATGGTGCGTCACAAGGATACCGGCGTGAGGCGTTTCAACCTACAGCGCCCTGCTGGGTGAGGCGCTCGTAGTCCTCCACCTTACCGCCGTCGAGGCAGCATTGGATGATCTGCCGACCGACCGGGTCCAGGTCCGCTTCAAGGAACTTGCTCAGTTGCTCGCGGAAGAACGCCTGCAGTTGGGCGGCGCCGCGGTCGTAGCCTTCGACGCCGACCTCCGGCTGGGTTTCGACCTGGAGGAACCAGTGGCTGATGACGGTGCCTTCGACCTGCAGATGGGGGAAGGCGTAACCGAGCAGTGGGCAGCGTGCCGGGGTGATCTGCTCGGGCCGGAACTTCGCCGAGCCGCGCCGCGCCAGGTATTCGCGGGCGATCCACTGGGGCATGAAGGAGACCTCCCAGGCGCCCACGTGCTGGTTGGGACAGAGGACAAAAAGGCTGTCGGGCGTGCCGAGGATCTGGCGCAGCAGGAGGTTGGCCTGATCGACGCGCCGGCCGGTGGCGAAGGGCCAGTAGGAGCCGACACCCTCGGAGCTCATGCCTTCGGACTGGACGATGCTGGGGTTGGCGTGGCCGCGCGGCGCGGTGAGCCGCCAGAGCCACGCCAGCGCTGGGGGCAGGATGTGGAACAGGCCCAGGATGCCGTAGGACGGCTTCTCGCGGGTGCACGGCGGAGTGCGGACGCCGAAGCTGCGGACATCGACGGTGACGGCGCCATCGACCACCTCGGGCACGATCGAACGGGGCACGATGACGCGGGGATTGGGGCAGGGTTTGCCCGGCTCGTCCTGAATGTGTTCCCAGATCAGGGCGCGGCTGCGGGGCACGGCGTCGATGTTCAGGAACAGCAGCGGCTGCGGCGGGTTGACGGTCAGGCGTTCAAGATGGGGGTCGATGCCGTAGCGATCAATGTGATTGACGCGGACGAACCAGGCGTCCTCGGCGTCCATGAGGCGCAGCTTGCGGGAGCCGGTGGTTTTCTGGATGGAGGTCGGGCACAGCGCCATGTCGTCGGTGACGGGGCGCAGCTCGCAGGCGCGGGGCAGGGTCAGATGGCGGGTTTCGCCGCTGACGACATTGGTGCCCAGCCGCAGCCGGCCGTCGGCTTCACGGTGGATGTGTTCGAGCATTTCGCTCTTGCCGCCGCCCGAGGCGCCTTCGTGCATGATGGTCACGATGTTGTCATAGGGGGTGACGACCTGCACGGTCGAGCAATGGGCGGTGACCCAGCCCTGGCGTTCGCCGAAGTTGATCAGCACGCCATAGATGCCCTTCTTGGCGGACGGGCCGGGGTAGAGGTTGTAGGAGAACAGTTCGTGCATCCCGGCAATGCGGTTGTGCACCACGACCTGCTTGCCCTGGAAGTGGGTATGACGGAACGGCGGAGCGGTGTAGATGATGGCGCCGGGCTTGAAGTCCGGGCTCAGTTCCTCCACCGGCGTGATGCCCTGCAGCAGCGCCAGGCCCAGGGCGAAGAAGCCGGCGTTGGCGGGAGCGATGGCGACGGCGCCCATGCCTTCGATGCGCACGCCGGCGGTGAAGGCGAACAGCGCCAGCTCCTGGGTCTTGAGCCAGTCGAACGTTTCCTGGCGCAAGCCCGCGAACGGCTGGCCGAAGCGGTCCATGAAGCGTTTCTTGTTGGTGGGTTGATCGTCCCCGATCACCATGCAGTCCGGGTCGCGCCGCCGCATGTACGGCTCGACATAGTTGGCGGCGATGCCGTTGCGCACCTGGCACACGCGGGCTTCGACCACCGCCCCCCGCCCCGGCACGTCGTACGCCACTTCGTGATAGCCCTGGGCATCGGCGTCCCGCACCGCCAGTTGCAGCAGTTCCTCGACTGTGCTGGCGACCGTCACCTTGGGCGCCGCCGCCAGCACCGCCTGCGCCTCGGCGGGCAGATTCAGTTTCTTCCAATCGCTCATGATCAGGCTCCTTTCGCCAGCCCTGGCTGGGGAATCATCCATCAACGCCAATGCGACAAGTCCCGGCCCAGCATCTCCGCCAGCCGGGCGATGTCGTCCCGATAAATCGCCGCGAACTCCTGCCGCACCTCGGGCGCCAGATGGTCCGCGGCATTGGGTCCCTGTACGTCCGGGTTCACCTGCTGGTTGAGCAGCGGGCTGAGGAAGTTCGGGTCCACTTCCAGAAATTCAAAATACTTGCGCGCCATGGCGGCGTTGTCGGCCGCGAGGTCGTCGTACAGCACCACATACAACTGCTCACGCGCAAAGTAGCGGAGCACACGCTCGATCAGATAAGCATACAGGCCCGGCTCCAGAAACAACCGGAACCAGCCGTGCCCATGCACGTCGTAACACTTTTCCAACGGAATACCGATCCCCTGCCCCGGGTCAAAGCCATAGGCGTTGCGGCCGCCGGGGCGCTTTTTCAGGTGCATGTGCGCCCATTGCAGATAGACCCGTTCAATGGGATTGCGCACGGTGAACGTGAGCTTGACCTTCGGCAGCTCCCGCGCGATGCGCTGCAGCGCCAGTTCGCAGACGGAGTAGGAATTGCTGAACTCGCCGATGGCGCGCTGGCCGGCGTAGTTGCTGAAGTAGGTCTGCTGGTACCAGTCGAGCCCCCGGTGGTGGTGCATGGTGAAGAAGTTGACGTTGTCAGGCTTGACCGGCACGCAGATGTCCGGGTGCTGCTGACAGACGCGCCAGAGCCAACTGGAGGCGCACTTGGCGGCGCCGATGTGCAGGAAGTTGGGCAAGGTCATGGACCGCATCCTTTCTTCCGGCGGCGGGGTTCACGGCGCGACCATCGCGCAGCCGAACCCCCGCGCAGCCAACCGAACTACAGACTGACAGACCGCAGACTGACAGACCGCGTCACTTCCGCCGCCGCATGGCCGGGCGGGCGCTGGCTCAGCAGCACGTCGCTTTCTGATAGTAGCCGGGCATGGGGTTGCCCAGCTTGTTCCAGTGGGCAATGACTTGATCCGCCTTGCCGGCGCTGTTGAGCATGTGCAGCTTGCGTTTGACCATCTCGACGATCGCGCTGCGCGCCGGTCCCAGATAGTTCCGGGGGTCGAACTCGGCGGGCTTGGTGGCGAAGACCTCGCGGATTTTGGCGGTCATCGCCAGGCGCAGGTCGGTGTCGATGTTCACCTTGCACACGCCGTACTTGCGCACCGCCATGGCGATCTGGTCTTCGGGGACGCCCATGGCGTTGGGCATGCTGCCGCCGTACTTGTTGACCAGGTCGATGAACTCGCGCGGCACGCTCGACGAGCCGTGCATGACCAGCGGCAGGCCGGGGCAGGTCTTCATGATCTGCTCGATGCGGTCGAAAGCGAGCTTGGCTTCATGCTTGAACTTGTAAGCGCCGTGCGAGGTGCCGATGGCGACCGCCAGCGAGTCGATGCCGGTGCGGGTGGTGAAGTCTTTGGCCTGCTGGGGATCGGTGAGGAACTTTTCGATGTTCTTCTGGTATTCCTCGGCGTCGAGGCCGACGACGTCTTCCTCGATGCCGCCGAGCATGCCCAGTTCCGCTTCCACGACCACGCCGTTCTGATGCGCCAGCTCGACAGCCTGGCGGGTCAGCTCGACGTTTTCGTCATAGGGATGATGCGAGCCGTCGATCATGACGGAGGTGTAGCCGTCGTCGAGGCACTGCTGGATCAGTTCGAGCGTGTCGCCGTGGTCGCAGTGGATGGCGATGGGCACCTTGGGATATTCCTCGACGCAGGCGTCAATGATCTTGCGGAGGAAGCGGATGTTGGCGTACTTGCGCGCGCCTTTGGAGATTTGCAGAATGCAGGGCGACTGCTCGGCGGCGCAGGCTTCGATGATGCCCTGGGTGATCTCCATGTTATTGACATTGAACGCCCCGATGCCGAAGCCGCCGGTGTAGGCAAGATCGAACATGGGTTTGGTGGTCATCAGCATGATGCAGGTCCTTCCTGTTGGGTTCCGGCGGAAAAAATCAGCGGGAGAATGATACGGAAAAACCCGTCCTTCCGCAGCCGCCACGCCGGCGCCCGCGCGGGCAAGTGGGTTGCCATCGTCGCCGCACCCAGCGCCGGGATACGGCGACGGGTCCGGTCAATTGCCATAGACGCTGCCCCGGCATTGTGATAAATTAACATCCTTATGTCGGTTACTCTCCGTGACATCGCGGATCGCGCCGGTGTCAGCCAGATGACGGCTTCCCGGGCGCTGCGCGGCCTGACCACCGTCAACGACCAGACCCGCCGACGCATTCAGCAGATCGCCCGCGATCTGGGCTATCTCACCGACGGCGTCATGAAACGCCCGGCGGTGCGCACACGCAGTTCCGACAAGTCCGTCCGCCAGGCGCTCCGCCTGCTCGTGGCGGTCGTCACCGACCTCCCCCCCCGACAGATCGGCCACGCCCTGACGCTCGCCATCATCCGCGGCATCGAGGAACTGCGCGGGCAGACCGTGGGCAAAGTGGTTTACAAAGTGTTCCGGCATGTGGATGACTTGATCGCCTACTGCCGCGCCAACCGCATACACGGCGTGATCATGCGCAGCCATCTGCCCGACAGCTGGCTCCAGCAGGTACAGCAGGTCGGCCCGGTCGTCTACGCCACCGCCGTGGACTTCCAATGCGGCGTCGATGTCATCTACAGCAATGAACACCGCGCGGCCGCCTGCATCCTCGACCATCTGGTCGAGCATGGCCATCGCAGTCTCGTGTGGTTCGGCCTGCATGACACCCATACCCGCGCCCAGAACCTCGTCCAGGCTCTGGGCACCGGCAAAGCCAGCGAACTGCAGGCCATGACCGGTCACGGCGTACGCCACGGCGCCTGGGCGAACCTGGCGCTCAACTGCCTGAACCTCGCCCAGCAGGAACTGGTGCTCGTCGAACGCGACTGGCGCGCCTGTTCGCTCGAACAAGCCATCGAACAAGGTCTGGAGCGCGTCGGCCACATCAAACCCGCGGTCACCGCCATCGTGACCAGCACCCTGCCGATGGCGATCGCGCTCCATCAAGCCGCCACCCGCCGGGGGCTGCGGGTTCCCCAGGACCTGTCGCTGATCTGCTACGCCCATGAGTCGGAACTGCATCCCGAGCAGCCGGCGTTCACCCGCATCGAGCTGGCGCATCGGCTGATTGGGCGCGTCATCCCCGAACTGATCGAACGCCGGCTGGCGGACCCCCACGCCGTGCCCCTGAGCCTGCAGGTCGAAGCCACGCTGGTGCCGGGCCAGACCGTGGCGCGGCTGAGCCACCGCTGAGGGCGTCAACCGCGCAGCACCGCAGCGACGCCGAATGCCAGCGCCAGCGCGAGCATGTAGGTGACCAACTCCCGCAGGCTGGGCCGACCGCCGTCGTAAAAGCCCGCGCCGGTGCAACGCAACTTCGCTCCACATTTCCGACAGACGCCCCGCCGCAGTTTCCTGTTGGTCAGCGCCTCCAACAGCGTATGAATGAGCCACAGCGCCGTCACCGACGTCACCACGCCCAGCAGGACCGCAACCCATTTGAACGGCACCAGCAACCCCAGCACGCGCGTCCACGGCGCGGCGGTCAACCCGATGACCACGGCGATCGGCAACAGAGAGGTAGGGATGACTTTGGCGTACACCGAGGCACACGCCGGGCACTGATACGAACTGACGCTGCCGCTGAATAGCATCATGAAGTCTGCCGTGATCCCGCGCAGTGGTCCCGTCGCACGGCGCGCCTGTGATCCATGACCCCGCCGGACGCGGCTGGTTACATGAGGTATTTACGGCCGGGGAAACAGCCGGTCCAGCACCCGGGCATTTCGGCTGCGATGAGCCGCCGTGGCGACCAGGCGAACGGTGGGCGCCACATGCGCCGCCTCGTGGTGCTTCCAGACCTTCTGGAAAAACCGCGCCGGCCCCAACTCCGCCAGCACGAGGTATTGCGTCCAGGCGTAGGCGGCTGGATACGGCGCGGGCGTGGCGAGGTGTCCCACCACGGCGGTCCATGGACGCACCATATCCGCCAGCAGCGGCGAGGGCGCCAGCCGCAGTTCCTCCGGCATCGCGGACCAGACCGGCCCCCACAGTTGGGCGTAACGCAACGCGCCCAGCAGGTCCGCATGCACCGACTCGCTGCAGAAGCTCATGCGCGGATGGCGGCGCGCGATTTCCCGCACAAACGTGCGCGTGCTGCGCCGCCAGTTGTCGCCCAGCGGCGGCGCGACCTGATCGAGTTGCGCGGCCTCCACGCCCAGGGATTCCAGATGCCCCAGCCGGGCGGAAAAATGCTCAATCCACAACGGGCAGGCGGGGTCAATGTAGTCCAGCGGCCAGGAGAGGTTCATCAGCAGGCATCCGGTCCAGCCGGCTTTTCGCCCGTGAAGGTCGCGCAACTGGTGGGGCAGGAAATGGCGGTAGGCTTCGCGGCGCGTCTGCGACAGGGCCCAGTGATTCAGATGCGGCAGGACGCGCGCGCCGTGCCGTTTCGCCGTGCGCGCCAGCCGCGCGAGGCCCTCATCACCGCCGGCGTCCGGCGCGGGTTGGTAGTCCGGATAGTTGCCGTCGTATGGGCCGGACCAGCCGGGCAGGTAGATCAACGCCCCGCGCGCCAGCCGCCGGTCCGCCAATTCCTCAACGAATTCCTCGACCTCACCGAACGACTGCACCAGCGTCCCGCGCACGTTGTGGATATCGAAGATGAACTGGGCGGTGACCGCTTCCGGAGCCTGCGTCGGCGCCGCAGGCGCCAGCAGCGCCTGTGTCATTTGCACCATCTGCTGCCGATCCGCGGCATGGCTCACCGCCCAGATCGGTTCCGCGCGCGTCTGGCCAATCAGCGTCACCGACAACTGATGCTTCTGCTGCTGCAGGCGAAGGTCCCAGATCGCGTCATCTTCAGGAATGGCGAAACGCGCGACGGTCCATTGACCCTGATGCTCCCAGGCGAGCAGCGGCAGATGCGCCCCCTGCAACTGCAGCGGCTCGGTGAGTTTGCCCGCACGCACCTGCCAAGACCCTTGCCAGGGCAGGTGGAGCATGGCCGACGCCGGCACGTCAAACACCGTGGCAAAGTGTTGAATCAACTGGCGCGTCCCTTCCGCGTGGTCCTCGTGCGGTGAAGATAGCACATCTCGGGTCGAAAATAGAAAGCCCGGATGATCGAGCAAGGACCGGCCGGCACCGCACCCGCCAAGGCCGTGCCAACGCTCAGGAATGCCTTGCCGAGAACGGCGTAGCGGTCGGAGCGCCAGGTTGGCGTTCAACCCTGCTGAAACCGGAATGGGTTGGTTGCTTCCGTCCGAGGATCAATCGGGCAGATAGCGGGCGGCGGCAGTGGAGGCGTCAGGCGAGGACACGCCGGGGTCCCAGTAAATCTCCGCGCCCGGGCTGTGATTCCAGACCCGCCAGACTTCGCCGGCGGCGTAGTTCTGCCAGGCGACGTGGCCATCCATGAACAGCATATTGCCGCCCCGGGCGTCCATGGTTCCGCCGGCGGTGGCTTTGGGGTGGTTGACCCGGTCGGGGTAGTAGCTGGAGACGCTGCCGATCCAGACCTGATCCATCATGAGGAACTGCTGGCTGTCGTTGACGCGCGGCAGGCCGAAGCGCTCACCCGGCCGCACCGCGGAAACGGCCGGGAAATAGCCGGCATCCTTGGCGGAAAAGCGGCTGAGTCGCCACCCGCTGAGGTAGGTGTTGGGATAGGTGTAGTTGTCAGGCGGCGAGGTGGTGGCGCTGCTGCTGCCGTGCCCCGCCATGTAGTGGTATCCGATCGACGGCCGGGTATTGCTGTTCCAGCGGGCGACCGGATCGAAGACGGCATTGTTCAGCGTCCGGTTGCTCAGATTGGCGCAGGCCACGCCCTTGCCCGCCAGGCCGTAGCTGTCCCGCAGGGCCACATGACAACTCGTGCCGCTGGCGACGTTGTCGTAACCAATCCACCGAAAGGCGTCTTCCCCGGTGGGGAATTGCTGGAAGTCCATGTCGTACGCCAGCAACGTGCCGCCCCACTGCCGCAGGGTTGCCCCGCACTGAATCGAGCGCGCCTGGTCGCGCGCCTTGCCCAGCGCCGGCAACAAAATGGCGACGAGCAGCGCGATGATGCTGATCACCACCAGCAGTTCAATCAACGTGAATGCAGCGGCAACATGAGGGCAGCGGCGAGCCATGGATTATCCTCTCAGTTGCGAATCCCCGTCACGATTGGTTGCCTGCAAGCAAGTCTTTCGCATGGCAACAGGCCACTCAATAGTATGTCAACGTAACGCGAGTATTGAACCCGGACAGGTGGTCATGCTGAAATTTTCAGCAGCTTGCAGCTATTACAAGCTTCATTGTTGCTTGTTTTGTGGGGACTGATCCTGCCTACAACGTTTACCGCCTTAGTGCTGCGTCGCCCACTGACACACAAGCAATAAGGATGGCAACACCGCGATCACAAGCGGGGGAAACCAATGTCGGATTGAATAACCTGAACTACCGCGCAGTATGCAGAATACAAGCATGGCGGCGACAACCGAAAGGGTCGACAGCAACGTTGACTCAATCACATCCCTTCTATGGATAAGACCGGTCGTCGACATATAGCCACCCGTGTAGCTTATGAATGACCATCCACCCGCGAGGATCAAGAGAACCCAGGATACCATGATGTATAGCTTCTGATTTCTGGTCATATGCTTGATTTTTATCCGAACACGGTGTTCGGCAATGATGGATTCATCCCCACTATTCTGTCTGCTACTAATACTGTTTTATTTTTTGAGGGAGGGAGGCTCCAAGCGGAAAGCTTCGCACGCTTGACCATCGGCAGTCATCAAGGTGACCAGTGGGGGAAACTCCTGGAAGAGTGGCAGAAGCTCGGGGTCGTATATCGCTCCACCGCCGAGAAACGCTCGTATGTCGTCCAGACGCTGGGCATGCGTAAAGAACAGGAATTCGACACCCTCACGTTTGGCCCCGCGTTTACTCGACCATGCGGTGAGCTGAGGACGTACGATCTGCCACTGGTGTGCGATATCGTCGTCAACATCGAGCACGATGTTGATGATCGCAGTGTATTTCCTGCCGATGCCGAAGAAGCCGCTGCATTCTTCGCTCAATCCAGTCACACTTACCCCCTGACGATACGCCCACGCCACCATCCGAATGGCGTGCTCAAAAGATGGCGGACAAGCCCGAAATTTTCTTGATCCATGGCTAACGTGTCAATCAATTCATATCTCTATTCGCAGCATGTACTCTGAGCGCCACATAGCAACAAGGCCGGTCATATGCCGACCGACTCGGCCGTTCATTTCAAGATGACATGCATTACCGCATCGTACCGCTCACCGCCCCCCGGCAGCGCGATACGACTGCGCCGCCAGTTGCCATTGCTCGAAGTGCTCGTAGATCCGGCCCAGCAGATAGTGCACCCCCGGCAGCTTCGGTTGCGTCTGCGCCAAGGGAACCACCAGCGCGCGGGCTTCGTCCCAGCGGTTCAGTTGCACCAACGCCTGACCCCGCAACAGCTCGGTCAGCGGCGCGGCCGGCGCGTGCGCCAAATCCGCCAAGGCGGCGTCGGGTTGCTCAAGCGTCAGCAACACCTGGGCGCGGGCCTGACACAGTTGCGGGTCCTGGGGATGCAGCGCCAGCGCTTCGGTGAGCATGCGCTGGGCGCGCTCAGCTTCACCCCGAACGCACAGGTCGTCAGCCAGTTGCACATACCACGCCACCTGCCGGGCGGCGGCATTGGAGATGGTCTTGACCTGCAACGGTTGGGCGCGGTCGGCAACATCCGGGTGCAGGTAACCACGCAGACGCAGATCCAACGCCACCGGAGCCCCGGCAAAGCGCGCCGTCTCCTGACCATCGGGCCCAACCAGCAGCACCGTCGGCCAGGCGCGCACGTCCAGCGTCTGCGCAAGCTGCTCATCGGCGTCCGCGACCACCTGCCAGGCCTGCTTCTGCGGCACCACGAACTGCTTTGCGGTTTCCGCAGCTTCTTTTCCGCCAACCACGATCAACACCTGCACGTCGGTCTGTTGGGCGATGGCAGCCTCCATCGCTGTCAACGATTGCCGCTGCGGGTCCAAATCCGGCCGCCACGCCACCACCACCGCGGGCACGGCGGCGGGCAGCGCGACTTTCGCCCCGCTGCGGTCCAGCGTCTCGAGCTTCACCAGGCGCTGCGTTTGCGCCCGCGCAGGTGAAGGCGGCGGCGCCGGGCGGCGGTATTGCTCGGCAAACTTCACCGGGTCCGCGCGGTCATAACCCAACCCGGCGTGACAGCCGGGAGCGCAGTATCCGCCGGTGTCGGTCTTGCGGAAACCCACCGGCGCGGTCCAGGCGTTCAGTTGCATCGTCTCCTTGACCAGACGCTCCTGCCCGGCGGTGTGGGTCGCATGACACACGGCACAATTGCGCGGCGCTCCGGCGCCCGAAGCATGCAGCGCGTGCAGATTCAACTCGCCGTTGCGAAACTCCGTCCTGGGCAATTGCTCCGCTTCGCTCGGCTGGGCGAGCAATTGGGCGTCATGACATTGAAAGCAGAAAGCCTGTTGCCCGCTGGTGGTGGTGTACAGATCGCGTTCGTAGGGCGCCGTCAGCAGGGAAAGAAACGGGCTGCCGTGCGCTTCGTGACACCCGCTGCACTGCCCATCGCGGATGGGGCCATGCGCGTGCATCTGCGGATTCGCCAGTTCCGCCACGGCGGCAATGGTGCGCCCGGCGGGGTCCTGCACCGGTTGAGCGTGACAACGCAGACACGCCTGCACCGGCAGCTCACGCATGAGTCCCGCGAGATTTCCGCCGTGGGCGCTGTGGCAACGTAAACAAGTGCCTTCGCCCAGCACCGCCGAGGCGTGGGTGACCTTCGCCCCGGCGATGCGTTGCTGCATCTGCTCATGGCAGCCGTAGCACAACTGCGGCGGCGCGGCCGTGAGCGACATGGATTGCGCAGACCCATGGGCATCGTGGCAGCGTTCACACTGCTCCTTGAGCGCGGCATGGGTGTAGGTCGCTTGCGCCAGTTGCTGGCCGAAGGATTCATGACACGCCAGGCACAAGTCGGTGCCCTGCGCGTCGAGCAGGTTGGCGTGCCGCGACGCATGCGGGGCATGGCAGGCGGTGCATTCCCCCTGCTTAACCGGCGTGTGGGTGAAGCTCAGCGCGGTGGTCACGTCTTCATGGCAACGCCCGCACATCTGGCTGATGGAGGCTTCCCGCGTGAGGCTGCGGGTGGTTCCGCCATGCGGGTTGTGGCAGCCCAGACATTCGCCGCGTTTGACCGGCTCATGCACATGGGCTTCGTTCTGCGTGCTGAACTCATGGCAGTAGGTGCACAATTCAGCGCCTTGGCGCAGCAGCTCGAAGCGATGCTCTTTTTCATCGGTCAGGCGATGGCAGGCGTCGCAGGCGTTGACATGCACCGGGCCATGCAGCTGGTCGAATGCTTTGACCGCGAGGTGGCATTCCTCGGTGACGCAGGAAGCGGTCTGAGCGGCGGGCATGGCGGGTGGTTTGCTGTCGGTGCGGGCGCGTGCCTGGCGCACCGGGGCGGGCAGTTCCAGGGAATCCGCCGGCGCCAGGCGGGCATCGCCGCGCATGTCGGCGGGTTTGACGGGGCGCGGGCGGAGGGTTGCCCAGGCGGGGCTGGGGGCGGGCGGCGTGGCGGGGACGACCTCGCCGGGCCGCTGGTCGGGGAAGCGTACGACGCGCTGGGCGTCATGGCAGGCGGCATCGCCGCAGGTGGGGGCAGCGCTGAACTGGTATTGCTCGTGACACTGGGCACAGGTCAGCTCGCGGTGATCCTGATCGAGCAACTGGCCGGTGAACGCATGATCGAACGGCGGCGGCGGCGGCTGGTCTTCCTGATGATGGCAATGCGAACAGGTCTGCTGCTGATGGCAACCGAGGCAAGGCTCGTGCGACTGGCTCCACGACATGGCGGGGCGCAGCGGCACGCGCGGGCGGCGCTGGGTGTCGGTTTGCTCGTGGCAATCGGCGCAGGTGTCGCGGCGATGGCAGTTGGCGCACTTGATGCCGTATTGCTTGACATGGGCTTCGTGGCGGAAGGTCACCAGGTTACCGGCGGCGGGTCGGTAGCGGGTCTGGTACTGCTTGACGGCGGGGGCTTCGATGGGCGGATGCAGCCGGCCGACGATGTCGCCGGGCGTGGGGGCGAGCTTGACCGCAGTCGCTGCATCCCCCGGCTTGGCGGGTTCCCCCGCTTTTCCCCGCGCGGCATGGCAGATGGTGCAGCCGTTGTCGCCGGTCCAGGCTTTGTGGCAGTTGAGGCACTGCCGATGGTACGCGCCCTTGAGGCTGGGTTTGCGCAGGTCATCGGGTCCGGCGGTCAGGGGATGGCAGGACTTGCACGCGGGAATGGTGTGCGCCTGTTGCTGCTGACGATCCGGGGCAAAAGGCTCCACGGCCGCCCCCGGCTCGGGCGGTTGATGATGGCAGGTCACGCAGCCGTCGGTCATCTCCGCCATCTGGGCGTGCGCGGCATGGCTGAAGGGCACGGCTTCGTACTCGTTCATCAGCTCGCGCAGGATGACCACTTCCGGGCCATATTCCCCCGTGGTTGAGGTGGTCGACGCCCAGCCGCGCGGCGCCGCCAGCACGAGCGTCAGACTCATCACGCAGAAGGCCGACACGCCGCGAGCACACAGGGCGTTCATGATTGAACCTCAGGGCGGGGTTCGAGGATGGGCAGGTAGGTCACCGCCACGCGGTACACCAGCATCAGCGCCGCCACCAGCCCCGCCGACACCGCCACTTCCGTCACCGTGGGGAAATACGTCTGCTGGGCGAACGGCGGGTGATAGCCGATCCAGAACACGTTGATGCGATTGAGCACCACGCCCAGAATCACCGCCAGGCACGCAGCGCCCAACCAGCGCGGCGATTGCCGCAGACGGCGCTGCGACAACAGCACCAGCGGCAGCGCCACGCCCAGCGTCAACTCGGCGCACCAGCTCCAACTCACCAGCGTGCCCTGCAGCGCCACCGGCCAGATGCCGCGCCACGTCGCATCGCCCAGCTTCAGCGCCAGGTACAGCGCCAGAAACACCAGCGGATACCGCGCCAGCGGCGCCAGCACATGCATCTCCGGCCGCCGCCGCAGGCTCCACGACGCCAGCAGAATGGTGAAGATCACCATCGGGAAACCCACCATCATCGCCGAGAGCAAAAACATCACCGGCGACAGCGGCGACCACCACAGCACATGCAGCTTGTACGGGGCGATCACCATCAGATTGCCCAGCGACGACTGATGGAAGCACGACAGCGTGACCCCCAGCACCAGCAGCGCCGGCATGATGCGCTCGAGCCAGCGATGCGCCAGCGTCAGCGGCCGCGCCAACCACGCCCAGCGCAGGTTTCCATTGAGCAGGCGCTCGCAGATGATCGGCGCCAGCTCGGCGTACTGCACGTTCAGGTAGATGATCACGCAGATGCCGACTTCAAACAGCACCGAGTTCACCTGCCACATGTTCGGCAGCATGGGATGCCAGAGGTTGTACCACCGGCCGAGGTCCGCCAGCAGGCCCGGCACGTAGAACGTGTAACCGAGCAACGCGGTCAGCAACGCCGAGCGGGCGATGGCGTGATAGTGATGTCGATGGAAGATGTGCACCAGTGCCGCGGTCATGAAGCCGCCGCCCGCCAGAGCGATGCCGCTGCCCACGTCCATGGCGATCCACAAGCCCCAGGGATGCTGCTGGTCAAGATTGGTCGCCGCCTCCAGCCCGAACAGGAACCGGTACAAGCCGAACCCGACGCCGGTGAGCACCACCAGCGCCAATCCCAGGAAGCCGGGGGTCAGCAACGGGCGATCAACCGGGGCGGCGTGGCCATGTTCGTGGGCATGCGAAGCTGCGTGAGCGTGAGCCTGCGCATGGGCGGGGGCATGCACGGGGCCAGCAGCGCGTGCGGACGTGGTGTGCAGCTCACCGTTTCCAGTTACGACCGCGACGGCGGCCACCGGTTCGCCAGCGCAATCAGGCGTCTCAGTTGCCGGTGCGTCAGTGGTTTTTCCGAGTCCGCGTCGGCCCGGCGCTTCAAGTTCCGCCACCTTGCGGGTGCGGGTGGCGTACATGGACGCGCTCAGGAAGCCATACAGCGCGATCGGTGCGATCCAGTGCTTGAACACGCCATGCTGAATGGCTTCGGTGAGTTGCGAAGGCGCTTTATCGCCGAGCTTGAGGAAGCCCAGTTGGTCGAAGGAAGTGGACGCCAGGTACATCCAGGCGGTCCCCCCCACTTCATGCTCGCCATAGATGTGATCGACATAGCGCTGCGGGTGTGCCGCGATGCGCTGATGCGCCACTTCCAGCAGGTCCACCCGCCGGCCGAACAGCAGCGCTTCGCGCGGGCAACCTTCCACACAGCCGGGCAGTTGTCCCGCTTCGAGTCGATCAAAGCAGAACTGGCACTTGCGAATGCGCGGCGTGAAGGCTTCGTGGTACTCGTACGCCGGGAGTTGGAAGGGACAGGCGACCATGCAATACCGGCAACCAATGCACTTCCAGGCGTCGTACGTGACCGCCCCATTCTCCTGCTTCTCCAACGCGCCGACGATGCACGCCGAGACGCACGCCGGCTGATTGCAGTGCATGCAGTTGAGCTTGGCGTGAACCGGCTCGCCGAGGGACTCGGGTTCCCAGCGGTTGATGACGGTGAACGCCTCCGGCTCCGGCCGGCGCTGCTGCTGAAACACCGTGGTGTCGTCATAGCTCTCGAGCGTGCCCGGCTCAATGCCGTTGGCTTTGCGACAGGCATACTCGCAATGCCGACACCCGACGCAGAGCGTGGTGTCGACCAGCACCCCCAGACTCCCCGCGGAGGGCTCGACAAGATGCGATGCTTCCACCGGCGCAGCGGCCGAGGCGGCAGCGGTTGCGGAAACTCCACCAAGCACTTTGAGAAACTGACGGCGGTCACAGGACATGGGCGGACCTCAACACCGCAGGCGGCCGGCGGCGCGGCATGTAGATATTCGGAGTATTTTATCCTTTTATTATGTCTACTGTCCAGCGCTTTTCCTGAAGATCATGAAGAAAAGTGAGTCTGGAAATCCGGGGGTTTGGAAATCCGGGGCTGGAAATCCGGGGGGTGGAAATCCGGGGGTGGAAATCCGGGGGGTGCCGGGCACGGCTTACATCACCGGGCGTCCGGCTCAAGCGCCCGGCGTCGGCGGGTACGCGGAGCGTGGGCGTAGGCGTGCAACAACGCGAGCCAGCCAATCTGGCAGCTTGCCGAGCCCCGACCCCCTTTCTGAATGCTGGGAAAATGTGCCCGACCCGGCTTATCCGGCCGGCGGCTGCTCAT
The DNA here is from genome assembly GCA_964605235.1 of uncultured Phycisphaeraceae bacterium. Lineage (GTDB taxonomy): Bacteria > Planctomycetota > Phycisphaerae > Phycisphaerales > Phycisphaeraceae > CAZSBB01. The sequence goes on from CAZSBB010000005.1 coordinate 42,995, forward strand.
GCGCCCGCAGCACCCGCAGCAGGTTCTGGCCCAGGATGCGGCGGATCGCCTCATCGCGGTGGCCCCGCTGCACCAGCCCCACGGTGAACAGCGGCCAGTTGGTCCACGCCAGGCTGTCGAGCATTCTCGGCTCGGTGGGAAAGGCGAACGCATCCGCCGGCCAGTAGGACTCATAACGCGGCGCGACCCGCCCGGCGCTCGCGACAGGTGCATCGCCGGGGCTGGCGGGCAGCAGCACGGAGATATCGGTTCCGATCGCCACATGGTCGGCGCCCACCGTGCGCACGGCATGGTCCACATGGTCCAGCAGGGCGCGCAAGTCCCCACTGCCGCCCAGGAACGCCGGCACGCAGCAGATGCCCATCACCCCATCGGTGGCGGCGACGGCGCGCAGCAGTTCGTCGCTCTTGGCGCGGCAATGCGGACGCAAGGCGGCGCAGGTCGCGTGGCTGATGACCACCGGCCGGGTCGACAGCCGCGCCGCCTCCAGCCCGGTGCGGATGCCGCTGTGGGCGAGGTCCACGATCACCCCGGCGCGATTCATGCGCGCCACCGCCTGCCGACCCAGTTCACTCAGTCCTGCATCGGCGCTTTCCGCACAGCCGTCGCCCAGCGGATTGCGCCGGTTGTAGGTCAGGTGCATCATGCGCACGCCCAACTGCCGGAACAGATCGATGAACCGCAGCGCGTCGGGGGTGGTTTCCCACGTGCTGGGCAGCGGCACGCCGTTGGTGGTCAGGCAGAAACCGAACCGGCCTTCATCCTTGCCCGCTTCGATGTCCCCGGCGGTGATCATCCGGCGCATCAGCGTGGGCAGGCGGTCGGTGACATAGGTGTTGTGCGCCAGCCGGGGCAGCAGTCGCTCCACCGCGTTGCCCTCTTCACCCGAGTTGCGCAGGACGCAGGTGACCCCGGCAGCGCGCCAGGCCTCCACGAACAGCGCGCGCTGTTGCGCGTCATCCGCCATGCGGGTCATGAGCGACTGCAGTTCCACATGCCGCACCGACGACGGCTCCAATCCCGCGCCCACCGCCGCCTGCACCAGCGCGGGGTCGGCGGTGGCAAACGCGGAAAACCCGTAGCTGTCGATCACCACCGCTTCACGGTGCAGCGCCAGTCCGTGCTCCAACTGCGCGGCCGTCGGCTGCAGGGCCGCCAGCGCCGCTGCACGGCGCGGAGCGATCTGCGGGTTGAGGAATTGCTGGTCACGAAAGGATGGCATCAGGCTCATGGGTCAGGGCACAGCGGCAGCGGGTTGAGTGGTCAGACGGTAGATCACGACGCCTTCGCCGGGCACGATCACCCGTACGCGTGGCTGGCCCGGTGCAAACTGCGCGGGGCCGGTGCCGAACAACGGTTCCACGGCGGTCACACCGGCGCGGTCGAGCAGATCAACGGTCACTTCCTGATCCCCGCCGGCGGTGTTGACGACCACCAGTAAATCCTGCCGCCCATCGGAACGCAACGTCGCCAGGAGATCCGGCTGGGCGGGCGCCAGTTGCAGCGGGTGCGGATCATTGGGCGTCAGCAGCCATGGGCGTAGTTGTTCGATCTCGCTGGCGAATGTCCCCATGCTCTCCCACAGCCGCTGGGAGAACGGCCGATAGAGGTAGTACTGCAGCCCCCGCGCCCCCATGACCACCGCTTTCCACGAATGCACCCGCTGCTCCGCCACCGTCGGCTCCCCGGCACGCCCCCCGGCGGCGCCGTAGCAGGGTGAATTGGTCATCACCGGCAACCCGGCGTCCCACAACTCGCGGAACATGGTGTCATACCGGCCGCCCCGGGCGAGAAACGGCATCATGCCCAGGTCCGTGCCCGGCCCGTAAATCTCCGCGTCCCCCATGTGATTCAGATGCGTGCAGAAAAACGGATGATGCGGATCCAATGCCCGCACCTGCCGGGCCGCCTTGAGCACCACCGCGCCACCCAGCAAATCCGGCCGATTGCCCGGCTCGTCAAACGCACACCACCCGAGCAACGCCGGATGCTGCCGATGTTTCTCCAACAGTGCAGTCAGGTCCGCCAGCGCGGTCGCTTCGTCGAAATAGCGGTTCTTCTGACTGCGCACCTTGGGAATGTGCCACACGAAGTAACCGCTGATCTCCACCCACACGCCGATGCCCACTTCACCGGCGACATCCAGGTATGGGCCCAGGCGCTCGGAAAGACCCGTTTCCATGCCGGTGTACGCCAGCACCGAATTGCAGTGGTTCCGCTTCAGGTCCTCCAGCACCGCGCGCCAGGTTTCCAAGCTCCGCTTCTTGGCGAAACTCTCCGCGAAGAAGCCCACCGGAAAGAACGGCACGCCCTCACGCATGAAGAACCGGCCCCAGCGGTCGATGCGCACCATCCGCCCCGCCGCGGGGATGACCCGTACGGGAGCCTGGGCCGCCAACGGCTCATGGCCCGGGCGCGTCAACGTGACCTGCAGTTCATGCTCCCCCTGCGCCAGCGCCGCCAGCGGAATGCTCCACTGATTGACGCCCGGCTGGGGCGACACTTCCCCGTGCAGCGCGCCCAGTCGCCAGCGCAGCTGCGCGGCGGCGGCTTCCGCGGCGCTGCCCGTGAAGCGCGCCCGCACCTGGGCGGTTTCGTCGGCGAAATAGCGGTCGTACTGCGGCCCCGCGAAATCAAAAATCTCCGCACCGGAAACTTTGATGTCCGCCGGCTGGGCAGTCAGCCGGGGGCGCCCGGCGGCGTCGGTGGCGGTCAGCCGCAGGCTGTAGTGGCCATCGCGTTCAATCGGCAGCGCGGCGTGAACGTCGCCGATCTCCTCGGGCGCCAGCTTGAGCTGGACCGGAGCGCTGCGCGCCGGGGCATCGCCGGCGGCCTCAAAAACACACTGCAACGCAACGGCAGCGCTGGTGCGGTTGTGAACCCGCGCGCGGGCTTCGCCCCCCTGCCAGGTCAATGCGGGGGCTTCCAGGCGATACGGCTGCAACACCTGCGGATCAAACCCTTCGAGCACCCCCAGGGCCCGCGGCTGGTGGAAACCGCCATGACTGTAAACCCAGCTGCTCACCTGAACCTGTTGGCGCTCATCCCCGAGCTTGGCGGTGCGCCCGACGTTCAGTTCCAGGTGTGAACCCTCGAACTCGGTGAGATTCAAGGAGGTGTACGGAATGCGAATCTCGGCGGTCCAGGCGTCGTCCAGCATCACCGCCTGCCCCTGCCAGGGCGCCTCCCAGCGCGTGCGGGCGCGCGGCGCTGCGTAATGACACGACCACTGCTGCCCGTTGGGATTGATGACGAACTGGTGATACGACCGGCGATCGCCGTTGAGGTTCAGGAAAATCTCCACGTTGTCGGCGGTCCAGGCGTTCTTGGCGCCCGCGAGCATGCGGCGGACGCGGGCCATATCCGGCTCGTGGGCGCGAAGCGCCAGATACAGCGCGTCGGCGGTGTAGCCGACCCACGCTTCCGTGGCGGTCAGGGCCGGGGCGTCGGTCTCCAGTTGCCGAAAGCCGGTCAGGTTCGCAGGCGTCTGCCAGCAGGAATCGTCCAGCCGACCGTCCAGCGTGGGGGCGGCTTCCAGCGCCAGCAGGCGGGCGGTGCGCGGCGGGTCGTTGAGGCGCGGCGGCAACTGCACGATGTTGTCCCGGGCTTGTTGCAAGGCCTGTTGATCCAGCAGCGGCCAGTGGTATGGACCCGGCTCCGCGCCTTCCTCCACTTGCGCCGCATCGAGCCAGAGCGTGCCCTCGGTCAGTTGCGTGACCATCACATTGGTCAGCGTGCGGAAGGCGACGCCGGTCAGATGATGGCGTTGCCACTCGGTTCCGACAGTGACTTCCACGCTGTTGGGCGCGTTCAGGCCGTTCATCTCCAGCTTGGCGCGCAGGTCCGGGCGATCGCTCTTGAGGTAGATGGAGAAGGTGTAGTTGGTTTGCGGGGTGAGATTGACGAAGCGGCCCCACGCCATGGCGACCTTGCCGGCGTGCCCCATCCGCAGGCTGTGCTTTTCGTGCCAGGCGGTGGTGGCGTCGAGCGTCCAGGCGTCGGCGCCGAAGGGCGGCACGCCGATCTCCCCGCGCCAGCCGTCCGGGGCATCACCATTGGCGGCCAGTTCAAAACTGCTGTTGAAAAGCATGTTGCGAGTGGCGGCTTCATCGGCTTTGAGGAAGCGGATGTTGTCGAGATAAAAAACCATCTCGCCCTGGCCATGGTTGTTGAGGCTGAACGACAATGCCCGCGGGTGGTCCCAGTCGTCGGCGCGGTCGGGGATACGTTTGCGCAGCGAGCGATCCTTGATGAGGCGAATGGTGGTCCAGCCGTCGCGGCCCAGAGTCGGATCGACCTCGCCGTAGTAGGCGGTGAGATTGAGCTTTTTGTCGGCTTCGCCCTGCGGATGCACGGTCACGAAGAAGCGGGCGCCGTTGTGGCGCTGGCAGTAGAAATCGAACGCCAGCACGTCGTACCCCGCCAGTGATTGCTCGAGCGGAAAGACCAGTGAGGGGCTGGACTGGCTGTCGCTGTGGCCGGCAAAGCGCAGGCTGCGTTTGCCCGCGGCGGCGGTGGATTCGACCAGTTCCACCCGGGGGGTGGCGCCGTTGACGGGAAACGCTTTCCAGGGGACCGACTGCTCCATGTCGGCGATGAGCAGTTGGTCCGGCTCCTCGGCGAAGGAAGCCGACGACAGCAAACCGGCGAACAGGCAGAGGATGAAGGCCAGCAGGATGCGTTGGGTCATCATGGTCAAACCATTCTCAAGCAATGCGGGGACAGTGATGGAGCGAACAGATTCAACCGGGGGAAGCAGGCGATCCGGGGCGGAGTTCCCGGAGCCAGTGGTGGTCCAGTTGCACCACCGAGCGGGTGCGCCAGGACTCGATCGCCTGCCAGGCGATGAGGGTCGCCAGGGCGCCGCGGATGGCGTCGGTGGCGTGGGGCCGGCGGGCGCGGATGTCGCGGCGGAACTGTTCGAGCTGGCCGGCGTGGCCTTTGTCGACGCTGGGGGTCTGGCCGAAGTACCGGCCGACCGCCAGTTGTTCGGGCGTCACGGCGCGGCGCCACCGCCACCAGTGCTGCGCCAGGGTGTGAGCGCTGGTCCGGCGGGTTTTGCCGGCAAATTCATAGGGAAACCGGCGGCAGCGGCGCTGCCCGCCATCCACCCCGCACGCCAGCAGTTCGACGAACATGTCGCCGATGAGGGTGCAGCCGTTGGTGTTGATCTCAAAGCGTTCCTTGTTGTAACCGACGCTGCCGTTGTCGCCGGCGGTGATGCTGGCGGTGATGTCCGGGCCATAGGTCAGGACCAGGGCATTGTCCAGATGCCCGGCGCCGGCGGTGTAAACCGAGGTGGGCAATTCCTCGGTCAACCAGTTGAACAGGTCGAAGATGTGCGTCACTTCATGCACGAGGGTGCTTTCGTGGCCCTGGATGACTGCGTGGCGATGGCTGGCGGGCCAGACGGCGGCTTCCCCGACGATGCGGTAATGCATCAGCGTGTGCCCGGCGCGGTTGCGCCGGTATAGCGGCGCCAGCGCCTGCATCAGCGGGCTGTAGGGCCGATTGAATCCCACCGCGGTGGGGATGCCGCTGCGCGTCAGCGCCTGCGCCATGGCGATGGCGTCCTCGGCGGTGAATGCCAGCGGCTTCTCAAGGAACAGGGCCTTGCGATGCTTGATCGCCTGCTCGATCACCGGCCAGCGGGCGTCGGGCTTGGTGGCGCAGATCACCAGTTCCACGCGCGGATCGCTGACCAGTTGCTCCAGGTCCGTGGTGATGAAGTCGGGGTGGTACTGCTCGTGGAGCGACTCGAGCACCGGGCGCTGCAGATCGCATAAGCCCACCAGACGCAGATGCGGATTGGCGTGCGCCAGGGGAATGTTGCACCCCTGGGCATGCCCACCGCAGCCGACGACGCCCACGCCCATCGGCGCCGCGGTGCGGCCTGCGGCCGCGGACGAACCAGAACGTTGCCTCATGGGGTGTACAACCACTCGGTCGAAGCCACGGCGGCGGCTTGACGGCTGAACAGACTGGCGTTGCCCGCGAGAAACCAGAGATTGGTCGCGTCGTTGTGGTAGTAGTACGCGTAGCCGCTCCAGTTCTCCGTCGTGTAGCGTCCGATGTAAAACTTCTGCCACACTTCCGTCGCATTGCGCTGAAAGCTGTCCATGACATACGGCTTGCGGGTGGGCACCGGCACGTCGCTCAGACGGAACCACTTGTTGTCGAAGCGATCACTGGTGGCGTAGTTGCCGTTCATCTTGCTGTTGATCGCCGGCTTCCAGTACATCTGAAACTCCGGACAGGTCCACATCCCCTTCCGCCCCGCTTCGCGCTCATACGTATTGTCGTAAGGCGCCAGCCGCTGGAACCAGTAGGAACCGTCCGACGACAGATACCCGGCGGGCAGGTAGTCGCGGTTGTCGTTGGCGTACATGTGCAGCGCCAAACCGATCTGCCGCTGGTTGGAGAGACAACCGATCGAACGCGCCGACTTGCGCGCGTTCTGCAACGCCGGCAACAGTATGGCGACCAGCAGCGTGATGATGCTGATGACCACCAGCAGTTCAATCAAGGTGAATCCGGCTCCAGTCCGGTGGCGGCACTGGCGTGCAAAGATCATGGCGCGGCCCATCCTGTGGCGAAGGTGTCGTTTCCTCTGGCTCCCGACGGATGACTGCAAGCAGTTTACTGACAAATCGTCCATTTTGCCATGACAATTTTTTGCATTTTTGCAAACACGGGGCGTGCCACATCCTGCCCCAGTCTCCGCAGAGCAGAGCATCGCGCTGGTTCAGGCTTCGACGACCACCACCGCGTAGTGGCGCCAGGCGGGAATCCGCACTTGCAGCATCCCGGCGTTGGCGCTGGGCGTCGGCGTCAGCGTCAGCGGCCCAAGCCCGGGCGCCAGCAGCGTCAAATGGCGCTCCTGCAGCAGCGCCGCAGCCAGATGCAGTTGGCAGCCCTCAATGAGCTGGCCCGAGCCGGCTTGATCGCGCAGGTGCGCCACCAGTTGATGATCGTTGGCTTCGACATTCAGCAGCACCCCCGTCGGCAATGTGGCGGTCAATTGTCGCGGCGTGTGTGCCCGCGCCAGCAGGGGCGCCAGCGCCGCCTGCGCCGTTTGCACATCCGCCAGACGGTCGGCCGCCAGGTAGCGGGCGCCGTCCTGCTCCCGGCCCCAGGTCAGCGGCTGCTCGGGGCCGCACAGCATGCCCGGCCCGGCGCGCCAGGCACGCCATGCGCTCAGGTGGCGCGGCAGAAACCAGGCGTCAAATCGCCCCGTCTGGCCCAGCACCAGAGCATGATGGCCCTCATGCCGCGCGAAGTCCGCAATCTGCCGCAGGTCTGCCTCCGCCAGACAGGACTGCTGCACCACCAGCAACGTGCGCACCGATGCCGGGATCGGCTGACCCGCCAGCACCAGCGCCGCCGGGATGCCCATTCGCAGCAGCGCCAGGATGGCGGTCCGCAGCGCTCCGCGATCGCCGGGCGCCGCCAGGCTCAGCGTCAACGGCTGCACGAACAAGCCCACCTCGCCCCATTGGCGCAGCGTGCCCCGTGCAACCAGCTGCCGCACGCTCTGGAAGAAAGCACTGGCGTCCGCAAAGGCGTCCATCCGCGCCTGATCATCCGCCAGCAGGCGCTCGCCGTCGCCGGCGGGACGCAGCATCCAGTTGTTGCCCGGCACGGCGGCATGATAGGAACACTCCTCCGCCATCACCGCCCAGACCGCGCCGGGCGTCTGCGGCGGCAAAGCCTCATTTTCCCCGGTTTTCCACGCAGTATTGAGCACACCATAACCCAGCGCGTCGGCAAACAGGTAGGCTTCCGCCTGGCTGATCAACTCCTGCGGCTGGCACTGCGGCAGGTTGCCGTTCTCCGCAAACAGCAGGTCAAAGGTTTTCGCCTCGTGGTGCAGGTCCAGCGCCAGCTCAGCCAGGTAATTGCTGCGGCGCGGAAAGGCGGGATTGCCCACCAGGACCGCCGCCGGCCGACATTGCTTCGCCGTCCGCGCCAGCCGGGCGTAAGCCTCATTGCGCACCTGGGCGCCGAACTGCATCCAGAGAATCTGCAGCGGATCGCTGTACGCGGCACTGCCCGGCTCCAACGGCGGCGGCAGCACGTGCGCGGCAGTGGTCAGGCCCAGCCGGTCTTCCAGGTCATCGCGCTGCGCCAGCCACTGGCGGAACCGCTCCGCGCAGCGCGCGCACCAGCAATGGCGGTAATAGCTGTTGTCGAAGTGCAGGCCGTCGAGCTCCAGCTCGCCCAGACCCACGCGCACGACCTGATCCATGTAGTCGAGATAGGCGGAGCTGGTCAGGCAGGGACGCCAGCGATAGTAGCTGCCGCCCCAGGTCTGCAGGGAACCGTCGCGCTGCCGGGCAACCCAGTCGCGCAGCTCCGGCTGTTCCTCGAGCAGCGTTTCGTAGTAGAGCGAGCCGCCCTGGGTGTAGCCGAGCACGCGCAGCCCGCGCTGATGGGCGCCGGCGATCAACTGCCGCAGCCAGGGCCATTGCTGCTGTTCAGCGCGCAGGCCGAAGCCTTTGTAGAAGCAGGTCACCAGGGTGCGCAGGCCGGTGCGGACCAGCGTGTCGAGCGTGCGCTCGTCCAGCAGTCGGCGGCGCCAGTCCGCCAGCCAGGGACCGCGTCCGAAGAATGCGGTGTTGGAGCGCCCCAGTCGGCGGTAATGCCGATCGGTCTCCCACCCCGCCCAGACCCACGCATCCCACGGTTCGTGCTGCGTCATGGTGATCTCGCAAGGCGCCGGACGCGGCGGATCAGGCATGGACCCGACCGGCGGATTTGCAACATTATGAAAAAATGATATCATTATTGCAAATCAGGAGCAGGACGTGGCAAGCAAGCTGGGCCTCAAAGAGTTGGCGAGTGCAACCGGGCTGTCGATCAGCACGGTGTCGCGGGCGCTCAGCGGCAGCAGTCTGGTCAACGACCGGACCCGGCAGCGGGTGCTGGCGGTCGCCAACGTCAGTCAGATGAACGGGCAGGCGATGCGGGCGCGGCTGGGCAGCAAAGCCGGCCACGCGCTGGCGCTGGTGCAACCGAGTCTGGATCAGACGGACGGGCACACCGAAATCAGCGTGCAGATTCTCGAGACCATGCAGGACGTGGCGGAGCGGCAGCAATGCAGCATCGCGGCGTTGCGGCTGCGCGCTGATCCGGACAGCCGCGAGCCGATGCCGGGGCTGCCGCCTTCGGTGCTCGGGGCGGTGGGGTTTCGCTTGCAGGATGTGCATGTGCCGGTGTTTCTGCGGCAGGTGCGCGACGCCCAGGTGCCGTTTGTGATTCTCAACCGGGTGGAGGACGATCCGACGATCCCCACCTGCACGGTCGATCAAGTGCTGTGCGGCCGGCTGGCGGCGGGTCATCTGGCGGACCTGGGCCATCGCCGCCTGGCCGTGCTGTTCAACAGTTCGCACATCCAACCCAATCGTTTGCGGCTGCGGGGCATCAGCCAGGTGGTGAGTGAGCGTGGTCTGGAGGCCGACCCGCGCCTGGTGCGTCTGGACCTGACCACTCCGGCTTTGCTGGGCGAAGCGGTGCGCAGCGCCATCGAGGAGTTGCAGGCCACCGCGATCATTGCCGCCAACGACCGGATGGCGCTGGCGATCGTGCGGCAGTTGCAGCAAATGCAGCAGCGCGTGCCGCAGGACATTTCGGTGGTGGGCATCGACGGCACGCACGCCGGCGTGGAACACCACCCCGCGCTCACCAGCGTGCATGTGCCCTGGGTCGAGATGGCGGCGGGCGCGGCGCGGCTGCTGTTCTGGTTGCGCGAGGACCCGGCGCTGGCGCAGGTGCATCTGGTCTGGAAACCCGCGCTCATGGAGCGGCAGACCACCGGCCGGGCGCGGCTGGCGTAAAACTGGAGCAAGTCCCGTGAGTGTGATCTCCTCTTCCTTCGGTGATGTCGTGACGCCGACTGCCGCCCTGACCAGCCGCGCCCATGTCCTGCGCGACATCCGCACGCCGGTGCAGGTGCCGCTGGCGACCCTGGGCTACCGCGATTTCACCGCCAACCCGGACTGGCGCCGCAACCTCATCTCCACCACCAGCGTGTTGTGGCATCCCCAGCGCCGGCGGTTGATCTGCGGCCTGACCAGCTTCGACACCGATCTGCTCTACGAGTTTGATCCCGCCACCGAGCAATTCCACAGCCTCGATTATCCACGCCTCAGCGAGCCGTTCGAAATCAAGATTCACCGCTCGCTGGCGTTGCAGGACGACGGCTCGATCCTGGGCGCCACCGCGTGCCTGCATCGCGAAGACCAGCGGCGCCAGGCGCCCGGCGGCCGCATCTTCCGCTATGACTTCGCCGCCGACCGTTATGAAGACCTGGGCCGACCCGTGCCCCCCGAGTATGTGCAGAGCATCGACGTGGACGCCCAGCGGCAGCTCCTCTACGGCTTCACCTATCCGGTCTTCAACTTCTTCGTCTATGACCTGCGCCGCCGGGCGGTGCGGCGGGTGGATTATGTCGGCAGCATTCCCCATCGCACCGCGGTGGACGTCAACGGCTGCGTGTGGGGCACGTGGAGCAATCGCACCCATCACCTGTTCAAGTACGATCCTGATGCCGACCAGATCACGTTTTTCGACCACGGCATCCCCGGCGCCGCGGGCGAAGACGGACGCATGTTCCCCGGGCAGGGCCCGATCGACATGGCGCTTGCCGGGCCCGATGGCATGATCTATCTGGGCCTGCTCGCCGGGCAACTGGTGCGCCTGGACCCCCACACCGGCCAGTGCGAATCGCTGGGCCAACCCGTGCCGGGCATGATTCGTCTGCCCGCGATGACCGTCGGCTCCGACGGCATGATCTACGGGGTCAACGGCTTCATCACCGAGTGCCACCTGTTCCGCTTCGACCCGCGCAACGGGCAATGCACCGACCTGGGCATCATCGCCGACGAAAGCACCGGCGAACGGCTGTTCATCGGGCATGACATCTGCTGTGGCGACGACGGCGTGCTCTGGGTCGGCGAAACCGACACCGCGCATCGGGCGGGCTATCTCTGGGAATGTAGACTGGGGCCCAGCGCCGGCAACCGCCCCGCCGCGCGCTGAGCGCTCTGGGATTTGCCCATGCCCCACGCCGATCGTCCCAATGTGCTGTTCGTGGTCAGCGATCAGCATCATCCGCGTTTCATGGGTTGCGCCGGACATCCGTTCCTGCACACGCCGCACATGGACGCCCTCGCCGCCGCCGGCACGCGCCTGGGGCAGGCTTACTGCAATTTTCCGTTGTGCGGGCCTTCGCGCTGGTCGATGATGACCGGCTGCTATGCGTCGCAACTGAACCACCTGGCGAACTTCGACCACTGCGCCAACACCCGCCCCGCGTTCGCCCACCTGTTCGCCGCCGCCGGCTATCGCACCGCGCTGTGCGGCCGCATGCACTTCCATGGCCCGGCGCATCGCTTTGGCTTTCAGGAATGGCTCGGCGGCAACCTCGAACACCACGCGCAATACCGCACCGGCTTGCGCGACGTGCTGGGCGATACGCTCTGCGCCACCACCGGGCCCAATGCCCGCGCCATTCGCCACAGCGGCCCGGGCGACAGCGGCTACCTCGCCTATGACCGGGCGCTGACCGAAATCGCCTGCGACTGGTTGCGCCGCCACGCCGACCGGCCGGGAACCGAACCGTTCATGCTCCTGCTCGGCTACGTGCAGCCGCATGCCCCTTTCGTCGCTCCGCCGGAGGATTACCAGCGCTATGACCGCCTGATCGACGTGGCGGACCTGCCCCGCCCGCATCCCGCCACGCTGCATCCGGAGCTGCGCCGCCTGCAACGCCGCGCCGGGCTCGAGGACGCCGACCCCGTCCCGCTGGAAGATCAACGTCGCGCCCGCGTGGCGTACCACGGCATGTGCACCTTCGCCGACCGCATGCTCGGCCAACTGCTGGCGACCCTCGACCGCATCGGCCAACGCCGCGACACCATCGTGGTCTACACCTCCGACCACGGCGAACAACTCGGCGAACATGGCATGTGGTGGAAACACACCTTCTATGAAGGCTCCATCGGCATCCCCATGCTCATGGCGGGCCCGGGCATTCCCGCCGGCCAGGTCATCCAACGCAACGTCGGCCTGATGGACCTGCCCGCCACGCTCCAGGACCTCTGCGGCGTGTCTCCCACGCCCCGAGCCGCCGCCCGCAGCTTCCGCTGCCTGCTCGAAGGCGACGCCGCCCGCTGGGACGATCAGGTCCTCGCCGAAAACCTCTGGCCCAACACCGCCGCCGCACTGCACCGCATGCTCAAACGCGGCCCGTGGAAACTCAATCACTACCCCGGCTTCGCGCCCGAGTTGTACAACCTCGACCAAGACCCCGGCGAAATGCACAACCGGGCGGACGATCCCACCTGTGCGGCAGTGCGCCAGGACCTGGAATCCCGCCTGCTGCGCGACTGGGACCATGAAGCGATCATGGCCGCCCACCGCCTGGAACTGGAGATTGAAAAACTAATGCTGCCGGTGCAGCGTCAGTGCGTGCTGCCCGAACCACTGGAGCGTTGGAACCAGCGCGTGACGTATGAGAACCGGATCGACGCGACGGAGGGACGCACCTGATGATCCGCGCCCGGTCCGGCGCTTCCTGCGCAGCGTGCTTGTCAGTCAGGGCAAACGTCATCAGCACCAGCGCTTGATCGTGGGCGTCCCGCGCTGGCATGCTGCACCAGGGTCCAATCCAATTGGAATTTCGCCAGGTATTTCCGCAGGCGATCCGCGTCATTGACTACCGTCCGGCGGGTGCGCGAGGCGGCAAAGAGCTTGCGCCCGGCGTCGGACAAACTGGTCGACTGGGCGCAAACCTCCAGCACCGCCTGCAGCTGCGCCTGATCGAACAGGTCCAGTTCCGCCAGGCGCTCAGGGCCCAGCACCGCTTGCAGCAATTGGGATTCCCGCGCGGGTGACGATTCCCCAGCCCAGAGCTGACGCAGGCGCTCGAGTTCCGCATCCACGACTTCCACGGTGATGCGCCCAGCGGGCGCCATCGTCGCCATGCGGCGCATGCTGGCGTTCAGGTCGCGGAAGTTGCCGCGCCAGGGCGCAGCCGCGGAGCGTGCGAAGGTCAGATAGCGCTCCTGAGCTTCGCGGCTGAAACGCACCTGTCGACCCGTGCGGCGGGTCAGTTGCGTCAACTCGTACTGAATGTTCGGCTCGATGTCGTCACGGCGCCGCGCCAGTCCCGGCAGATGGAACGGCCACAGGTTGATGCGCGCCAGCAGATCCTCGCGGAACCGGCCGGCGGCGACATCGGCTTGCAGATCACGGTTGGTCCCGCAGATCAACAGGAAATCGCTGGCGGCTTCCCGATCGGCGCCGACGGGCATGAAGCGTTTTTCCTCCACTGCCCGCAGCAGCATGGTTTGTTCATCCCGTCCCAGCTCCCCCACTTCATCCAGAAACAGCAGGCCGGTGTCGGCTTCGGCGAGCAGGCCTTTGCGGGCTATGACCGCGCCGGTGAAGGCGCCCCGGGTGTGACCAAAGAGCGTGGACATGGCGGTGTCGCCGCGGATGGTGGCGCAGTTGACTTCCACCAACGGGCCCTGAACCTGCCGGCGTTGCTTTTTGAGTTCATAAATCCGCCGGGCGAGTTGGCTCTTGCCGGCGCCGGTGGGACCGGTGAGCAGGATCGGGTCCGTCGAGTGGATCGCCACGTGTTCGATCTGGGCGATGGTGTGATTGAAGCTGGCGTTGCGGGTGGCGATGCCGCTCTTGAGGAAGTCCAAGCTGCGCGTCTGCTCCAGTTCAAACCGCTGCGCGATGCGGTCGTAGCGCGACAGGTCCAGGTCGATGATCTTGAACTCGCCCGGCGGCTTGACCCGGCGCGTGGGCGGCGCGGTTTGCACCAGCCGCGCGGGAAAATGCCGGGACTCGGTCAGTAGAAACAGACAGATCTGCGCCACGTGCGTGCCGGTGGTGATGTGCACCAGGTAGTCAGTCTGGTCCGCGCTGAAGGTGTAGCCGGCGGCAAAGTCGTACAGCGCGCCAAAGACGTCCTCGAAGTCCCAGGCATCCTCGAACTCCACCCGATGCATCCGCACCTGCGTCTCCGGCGACACCGAGCGAATGTCCTGCGCCACCTGCTGCGCCAGCTTCTGAAACTTGCTCTGGTAGAGCAGCTCAAACTGGTCGATCAGGTGTTCCTCGTGCTGACAAAGCGACACCGTCGGCCGCCAGTGGCTCCAGCGGTCCGGCCCATCGCCACGGTCGAGCGTGACCCCCAGCAGTCCGATGACCACCCGCTTGTTCATATTCAATAGGATAAAAGACGATAAAAATTGATACAAGTCTCCAGGCCGCCTGAGATGCTCCATGGCGCTGGATTAGCGATCAAAAATGTTGCAAATACATGAATTATCTATCTTTGTGACATAGCGCAGAAATGGTCAACGGCTTCTGGCACGCGGGATGCAATAGGTATGGCGTGTCGCAGGCATGAATGCAACCTCGGCCTGCAAGGAGCACGACCATGGCGAATCGCAACCTGTTCCAGAGCATCACCGGCAAGCTATTGCCCGCGGCGGACACCCGCAACGAAGCTGGCGGCCGGGCGTACCAATTGGATGCCCGGCACGCGCTGGCGCAGTACGCCGCGACCGGCTGCCTCAACAGCACCTTCTACGCCAGTGCCCAGTCGCAGTTGGCGAAAGTGTTGGAGCTGACCGCGCAGGTGGAGCCGGAGTTCATCGCCCGTACGGCACTCTACGCCCGGCAGGTCGGCTTCATGAAGGACCTGCCCGCCCTGCTGTGTGCGGTGCTGTCGGTTCGGGGTCCGGGCCTGCTGGCGGAGGTGTTCGACCGTGTGATCGACTCGCCGCGCATGTTGCGCAACTTCGTGCAGATCATGCGCTCGGGCGTGGTGGGCCGTAAGTCGCTCGGCTCGCTGCCCAAGCGGTTGGTGACCCAGTGGATCGAGCAGCGGACCGATGAGCAGTTGTTCATCGGTTCGGTCGGCAACGATCCATCGCTGGCGGACATCATCAAGATGGTGCACCCCAAGCCGAGCGGCGCGCAGCGGCAGGCGCTGCTGGGTTACCTGATCGGTCGGCCGGTGGATGCCGCGGCGCTGCCGGCGCTGGTGCAGCAGTTTGAAGCGTACAAGGCGGCGCCCGACCGGCGCGCCCTGGCGACGCCTGATGTGCCATTCCAGATGCTGACCGCGCTGGACCTGGCGGATTGGGAGTGGAAGGCGATTGCCCGTCATGCCCCGTGGCAGATGACGCGCATGAACCTGAACACCTTCGCGCGGCACGGCGTGCTGGCGGACCGTGAACTGGTGCGCCTCATCAGCCGGCGCCTGGCTGATCGGAAACTGATCGCCCAGGCGCGCGTGTTTCCCTACCAACTGCTGGCGGCCTACCTGCATGCGTCGAACGATCTGCCGACCGAAATCCGGCTGGCGCTGCAGGACGCCCTGGAAATTGCCGTGGAAAACGTGCCCGCGACCCAGGGTCAGGTGTACGTGTTCCCCGACATCTCCGGCTCCATGCATTCGCCCCTGACCGGTCAGCGGCGCGGCTCAACCTCCGCGGTGCGCTGCATTGATGTGGCGGCGCTCATCGCGGCGGCGGTGCTGCGGAAGAATCCGCAAACCAAAGTCATCCCGTTCGAGTCGAACGTGGTGCTGTCGCGCCAGGCGCGGTTGAATCCGCGGGATTCGATCATGACCAACGCCCAGAAGCTCGCGGCGCTGCCCTGCGGCGGCACCAACTGCTCGGCTCCATTGCGTTACCTCAACGAGCGTCACGCCAAGGGCGATTTGGTCATCTACGTCTCGGACAACGAATCGTGGGTCGACTCCCCGCTGCATGGCCATTGGGGCGGCAGCCCGAGCGAAACGATGGTGCAGTGGGCGCGGTTCAAGGACCGCAGCCCGAACGCCAGAATGATCTGCATCGACCTGCAGCCGTACGCCACGACGCAGGCGAAGGAGC
This sequence comes from uncultured Phycisphaeraceae bacterium, assembly GCA_964605235.1. Classification (GTDB taxonomy): domain Bacteria; phylum Planctomycetota; class Phycisphaerae; order Phycisphaerales; family Phycisphaeraceae; genus CAZSBB01. Next base: position 58,918 of record CAZSBB010000005.1, read on the forward strand.
GCGACGACATCATCAATGTCGGCGGTTTCTCCGATCAGGTGTTCAAGCTCATCGCGGCCGTCGGTTCGGGTCAGTCGCAGGCGGGTCACCTGGTGCAGATGATCGAAGCCCTGCGGTTGTAGCTGGCGTTCATCCCGCCAGGATTGGCCAGGGCAGCATGGTGGGTCGCGGTGAAGTTGTCATCATGGCCGAGCGGTTGTTGCGAATGCCGGTGTGAATACATGGCAAAGGCCTGCGGGCCCAGCGGGTTCGACTCCCGCCCCCCTGATGGGGTTGTTCTCACCAACAGTTGTCGCGGCAACCACGGCGTCAGGAAATTTTCGGGAGTCGGCGAATGCCGGTGGAACTACATGCTTTCAATGCCGAGGTTGCGGGTTCGATTCCCGTCCGCTCCATTGCTGCGTGTCGGAGCGGTAGCTCAACGGAAGAGCGCGTACGTGTTTCACCAAACCTGGTCGCCGACTTTTTTTGTTTCGTCACGCTGTCGAATGCCGGCCGGACTACATGGTAGAGCACCCCTCCACCAGGGAGGGGAGGCCGCGGGTTCGACTCCCGCTTCCGGGTTCAACCGGAATAGCTCAGCAACAAGGTCTGACCAAACGGTTGTCGACAGCGTCAAACTGATGTGGGTCCGTGGAACTGCGGCGAATGCCGATGGAACTACAAGTTGCCAACTTCCTGGTTGTGGGTTCGAGCCCCACCGGCTCCACTGGGCGACCAGTGGTCCGTAGCTCAAATGGGTAGAGCGGGAGTTTCATTACTTTTGTCGCCGCATTTTTACCGCCCGACTTTTTCACCATGCCCTGAAGGCAATGGAGCGACGGCCATGTCCGAGCTGCTTAACCATCAACTGATTCCCACCGGCGAAGCGACCGCCAAGCTGCCCTTGCCCAAGGGGCACGGTGAGCCGATCACGGTGATCGGCACCGAGGCGATCCGCCAGACCTTTGACGCCGGCTGTCTCCAGCAGGCGCTCAACTCGCGCCTCGCGCCGGGCGTGTCGCATCTGGTGCTCAATCCCGATGCGCACATCGGCTACGGCGCGCCGGTCGGCTGTGTGATGGCTTCGCCCACGCACATCTATCCCGGCCCGGTGGGGGTGGACATCAAGTGCTCGATGAGCCTGCTGCAATTCGACGTGCCCGCCGAGCAGATTGCGGACAAGCCGACCCGCCGCGCGTTGATCGACGCCGTCTGTGCGCGGGTGCCCACGGGAGCGGGCAAGGGTCAGCGTCAGGCGCCCAAGTCGCGCCGGGTGCATGAGCAGATGGGCCGCATCATTGCCGCCGAGGGCGCGAGCAAGACGGTGCTGGAAATGCTCGGCGTGCCGCGCAACTGGCGTTACCGCTGCGAAGATGCCGCGCATGTGGGTCACGACGACACGACCGACGCGCTGTATCAGCGTCTGGATTTTCTGCTCAAGACCGGGCGTTTCCCGGCGTTCGCCAACAAGATCACCCAACTGGGCTCCTACGGCGGGGGCAACCACTTCGGCGAATGCGAGGTGGTGCAGGTCGATCCGCAACAAAGCGCGACGGCCGCCGCCTTCGGGCTCAAGGATGGCTGCGTGGCGTTCCTGTCCCACTGCGGTTCGCGCGGCTTCGGCCACGACCTGGCGATGGGGCAGTTCCGCGCCCTGCAGGAGCGGTTCAACACCTGGTCGATCCCGTTCCCCGGCGATGACCGGGAGCTGTGCTACGCGCCCCTGGGCACCCCGGAGGCCGACGCTTATCTGGATGACATGGCGCTGGGGGCGAACTATGCCACGCTCAATCACCTGCTGATCAACGCGCTGGTGCTTGAAGCGTTTCAGGAGGTGCTGCCCGGCGTCAAGGGCGAGTTGGTGTACTTCATCAGCCACAACATCGCCCGCAAGGAAATCGTTGACAATCAGCCGATGTGGGTGATGCGCAAGGGCGCGACCCGCGCCTTTCCCGCCGGCCATTTCGCGCTGCGCGAGACGCCCTTCGCGCAGACCGGCCACCCGATCCTGCTGCCGGGCGATCCGCAGCGCGGCTCGGCGGTGATGGTGGCGCAGAGCGGCGCCGCCGCGTCGCTGTATTCGGTCAACCATGGCGCCGGCCGGTGCATGGGCCGCAAGTCCGCCCAGCGCACGCTCGACCAGCAGGCCATTGATGCGTCATTTGAGGAGTTGGATATTCTCACCAATTGCCGCAACTATCCGCGCGATGAAGCGCCGGCTGCGTACAAGGATTTCGAGGAAGTGCTGCGCTCGGTCAAGAGCGCCGGGCTGGCGCAGGAAGTCGCCCGGCTCCGCGCCCGCTTTGTGATCAAGGACGCCAGCCAGGCGGATGATTGACCCCGTGTGAGCTGGTGCAGATGGGATGCTGAAATGAACGCGGTGTTGAAGCAGATTGATGGCGCCCAGGGCGAAGGCGGCGGGCAGATCCTGCGCTCCGCGCTGGCGCTGAGCATGGTGACGGGGACGCCGATGCGGATTCACAACATCCGCGCCGGCCGGAGCAAGCCCGGGTTGATGCGCCAGCATCTGACCGCTCTGCGCGCCGCGGCCGAGGTGTGCCACGCGCAGGTCGGCGGCGATGCCATTGGTTCCCAGGAGGTGACGTTCACCCCCGGCGCGGTGGCGCCGGGCGACTATCACTTCAGCATCGGCACCGCCGGCAGCACCACGCTGGTGCTGCAGACCATCCTGCCGGCGCTGCTGCGCGGCAGTCAACCCAGCACGATCGTGCTGGAAGGCGGCACGCACAATCCCTTCGCTCCGCCGTTTGATTTTCTGGTGCGGACCTATCTGCCGGTGCTGGCGCGGCTGGGGCCAAGCGTCACCGCCACGCTGGATCGCGCTGGCTTCTACCCGGCCGGCGGTGGACAGATGACGGTGCGGGTTGAGCCGGTGGCGCAGCTTGCCCCGGTGGAACTGCTGGAGCGCAGCGAAATCCGCCGGCGCACGGCCAGCGCCACCGTGGCGAACCTGCCCCGGGCGATTGCCGAGCGCGAGTTGGCGGTCGTGCAGCGCAAGCTCAATTGGCCCGCCGAGTGCTTGTCGGTGGTGGAAGTGAACCAGACGCCGGGCCCCGGCAATCTGGTCACGCTGGCGTTGGAACTGGACAGTCACTGCGAAGTCTTCACCAGCTTTGGCGTAGTGGACCGCCCCGCCGAGTCGGTCGCCAATCATGCCGTGCAGCAGTGTCAGCGTTACCTCAAGTCCACCGCTCCGGTGGGTGAACACCTGGCGGATCAGATTCTGCTGCCGCTGGCGCTGGCGGGAGCCGGCAGCTACCGCGCCATCTGTCTCTCGCGTCATACGTCCACCCACATTGAAGTGGTGCGCAGCTTTCTGGAGTGCCCGGTGAACACCCGCATGCTGCCGGATAAGAGCGTGCAGATCACGGTGGGTTGACTGCCTGATCACGTGGTCACAGATTGCCTGCTGCGCGACAGTCTGGGCGTCAGTCAAAGGTGGTGTCTGAAGCAGGAGCGGACATTTTCCCGTTCAGTGGGACGCTAGCGCTGCAGCGCCGCGATGAAGCGTTGCTCGATGCCCGGCTGGTAGGAGCCGCTGCAGACCAGGTCGATCCAGCCGTCGGCTTCGTAGCCGCCGCGCTGCAGTTCGTGCGTGTCCGGCACGTAGGTGGCGCAGCCGTTGGTGTAGCCCAGCACCAGCACAGTGGCGGGCTGCAGGGCGTGGCGGAGCGCCCGCGCCAGGCCCACCAGCAGTTCGCAGTTGCTGGTGACGAAGACCACCTGCTCATTGAGCCAGAGGGTTTGCACATCCAGGGCGATGTGGGTGGGAATGGCACCGCCGGCGGCGAGCTGTTCGAGTGCGACCCGGGCATACTTGCGCAGCAATGGGGTTGGGGATTGCAGCAGCGGCCCGATGGCGTCGGGGGTGGTGTACCGGGGTTCGCAGGGCAGCTCGACGCGTTGCGTTGAGCCGTGGAAGCGCAGGTTCTGGAGTTCAACCAGCGCACTGTCAAGCGTGCGGCAGGTCTCATGGCAGAGCTGCCGGCCGATGGTCGGCAGTTCATCATGCGGCATGATGCGCCAACGGGTTCCGTCGGCGACCTGGCGCGGGCGCATGTCGCCCCCGGCGCCCTGCAGGAAAATCGGGGTCACTGCTTCGCCCAGCTCCGCGCGCATCGCCTGACGCCAGGCGCCCACAAAGTCAGCGGTGATCCGCCGTTGGGCGCCGGTCGCCACGGGATGGCAGGACAAGCGCGTCAGCACGGCCGCCAGCGCGCCGGCCGCGTCGCGGAGCGCCAGCACATGCAGTTGGTCGTCCACTTCGCCGTGGGGATTGGGCGCCAGCTCGATCCGGCCGTTCACTTCCAGCCGGCGGTTCATCGGCACCGCGCTGCGGCCGACGCCATGCCAGAGTGATCCGGGCGCGAGGCGCTGGGCGGCTTCCTGTACGGTCGCCGTGATTCGCAGTTCCAGCCAGTTGGCATATTGCTCCATGAGCGCCAGATCGGCGGTGCTCCAGTTCCAGCAGATGGAGGGGTCGGGAATCGCCGGCCCGCCGTGGGTGTGCGAGGCATTGATCATGACCTGATCGACCGGACAGCCGGCGGCGCGCGCCACCTGCGCCAACCAGTGCTGGCGTCGATCCCGCGGAATCTCCACGAGGTCTGCCGCCAGGAGCGCCAGCCGCTGGGCGCCATCGTCCAGGATCACCACGGACAGGGACAGCGGGTCGTGCACCGCGGTGAAGGGCTCGGTGCGGGCTGCGTAGCCACCCATCGGCATCGGGAACGGCGGCGTGATGTCAGCGACGGCGACGCCAAAGCGCATGCGGGCGCTCCTTAGGAACCATCTCAAAACGCACCACCGAGGCACCGAGGGCACAGAGAGCAAGCCTGAGACGTCAAACCAAACCTCAGGATTTCCCCGCATTCTTGGGGAGCATTTCTCGGTGCTCTCGGTGGCTCGGTGGTTTCTGCTCTTTGGGGAATAGTTTCTTAGCGGGCGACGAAGCCTGATGGGGGGCCGGCGAGCAAGCGCGCACGGCGGGGGCAGGATCCGGAGCGCCCGGACGCTCAAGCGTTCGCGGCGGCATCAGGCAAAACACCACATGGGCGGGTAGTCCTGGTCATAGTGCACGGCGGCGTAATACATCGCGGTGCCCTGAAAATCGCCGGCGGTCATGGGCCTGGGCGCGTAAACATGATCCCATTCCTTGACCGTCACGGCACAGGTGCGCACGCGGTGGATCAGCGTCTGGGTGGAGCCGCCCACATGCGGCAGCAGTTTGATCATGTCCGCCAACGGGTCATGGTCATGGGGAATGGGATTGCCGTCGCTGCGGGGGCTGTAGATGGTGTGGCGATCCCGGGCGCGAAAGCCGTCGTCGGGATCGATGTCCCAGATGAAGATCGGATCGCGGTTGGAGCCATGGGGCGAGACGGAGGAATCGCCGCAGCACAGGCGGGTGATGCCGTCGGGGCACTTGTAGTGGGTCAGCGGGGTGCTGAAGGCGCGGACATCCGTGGGCACGACAATATCAGGCGTTTCGGTGAAGGGATCGTGCACCCGCGCCCAGGCAATGCCCGGGTCGCGCGTCTGTCGGCGGGCGGCAATGACCCAGTCGCCGCGGTGGGGTGAGATGCTGGCTTCGAACAGTCCCGGCCCGATCAGCGGCCCGGTCTGCACCCACTCGTACAAACCCCGCGCGGGATTGAACCGATAGCGCAGCGCCGCGATGTGAATCTGAGGGTCGTCCTGCGACTGCGGAGTTGCCCCGGGACTCGGCGTCACCTCGCGGTGCAGGCCGAAGTGGTTCATATCCACCCACTCGTCGCAGGCGGCGTTGAACGGCACCGCCGGGACAAACGAAGCGTTCATCGGCCGATTGCCATGGCAGCACATCTCGTCGCCGGCTTCGTAGCCGACCTGACGCAGCGGCTGCAGCGGCTGCAAGATTTCCAGGTCATCCTCCGCGTCATTGAGGCGGAACTGCAGCCATAGGACATCCTGGGTGCGGGCGCGCACTTCCGGGGGCTGGGTCTTCCACAGGATGTGGCCGCCCTCAGGCACGAAGACCCGCGCGACAATGCGGACCTTGACCGCGAAGACATTGGCGTGGGGCACTGGTCGCCCGTCGAGCAGCGCGCCCTTGGGGACCCCGAACGCCGTCGGATGGCCGAATTGTTTGACGCAGCGGTACTGCGGGCCCAGCGGGTACCAGTCGTCGATGGACTTCACAAAGCAGCCTTCGCGGATCACCGGGCCATCCCAGGCGTCTTTCCTCAGTTCCCAGAGGCCTGAGTGATTGTCATCCGTGCCGCGGAAGCGCAGCGTGGAGTTGAGCACCAGAAAGCGATCCCGGGACAGTTGGATGCCGTTGCCATGGGCCGGCGCCACGCCATCGGCGCGACGTTCCCCGGCGATGGTGCTGTCGTCGATGAACTTGCCCAGATGCTCGATGCGCTTGATCACGTGCTGCCTTTCCCAATCACAATGCGTTCCGTGGTAAGTGAATCCAGAGCCTCGTCGTCCACCTCGAAGCCCAGTCCCGGCGCGTCCGCGATGTAGATTTTTCCGTCGCGGCAGGCATATTCCTGCCGCACGGCAAGTTGGCAGACATCCTCGCTGGTGTTGGACTGCTCACACAGATGCCGCCCGGGCAGCACGGCGCTGAGCGTCTGGTAGGCGGCGGTGCCGATGCCGCTGTAGTAGGTCGAGCCGATGAAGGTTTCGAGGCCGCCCAGCTCGGCGATGCGTGCCTTGTGGATCGCCGCCTGGAACCCCCCTGCCCAGTTGGCGTGGATGTTGATCAGCCGACCACAGCGGTGATTGACGATCTCCAGCACGTTCTGCGGGGTCCGGGCCGGCCCGTCGAGCATCAACGCCACCTCGGTGCGCTGCTGCATCCACGCCCAAGTCTGCCAGTCCGTGCGAATGGGGTCTTCGCAGATCTCCAGGCCCTCGGGCCGCAGCGCGTTGACGTAATCCACCACGCCCTGCGGGTCCAGCTTCAGCGCTTCATTGGGATCAATGACAAACCGCATGCTGGGTTCAACGTCCCGGCGGATGCGCTGCATGGTCTCGCGGTCGGCTTCGAGATCGCAATTGGGTTTGAGCTTCAGCCAGCGGTAACCGCTCTGCTGGTAATACTGGCGCGCCAGCGCCGCCATGTCCGCCGGCGCCGCCGTGTGGACCACCGTCATCGCCTGCACCCAGGGCTGGCGCAGACCGCCGAGCAGCGCCCACACCGGCAAGCCCGCCATGCGGCCCACCAGATCATGCAGGGCGAAGTTGATCCCGTCGACCATGCTGTTGCAGTCGTAGCCGCGCAGCTCGGCGGGGATGAGTTGATCGAGCAGACGCGGGTCCTGGCCGATCAGCCGTTCGCAGTGCTGCGTGATGGTCCGCCATTCGTCGAGCTGGCTTTTGCCCAGATGATCGCCGGGGTACAGGATGCTGGTGGGCACGAACTCGCCGAACCCGCGGGCGTTGCCGGCGCGGATTTCCACGACGATGACCGGGAAGTATTCCGGATCCCGGGCGCCGGTGGAGTAGTACCCGACGCGGCGCAGCTTCAGGCGGCATTGCCGCAGGATGATGCAGGAGATGAGGTCCGGACTCACAGGGCGCTTCTCCGGGGCTGGGCAAGGGTGTGGCCGGCGGCGCGGCCAGCGCCGCGGCGGCGCGTGAATGCTATAGGAAATCTTGTTGACTTACAAATGACATAGTGATAATGTCCCGGTATGCCCTCCACCCACACCCTCGCCAGCCGCATCGCATCGCTGCGCCGTTGGCAGCAGTTGACGCTCGAAGCCGTCTGCACCAAAGCCGGCATCACGCGCAGCTATCTCTCCAAGATTGAGAACGGCCAGGCGATGCCCTCCATCGCCGCGCTGACCAACATTGCCCAGGCCCTGGGCGTATCGGTCGCGCAGTTGCTCGATCCCGGCAGCGAGCAGGGCGCCGCCCTGACCTCCTGGCGCGACGCCGAGGCGCAGCTGGCGTCCTCGGACAAGGGTTACCGTTTCCACGCCTACATGACCCAGGTCGCCGGCAAACGGATGCAGCCGTACCTCTTCCGGGCGCGACGGGGCGAGATCACCCACCGGGAGGCGTTGGCGCATCCGGGCGAAGAGTTTGTGCACGTGCTGCAGGGTCGGCTGGAGTATCGCGTGGGCGGCAAGGTTTTTCTGCTGGACCAGGGCGACAGTCTGTACTTCGACTCTGAACACGATCACGACGTGGAGCCGGTCACCCCGGAAGCGACCTGGCTGGCGGTGTTCGTGGCGCCGCCGGTCAAGCGGGTCTACCGCCGCGCGCGCCAACGTCAGGCCCTGACGTCGCGGAAGCAGAAGTAGTCGGCCGTCGTTGATTCACACCACTGTCCTTTATTCCCTCTGTGCTGGAGCTTGCCTTTGATGCGCTACGATCCTCACCAACCCGGACAACGCACGCCCTGGGGCCACATGACCTGGATGGTCAGCGGCGCAGCGGGCAACGCCACGGAACTGACCGTCGGCCGGGTGACGATTCATCCGGGCAAATGCAACCCGCGCCACTGTCATCCGACCTGCGAAGAAGTGCTGCATCTGCTCTCGGGCGAATTGGAACATTCGCTGGGCGACCGCGTCGTGCGCCTGTCGGCCGGGGACAGCATCGTGATTCCCGCGGGCGTGTTCCACAATGCCGTGAACGTCGGCGCCGCGGACGCGGACATGATCGTGACCTTCTCGAGCGCCCAGCGTGATTTCGTGCTGGAAGACGCCAATGCCGTGTATGCCTGATTGAAGGGGTTCGAGCGCCCGGCGCGAACTTCCATTTACTCGCCGTCATCCATCCTACCGCCAGGAGCGACTGACATGACCCGGAACACACCTGCCCAAGCCCAAGCCTTCACCCTCATCGAACTGCTGGTGGTCATCAGCATCATTTCCCTGCTCATCGGCATCCTGCTGCCGGCGCTGGGCAAAGCCCGGGCGTCGGCGGTCACCATGCAGTGCAGCAGCCTGCAACGCCAGGTCATGCAGGCCTTCGCCATGTACGCCAATGACAACAAAGGCGAATACCCGGCGATGGGCAACGCGGGCAATTCCAGCGGCGCGGCGGATGTCCCGGCGACCGACGGCATCTGGGCCTCCTGGGTCGGTCGACTCATGGCGGGACGCTATGTCCCCTTCCATGTGCAGGGCACCAACAAAAAGCCCTTGACCGCCAGCACCAGCAGCAATATCTACACCGGCCTGTTCGGCTGCCCCGCCATGGAGGTCGCCGTCGGCTTCGGGGGAGTCACGGGCGTGACCGGCTATCCTTCCGCTCCCTATGAAAACCTCGGCACCACCTATGGCCTGAACTGGCAGATGTGGCGCACCACCTATCCCCGCGACATCCTGGGACAGTCCGCCACCCATCAGGTCTACGGCGTCAATCCCGATCGCATCACCAAACCCTCCTCCACCATCGTCATCGGCGACCATGCCTTCAAAGGCTCCGGGCTCAACAACTTCCGCCTGCAACGCTCGGGCGCCAAAGTCTCCAGCACCAATCCTGCCAACAACAACGAAACCGTTGACTTCCGCCATGGCTCGCCCACGGCGTACGGAAATGACACCGGAACCGTCCAGGTGGTCAACTACGGCGGCGCGGCGAACATCAGCTATTTCGATGGCCATGTCGCCGCCCGCGATGAATCCTTCATCAAAACCAATGGCAACGCCATGTGGACCAGCGGTCAGTAACCCCGCAGTCGCTTGGATGAGGACGCCCGTTGAGCCTTCATCCCCAACTGCCCCAGGCTGAGAGATCAGGTGACCACTGTGCCCATTCGTTTGCGGCTCGCCAGCGCCCTGTCCCGCGACCTCCGGGTTCGTCGCACGGGGCCGGCGGCCTGGACGGTCAGTGACCCCCATGCACACGACCAGCGCGTGACCCGGCTGGTGCGCATCGACAACCCCGGCCCCGCCACCCGCATCACTGTGCGCCTGAGGTGCGCCAATCCCGCGTGGATCTCGCACCTGTACCTGGTGCAGGGCCAACGCATCACCGCCATCACCGGTACGGCCGGCGTCGGCTGCGTGACCTTCAGCCTCGATGCACCGGCGGGCGTCAGCCACATCGGCCCGGAGGTCTGGTACAGCAACGAAGATGCCGACCGCTTTCTGCGCCGCATGCAACGCCGCTCGAACCGCTGCCGGGTCGATGACATCGGCCACACCGCTGCGGGACGCCCCATTCGCCGGCTGGTGATCGGCGACATGGCGGCGAAACACGTCGTCGTCGTCGCCGCCCGGGAGCACGCCGACGAACCCTCCGGCTCGTTCGCCGTCGAAGCCGTCGCCGAGCATCTGCTGACGCACCTGGATGACGACCCCTGCTGCCGCCGCTGCCGCTTCGATCTGCTGCCGATCGTCAATCCCGACGGCGTGGCGCGCGGCGAGGCCTATCCCCAGCCGGGCCCCAGCACCGTCGCCAACCCCAATCGCTCTGATCCGCACTACTGCGGGATGACCTCCGACGATCCGACCGTCACCGCCTGGCGCGAGTATCTGTTCGCCCAGCGTCCGGCGGCGCTGGCCAACTATCACGCCTACTGGTCGCTGTCGTTCCCGCAGGTGATTTTCTACGACAAGCGCGACGGCCTGGCGCTGGTCGACCACCTGATCCACGACGACCTGACGACCGACTGCCGGTGGTACGTCATGCGCCAGGCGGCGGAGCAACGCACGATGCTGCGGCCGTGCGTGGAGCGGTTTGGCACCGTGGTGGCGCTGTTCGAGTTGCCCTGGCGCGGCCGCAGCGTGCCGGAGGTGCGTGCCCTGGGCGTGCGGATGTTCGAAGCAACCCTGGCGGCACTGCGGCAACGCCTGGCGTTGCAGTGAAGGAATACCAATGAAGGCAGACCGGGTCCTGGCGCAAGGGTGGTGGCGGGCAACGCTGTGCGTCCTGTTGGCGTGGGGCGGGGCCGCCGGGGCCGAACCGGCGCGGCTGCAAGTCGCGCCCGAGTCTGCCGCGCCCTGGCGGAGCGCGGTGGATGGCGACCGTCCGGCGCTGCGGGCGACGCCGGCCGCCGCGCCCCAGTTGGATGGCGTGCTGGATGACGCCTGCTGGCGCGACGCCCCCGCCACCGGCAGCTTTGTTCATCTCGCGGGGGTCCCCGGCGCAGCGGCGCGCTGGGTCGCCATGCAGGCGGCGTATGACCAGCAGTGCCTCTATCTCGCCGGTCGGCTCGCCAAGCCCGGCCCGACCCTGCGCGCGACCATCACGGAGCAGGGCGGGCGCATCTGGGCGGATGACGCGCTGGAAATCTACCTCTACGACCGCCAGGCCGGCATCCGCTATCAAATTGATATCAACGCCCTGGGCGCCTGGTGGGCGGGCGCCGATCAGCCGTGGCAACCGGCGCTGCGGGCGGCGGCGAAGATGGACGATCAGGGCTGGACCGTCGAGCTGGCGCTGCCGTGGCGCGACCTGCGGCTGGCGACGCCCGGCGAACACCCCCTGCGCCTTCAGTTCCGCTATCTGGTCAATGGCCAGAGCGCTGCGGTGTCCTGGGCGGACGCGGAACCGGAGCAGACTGCAGCCTACGGCGACCTGACGCTGGCGACCGCCGGCCCGGACGCGCCAAACCAGTTGCAGGTCCTGCGCTTTTTCCAGCACGACGCCCTGCCGCTGGGGCCATCAGCGGAGGCGGCGGGAATCGAACTCTTCAATCCCACCGACACTGCCCGTTCCGCCAATGTGCGGCTGTACCGCGTCAACCTGGTCGGCAATCGGCCGCTGCGTCCCGGACCCGACACGGCGATGGACGCTCAGCTCACCGTCGAGGTTGCGCCCGGCGCGCACCAGCTGGTTCGCATCCCCGGCGTCATGCCCGCCATCGAGTCCGGCGTCATCCGCCAGACCCTCGTCGTCCGCGCCGTCAATCCCGCCACCGGCAAGCCCGACGAGCGCCTGTTTCAAAACACGCGCGATGTCGGCGCCCTGCCCCCCTTCGAGCTGCGCCTGCAACGTGAACGATTCCACTTCGGCGACCAGCGGGTCGAAGGCACACTCCACCTGGGCGTGCCTGAGGAGTTGTTCGCCGCCGCGGCGCTGAACGTGCAGTTCGGCACACGCCACCAGGTCCTGCAGCAGGTGAATCATGACCACATCCCCGGCCGGCGGCTGACGCTGAAGTTTGACCTGGCGGGACTTGAACCCGACGCCTACCAGGTCGTAGCCCGGCTGCGCCATGGCGACCAGGTGTTGGAACAAATGCTGCCGCTGGTGATCGAACGGGCCCTGCCGTTGCCGCCGCGCCAGCGCATCGCCCTGCGGGTGAATCTGCCTGCGGGATTCGCGGCGACAGGTCCGGTGCCGCTGTATGCCGGGGTGTCCTTTCCCGCCGGCACGCTGTTGGATCTGGCTCAGGTGCGGGTGATCAATGGCGAGGGCGAGGAGGTGCCGGCCCAGGTCGAAGCCCTGGCGCACTGGGGCCCCGGCGGCTCGATCCGCTGGGCGGGAGTCCACTTCCTGGCGCCGCCCGGCGCCGATCCCGCGGGGCCGTTTTTCGTGGAGTTTGGCAGCGCGGTGAAGCGTGCCGCGATGCCGCAACCGGCCATCCGCATCGAGCGCCACGCGCAGGCGCTGCGGATCGACACCGGCGCAGCGCGCTTCGACGTGCCGCGCACCGGCCCGCTGCTGGGCGACGCCTGGGTGGGCGACCGCCAGGCGCTGCGCGGTGGCGCGGCCTGCCTGCTCATCGCCGACCAGCAGGGCAATGTCGCCACGGAACTGGCGGGTCCGGCGGAGGAAACGCCGCAGGTGGAAGTGGAAGGCCCCCTGCAGGTGGTCATTCGCCGCGCGGGTTTCCTGCGGCGTCCGGATGGTTCGACGCTGGGCAAATACATCGTCCGGATGACCTTTGCCGCGGGCCTGCCGTTCGTTCGGGTGCAGCATTCCTTCGTGAATACGGAGGACACCATGCAGGTGCAGTACCGCGATCTGTCGCTGCGCGTGCAGCCGGCGTTCGCCGGTCCCTGGCAGGTGCGGCTGGATGACTCACCGCACGCCGATGGCCAGGCTTTTGCCGTGCAGATCGATCCGACGCGCGCCGAAGCAGCGTCCCTGGCGCAGACGGCGTTTCACCATCATCTGCAAAAGGAGAGTCGGTTTTCTGTCGCGGTGTGCCGGGATGGAGAGTGGACGGAAGCGAAGACCGGCGACGCCTGTGGCCAATGGGCCAGCGTCAGTGACGAGCGGGGGCAGGTGGGCGTGGCGGTGACACTGCGGCACTTTGTCGAGACGTTTCCGTCGGAGCTGTCGGTGGGGCCCGAGGGTCTGACGGCGCATCTGTGGACCAGCCGGGGCGGCCGACTGCTGGATTACCGGCCGGCGACCCTGGTGGACTATTTCGGCCGGAGTGGATTGAGAATGGCAGCCGGCGTCCGGGCGCGGAGTGGAAAGGCGGCGCCGCCGGCATGGCGGACTTGCGCATCAGTGCCGCCGGCTCAGCGCGCACGCATGACCTGTGCATTCACCTTTTCGCCGGCAGCGCGGAGGCGGATGCCGTGCCGCGCGTGGCGCAACTCACCAATGACCCGCCGCTGGCGCTGCAGGACCCCGCCTGGCTGCGCACGACCGGCGCGCTGGGGCCGTTGTCCCCGCGCGATCCCGAGCAATTCCCGCGCGCCGAAAAATTCATCGAGAGCTTCTTCCGCTACCACCTGGTGGGACAGGCGGATTACTTCGGCGACTACGGCTTCCTGGACCACGGCTCAGGACCCCATGCATTCACCTTCGGCAGCCATGACTACCGCGAACAGGGCTATCCCCTGCTCAAGCGGACCTTTCACTTCGACTACAAATTCCGCTCCACCCCCTGGCGCATGTACGCCCGCAGCGGCGACCGGATGTATTTCGACTACGGCGACGCCAAAAACCGCAGCCTGGCGGATTTCCGCTGGGTGCATCATCCCGCCCGCGGCCTGCGCCAAGGCACGATGATCCTGTCCGAAACCTCCTACAACCTGCCGCTCTACTGGGCGGGCACCGAAACCATGGGCTTTCAGGGCCAGGACATCGACAACTTCATCTATCAGTACTACCTCACCGGCGACCGCTGGGTCCATGAAACCGTGCAGCGCTTCGGGCAATACCTGATCGACACCTTCGACCCCCGCACGACCAAGCCCGCGGGCGACATGTACAACTATCAGCCGTACATGTTCCTGGCGTCGCTCTACGAAATGACCTGGGATGAACGCCTGGGCGACCAGCTCCGCGCCATGCGCTGGACCCTCGACCCCGACACCACCACCGGCCTGATGAACTGGCCCACCTATGGCGCCTGGTACAAGTGGTACATCGAACTCTTCGGCCCGCTGCGCGATTACCAGGTCACTGGCTCGCAGCAGGCGCGCGACGCCTTCCTCAAACTGGCGCATCTGTACATCACTCACGCCCCCGCCGGACGTCATCTCAACGGCGATATGGGCTATGACGACAACTACGGCCTGGCGATGAACCTCGCCTGGCAACTCACCGGCGATGAGCGCTTCGCCGCCCACGGCCGGGAAATGCTCAGCCGACGACTCTTCTGGTTCAGCGCTGAATCCGGCGAAAGCCATCGCGTCGGACCGTTCGTCGCCGCCCATTCCCCCCAGGGTCTCGACTCTTACGCCTACCTCATGGACCTGGTCGCCCACATGCCCGCCGACACCCCCCGCTATCCCGCCCTGGAAGTCGGCGCGGATTCGCCGCCCGTGGAGGTGTACCTCGTCAAAGCGCCCGGCGCGGCGACCCACCTCGCCGGCGTCGGCGGCGGGAACTTCGACGTCAACCTGGCGCGCCTGCTGGACCGCAAGGACGCCCGCAATCGGCTGGGCCTGTTCAAAATCACCCAGTGGCCACGCTATGCGGTCAACGATCCACAGGCGGGTCTGCATGACCGCGACCGCTACCTCGAACTGCTCCTGCCCAGGGAAATGGCGCCCGGCCAGTACCGCCTGCAGGATGTGCGCGAAGTGTCGTGGACCAATGCCCGCCAACTGGTCGTGGCGGCGCCCCAGGGACTGGCGATTCCCGCCGCCAGCGCCACCCCGGCATCGTGGTACTTCCGGATTCCAGCGGGTAAACGCGGGGCGCTTTACGTCGACCAACCCGTCCTGCTCGAACGCCACGGCAAGTCGGAAACCGTCGCCCCCGACACCTGGTGCGAACTGGTTGGCGGTCCGGAAGATGAGGTCGTGAAACTCACCCCCGCCCGCAGTGACTTTGATCCGCTGCCGTTCCAACCGGGCCGCGGCTACACCGTGCTGAGTCGCATCGTCAAGGGCACGATTCTGGTGCAGCTTCGCGGCGATATTCCCCCGGTGCTGACCCCGCATGATCCCGGGCGGCTGTTTCTGCCCGACCTCATCGCGCCTGCCGCCGCGCCCGCCCCGCCGGCGCGGAAGGCCGACGTCGAAACGGATGATTGAGTTGCAAATTGGGGAGTGAATCCAATGACTGAGAGTGTTCCACCCGTCGGCGCAGCCATCATTGGCTGCGGCGGCATCAGCGGCGCCCATGCCCAGGCCATCGTTGACCATCCGCAAGCCGTGCGGCTGGTGGCGTGCGCGGATCTCATGCTGGACAAGGCGCAAGCCCTCGCCCAGCGGTGTGGCGGAGCGACCGCATATGACGACTACCGGGTGATGCTCGACCGGGAAAAGCCCGAACTGGTCATCATCGCCACCTGGCCCAATCTGCATGAAGAGCAGGTGACGGCCGCGGCGGAGCGGGGGGTGCCGATGATCCTCTGCGAGAAGTCGCTGGCGATGTCGGCGGCGGCGGCGCGGCGCATGGCGGCGGCGGCGCAGCGCGGCGGCAGCGTGCTGGTCGAAGGCTTCATGGGCCGTCATCACCCGCGCACGCTCGAACTGGAACAACTGGTCCGCGCCGGCCGCATTGGCGCTTTGCGGAAAATCCGCGCCGGCTTTCAGCGCCCGGCGCTCGACAAGCCCTCCTGGAAAATGAACCCCACCTTCGGCGGCGTCGTCTTCGACTTCTCCTGCTACTGCGTCAACGCCCTGGGCCAGTTCGTCACCACCCTGCCCGACCGCGTGTACGGACGCCTGGTGCGCAACGACGCCGGCCTGAACGTGCAACTCGACGGCATGCTCCATTACCCCGATGGGCTGGTGGCGTTCATCGAGTCCAGCTACACCTTCGCCTTTGCGCAACCCCTGGAACTGCACGGCGAAACAGGCATCCTCCGCCTGCAGAACGCCTGGACCGGCAGCGGCGCCAGCGGCATCGAGCTGGAACCCAACCGCAATCCGACCGTCGTGGAGCGCATCGACACCCCCACCGCCGATCGGGCGGCCTGTCAGTTGCTCCATCTGTGCGAATGTCTGCGCTCCGGCGCGACGCCGCGTTTCACCATTGCTGAATCCATCCGCAATCACGCGGTGATCGACGCCCTGCTCAAGTCCGCCCAGTTGGATCAGCTGGTCACCCCCGAGCATCAGGAGTTGTCATGAGCCCGTCAATTTTCGATACGGAAAACCTGTTCGCGTGGTGCGTGGCGTCGCATGATGTGGGCAAGCGTGAACCGCTGGAACGGTGCGCCATGCTGGCGGCGCTGGGCTTCAAAGCTCAGGCGTGGGGCAACCGGATGGCGGGCGTGCGCGACCTGCCCAGGTTTCACGCCGAGATGGCCGCCATGCGCGAACACGGGCTGCGGCTGGCGGGGCGTTACGTGCCCACGGTGGTGGAGCCGGGCGACATGCGGCAGATTTTCGACGCCATCGCCCAGTATGAGGATCAGCCGGAAATCTGGGCGACCGGGATTGCGGTCACGGAAAACGCGACCCAGGCGCAGCGGGTCAGCGAGCAGGCCGACGTGTTCGAGCCCTGGGCCCGGATGGCGCACGCGTATGGCTTGAAGGTCGGCCTGTACAACCACGCCGGCTGGTTCGGCGATCCCCGCAACCAGGTCCAGATCGTGCAGGCATTGCAAGCGCGCGGCCTGAACAATGTGGGCCTCGCCCTGTGCCAGCACTGGAGCCACGCCTGGCTGGATGACTTTGAGGCGGTGCTGCAACTCGTGCAGTCGCATCTGCTGTCGATCGCACTCAGCGGCATGACGCGCCAGGGCGACCAGGCCGGCCAGCAGTTCCTGCCGGTCGGCGCCGGGGCGGAGGATGTGCGCTTGCTGGGGGCGCTGGAACGCAGCGGCTGGACCGGCCCGGTGGGCATCATCAATCACACCGACCTGGAAGCCGCCGATCGGCTGGCGGACCACCTGGCGGGGCTGGCGTGGGTCCGCGCCCGCCTGCGTGGTGAAGCACCGTCCGCGCCAATCTGGCGAACCTGGCCGGCGTGAGGTCCAGCGCGCCGCTGATGGTTCAGGGCACGGCACGGGGGCTTGCGCTCAAACTGCACATGCAACTTCGCAGGCCTGGAACACCAGTTCGAGCGATGCAAGGCCTTCGCGACCACTCATGCGGGGCTGCCGACGTTCGCGCACCGCGGCGGCGAAGTCGCGCAGCGAGTCCAGTTCCGCGTCGCTGGGCGGAATCTGGGCGGTCAGGTCGTGCACCGGTTCATAACCACTGGTCAGGTCCGTGATCTTATGCTCGAGTTTGTCCGGAAACTCGGTGATGAACAGGTCGCCCCGGGTGCCGTAGATCTCCATGGCATGGCGATAGCACGCGACGTAGTGGCTGTGCAGCGTGGTGGGGATGCCGCCAAACGTGCCCAGCAGGATGTAGGCGTCATCGGTAGGCGACGCGGTGATGGTGCGGTTGACCATGCCTGCATGCCAGCGGCCTTCTCCCAGGAGCATGCGCAAGGTGTCGATCTTGTGGATGCCGCATTGAAACAGCGGCCCGCCGGGATTGTCTTCCGCCTGGAAGCGCCAGTTGTCGGGCTTGAACGCCAGCCCGCCGGTGTGCATGGTCGCCGCCGACACGCTGACGATCCGGCCGAGCACGCCGGCGTCGAGCATGCGTTTGACCTGCTGCCACAAGGGTGAGAACCGGGCGGCAAAGCCGTGGCCGTGAGGAATGCGGTGCTGCTCGCAGTACTCGACCAACTCCTGGCAAGCCCGCCGATTCGGCCCCAGCGGCTTCTCGCAGAACACCGCCTTGCCCGCCCGGGCGACAAGCATGGCTTGCGGCACGTGCAGGGCGGCAGGCGTGCTGATGAAGACCGCTTCAATCCGCGGGTCGGCGGCCAGCGCCTCCACGCTGTCATAGCGCACCAGCGCCCGACCTTCCTCGGCCTGAGCCTCGGTCAAGGCCTCGGCGCGGACGTCCACTCCCCCGACAATTTCAAACGCCCCGCTGGCGCGCAACCGCTCACGCCGTCGGGCGCCAAAACCGCCGACGCCCACGATGCCGTATTTGACTGGACTGCTCAAAGCGTGATTCCTTTCAGGCTGCTGCGGAACAAATCGCGTGGGTCAGACGGCGACGAAGCACCACGGGCAGCGGCGCGCAATGGCGTGCGGCCCCGTTCGCTGCCGTGCTTATCCGCGGGGGATTCATTGATCACCCGGGCTGTGCACCGCTGCGGCGGCGTCCGGCGAACGGGCCGGCGAATCCAGCGGGGTCAAACGGAAGACGACCGTCTGCGGGGCTTCGAGGGTGAACGTGATGGCGGTCAGCGACGCCCCCACGGGTTGATCGGCGATGACGTCATGCACCGCGCACGGCTCGGGGAGCAGGATCGTTTTGGGGCCCGAGCGCACACTGTGCAGCGCGACCAGATGGCGATCCGCCATCAGCACATCGTTGGTGTGGGCGTAGACATGCGTGCCCGCCAGCGTCGCCAGGCCGCGCCACAAATTCGCCGGCAGCGGCACCACGGTGGTGAAGACGCTGTGCCACTGCGCAGCGCCTGCGCCGACGGTGAGCACCGCCAGCCCCGTTTCGCGCCGCCCCTGCTTGGTCCACGCCTGCGCCAGCGCCCGGCCCGTGGTGGGGAACAACACCGGGCCGTAGGACAGCGGCGAGCCGAGGATTTCCCCTTCATCCAGAGCCTGGGTGAGGGGATGGTCGAAATCGGTGACGATCATGCGTCGGGGCATGTTGACCGGCAGCATGTTGAAGGCAAAGCCGGTCAGGGCGCGAGCATGCTCGGGACTCAGGGTCCTGCCGTCGCTGATTCCGGAACCGGGCCCCCACAGCACGACATGACCAGCGCGAAAGACCCGTTGCCGAAGCAGCGCCAGCCGCTGGTCATCGACACGGAACAGGTTGGGAAAATAGAACACGCGATGGGGCGGGAAGTTTTCCAGCTGCAGGTCTTCGAGCAGATACACCCGGTAAGGCACGCCGCAGCGCGCCAGTCCGGTGCGCAGCTGCCAGATCACCGCTTCGTTGAGATAGCTGCCGTCGCCATTGGTTTCGAGCTGGCACTGGTCGTCAATGATGACCGCGATGCCGGGCACCTCCTGACGGGGCCACGCCACGGATTGCTTGAGCGCGCGGACCTGCTGCCCGATGAGCGTGTGCATGGCGTCGGAGGCGAACCAGTCGGTGTAGACATCCATCCAATAGGAATAGAACCCGCGGGTCCAGCCGGCGGCGAGGTTGCGCCAGGTGAGGGCGGCAAATTCCCGATCATCGCGGGCGCGGAAGTACTGGCTCCAGGCGGCGCCGGTGTAGGAACGGGTATCCATCTCGCTGAAGAAAACCCGGCCGCGCAGGATGACGCTGTCGGCAATGCCTTCGGGTTCATAGACGCCGCCCAGGCCCCGCGCCATGTAATCATGCGGCGTGATCAGACCATCGAGGCCCGGCTGCTGGAGCAGGGCTGCGGCGCCGCTGCTGCCCGAGAGCGTGTTGATGTCGTGATACGCCGGCGGCCAACTGGTCGAGGGATCAAAGAAGCCGCGATTGTTCCATCCCTGCATGCCCTGCTTGAGCGCGTCGATCAGAAAGCAGCGCTGCCGGGATGTCGCGCGGTGATGAGCCGCGAGCTGCGCCTGGGTCAACTGGTGGTACAACCGCCCGGTCAGCTCGACATAATCACGATAGCGTTGATTCTGCTGCGCCGGCTGCCAATAGGTGGTCTGCGCCACCTCCGGCAGGCTGCGGCGCAGGGTGTCGGTGGGCACGGCCGGATCGTCAAGTGAAACCGCGGCATCGCCCCAGGCGGCGCGGAGCGCGTCGGTGGTGCGGTACTTCTGCGTCAGGAAATCGCGCCACGCGCCGCGCATGAGCTCGCTGTGGTCGTAGACCCAGCCATCGATGACCGGTTGATGCGAACCTTCGACGCGTTGCCCGGTCCAGTAGCCGATGATGCGCGGCGCCCAGGGGCGCGACTCGCAATAGCGGATGACCGTTTCGATGAGCCGGGCGGAGTCCTGGGCATAGCGTGCCGACGCCAGCGAGGGGGTGGGCTGAACCGCGCCCAGTTCGTTGACAAAAAGCTGGTCGGGATGCAGTTTACGCCAGGACGCCGGCTCACCGGGACCAAAGCGGATAATCAGCCAGGCGCCGGGGTCGCCCTGGAGGATGAGCTGGGCCTGCTCATCCAGTGAAGGGGAAGCCAGCGGACGGACATAGCCGGGGCCGATGGTGTCGCCATCCCAGAACGGGCTGGGGTTCCAGTCATCCTGCTGATCGGCGCGTTGGCCGCGCGGCACATTCAGGAAGTACGCGCCCATCTGATGGGGGAAGAAGCGGCGGGTCTGGGCCGCAAAAACTTCCGGGCGTGAAGTGGGACTGTAGGTGGGCAACGGCTGGGGCTGCCCATTGATGTGGACCATGGGCCGTCCCAGATGCGGCCGAATCTCCACCCGGGCGACAGGCGGCTGGGCCGATCCCGCATCGGTGTCGGCGTCGGCGCCGCTGCATCCGCCGGCGAACCACAGCGGCAACCCGCAGGCGCACAGGAGCGGCATGATGCTGGACCTGGGCGTCGCTCGGGGTTGGAATCGCATGGCGCTGCTCTTTGGGGGAACGCTCATCATGGCCGACTCGCAGGGAGGGGGTCAAGCGTCAGCCGCTGCCAGCCGGCGGGCGTCTTGAGCAACAAGGCCGCCTGCTGATCCTGCACGATCCAGCGCAGTTCTCCAAGCTGTCCTTCCTCGGGCGTAGGCAACTGCGCCGCCGGCGCGGGCAGCCGCACGCCTTCGCCGGCGAAGCCCACCACCGGCTGCCAGCTGAGCCCCCCGCCGCCGGAGGTGAACTGATTGACTTGAATTTCACGGGGGACATGCGGGTTGTGGAGCGTACCGAGGATTGTCGCGCCTTCGAGCGAACCGTCGAAGACTTTGCTGAACGGGTAGCGTTCGGAAGGGTTGATGAACGTGCCCAGGTAGACGCCATGCGAGCCGCGCGGGGACAACCGGAAAGCGACGCGCTGGTCGCCCTGGGGGTGGAGCCAGTTGCCGCCGCCCTGGACCATGCAGCTTTCGAAGCGTTGGAAAGGCGCATCGACGAGGAAGCCGACGCCTTCGCATTCATCGACCTGACATTGGCTGAAGCAGTCGTTCCAGCCGCCGCAGATGAAGCCGATTTTGAAGGGACGATGCCGGCCTTTCCAGACGTGAACCTGATGCCAGCAGGTGCTGCCCGAGGCGCCTTTGACGCCGATGTCATAACCGATGACCAGAGCCTGGGAGATGTGGTTGTCGCTGCCCTTGACGACTTCGATGCCGATGGCGTCGTCGGTGCAGGTGACATCGAAGTCGATCTGCACGCGGACGCCGCGGAGGGTGGTTTCGTACCAGCCTTCGGTGCCGATGCGGATGCCGCCGGCGAGGCAGTTGAACAGTTCCAGGTCATGCAGCACGAAGCGGCGGGTCCAGCGTCCGATGACGCCATGGATGGGCAGTTTGCCGCCGTCGATGAGGCCCCCGCCGATCCTGCCCGAATAGCCATGCTTCATCCAGCGCCAGCGGGTTTTGTCGTCGGTTTCATCCGGGGCCTGACCTTTGATGATCACGGCAGCGCCCTGAAAGCCGGGCATGGCGAACAGGCGGGCCGCGGGCGCCATGGCGAGGGACACATGGTTGGGCACTTCGACCGGCCGGGTGACGCCGAAGTCGCCATCGGGCAGATGCACCGTCGCATGGCTGCAATCCGCCAGCGCTGCGAAAGCCTGGGCGAACGCAGCGCTGTTGTCGCGTTGGCCGGTGGCGTCGCCGCCACAGTCGAGGAGGGACAAGCCGCGGTTGGGCATGATCGGGTTTCCTTGAAAATCACGAGGAATCACGCAGATGCCAGAGGCGGGTTTCGCCCCGGCGAAGGTTGACGTCCAGGTGTGCGACAACGCCCATGCTCTGGCCATTGAGGGCATCAATGACTTCACGCGGGCCCGGCAGCCGCAGCGTGCGCCGGCCATCACCCGCGGCGTGCACCGCCAGCAAGCCCGCACTGGCGATGACCTGGCTGCCATCGGTCAGGAAGCGATGCACGCCGGCTTCCTCGGCAAGCCGACCCAGCAAGGCCGCGGGCAGGCCGGGCACCCCGGACCACAGCACAGAACAATCTGCGTGCGAACGCCCCACCAGCGCCGGCAGGTACTGACGCTCCAGCCAGCCCCGCGGCGTCGCTTCGGGATCGTCGGCGTACAGGATCGGCGCAACCACCCGGTCCGTGCCCCAGGTCAGGTGCTGCCCGTCAAGCACGCATTCAGCGCGGCAGGGACCGCCGTGGGGGTACGCCTGCACCGTCACCCCAATCAGTTCGCTGGTCAGCGCCGGATCCAGTCGCGCGCCATCACAGATGCCCTGGCCATGCAGAAACAGCAGGTGTCGGCCGCAATTCATCAGCACCCGGCGGAGCAGGTCGCGCTGCCGGCGCTCCAGCCACAGGCATCCGGCGACCACCACCAGTTTCCAGCGCTCCGCATCACCGCTGGCGACGGCGCGCTCCAGATCGTCGATCCGCACCCCGTCGACCGGCGCGCCGACCCGAAGCAGTTCCATCAGTTGGCGCGGCCAGAGCAGATCAATCAGCGCGTCATCCTGGCGCAGAATGCGGTAGCTCGCTTCGTTGGTCAGGAATGCAATCTGGGCGCACGAGCCACGCTCATGCCGCAGGGCGACATCGGCGACGGCGCGCAGGGCGTCGATGCCGGCTTCGGTTTCCGCGTCGGTGTACCAGTTCTCGCCGTTGTGATCCATCCACCACAGGCTGCCGCCCTCCGCCAGGGCTCCGGCGGTGTTGCGCCGCAGGATCTGCACGGTTTCCCCGGCATCGCGGCAGCAATAGCGCCAGGGCGTCCAACTGGCGCGGTGGGTGAAGGTGTCATCCTCGGCGAAAAACATCTTGCCGTGCAGACGAATGCTCGCCGCCAGGTTGTGGTGACTGTACAGGCCGCCGGGGTTGCGGTGGATGTAAGCCAGCGGCGTGCAGAGCAGGTCCAGGTCCGGGGATTCGAGGACCTGCTCAAGCGCACTGAAGCCGGCGTTGCAGGGACCATACGCCGAGCCATAGGGCCAGATGTGGTAGCCATGAAACGCGGCGATGAGCTTGCTCCGTCCCAGCCGACGCAGGGCCTGACGCACCGACGCCGCCAGTTCCACCAGCGCCTCAGCCTGCACCTGGCCGTGGAAGTGCAGCCAGTCCACCAGGTCGCGCTGCTCGGCGGGATCGATCAGGTGCGACGGCGGAGGCCAGCCTTCGTGCCGGCCGCGCTGACGCCAGTCGGGCGGCGACACGGTCTGGGCGTCAGCCCGGCCGCGCTGCTCGAGCCACGCGCGCCATGCCGCCACCTGCACCGGCGCGTAGCCGCTGACCACCGGCTTCCACGAGTACGCCCACTCCCCGCAGTCCCCGGCATTGACCTGATAGACCCACACCCGGTCGGCCCAGCGGCGTTCCAGGTGTTCCACCAGCTGCGCCAGGTGACCCGCCGCGGCCTGTCGCCAGGCCGCGCTGGCGTAAGCGACCCGCCAGCGGAAGGCGTCGCCGTTGTGCTGGTCGTGATGGACCTGCACCTCGTCAGGATGAGCCTGGAGCCACCACGTCGGCGGCTCGGTGCCGATCCGCAACCAGAAGCGTGCTGCCGGGTCCGCCTCGATCGTCGTCTTCAACACCGCGTCCCAGCGGTCCCGCGGCGCCGCCCCACCCGCCGAAGCCGGCCAGGCACTGAGATCCAACTGGAACAGGTGAACCCCACAGCGGGCGAACTGCCGCCACTGCGTCAGACCCTCCGGTCCCGGCTTGTGCCAGAACGCCAGCGCGGGATGCGACTGACCATCGACAAACACGCACGGCGCGCCGCGGTGCGGACGAACTTCCAGCATCGGAGCGCACATCAACACTCACTCCAGAGCCGACGCCAGCCGTGACGACAATTCGGCATCCGGCCGCAGCGCGCCGCCCAGCGGAACCAGCCAGCCGTTGACGCCGGCCTGCTGCCACGCCTTGACCGTCGCGCTGACGTCCTGTCCGTTGAGCTTCACCTTGGGCTGGCCGTCCATGCCGGTGACGAACAGGCAGGTCGCTCGCTCCGCCATTTCCGGGCTGTGCTGGTTCTCGAATGCGACATAGCGCAGGTCCAGTTCGCCCTTGCCCTTGACCGCCCAGCGCCCCATCGAGCAGCGCCCGTCGGCGACGATGCGCACGCCGTCGGGCGTCGTGAAGCGATACGACAGGTAGCCCGGCACCGGATTCATCGCCACATAAATGCCCTGCTTCGGGAACGTCTGCAGCAGCATCGGCACCTTGGCGGTTTCACGCTCGATCACCGCGCCGCCCTTTTCCAGCCGGCCCAGTCCCATCTGGGTCAGCGGCGTATCGCGCCACAGCCCCTGCTCCCTGGCGGGATACGGATCCTGGCCATTGACGGTGAAGTCCGTCCAGCCGGCGGTCAGCGTATCCTGGCCGCTGACATACGTGACGGTGTAATTCTCCACCTGCTGGGCGCCGGCGACCGACAGCTTCGCGGCGCGGGCGTGCTTACGGAAAGCGGCAAAATCGGCGTACTCGCTGGCGTCGCCCATCTCCACGGCAAACCCGGTGAGCCCGGCGCTCACCTTGCGCAATGCTTCATCCGACAACGGTGGCACCTCCTCCGCCAGCACTTCGCTGACGCGATGGTGCAGGTGCACGTTGATCACCAGCGCCGGCTGGATGTTCACCTGGTCATGTCCGCCGGGATACTGCGGATCGTTGCGGGTCAGGGTGACTTGCGCCGCCCGCCCCAGATCAGCGCTGGGCAGCGGCCGCAGCGCCAGATAGGTCACTCCGTCCTGAATGGTGATGACCTGGTTCTGCCGGGCGGTTGCCGGCAAGGCGGTGACCGGCTGATCGTCCACATAGATTTTCCACTTCGGCTCGGGCTGTTCATAGCTGAACAATCCCGCCGAGCACTGAATGCTGTCGATATCGCCGGGCTTGAGCTTGGCGAAGTAGCCGCTGTCGGGCCGGGCGAGCATGATGAGCTTGTTCTGGTGCTGGTAAGTGCGGTAAGCGGCGGTCTGGTCGATGCCGCCGCCGCCGTGGCCGGCAAAGCGGGTCTGGTTGTAGCCCAGGCGCAGGTCCAGCGTGCCGATGTCGCTCATGCTGCCGGGGCGCTGCGGCTGACGGCGCCAATGGCCCAGCACATGCACGCGCTGAGGCGTGCGGCGAATGCTCGCCAGACCGTAGTTCACGCCGAAATACGTGGTGACCCAGTCGCCCTCGGCGACGACTTTTTTCTCCACCAGCGATGACCAGGGCAGCGGCTTGTCGTCGATGAGTTCGGCGATCCACGGATCCGCCCACGGTCCCGACAGACTCTGCAGCGCCACTTCACTGGGCGGATAGTCATGACCCCAGGCGCTGACCGGCTTGGGTTTGCGGCCGTTCTTGTCCGCGTCGCTGCGGGTCAGCAGCGGCAGCTCGCCGGTGTCCAGATCATTGAGCGCGCCGGCGGGCGAGAGCACATGCAGTATGTGGTACAGGCCGTCCTGCACGCCCAGCACATGTTCGTAGTAGGTGCGCGACGCCGGCCCGAGCAGTTTCTTGAGATTCGGGTGGTACGCCCCCGCGAGATCTTCGATGGTCTTGGTCATGATGGACCAGCCGGCCATCTGGTCCTGCGGCTGCGTGCAGAAGTCGGGAAACAGCTTGTTGCCGAAGGTGGCGATCGCCCAGTAGTAGTGATCGACGTATTCCTGGCCCACGCCGGCGTTGTAGGTCCACATCCAGAAGGGGAACTTCATCAGTCCGGCGCGGCCGTCGGCCATCGCCCGTTCGGAACCGATGATCTGTCCGCCCAGCAGGGCGCCGGAGGTGGCGGTGCTGTTGAAGTTGGCGGTGCTCATCATGCGGGTGAAGCCCGAGCGGAAGAAGGATTTGTTGCCGCGCCAGTCGCCGGTGGTTTTGTAGTAGGTGTCGATCTCCTTCCACTGCGCCTGTTTGCCCGTCGGATCGCGGCCGACGCGCGGGTCGTCGGCCATGGGATGCACCAGCATGCCGGAGGTGTCGGTGTAATCCTGCCGCTGCTTGTCGGTCGGCGCGGTTTCCCGGTCGGGCATCAGCCACGCTTCCCAGCTCCGGCGGATCGCTTCCTGGGAAGGCCCGGGCAATGCGTCACGGTACATGTACCACCAGGTCACCGGCTGCTGGGCGGTGAGGTGGCCGATCCATGTGCGCGGCGGCTGGCCATGGATCAGGTCCAGCCAGGCGAGGTACACGGCATAGTCCAGCTCGGCGTCGGTGAGCAGCGCCGTATTGCCGGCGACTTTCTTGTACGCCTGCTGGGCTTCCTGCTTGGCGCGCCCGATGACGTGTCCGGGCACCGCGCGATAGTAGAACGGCTCGAGCTTGCCGGACTCCAGCGTCATCAGCTGCTTGACGTGCTCATACTGGTGGTCGTGCATCCACGCCGGCTTGGTGAGGAACTGCCGGTCCAGTTGTTGCACCTGTTCGAGGCTGGGCGCCACTGCGGTGGGCTGCCCCACCGGTTGGGCTTTGTGCCTGGCCGCCAGCGCCGGCACGTCCACCGGCGTCAGCGTGCCCACCGCCGGTGAAGTGCCCGGCTGGAGCGTCACCACCAGCGCAGGACGCTTGATGATGATCGCCCGCGCGCCGCTGGGGCCGGCCCAGTCATACGCGCCCTGGTAGAAGCGGGCGTCATAGGTTTCCCACTTGCTGAGGATCACCCCCTGGTCGGCGATGACCCGCAGCCGCTCCGCCGGCGTCGCGCCGAAGGCTTCATCCTGGAGCAGCGCGGTCAGGTCCATGCGACCTTCGGGTTGGTACGACGACACTTCGGTGGGACCGAAGCGCTGGGCAAAGCGGTCTTCCTGGAGGTCGCCGGCGCCGAACTGTTTCCAGTAGACCGCGCCGTTGATGGCGGCGTTGTACGTCGGGCCGATCTCCCGATCCGCCTGCCACGGCTTGCGCAGCGCGTAGGCGATGGCGTGCCAGTTGGGGCGCCGGCTGCGGTAGAGTTTGTCCACGTCCCAGTTCTTGCGATACACGTAGCCGTCGGCGCTGGGGAAGTCGGTGCGGCCCTGGGGCCAGATTTCCTCATCCAGATAAGGCAGCACCAACTCCAGCTTGGCGACCACCTGACCCTGCGCCAGCGCTGCGGCGATCTGCTGCCCGGCGGTCGGGAAACGGACCAGCAGGTGACGATGCACCGCGTCAAACGCCAGCGGCCCCTGGTTCAAGCCGTCCCACACGGCGGCCTGCCCGCGATCAGTGACCTTGGCGTCCAGCACCACGCGCTGGCCGTTCTCCGCCACCGGAATCGGCTGGTTCCAATGGGCGCGAAAGCCGCTGATCCCGGCACATTGAACGTCGTCAATCACCAGGGTCTGAGCAGCAGCCGATCGGGCGCAGAGCAACCAACCCAGGATCGGAATCAACAGCACATGGAGCAGGCGTCGCAGCATCAGTGATCACTCCAGTCCGGCACATGCGCGGGATGCACCGGATTTCCGCAGGGAAGCTTCCAGTACACGAAACACCGCCGCAGCCCACACTTCATGGCCGCGGTCGTTGGGATGGCAGTTGTTCTGGCCCAGGTGGTAATCGCTCCACCGCCGGCCGGCGTCGGTCGCCTGACGCAAGGCGGCGTACAGGTCGACGAACGGCGCCGACCCGGCTTCCGCCGCCCGCGCGGTGGCGGCGACCGTTTCCCGAGCATGGCGGAACTGGTGATGCGTCGGACTGCTGCCGGCGGTGCTCAACACCAGCACTTCGCTGCGCTGCTGCCCAATCCGCTGGACCATTTCCGTCAGCGCCCGCTGGGTCTGGGCGGGCTCCAGGTGGTGCCAGACGCAGTCATTGGCGCCGAAGGCGACCAGCACCAGGTCCGGCTGCTGGGTCCACAGGTCGTCGACGCGCCCCAGGCCCTCATAGCTGTTCTGCCCGCCAATGCCCATGAAGATGACTTCAAACCACGCCTGGGGATACGCCTGCTTGAGTTTCTGCTGCAGCAGTGTGCCCCAGTGACGCTGGCGCTGCGACGCCCCGCCGTGCCATTTGGGGGACCGGCCGACTTCACTGATGGAGTCGCCCCACAGCACGAGGCGCACGCTGCGGCCGGCGGCGATGCGCGCCGCAGTGACCGGCAGCGGGCGCACGGCATCCCCCGCAACATTCGCCGGAGCAACCGGGGCGCCAGTGGTCGAGCACGACGTAAGCATGAACACCAGTACTGCCAGAAAGACGCGCTTCATGCGGGCACAACTCGGCCAAGGCTCGGTTCAGTTGGTGGGCAGGGAAAGCACGCCGGCGATTTTCTGCATGGCGTTGCTCGGGCCATAGTTGGTGTTCTGATAGCTGATGTACCAGCCGGCGCCGACATAGGGCGTGAACATGCTGGCGTGATCGGCGGGATCCTTCACCGTGGGATCGCGGTCGCCGACGAAGCTGCGGTGCACCACATGGCCATCGAAATACACCATGGAGCGTCCGGGATTGAAGCGTTCATGCGGCAGGGCGGCGGGTCGGTCATACAGGTAGTTGCGCCAGCGGTCCTGGTCCCACATCACGCCGTAGCTCGACGGCTTGAGCACATGCTGGGGACGCATGTCATAGCGATATTCCAGGCTGCTGCCGTTGTCGAAATGGGTGCGCCACGGGCGTGTGGCATAGGTGGCTGTCTCTTTTTTGTAGTCGATGCCGCCGTAGTAGTAATAGGTCCCCATGGCGTTGTTGTAAGCGGGATTGGGCAGCGAAGTGCCGGTGCTGAGACCCACCGGGCTGGGATTCCAGAGCGGGGCGAAATAGGTGGTGGTTTTCCCCCGGGCGTCCAGCGACGCGGCATATTTGAAAGGATAGTTGCCCAGATCGGCGGTCGGGCAGAGCATGATGCCGGGGTTGGTGATGTACCCGCCGCCCTTGGTCAGGTTGTACCAGAAGGGCATCAGCATGCCGTCGGTGTTGAGGCTGTCCGCCTGCTTGGGGGGAATGATGTCGCCGTCGGTGACATACGCCGCCAGCGCGACGCCGAACTGCCGGAGACTGATCTGGCATTGCGTGGTCATGGCGGTGCCGCGCGCCTGCTGCAGCGCCGGCAGCAGCACGGCAACCAGGATCGAGATGATGCTGATCACCACCAGCAGTTCAATCAGGGTGAAGCCAACCGTCGAAGGGGCGCTGGGGCGATGGAGTGGTTGCCGCGACATGAGGTGGTCCTTCCCAGTTGTGAACCGGCTGTGCAAGTGGATCGACTTATCCTCCAGACCAATCCGAACCGCGGCCCACGCCCCCAGCGGGACCGGAACTACTCCACCAGCGCCGCGGACGCGCCCGGCGCGCCAAGAAGCGGCATCGACACGGACAAGCCCTCTTCCAGGACGGGCTCGAGCACGATTTCCTGATCCGTCGCCATGTCGCCGGCACGCCGCCGCCGCAGGGCGTCGATGGCGCGCCGCAGCACCACGGCGGTGTCCAGCCCGATGCGCACCACCGGGACATGATTGAGCGACGGCAAGGGAAAATTGGTGTGCGCCAGCACCAGCAGATCCTGCGCCAGATGCACGCCCGCATCCCGCAGGCCCCGCGTCACCGGCTCCACCAGATAGTCATCGGTGATCACGATGCTGTCGGGCCGTTGATCGGGAGGCAGGCACATCATCAGGTAGGCGGTTCGCTGTGCCGCGGCCGGATCGCCCGGGTGGACAGAAACCGCCCAGTACGGATCGAAGTGCATGCCGTGGCGCGCCAGCAGGTTTTGCCAGCGGCCCGCCATGGGGCCCTGCATCGCCGCGGCAATGATCGCCGCTCGCTTCCTCCCCTCCGCCCTGACCCGCTGCACCGCCGATTCCAGATAGGAACGCACCTTCAGGGAAATCACCCCTGGCACGCGATCACCCGACATCGCCGCCAGCGGCACCCGGGGGTTGACCTGCAGCAGATTGTCCGCCAGTGAACGAATCGAGATCGCCGCAAACAGCACCCCCGCCAGACGATCCGCCGCCAGATCTTCCTCCAGCGCCTTGCGACCAGGCGCGTCGGGGTTGGGGACATCCAGATAGATGCTCACGACCGCTTCCCCAGCCAACTCCAGCCGGCGGGCTTCCACCTCAAACGCCTGCGCGAGCATCGAACGACTGGTGAACTCGGGCAACGGCAGGGCAATCCCGAACCGCCGCAGATGCGGCCCATCGGCACGCACGAACGTCCCCGCCCGGCCGCGCGCCTGCACAAAGCCGTCCTGCGTCAACTCCGTCAACGCCCGCTGCACCGTCGGCGAACTGGCCTGGAAGCGTCGCTCCAGCACCGCGCGGGTCGGCAGACGTGTTCCCGCGGGCCAATCACCCCGGACGATCCGCTGCCGCAGCGCCGAGGCGATCAAGCGATATTTCCCGCTGGAGGACGCCGCGTCGAGGGCGAACGGGGCTGTGGTGCTTAGTGTCATTGGAAATATTTTAAGTTCATGGATTAATAATGTAAAGTATAAATTTCATGATTCTTGTTTTTTATATATTATTTATATTTAATGACTTACATCAACAATTGGCAGCGCCAAAGCTGGCTTTCCCGGGGCGCAGCGGCATCACGAGGGGTTTCTCTGAGCTGGAGTTACGCTGCGATCTCGCCGCGCGCGGGATCTTCCGCGTGCGCTGCGGAGCCCAGCTGACCCCTCAACGCCCCGCCTCCTGGCGACCGCGCCCGCCCCCGCGCGCCGCTGCGGGCTGGCTCGGCGCCGGTCCTGCGCTCGTCAGTGACTGGAGGGCCGCGGCAAGCTGCTGGTTGAACTTATCCGCGACGCTGCTCAGGTCGTCCGCAAAGATGCAGTGCGGTAGGCCGTGGGCGTGGCGTGACACCGACGTTTGAAATGCTGGCCAAAGCGCGAAACATCGCGATAGCCGACGCGTCGGGCGATCAGGGCGACCGGCAAGGTGGTGGTGCGCAGCAACTCGGCGGCCTTCTCGATCCGCAGCTTCTGCAGGTACGCCTGGAAGCTCATGCCGTAACGCCGCCGGAACAGCCGGGACAGATTGCCCGGACTGGTGAAGGCCACATCCGCGGCGACTTCATGCAGGCGCAGGGGTCGAGCCAGGGCAAAGGCGAGATGAGCGGCGGCGCGCTGCAGGGCTTGGGCGCCATCGCAGGCGGGCGCCCCCTGCTGCTCGGCCAGGCGAAACCACACGGCTTCAACGTGGCTGCGCGCCGCATCCTCGGCGGCGATCGGATCCCCCAGCGCGATCGTGGCGATCAAGTGCTCATGGGCGTCACTCAAAAAACGCGGGTCAGGAAAGCACTCCTCGAACGCCCGGCGATGAAAGTCCAGCAGCGCTTGCCACACGCCCTGCCACGCCTGCGTCAGTTGCGGCACGGCGGCGAGGCGAACCAGACCCGCGTGCAACGCATGGTCGGCGGCGCGGAAGCTGCGGTAGTCCCCCTGCCGCGTCGCCGCGGTCAAGCGCCCGAGCACCGCCCGCAACGGGGCGAGCTGGTCCGGGCTGCGCCCAACCCGCGCCGCGGCATGCCGGGCGGCGAACCCCTCCAGCAGCGCCCGCAGTTCTGACAAACGGCGCAGTTCGCTTTCACCGAGCGTTGACATTATGCGAAATCGATCCTTGCACTATGCGGCTTGGGGCGATCAGAAAATGAAAATCACCTTATCAATTGCCGACACCAGTGCCGCATTCTACAACGCCTGTGCTTCCCGTGTTATGCCAGATCGAACAACCGTAACCAACAGGAACAAGACCATGAAGACTTTCCGCGGCCTGTATCCACCCCTGATCACGCCCTTCCTCCCGGATGGTTCCGTGGATGAGCCGGGGTTGCGGGCGCATGTCGATTTCGTGATCGCTCACGGCGCCGACGGGTTCTGCGCCGGCAGCAGCACCGGCGAGTTCATGAACCTGACGCGGGCGGAGTGGGAGAACGTGCTGGGCATTTGCGCCCAGCAGAACGCCGGGCGAGTGCCGATGCTGGCGGGCACGGCCGACTTGTCCACCGCCGGGACGATCGAGAAGAGTCGGTTCGCCCAGGGGCTGGGCTATGACGGGTTCCTGATCATCCCGCCGTGGTACCAGGTCCACACCATGCGGGAGATCGAGGCCCACTACCAGGCGGTGCGGGAGGCGACCAGCAAGCCGATCATGATCTACAACAACCCGCCGGTGACGGGCATCGACCTGCGGCTGGACACGCTGGTCCGGCTGGCGAAGGACGATGTCGTGCAGTACATCAAGGACGCCAACTCCGATCCGTACCTGATCACCCGGCTGCGGATGCTGCTGGGCGACAGCCTGGGGTTGTTCTATGGCCACGACAACAACGCGCTGGGCGCGTTCGCCTTCGGCGCCACCGGCTGGGTGTCGGGCTCGGGCAATTTCGATCCGCAACGCTGGTCGCGCATCGTGCACTTGTGCATTGATGACGGTAATTTCGTCGCCGCCCGGCAGGCGTGGGATGAGATCATGCCCTTCGTGGACCTGGTGACCGTGGGACGCGACGGCCAGCGGCCCGACTGGATCGCGGTGATCAAGCGGGGGCTGGAACTGCGCGGCCGGCCGGCGGGTCCGGTGCGGCGACCGATGCTGCCCCTGACGCCGGAGGTGGATGCACTGGTTGTCGCGGCGGTGAAAAAGCTGGGCTTCTGAGGTGGGAACGATGACCGATGTGACCGCCAACGCGCAGACGCTGTGGACTGGTGGGCCGCTGCCCCCCTCCGCCGAGGTTCCGCCCTTGCGCGGCCATCGCGTCCACGTCATCAAGCCATATCAGCCGGAGGTTGACGGCGGCCGCTGGTTGCTGGGCGTGGCGCTGGCGTGGCAGCGCGATCGTCTGTACGCCTCCTATGGGTTCAATCCCGCGCGGAAGGAGAACACCGCCACCGAGGAGGCGCGCTGCCAGATCAGTGACGACGGCGGCGCGACCTGGGGGCCGATGCACACCATCGACGCCGGCGACGATCACCTGGGCGTCAGCCACGGCGTGTTGCTCGAGCACGCCGGCCGGCTGTGGAGCTTTCACGGCGCGTTCCACGACGACTTTCAGCGGACCCACACCCGCGCTTACCTGCTCGACGACGCCACCGGCCAGTGGCAGCGCCTGGGCGTGGTGATCGACGCCGGCTTCTGGCCCCTGCAGCAGCCGGTCCCGATGGCGGATGGCAACTGGATCATGGCGGGCCTGCGGGCCTGCAAGGGTTTGGGACTCGAAGGCGACTGGCCAGCGGTGGCGATCAGTCACGGCGCGGATTTCACGAAGTGGGACCTGGTGGTGATCGCGCCGCAGCCGGGGCTGGGTAAGTTGTGGGGCGAGTCCACGGTGATCGTGCAGGGCGCGCAGGTGGTGAACCTCGCCCGGTGGGGTGAACAGGCGCGGCTGCTGATGTCGCTCAGCCGGGACTTCGGCCGCTCGTGGACGGCGGCAACCCCGACCAACCTGAACCACAACACGAGCAAGCCCTGCGCCGGCACGCTCAGCACCGGCCAGCACTACCTGATCGGCGCCACCACGGCCGACTGCGTCAAACAGCGGGACATCCTGACCATCGCCCTGGGCGACCCGGGCGCAGTCGGCTTCAACCGCGTTTTCGCCATCCGCCGGGCGGTGTGCCCGGAAGGGCCCGGCACGTCGAATCCCCGTGCGCTGCTGAGCTATCCCTACGCCCTTGAGCACGACGGTCAGCTTTTCGTCGGCTATGCGGACAAACGCGAGCCCAGCGCGGAGCTGGCGGTGATCCCGCTGTCGTCACTGGCGTAACCGGAATTATTCCGTCGCCGCGCCCGGCTGGCTCTGCTCGCGCGCCAGCAACTCGCTCCACGCCACCACGCCGGTGCGGCTTGCCCAGCGCTCGTAACCTGCCAGCAGTTGCCGGGTCTGGTCCGGGCGCTCGGTCGCCAGGTCGCGCGTCTCGGTGCGGTCGGTCTGGAGGTCGTAGAGGGCTGGGGAGGTGTTCTCGTCAAAGACGATTTTCCAGCGTCCCTGACGGGCGGCGCTGTGGCCTTCGTGTTCCCAGCAGAGCAGGCGCCGGGGATCTGGATCAACATCGCGGCGGGCGGGTTGCAGCAGTGATCTGCCTTCCATGGGTGTGATGCGCTGGCTGCCGCGGGTTTGAGGATACACGGCTCCCGCTGCTTCCAGGCAGGTGGGCATCACGTCCACGATGTGCGCGGGGACGTCGCACCAGCCGCCGTGGCGCGTCACGCCCGCCGGCCAGGAGAGGATCATCGAGGTGGCGATGCCGCCCTCGTTGGTCCAGCGCTTGTACCGGCGAAACGGCGTGTTGCTCGCCGCCGCCCAGTCCAGGCCATACGCCACATAGGAGCCCGGCTCGCCGGTCACCGCGCCCGGCTGGCCCAGTTCCCGCGTCTCGGCGCTGGCGCCGTTGTCAGACAGGAAGATGAACAGCGTGTTGTCCTCCTGTCCCAGGGCGCGAATCTGCCGGACGATTCGGCCGATGCCCTGGTCCATGCGATCGACCATCGCGGCATACACCGCCATCCGCAGCGACATCTCCACCCGCTGGTCGTCCGACAACGCTTCCCAGTCGCGCGGCTGGGAGGGATTCCACGGCGTGGTCTCGGGGTCCGGCGCCGGCAACGTCCAGTTGGCGTCGATCACGCCCATCTGCCGCATGCGGGCGCAGCGTTCGGCACGCAGGCTGGTCCAGCCGGCGCGGTAGCGGTCGAGATAGCGTTCGACATCAGACCGCGGCGCATGCAGAGGCCAGTGCGGCGCGTTGTAGGCGAGGTACAGAAAAAACGGCTGCCGCCGGGAGTTCGCGGCGAGCATTTCCTGAGCATGCTCGGTGATGGCGTCGGTGGCATAAAAGCCTGGGCCGGGTTTGAAGCTGTCATTGCCGCGCACCCACTTGCTGCCGGCGCCCCAGTAGTCGGCGGCGCCGCCGATGAGGCTGAAGACGTCATCGAAACCCCGCTGCGCCGGCCAGTGGGGCTGCTGTTTCCCGACGTGCCACTTGCCGCTGAGCATGGTGCGGTAGCCGGCGTCGCGCAGGGCCTGGGCGATGGTGACGCTGCGGTCGTTGAGGTAGCCCTCGTAGCCGTCGGCGTGCATGTTCTTCCACATGTACCCGACGCCGGTCTGCGCGGGGTACAGCCCGGTCAGCAGCGCGGCGCGGGTGGGACAGCAACGGGCACAGTTGTACATGTGGCGAAACCGCACGCCGCGGCTCGCCAGGCTATCCAGATGCGGCGTGCTGATTTCCGAACCGAAGCAGCCCAGGTCGCTGTAGCCCATGTCGTCGGCGAGAATCAGCACGATGTTGGGCGGGCGACGATTGGCGGCAGGCGCGATCCGAGGCACCAGGCCGCAGCCGCCGGTCGCGGCGGTGAGGCAACTGGCCGCGGTGGCTTTGAGCACCTGCCGGCGCGTCCAGGCGTCCGTCGTGGTCATGGGTTCACTCCCCCCGCCGGCTCGACCCGGCGGTAGATCCGCAGGTAGTCAATCTCCATCGTCGCCGGGAACCCGGTGTGCTCGTCGGGATGGCCCGGCCACTTCCCGCCGACCGCGAGATTGACGATGGTGTACAGCGGTGTCTCGAGCGTGTGACTGGCGCGCAGGGTCAGTTGGCCATCGACGGTGAAGCGCAACTGGTCGTCGGTGATTTGCAGGCCATAGGTATGAAAACCGTCGGAGGTATCGACCTTGCGGTAGGACCGCTTGCGCCACGGCATGCCTTCGGTGCCGCCGCCGTCGTGGAAGTGGGTGGTGTGAAAGATGACCTCCGGCTGATGGCCGAGCACTTCGAAGATGTCCACCTCGTCCCAGTAGTCGTGGGTCTGGGTCACCAGCCAGAACGCCGGCCAGAGTCCTTTCCCGCGCGGCAGCTTCGCCCGCATTTCCCAGTAGCCGTGCAACTGGACGTAGCCGCAGCCGTCGGGGCGTCCTTCGGTCTCGGTGCTGAGCAGGCCGCTGGCGTATTGCACGGGTTTGGCGTGGCCGCGCGTCAGCGGCGCCAGCAGTTGCTGCTGTTCAAGGGTAAGTCGGGTGGCGGTGAGGCGCAGCACGCCGGCGTGGATGGTGAAGGGGTCGATGCCCAGGCGCTGACCGCTGAAGGTGAAGTCGCGGTCCACGTAGAGTTGCCGTTCGCCATTGGCCGCCAGCCGGCGGGTGACATTGAGGTCGTTCTGGCCATGGAGCCGAAACTGGCCGGTGGTGAAACGGGGATTGCCGGTGCGGGCGAAGGTTTCCGTGTCGTCATCGAACTCTGCAGCAAACGCCAGTTCATGACCTGGCGGCACGAAGGATGCGGGCGGCGCCGTCGTCGGTTCGGCGGCGAGCATCAGTCCCGCGAGCAGCGCCAGTGCCATCATGACGAGGCCTCGGCCGTGCTGCTGCGGGAGGGGGAATCCGCCGCGTCAACCTCCGGCAGCCAGCGCGCCAGGCTGGCCTTGACGCCGGTGCAGGCGGGATCGGCGGCGCGATTGCGCCACTCCAGCGGATCGTTCTGGTGGTCGTAGAGTTCTTCACTCCCGTCGGCATACCGGATGTAGCGCCAGCGCTGGGAGCGCAGGGCGTGATTGCCGCGTCGGTAGGTCGAGAGGCTGGGCCGGACGCGGGCGGCGCCAGGGTGGCGCAGCAGGGGAACCAGGCTGTCCCCCTCCAGTTGCGGACGAGAAGGCAAACCGCAGAGCTCGACCAGCGTTGGATAAAGGTCCAGCAGGTTGACAGGCGCGCCGCAGCGGGCGTTGGGCGCCACGCCGCGCGGCGCCGCCACCGCCAGCAGATTGCGCGTGGCATGTTCCCAGAGGGCGAACTTGCGCCAGTGCAGCTTCTGACCCAGATGCCAGCCGTGGTCCGACCACAGCACGATGATGGTGTTGTCCCGCAATGGCGAACGGTCAAAGGCATCGAGCACCCGGCCGACCATGTCATCCACGAAGCTGATGGACGCCAGGTACGCCCGCACGCAATCACGCCACGCCCCGGCGGCGGTGATGCGCTCGTGATCGGAGCGAAACACGCGCTCGCGGCCGGCGGGCGGGACATCGTCCAGGTCGTCCTCCTTCACCGTCGGCAACGTGACCTGCTCCAGCGGAAAGCGGTCGAAGTACGCCCCCGGCACGTGCCAGGGCAGATGCGGGCGAAAGAAGCCGCACCCGAGGAACAGCGGCTGAGCATGCTTGCGGTTGAGCTGCTCGATGACCCAGTCCGCCACCTGATGGTCGCCCATGTCCCGCACCGGGTGGTCCAACGCCCCCCAGGTGAAATCGCCTTTGGATCCCGCCGGCTGACTGGTTGGGACGGGATCTTGCGGGCGGTTCATGGTTGGTGAGGGCCAATAGTCGTCCCAGGACTGCGGGTCAGGATCATGGATAATCTTGCCGGCTCCGATGGCGTGGTACCCGGCAGCGCGGAAGTGCTGGGGCAAAGTCACCGCGTCGCGCAGCACCGGACTGAGGCGCATGGGCTGGTTGTTGCGGTAGATCCCGGAGGTGGAGGGACGAATCCCCGTGAGCAGCGCCGCCCGCGAGGGATTGCACGTGGGCGCGGCACAGTAGGCACGGGTGAACAGCGTGCCGCGTCCAGCTAAACGGTCGAGATGCGGCGTGCGCGTGTCCGGATGCCCGCCGAGGCACCCGACCCAGTCATTGAGGTCGTCGATGCCGATGAACAACACATTCGGCGGACGGCCGGCCCGCGCGGTTCGCTGCGCGGTGGTGGCGCATCCACTGAGCGTCATGGCGCACATGCCCGCCAGGGAGGTCGACATGAAGCGCCGCCGACTGATCAACATCGGTCGTATCCTCGGAGCAGGCGTCGCCATGCGCTGGTCTGGGTCGCCGTCGGTTACTGAGCGTGCAGATTGTCCATCAGCTTGGTCTGCCCGGCGGCATATGCGGCCGCGTAGGTGCCGCCGATTTCCACCCGGACGTTTTCGACGTGACCATCGCCCGCAACGGCATTGGCGGTGGAGCCGACGTGTCGTCCCGAGTGCAAACCATTGCTGGCGCTGTCGCCCCAGATCGACTTGAAGTACTGATAGGCGTACTGATAGGGCAGGTTGTTGGAAGCGACACTGGTGCCCGCCTCGGAGTCGAAAAAGATCGGATCGTGGACCGGCCTGATGTCGCGCTCGGGGCTGTACGGGTCGTGCTGGCCCTGGGCGGTGGAACGGAACATGCCCGCGGTGCGGTTGTAGTGGTAGGAAATGTTATTGCCGCCCCAGCCGGAGGTGCTGTAGCCGCCGCCGTCGGTGTCGCTGTTGTGCCGGGTGGAATCGGAAGGACAGTCCCAGAGATTCTTGTTGGGGATGTAAGGTCCGATCGAACCATTGGCGTCGGCGGTGAAGGCGCGATGCACCGGCCACTGCTTCTGGGACGCCGCGAGCAACCACCCGTTCCAGTCGCCCGCGTAGGTGTAGAGGATCACCCCGAACTGCCGCAGCGTCGACTGGCATTTGACGCTTTGCCCGGCGGCGCGCGCCCCCGCCAGCGCCGGCAGCAGCACCGCGATGAGCAGCGTGATGATGCTGATCACCACCAGCAGTTCGATGAGCGTGAAGGCTCGCCGTGAGGGGTCGGATGTGGCCATGGGTCGATTCCTCCAGTAAGCGGCGTGAGGGTGCGACATGAAGCCGCGGGCGCTGGGACTCATTGGTTCAACCGCTGCGGGACGGGCCCGGCGCTGTCGCGCCAGACCATCTCGCCTTCCAGGCGATCATCCTCGATCTCGTGGGTCTCGCCGTTGATCTGTCGGGTCAGCAGTTCCACCGCCCGCTCGACCATCTGATGTTCATCGCGGCGAATGGTGGACAGCGCCGGCTGCACGTCCCGGCAGACCCACAGGTCGTCATGGCCCACCAGGCTGATGTCGCGCGGAACGACATAGCCGCGGCGCTGCAGCTCCTGCAGCGCTCCCAGCGCCATCCAGTCGTTGCAGAAAATGATGGCGGTGGGCAGGCAGCCCAACTCGAGATACCGGCATACCGCTTCGCGTCCACCCCGTAAGTCCGCGGGCAGATCCTGGAGAAACCAGGGCTCCGCCGGCACGATGGACAAGTCCCGCAAGGTCTGACAGTAGCTGTCATAGCGGGTCTGAGCGGTGGGATAAACCATGCGATTCATCGCCAGCCCGATCTGGCGGTGTCCCCATGCCGCCAGCCGCAACACCGCCTGCTGGATCGCGGGCGCCGGGTCGGAGCAGACGCAACTGATGCCCAGCCGTTGCGAAGCGTCGTTGATGCCCACCGCGGGGACCTCCAGTTCAACCAGTCGGCGAACCAGATCCACGGATGGGTGTCCCGCCAGCAGCACGCCGTCCACCCGGTTCTGCTGCACGATGGCGGGCAGCGGGGTGCGGCCCGACTCGCTGCGCTGCACACACTCGATGTTGACATGCAGTTCGTGCTCGTTGAGCACCTGCTGGGCATGCCAGGCGATGCGCTGCAGAAACTGTTCGTCTGGCCGATCCGACTCCGAGGACGCCAGCAGCACGCCAATCGCGCGGGCGCGTTTGCTGCGCAGCGGGCGGGGCCGGTAACCGAGCTTGCGCGCCAACTGGCGAATCGCCTTGGCGCGCTCGGCGCTGATGCGCGGGTCGCGATTGAGCGCGCGGGAAACAGTGGAGATGTCCACTTGCGCCAGCCGGCTCAGATCGCGCAAGCCGATGGACTTGGCGGATGGTCGAGTGGTCCGGGATTCGGCGGCAGACTGGGGCAAGGGTGCGAACCTCCGCTCTTGCATTTGTTGCATGAGAATGATACAACTGTTGCACAATGCTGTCAACCTCCAGCGTTCATTCAGTTCCCCGTTTGACCGCCCGGCTGCATCCCGATGCGCTCTACGATCAGCCGTATCAGGAGGTCGAAATCGACACCTGTGCCTATCAACCGCTGATCGGTCGGCCGCGCCTGCTGGCGGCGGAGCCGGCCGGCGCGCTGTGGCGCTGTGACAACGGCTATCTGCGGATCGATCATCTGGTCGAAGGCATGATCCGGGTGCGTCTGGCGTCCGCGGCGGAACCAACTTCTTCGCTCACCGAACGCCTGGGGCTGGCCTGCATGACGCCCCAGCCTGGCCGGCATCGTCAGGTCACCACCGAGTCCACGCTGCGTTTCATCACCGAGGAGTTGGAACTCGACATTGATCTGGCGGCCGGCGACTGGCGACTGGCGGGCGCTGACGGCTGCCTGCTGTGGCGCTCGGCCGACGGCGGCCCGCGTCTGGGTGATCCGACACCCGACGGCGCCGGGCAGCGCTTTGCCTGCACCAGTCTGCTGCGCAACGAACGCTTCTTCGGCTTCGGCGCCCGCACCGCCGCCCCGGATCGCACCGGCGCCACCGTCGACATCTTCAGCGTGAAAGCCGGTCTGGTCAGCGGCGACTACGGCGGGTTTCCGCTCCCCTACTTCTTCAGCACCGCTGGTTTCGGCTTTTTCCTGAACAACCCCTGGCCGCATGTCTACTTCGACATGGGCGCCAGCGATCCCACGCGCTGGTCGGTCCACGCGCCCGGCGGCGACTGCGACCTGATCTTCATCGCCGGCCCGACCTGCGCCGATGTCGTCCGCCGCTTCACTGCGATCGTCGGGCGCATTCCCCTCATTCCCCGGTGGATGCTCGGCTACTGGTGCTCAAGCCTGAAGTTCAACGCCGGCGCCCAGGCGGTCGCCGACGCCAGGCGGATGCGCGCTGAAGGCTGTCCCTGTGATGTCTTCGTCTTCGACGGTCCCTGGCGCGGC
Source organism: uncultured Phycisphaeraceae bacterium (assembly GCA_964605235.1). Taxonomy (GTDB): domain Bacteria; phylum Planctomycetota; class Phycisphaerae; order Phycisphaerales; family Phycisphaeraceae; genus CAZSBB01. Next base: position 99,898 of record CAZSBB010000005.1, read on the forward strand.
GGACAGGCCTTTGCCGCGCTCTATGGCGGCAGTCAGCAGTACCCCTCCAACGACATGCAGTGGCATCCGGATTTCGGCGACGGTCCCGCCACCATCGCCCAACTCCACGAACTGGGCATCAAGACCAGCCTGCACCTCAATTCCCGCAACTTCGCGCCTGACACCGCCGCCGCCGGCGTCGCCCGCGGCCTGCTGCGCCAGCAGGGGGATGAGGTCGTCCCCCGCGTCGGCGATCCCGCCGGCGAAGCGTATTACGAAAGCCACCTCGTCCCCCGCATCGCCGAGGGCGTGGACCTCTGGTGGACCGACCACTCCGACCGCGTCAGCGGTGAACTCGCGCCCGGCGTGCCCTCGCGCAACCTGTTCGGCGCGCTGTGGAACCGACTGCTGGCGCAGATCATGGCGCGGCAGGGTCGGCCGCAGGATCTGTCACTCTCACGCGGCGGCGGCATCGGCTCGCAGCGCTACGCCATTCCCTGGCCCGGCGACACGCGGTGCGGCGTCGACGCGCTGGCGGATGATCTCGCCTTCATGCTCTCAGGCGGCATCAGCGGCTTCCCCCTGACCAGCATCGACCTCGCCGGCTTCGCGCCGCGCGGCAACCCCCGGACGGACTATCCCGATCAGCAGGCGGTGGAAGCGGAGATGTTCGACGATGAGAACATCTGCCGGCGCCTGTGCCAGCCCCTGCTGTTCACCCCCGTGCCGCGCATGCACGGCAACTGGGCGACACCGCCGAAATGGCCCTGGCACTGCAGCGCGCCGGCGCGGCGGCTGTACCGCGAGGCGCTGCGGTTCCGCTATCGCCTGACGCCCTACCTGTACGCCTGCGCCATCGCGGCGGCGCGCACCGGCGCGCCGATCCTGCGGCCGATGGTCTATCACCATCCTGATGATCCTGACGCCATCGCCGCGACGATGCAGTTCTATCTCGGGCCGGCGCTGCTGGTGGCGCCGGTGACGCAAGCCGGACGAGACACCTGGTCGGTGTATCTCCCGCAGGGACGCTGGACGAACTGGTGGACCGACCGCGTGTACACCGGACCGGCGCGGATCGAAGTGGCGGCGCCGCTGCGGGAGCTGGCGGGGCTGCCGCTGTTCGCCCGCGCCGGCGCCATCGTGCCGCGACAGCCGGTCACGGACCATCTCGAGGAGCAGGCGCCCGAGCAGTTGGATTTCGACGTCTTCCCCGATGATCAGGCGGCGTTCGACCTGCACGAAACCGCCGCGGTGACGCACCGGCTTGAGGTGCGTCGCGCGGGGGCGAACTGGGTGATTTCGCTGCCCAATCTCACCGCTGCGCCACGGCGGTACCGCGTCGCCTTGCACCTGGGCCCGGGGCAGGTGATTCAAAGCCCGCAGTGGACCGTGGAACCGGGCGCGACCGCTCAATGGAGTGCCACTTCGTCATGACCTCGACGCGTCGACTATTGCTGCTGACTGGCGTTTTGGCGCTGATGATGACCTCCGGCGCGGCGACCCGGGCGGCGGACCTGGCGACCTTGCCCGGCGTGCACTACCAGTACGCCGAGGTGGTCGACGGTCAGGCCGGCCCGCTGCAGTCCGACCCGTTCCTGCGCCTGACCGATGGCAAGAAGCGAACCCGCAACCTCGCCACCGCGCGCCGACCGGGGCAAGCCAAAGCCTTGCGCGTGGTTTTCGACTTCGGCGTCAGCGTGGCGCCGGAACGGATCATCATCACCCGCAAGTTTCCCCGCGACCCGGGACAGGCGCTGGAGCGCATCGTGGTCCACAGCGGCGACGACATGGAACAGCTCCGGCCGAGAGGAAGTTTTGCCGTGAATCCAGCGTGGAGTGAGTCCTCGGACGCCGATGTGACATTGGAACTGGAGAACTGTCAGGGGCGGTATTTGCTGCTTGACCTGCAACAAGACGCCCATGCGGAACACGACCGGGTGTCGATCACGGAAATCCGCGTGCTCGGCTCGGCCGAGGCGCGGAATCAGATCAGCGCTGCGGGCGCTGTGACCCAACTGCAGCGGGCGACGGCTCAGCCGCGGGAGCGCGGCTCGTTGTGGGCGGAACGTCACGTGCCGGGCAATCTGTTCACGCCCGAGGAAAACGTGGCGTTGCGGGTGTTCTGCGAGGACGACAAGCAGGCGGCGGTGACGGTGCATGGCCGGGTGACGGATTATTGGGGGCAGGTGACGGCGGCGCTGGAGCACACCTTCGCCGGGGGAGCGGAGCGTGAGCCGTGGACGCTGGACCTGGGGCAGTTGGAGCCCGGATATTACGAGATCAAGCTCAGTCGCAGTCCGGACGCGCTGGCGGCGGCGCTGCGACCGGTAAAGCCCAGGCTATTCACTGGAACCGAGAACCTGGAGAACGACGAAGGCGAGGAGGCGGACGAATCCGACGGAAGCGCCACGCCGGCGGCGGAGGTCCAGTCGCCGGTGCTGATGCTCAGCGTGGTGGTGGCGCCGCAACGGCAATTGACGGCCGCCCAGGCGCGGGCTCAGGGGCTGCGCTTCGGCATCAAAATGTGGGATCGTGACTGGTACGACACCCATGAACTGATGGGCGGCTGCGCCCGGCTGGGCCTTCACTGGACCCGCGAAATCTTCACCTCGCCGCTGGAAGCCCTGGAAAACCTCGGCTTCAACCTCGTGATGAAGGTGGAGCGGTTCCCCGCGTCGTGCTACGACGACCAGCGTTACCCGCCGATCGAGAAATGGAGCCGCGCCCAGGGCGTGCGCCACAAGTGGCGCAAACGACCCACCGGCTGGGGCGTGGCGTCTGTCCCCAAGAAGGAGCCATACCAGCAATGGCTCAAGGAACAGATCGCACAACTGCCGGCCGAGCAGACCGTCTTTGAAATCTGGAACGAGCCCTGGAACAAGATGTCCGCCCAGGATTTTGCTCCGCTGTGCCAGTGGGCGGTCGAAGCGGTCCGCGCCGTGCGCCCCGACGCCATCGTCGGCCCCAACCTGGGCGCCAAATACCACTGGGACCAGCCCTTCCTCGAACTCGGCGGCCTGCGCGGCTCGAACATGGTGGCGCTGCACCCCTACACCCAGCATGCCCCCGAAAACAAATTCACCGGCGGGTTCCGCCAACTGCTGCGCGAGCGGCGCCGGCTTTACGAGCATTACGCCGGCAAACCCCTGGAGCTTTACGTCACCGAGTTCGGCTGGCCGACGCCCCCCGCCGGGCCCCGGGCGTTCACCACCGAGCGCATGCAGGCTGCGTTCACCGTGCGCCACGCGCTGGTGCTTTATGCCGAGGACGTCAAGGCCTTCATGCCGCATGTGCTGGGCCAGGACGAGAGCAATCCCGAGGACCATGAGGACTGGTACGGGTTCTTTCGGCGCGATCACATGCCCAAACCGGTGGTCGCCGCGTATGCCACCTGCGCCCGCATGATCGACGGCAGCCGCTTCATCGGCGACCTCGACCTGGGCGCGCAGGTCGGCGCCCTGCTCTTTGCGCGCGAAGGCGTGCTGACCCTGGCGCTGTGGACCGGCGCGGAAAGTAAATCCATACACCTTCAGCCGGGCGTGGAATCCGTCAGCATGGTGGACCTCATGGGCCGGCATAAGCAACTGGCGGTCCCCGGCGGCGCGCTGGAACTCACCCTCACCGGCGACGTCATCTACCTGGTCGGCGTCGGCGCTTCGATGCGCACCCAGCTGGCGCCCTTCAACCCGCTGCACTGGCCCTGCCCCACCGAGTTCATCGACGGCAAACCCGGGCGCGGCGCCATGCACTACCCGCCCCGCGAGTCGCCCGATGACCTGCGCTGGCGCGATGGCCCGGTGGTCAACGTCCCCCAGCCCTGATCCTGCCCGCCCTGGCATCCTGAGGAGTTCAATATGCTGCGCTTGTTCGTGTCCCTTGCCCTGATCATCACGCTCGCGGCCATGCCGGCGCAGGCGCGCCCGGACTGGCCCGCAGCCGACCAGGCCGGCTCCCTGCAGATCATTGCCCCCGTGTTCGGCGGCGTCTTCCACGCCGGCGGCAACGTCGCCTTCACCGTCAAGCTCAAACCCCGGGTCGAGGGCGACCTGCGGTTCGCCTGGACCGTGACCGATTACCACCAGCAGTCGGTACGCACCGGGGACGCGACGGTGAAAACCGAAACAAAACAGGAAGTGAAACTGCCCATCGACCTGGGCCCGCTGAGCAACGGCTACTACGAGTTGACCGTGACCGCCCAGGCGACCGATGCTGCAGGCGCGGCGGTGGCGAGCGCCCGGCGGGTGAGCTTCGGCGTCGCGGTGCTGACCCACCGCAGCGCTGCCGAAGCCCGCGCCGGCGGCTATCGCTTCGGCATGAAGATGTGGGGCCCCGCCAAGACCTTCGACTCCTACCAGGCCATGGAGCTCTGTGCCCAACTGGGCCTGCACTGGACCCGCCAGCTCTTCACCCGGGACATCGACACCCTGGCGCAGCGGCCGGTCAACATCATGCTCAAAGTGGAGGGCTTTCCCGCCAGCGCCTATGACGCCCAGCGCTACGGCCCGATCGAGCAGTTCCAACGTCGGCATCACGGCTGGCAGAAGGCGTCGCTGCCGCTGGAGCAGCCCTATCGCCAGTGGCTGCGGGAAGTGCTGGCGACGCTGCCGGCGGAGCATGATGTCTTTGAAATCTGGAACGAACCCTGGGGCAAGTTCCCGCCCGAAGATCTGGCGAAGCTGTGCCAGTGGGCGGCTCAGGAAATCCGCAAGGTCAAGCCCGACGCCATCGTCGGCCCCAACCTCGGCCATCTCGACTTCGACGCCGAGTTCATCAAGCATGACGGCATGCGCGGCAGCAACGCCCTGTTCCTGCATCCATACGGCCACGCCGAACGCAACGAATTGCGGGCGGACCTGCGGCGCATCCGCGCCTTTTATCGCGAAAAGCTGGGGCGGGATGTGGATTTCTACGTCACCGAATATGGCTCGCCCACGCCCCCGGCCGGTCCCCGCGGCAACACGACCGAGCAGGATCAGGCCCGCTCCGCCGTGCGCTCGGCGCTGGCGTTCTACGCCGAGGACGTCAAGGCGTTCATGCCGCACATTCTGGGCCAGTCGGAAAAGGATCCGACCAACCAGCAGCACTGGTACGGCTACTTCCGCCTCAACCAGCAACCCAAACCCGGGCTGATCGCCCTGTCCAACTGCGCCCGCATGATCGACGCCAGCCGCTACGTCGGCGATCTCTACTACCAGCCGGAGGTCGGCGCCATGCTGTTCGAGCGCGACGGTCAGCACACGCTGGTGCTGTGGACCAACGATGTGGAAGTGCCCGTGGAAGTCGATGCCGCCGCCAGCACCGTCACGCTGGTTGACATCGTTGGCGCGGCCCGGCAGGTCGCCACCGCCGACGGCAAACTGGCGCTGACGCTGACCGGCGATCCGCTCTATCTGGTCGGCGTCGGGGCGAGTCTGGCGCAGCAGGCGCGCACGGAACTGCGCCAGGACCGCTTCGTTCTGGGTCGCTTTGTGCGGGGCCAGCGCGTCGCGCACCGCATGCAGTCACCCCCGAACATTGACGGCCGCCTCACCGATCAGGAGTGGGCCGGCCACACCCGCATCCAACTGCAGGCGCGCAACATGCCTCAGGAAAACATTTCCGCGCTCGGCTATGTGGCGTGGGATGCCCGGCATCTGTACATCGCCGCCGACATCACCGACGATCACCCCGGCTTCAACCCCTTCAAGGCGCCCACCGCCTATGACGGCGACAGCCTCGAACTCTGGGTCGGCAGCCAGCCCAAATACCAGATTCCCGAGTTCGTTCACAGCCACGACCAGCAACTGTTGTTCGCCGCCACTTCACTGGAAGGTCAGCCGGTCGCGGGCCGGGTCAAAGTCGCCAACTACGAGCTGTCGGCGATCGAGGGACTCAGGATCGCCTTCGGCCAGACGCAGACCGGATGGACCGTGGAGATGGCGATCCCGCTGAGCCATTTTCCCGAGTTCCCCGGCGTCGCAGGGCATATCGCCTGCCTGGAAATGCGCGTCAATGATCGCGACCCCGGCCCCAGCGCCAAGCGCGTCAAGGCTGATCCGGTCGATGGCAGCCCTTCCCACCACGACGCCACCCGCTGGTCGTACCTGGAACTTGTCGAATAGCGCCCCGCGGCGCAATGGACCACAGCGCTTGTGCCGAGTATGCCACCCGGCTTGGTCAGACTCAGGAACCGCAGGACTCGCCCGGCTTCCTCAATGCCGGACCAGACGCAGGATCACCACATGGAACGTCCTGAATGACGGTACAGGAACCGGCCAAGGGTATCCGCTTCGTCAACCCATTGAACATGACCATCGAGATAGCTTGCGTTCGCGCCTTTGAGCTGAGTGTGATTGTTGGGAATCCTGCCGACGCCTGAGTTGTAGGGATACCAGGTGCCTCCCGAGCCATACGCGTCCGTGACCGTCGCGATCGAACTGGGCTGGTTGGGAAACGTGATCGACCAGCCGTTCCGCGCCGTCACGGTTCTTCCCGCCCACTCCGTATTGGGAATCGGCATTCGCTTGTCGCCGGTGATCTGTTCGCGGATATCCCAGCCATAGCAGGGGTTGTATGAACTCGAGATATTGGGCCATAACAAACTCCCAATGCCGGATTGGAACGAATAGCTTCCTACAAAGTACTTGGAACTGGGCAGGTACATGAACGCATGAACACCCAGGAGCTTGGAGTCCTCCGCCGGGCAGCGGAGCAGCATGTTCGACGAGAAGTAGGTTGTCATCCACCCGGTGTTGTAGCTGCTCGCGTTGGTGGTTGCGTTGTAATCCAGCAGGGCATTGCCGGCATAGTAAAATTCCGCTGTGGGCAGAAACCCCTGGAAATCGGTCGAGTAGGTGTAACAAACCTGCCAGATCTGGTGCAGGTTCGACCCGCACTGGATTCGCTTGGCGGCCTCGCGCGACTGCTGCAGCGCCGGGAGCAGGATGGCGATCAGCAGTGCGATGATGGAAATGACAACCAGAAGCTCGATCAGGGTGAAAGCTTTGGAGACGTGTTTCATTGCGAGGATTCCTTATTCCGGATTTAGCGTTTTGAAGGCTCGCGCAGCCGAGTGGTTCAACCGGGCGGATCGTCGGCATACTCTGCTTACTGGCTGGCGTCGTGCTGGGTGCGTTCAGCGCCTTCCACCACCTCCCGGGGCAACAGCAGCGCGTTGGCGTCGGCGGCGAAGTAAGGTGGAACCGTCAGGAGATACAGCTTGCCCAGGAAGCCATCGAGGCGCCAGAGCTTGCCGTCCTGACCCTCGGGCACGGCAATGCTGAAGTAACCCGTGGTCGTGCGCGACAAACCTTCGTGAGCCTGCCCGGCACTGTCGATGAACTGGCCGATGCCTGAGCCGTAGCCCCCGATGATCCTGGCGCCCCGGGGCACGTAGAAGCACAAGGACGCCCGCCCCGCGGGAACCCACAGCGGGTGCGCTGCGGTGGCGGTGCGCGTCAGCGGAGCGGCGGCCTTCCACCACATGCTGGTGCCCACCTGCTGATCGTCCATGACCAGGCAGTGCAGTCCTGGCTCAGTCGCGGTCAGTTCCAGTTCGTGCGGTTGCTGATCGGGAGGGCAACTTGCTGTGCTGACCGGTTCGCCCTGCGGCTGGTTGCCGACGTAGAGCTTGAATTGCGCAGCGCCGCGGCTTTGGTATTGCTTGATCATGCCGCCGGTCGCCTGCAGTTGCAGCTTCTGGTCGGCCTGATCGATCCAGACGTAGTAGCGTATGGGGCTGCGGGTGTACAGACCGGGGCCGGAGCGACCTTTGGGTGTCACCAGCGCCAGCGGCCTGGCGGACACCAGGTCATTGCTGTACGCCACGGGCGTGAAGTCCGTGGGCGGCTCAGGCTCCTTCGCCCAACTGGCGGCCACCAGCCAGCCCAGCAGCAGGACTGCCCCGGACATCGCTTTCCATTGGTTTGTCAGTTTCATCATGCTGATCTCTTTCCGCTAACGAAACGTCGCCCAGGCGGGCTGGGCAGGATTCGGTGACATCAAGGGCAGGTGTTGCCCCGCGCCCGCACGCTTTCCACCGGCGTACCGGCGGCGGAGGCGTACCTCACGGGCAAGGGCAGCGCCAGCATCGGCGGCATTCCGAGCAGTCGACGGTGCTGAGCGTGCAGGGCCTTAATCACTGGTTCGCCTTCGGATTACAATCGTCAGGAAACAACGTGGCTCGATTGACATTCACAACGATTTTAATCATAATAATTTCGATATGAAAAGCAACCCCAAACGTCGCGCCGCCGCCGCTTTGCCCCGGGTCACCCTGGCGGATGTGGCGCGGGAGTCGGGGGTGTCCACCTCCACCGTGGCGCAGATTCTCAATGGTCAGCCCGGCTACAACGCCCAGACCCGCCAGCGCATCTCCGCCACCGCGCAGCGCATGGGCTATCGCCCCAATGCCCTGGGCAAAGCGCTGCGCAGCGGCAAGAGCATGTCCATCGGCGTCATTGCGTCATCCATCAACACGCCGGCGCAGGTAGTGGGCATGGAAGCCATCGAGCAGGCGGCGCGGCAGGCGGGTTACATCACCTATCTGGTGGGCTGGAGCAACACCCCGATTCCCGAGCCGCGCCTGCGGAGTTTGACCGAGCTGCTGGATCGTCGGGTCGATGGCATCATTTCCATGGACACCTCGGACATGGAACCTGAAGTCAGCGCGTTGTTCCGCACCTTGCCCATGCCGGTGGTGTATGTGGGCCGGGTGCCGGATCACGCCCAGCATGTGGTGCGTCAGGAACGCCGCCCCGCCATTGCCGCGCTGGCGCAGCATCTGGCGGACCTGGGACATCGCCGGGTGGCGTTGATGGCCAGTGCCTGGGCGCTGGCGCATCCCGCCAACAAAGTCGGGTTGGTCCAGCAGGCGTGCGCGCAACATGGCATCGAAGTTGAAGTCGGCTCCCGTTGGCTGACCCAGCCTCCGACCAGCGCCGATGAGGTGGCGGCGTGGGACAAGGAACAGGCGGTGTTGACCGCTTACGAATTGATGCGCGACGCCATCCGCAGCGGCGATCTGCCCACCGCCGTGCTGGCGAGCAATGACCGCACCGCCCTGGCGGCGCTGGCGGCCTGCCATGACGAGGGCGTGCGCGTGCCGCAGGACATTTCCGTCGTCGGCTTCGATGGCGAACCGCTGGGACAAATCGCCCGCCCCGCACTGACCACCCTCCAGCAGGCGCGTGGCGATATCGGGCAGGCGGCCTTCCAGATGCTCCACGCCTTGATGCAGGACCCCCGGGCCCACGTGCAAAACCGTGATTTTCCCCTGCAACTGGTGATCCGAGATTCCACCGGCCCGGCGCCGAACCGTTGATGATGATGCAAAGCGTTCGCCGGGGCCCGCAGACTGGCGCCATGACGGCGGCGGCGGATGACATACAGAACCTGCTCCAGAGCACCACGCCGTAGGCGCCCTGTCGACATGCTGGCGCGCACCGTTGTCGCACGCGCTGGTCCATCAGGGGATTGCCAGGTGAGCATGTGCTGCGCCTTGCGCCGGGCAGTCGGCAGCGTGGATCCCGGGGGTTCTTGCGTGGAGCGCCAGTGGTGCAAGGGTCAGTGCGAGGTGACGTCAGGGCAAGCGCATATGGATAATCAACCCGTGCTGAAGGATCACCGAGCGCCAGGGCTTGCTGTTGCCCACCAGCTTGCGGCGCATGGTCTTCGCCCTTGAAGGGGGCGCAGGAAAAAAGCCACGAGTGGAGCGCCGCCAAACGCGTGGGAAAAAGTGCTTGTGCACACTCTCACCCCGGCAGGGATAAAGGGAGCTTCCTGGGGCAGCTCGCTCAGGGCTCGCGCATGTCCCACATGGGCCAGTCGGTCAACTTGATGCCGCCGGCGGTGATGCGGGAGCGGAGCGGATAGTCGCGGGGCTGGGTGCGGATGACATGGCCGTCGGTGAAACTGACGTTGACGCTCCCGCCATTGACGCTGACCGGGCCGGTGCCGCTGCTGCCGGCGGGGGGCACGCTCCAGGCGCCGCCGTGGCGGGCGAAGTCGAGCATGGTGCCGGTATTGTCCGGCCAGACGCTGTCGCCGCTGGGGGCGTCGCCGGCGTTGGCGGAATACATGCCGTCCATCATCACCACGAGCAGGCGTTTATGGGTGATCGGATTGCCCAGCCGTTTGTCAATGGGGTCGGTGATGCCGCCGTAGCTGACGTTGTAGTGGCGGGTGAAGTTGTTCGACATGCCGTACCCGGTCGCATACCAGTTGTCGTTCTGATCGGAAGGGCAGCGGAACCTGCTGCGGGCTGCGGTGGGCATGCCGTTGGGATGACCCGCCGCATTGACGGTGTAGCTCCAGCCCATGTGCCTGGCGAGCGACGGCTTCCAGTATTGGTTGTTGGTTCCGTTCTGATAGAACTGGATCGGGAAGCGATTGTACTCCTCGGCATAAATGATCAGGCCAAGGGTGAGTTGTCGGACGTTCGAGCCGCAGGCGATGGCCTGCGCGCTCCGCCGCGCCGAAGCCAGAGCCGGCAGCAGAATGGCAATGAGCAGCACGATGATGGACACGACGACCAGCAGTTCGATCAAGGTAAAGCCGGGGCGCCCAGCGAGGCAGCGTGATCGCAACATGACGGGTCTCCCGATGAACATGTTTATTGAAATCCTATCGTCCGCGTCCCCTGCACGCAAAGAGAAATCACAGAATATCTGAAAATTGTAGCGCAATCACTCTTGCCGGGGCGGTGATAATTGATAAACTTGTTTATAAGCGAAGGGGTCTGACGCTCATGACCAGAAGCCCATCAACAAGCCGGATCACGCTCGCCGCCGTCGCGGAGAAGGCCGGCGTTTCCAAGGCCCTGGTCTCGGCGCTGTTCAGCGGCAAGTCGTACTCGTCCAGCGTCCGCGCCGGCGGCATCAGCATCGCCCAGGCCACCGCCCAGCGCATCTACCAGGCGGCGCGGCAACTGGAATACCAGCCGGCCGATCCGGTCCTGAAGCTGCGGCTGTATCCCCAGCTTGGCCAGTACTGTTTCCTGATCAATCGCGACGGCATGGGCGGCTTCAGCAACTACTTCGCCGAAATCCTCAAGGGCGCCATCGTCGAGTTGGCTGGCGACAATCTGGACCTCAGCATCGCCCAGTTTGATCCGGACCTGGACTACCTCCAGCAGCCCGCGGAGCTTCCGCATGTCATCCGCGACGGCGCCACCTCGCGGTACATGCTGGTCGGTCGGCCGAATTACTCGCTGGTCATGGCGCTGCAGCGGCGCGGATATCACGCCGTTTATCTCTCGCGGCAGATCGACGGGCAGATGTTGTCCAGCGTCGCCGCCGACTACGAGATGGCCGGCTTCTTGGCCGTGCAGCGGCTGATCGCCCTGGGGCACCGGCGGATCGCCCTGGCGGCGGAATACTACTTCCGCAACGAAACCTTCAGTGTCGGGCGCTTTCTCGCCGGCGCGAACCGCGCCCTGGGCGCCCTCGGGCAAGCCGTCGTCCGCGACGACATCGCCTTCAGCCGCGAGTCCGACGGCAACCGTCCATCCACCGTGCTGGGCGAGTTGCGCGCTCGAGCGCCGCGCCCGACGGCGGTGTTCTGCTTCTGCGACTTCACCGCCCGCCGCCTGATCAATTCCGCCCTCGCCGCCGGGATGCGCATCCCTGAAGACCTCAGCGTCATCGGATGCAATGACAGTTCCGACGGCCGCGAAGTGCGCCCCAACATCAGCAGCATTCAGTTCCCGCTGCAGGAGATGGGCGCCCAGGGCGTGCGCTACCTGCGCCAGGTCGGTCTTCAGGACGACCTCGAGCCCCGGCAGGTCCTGTTGCCGGTCCGCCTGGTCGAGCGTGAATCAATCCGGTCCTTGTAGCGTTGTGCTTTCGCCCCTCGGGCCGAGCCGCCGACATGTTCTACGACTACCTGGTCATCCTCGTTTATTGCCTGCTCATGGTGGCGGTGGGCTGGAGTTTCAAGGATTCCAGCCAGGACATCAGCGACTATTTCCGGGCCGGTTGTCGCGGGACCTGGTGGCTGGTCGGCGCGTCCTGCTTCATGCAGGGCTTTTCCGCCATCACGTTCACCGGGATCTCCGGCCAGGCCTACATCGCCGGCTGGAGCGTCATGATCATCTTCTGGAGCAACGCCCTGGGCTTCTTCCTCCAGGCGGCGGTATTCGCGCCCTGGTTCCGCCAGACCCGCGCCATCACCGGCGGCGACGTCATCTACGCCCGCTTTGGCAGACCCACCGAGCAGTTCTACATCTACCTGGGCATCCTCGCGAGTCTGTTGTGGAGCGCGGTGATGCTGCTGGGCCTGTCGACCTTCATCTCCACCGTCTTCGGTCTGCCGCTGTGGGGGGTGATCGTGTTCGTCGGGGCGGTTGTGGGGTTCTACTCGGTGGCCTCCGGGCAATGGGGCGTCATGGCGACCGACTTCCTTCAGGCAGTCATCCTCATCCCGATGACCGTCCTGGTGGCGGTTCTCTGCCTGCGCGCGGTCGGGGGCGTGAGTGGTTTGGTTGAGGGCATCGCGGCACAGAACCTGGCGGCGGATTTCGCCTTGATCAAGCCGGCTGAGCACAGCTACTCATCGCTGGCGCAGGTGGCGGCCGGCTCATTCACCTGGGGCTGGCTGTGCGCCATGGCGTTGAACGCGGCGCTGGGGTCGGTGAACCTCAACGCCAGCTACAAGTACCTGGCGGTCAAGGACGGTCGCGAAGCGCGCCGGGCGGCGGCGCTGGCGGGAATGCTGATGCTGGTCGGTTCGTGCCTGTGGTTCATCCCGCCCATGACGGCCCGCCTGCTCTGGGCCGACCAGGTGCGGGCGGTTCAGGGGGTGGGCAACATTGCCGATGCCGCCTACGCGGTGGCCAGCCTGCAGGTTCTGCCGCGTGGTCTGGTCGGCATGCTCGTGGTCACGATGCTGGCGGCGACCATGAGCACGATGGACACCGGGCTGACCAACACCGCCGGCGCGATCACGCGCAACGCCTACCCGCCAATCTGCCGGGCCCTGGGCTGGCGACCGCTGGAAGGCGCCGCCCTGCTGCGGCTGGGCCAGGTCTTCAATCTCCTGCTTGGCGTGGCGATTGTCCTGCTGACGTTGTGGCTGAGTGTGCGGGGCGACGGCAAGGGCCTGTTCGAGACGATGCTCGACCTGATGGCCATGTTCGGCGCGCCGATGACCATGCCCATGGTGCTCGGGTTGTTCATCCGCCGGACGCCGTCGTGGGCGGCGCTGGCCTCGTGTGCCACCGGCTTCCTGCTGTCGCTGGGCCTGTTCTTCCACATCGATGTCCACTGGTTCGGCGGGGCCTGGACCTGGCAGCAGAAGCTGGTCTGGATCAACCTGGCGGCGGCGGGCGGTTTCGTCGCTTCCATGCCCGGGTGGCGCTGGTCCAGTTCTGCCTATCGCACCCAGGTGGCGGCATTTTTCCAGCAAATGTTCACGCCGGTTGACTTTCGCGCTGAGGTCGGCGCGGTCGCCGACTTCCACCAACTCCGCGTCATCGGCCGCTACGCCCTGTTGATGGGCGCGCTGATCTTGCTGTTGTTGCTGATTCCCAACCCCGTCAGCGGGCGGGTGACGATCGCCGCGCTGGCCGGTGCGATGCTGGTGTTGGGCGCGGGGATGACGTGGCGGAGTCGGCCGCGGCGGACCACCGCCGAGCCGGAAAACCAGGAATTGGCCGTCTCGTTGCCGCAGGCGGCGGATGAGTGATGTCGCCCGGGCGTCGTGCGTGCCGGGAGGTGAAAACATGAATTGTCGCCAGCTGGTCTGCGTGGTGGTGCTGCTAATCGCGGCGGTGGGGCCCGCCGGTGCCGCCGAACCTGACGGGCTCACGATCAGCTTCGAATCCGCAGAGGGCTACCGGCCGGATCAGAAGGCCGGTGGCTATCGGCAGGAGACGCAGCTGTCGATCTATGGACCCGGTGAATTCATCATTGCGCCGACCGCGGGCACGCACGGCAGCCAGGCCGTCGTCACGCCGCCCAAGGGCAGCCCGGCCGCGGTCAGGTACAAACCATTCGACATCGATCTGCCGCTGTATTTCACCAGGACGATGAAGTCCGAGCCGGATTCGCTGCGCTCGCTATCCGCGACGGTCCACCTGCGGATGCCGGAAGCCGGCTCTGGCCCGGAGGTCATCTGGACGCTGACCCTGGGCGGCGCAGTGCGTCTGCGCGTGCTGAGCAACGGCGGCCTGATGACCGAGACGGGCACGGGCATGTTCTCGATCACGGACGCGTCAGGCGCGCCGGCGTCTCTGGCTGACGGGCGATTCCATGCCGTCACCTTGCTGGTCGATTACCCGCAGCGGCGCTTCACGGTAGTGACGGACGACCAGCCGCCGGCCGGTTGGTATGTGATGCTTGGCGAGGATGCTCCCCGGCTCGAACGCTTGCGCCTGATGGCGACGGTGGAAGCCGATGCGCCGGCTTATCGTCCCCTGGCGCTGGACGACCTGGCCATCCGGTGGAACGCGCCGCTGCCCGCCGGTCTCCCGCAGTTGGAGCCGCCGGTCGCCCCGAAAGCCGTTCCCACGGCGTCGGCGGCGTCGGTCGCCGCGGGCCCGGCCGTCGTCGGCGGCGTGCCGGCGGTGGAACTGGACCCGCTCGCCGGCTCGAGTCTGTTGCGCTTCGGACCCATGGCGATCAAGGAGGAGTCGGCCCGCGCCCCGAGCGGGTTCTGGGCCGGCTTCGCCTCCGGCCGGGGCCACTATCGCTTCTTCAAGGACGACGGCGACGTGATCGCCGAGCAGGTCTCGGAGGGTGTGGCGCGGTTGCAGTTGGGCGCGGGGATCGATCCGGCGAAGCTGACGGACCTGTGGGGCAAGCTGATCACGGTAAGCGCGGATGTGCGCGGCCGCATTGACGTCGGCGGCGCCGAGGGCGGCGCGGTGCTGGTGGTCGAGCTGTCCGGGCCGGGCCAGGGCGCGCGGGTCGAATTGGCGCCCAGGGTGTCGACGGACGCCGCCGGCCGGGCGCGCATCGAGCCGCTGCAGGGCGAGCTGGATTGGACCACCTTGCGGGCCACGCTGCGCGTGCCGCACCAGACCACCAAGATCGTGATGTTGATGTACCTGATGAACGCCCAGGGCCAGTTGCAGTGGCGCCGCATCAACGCGGTGGCGGCTGGGGATGACGGCACGCCATCGGCGCGGACGCCCGAGCGCTTTCTGTCGGCCCAGGAGTGGCGCGAACAGGCCGCCGCCAAGGTCCAGCAGCGCATGGACGCCAAGCTCACGGAGCTGCGGCAACTGCTCGCGATGCCTCCTGCCGGGCAGCTGTATCAGGTGCCCGCGGAACTGGGGCAGCGTCGTCCGCGGCTGTACTTCAACCAGGAAATCACGCCGGCGCTCATGGCGGCGCGCAGCCGGGATGCCTACTTCGCCCCTCGCGTCGCCCGTCTGCGCGCCATGGCGGACCAGTTGACGGCTTTTCTGCCGCAATTTCCCGCCAGCGCCCGGCTGGACGTGGAAGACCCGTTGCGCGGCTGGGCCGACGCCCTGGCGCTGCTAGCCGCCGCCGCCGTCACCACGGACGACCCGGAACTGCGGACCCGCTACACCCAGGCCGCTCTGCAATGGAGCGGCAAACTCATGGATCTGGGCCTGCCCGTGAAGAACCTGCCGCTGGCGCAGTACCAGTTCGCCTTCGCCGTCGCCTATGACTGGCTCCACGATCGGATGCCGGCCGATCTGCGGACCGCAATGCGTCGGTACATGCTCGAACTGGCGCGAGCCTCTTTTGATTTGGCCAACAGCGAGGTGAACTGGGTCTTCGCCACCCAGTACCTGGCCAACCACAACTGGTTCAACTATATGGGCAGGGCCATGACGGCGTTGAGCCTCTGGAGCGAGCCGGACGTCGAAGAGTCGGAGCTGCGCGGCTGGCTGGATGCCTCCGTGGAGAACTTCTTCATCGTGTCCAGAACCCACAGCCGCCAGGGCATGCCGCTGGAAGGATTCCTCTACGGCGACTACGGCATGCGTCCGTACCTTGATTTCGCCACGCAGGTCGATGCGCTGATCGGCCTGCAGTTCAAGATGCTCGACGACCCGGGCCTGGCCGCCATGTCCGCGCGAATCTTCGCCATGCTGCCGGGCAACCGTGGATTCATGGTCTACTGCGATTCCAAATCCGAGCAGTTCTCGGGGTGGTATCAGTTCCGTTGGCTGGCCCGCCAGTTCCACGATCCCCGGGCCCAGCGCCTGGCGGACTGCATGGAACAGCACATGGCGGAGGACCCGAACTTCATCAAGGCACTGACCTCGCCGGCGCGGTTCACCGATGTCAATGGCTGGCGCGCCCTGTTCTGGAGCAATGCGACGCTCGCCAGCACGCCGATTGATGCCCTGCCGCTGCACTATGACGACACGGACCTGGGGCTCTACGTGGCCCGCACCGGCTGGGACGGGCGCGAAGCGTTCTTCGGGTTGCGTTGCGGTCCGACCGCCGGCGCCACCGTCGCCGAGACCTTCGGCCCGACCTGGGGCACCGGCCATGCCTACCCCGAGCAAGGCAACTTCGTCCTGCATCATGGCGTCAACGACATCATCCCCGGCTGCGACTACGCCCGTGTCAAACTCACCACGAACCATAACCTCGTCGTCTTCGAAGGCCGCGATGCACAGGAAGCCCGATGGGTTGGCCAGGTCGGCGAAGGCGGCGCGTGGTTTGGCACCGGCCCGCAACGCTATCACCAGTTGCAGCGGCACGCCCGCGTTCTGAAGGCCACGCACACCTCCGTGGGACATCAATTCCTCTGCGACCTGGGCGGGTTGTATCTGCTGGCCGACGAACGCGTCGAAGGGCGATGGACATTCCCGGAGTATCGGCGCAGTCTCACCTTTCTGGCCAATGGCGCGGTGGTGGTCGTCGACCGTATCGCCGTCCCGTACCCACGCAACTTCAAGCTCCGACTGCTGACGGTTGGTCGCCAGGCCACGCGACAGCAGGACGACGTGGTTTTCGAACTGGCGTCGGGGCGCGGCATGGTGCGGGCATTGAGCAGCGCGGGCGCCGCGGTGAGCGTGGCCGAGGAGTCATTGCTCACCTGGGGCCAGAACCAGCGCACGGTGGTGACGTTGGCCGCCACGGCCGCGACGCAAGCGGATTTCGTGGCGGTCATCGGCATGGCGGACGCCGCCCTTGCCGTCAACGTCATTCCGGACGGCGCCGGCTATCGGATTCACTCCCCGCAGGGCGATATGCAGATCGCCCTGGATTGAGCGGCGGCAATCCGTGCTGCGCCCGGTTGGGCAGCGTATGGCTCGCCACCGCCAAATGTCCAGCGGTTCGCCCGGCGTCAGCATGATCGTGCATCTTGTGGAAACCCGAGCGGGTTCGCGCCTGAAATCGCGCCAAACGAACCAGGGGACCTCAGCCCGCGGTCGTCCAAGTAAGCGCCTGACCAGCCCGTTCCAGATCACCTGCACCAGTGCAAGCGACTGGGAGCCAGGGGTCTAAAACTTCACCACGCCACACTCATGAGCGGGGATTTCCCACGCGCGATCATACGGGACCTGACGTGGCATTCGGCCGACCAACGCGCCGGCGCGTTGGGTTTTTCCGGGCGCTGGCATATCACGCAGCGACTGAGCGATGCCCCCTACACCGGCGGTCTCCAGACAGCTACGGGAAACCCGGGCGACCCCCCGGGACGCTGATCACCCCGGGGTGAGGTTGTCGGCAGTGCCCGGCAACCGGAGTTCCTGCGTGTCGAGGGCGGCCGTCTCGGAGGCGCGGCGGTAGCAGTGCGGCGTGAGTTGGAAGCGGCGGCGAAAGACCTGGTGGAAATGAGACAGGTTCCCGAAACCGCTGGCTTCGGCGATCTCCGCGATCGTCATGCCCGTGTGCCGCAACAGGCCAGCGGCGGTGGCGAGTCGGGCGTTGACCAGCAGGTCGATGAATGATCGGCCGCACGCCTGCGTGACGGCATGACCGGTGCGACTTTCGCTCAAGTGCAGATGCCGCGCCAGGTCGACCAGGCCAATGGGCTTGGTGTGATGAGCCTGGATGAAATGTCGAATGGCATGCTGGCGGGCGATCAGGCGGCGATTGAGCGGCACGGCCGCGGTCTTGCCGGCGCCCTCGCCGGTCGCCGGCTCACCCAGCACCGCCGAGGGCGGGTTCATCCACCACTGCTCAATCCGAGCCGCCAACTGCCGCAGCATTTCCAGGATGTCGTCGGCCTCGGCGTCATCCACCGGGTCCAGCGCCTCGAGATGCGCCGCCCAGGAACGGTGCACGTCAAGCGCCTCGGAACGGGCACAGTTGAGTTGCCGGCCGGGACGGCGCTGCCCGGCAAACCAGACGCGCTGCAACTGGCCGACGGCGATGGTGGGCACCACCCATTCGACCAGGCCGGCGTGGCACACATGAACCCGGCCATCGGGGCGCTCCGCCAAAGCGCCCTCGGTCTGATGCACATCAAAACGAACGCACGCCGGCAACCGGATCGCTTTCGCCGCCAGACACGCGGGCGTTCCATGCACAAATCGTTCGGGTGGCAGAAATCCCCACAACGCACCAGTGTACTCATGCACCGTGACATGCAGCCGGGTCATGCGTTCAAAGGCAGTCAGGGCGAGCAGCGGGATTGCGAACCAGTCAGCCATGAGATTGCCGCGACTGAAAACCACACTATTTCGGCCAGTCCCATGGTATCACGAATCCCCCCGCGGCGGTAGCGTGAGAGCAGCGTCAGGTTCACGTTGCTGAGAGTCGCCATGACCGACCGCCACCCCCATTCCTCGCCGTTCGATGAGGTTTTTGACGTGGCGGTGTTCGGCGCCGGTTACGCCGGGCTGGCGGCATGTCGGCGTCTGTCCCGCCAAGGGCTGCGCGTCCTGCTGGTCGATCGCGGGGGCGACCTGATCTGGGAATCCGGGCGCGCCCTGGAGCGACACCTGGGCGAGTCAAGCGACCCCGACTGGCAGGGATGGCTGGATCACCTGCAGCATCGTGGCGCCGCCATGAATGGGCAGATCGCCCCCGCTGCCGCCGAAGTGCTCGCCAACCAGAACCTGCGGCGACTGCCCGGGCTCCGCGTGCTCTACTACGTCGCCCCGATCGCGGTGCAGTGGCGCGACGATCGTCTCGCGGCGGTGCTCCTGGCGACGAAATCCGGCCCGCGCCGCATCGTGGCCCGACGGTATCTGGACGCCACCGAGCAAGGCGAGTTGCTGGCGCTGCTGCCGGACCCGCCCGCGCCTCGGGTCCCGGACCGGCAGCGCCTGGCCATCTACTTCCTGCGGTCGGCGTGGCCCGATCAACAGTCCCACGCCGTGGCCTGCCCGGACCTGCCCGGGGCGACGGTCTGTCTCGAGTCGTCGTGCTGGCCTCTGGAGCGTTGTCTGAGCATTGAACTGCCCGGCGACCACCGCGACGCCCGCGCCGCCTGGTTGCCGGCTCTCCGGGCTGCACGCGCGCAACTGCATGACCTCCTCGACGACGCGCTGGTCACCCATGTCAGCGTCATACCGCTGCCCATTTACGAGCGCTCTCGTCACACACCCGCTGCGCTGCTGCCGGCCAACGTCGCCTGTGCGGCGCCGGCCCGGACGGCGGAACCCTGTCGGACCGCGGCGCAGCGACATGATCTGGGCGCTGTCACCGCCGAGAAGTTGCTTGACCAACCCCCGGCCGCGGTCAGCCTGAATATGTTCGCCGCACCGCTGCCCTCGATGGCTGCGCAGGCGTTCCATCGCGCTGACGTGGCGATCGCCGGGCTGGGCACGGGCGGGCTGATGGCGGCGGTGGCGGCGGCGCGGCAGGGCGCGTCGGTGCTCGCCTTCGACCCGCTGCCGTTTGCCGGTGGCATTGGCGCCGGGGGCGGCATCCACGTCTACTACCACGGAGTTCCGGGCGGATTGCAGGAGGAACTCAACGAGCGGGTGCGCCAGATTTCGCCGCTGTTTGGCCGCATGGCCCAGATTCAGGGTTTTCACCCCGACGCCAAAAAACTGGTTGCCCACGCCATGCTGTGCGAAGCCGGGGTGACCCGGTTGCAGGGTCAGCTCACAGCCGTGACGCTGCGCGACGCGCTGCTCCACGTCGGCTGGGTCGGCACCGAAGCCGGGGTGAGTCGGGTGGAGGCCACCCATTGGATCGACGCGACGGGCGACGCTGACCTGGTCGCCATGGCGGACGCCACGACGCAACTGGGTCGCCCCACCGACGGGCAGTTGCATGCGTACTCGCAGTCATCGGGCCGGGCGGGCATTGTCAATGGCGTCGCCACCATGCACTGCATCAACTTCGACGCCGGTTTCGTCGATCCCACCGACGCTGAGGATCTGACCCGCGCCCGGCTCGAGGGCATCGGACATTACGAGCAGGCGCGTTTCCGCGCGGACGATCATCCCACCACGATCGCGCCGGCCATCGGCATTCGCCAGGGTCGACTGGTGGCCACGGACTACATCATCACGCTGGCGGACCTGATCGAAGGCCGCCGTTTTTCAGACTGCATCGGCTACTGCGGCTGCCACTACGACAACCACGCCGTCGACTACGACATGGAGTCGGATGAGTCGATGTTCTGGGTCTGGGTCTGCCAGAGTTGGCGTGAGCCCCTGCGTTGCGAATTGCCGTATCGCTGCCTGCTGCCACAATCGCTGAACAACGTGTGGCTGGCGTGTCGCGGCCTGGGGGTGAGCCTGGAAGCGCACCGCACGATCCGGATGCAGCGCGACATACAGCGCATCGGCGAAGTGGCGGGTCTGGCGGCGGCGCAGGCGGCGGCGCGCCAGGTGGACAGCCGGGGGATCGACCTGACGCTGCTGCGGAACCAGTTGATCCAGAGCGGTGGCTTGAAGCCAAGCACGACCGGAACGAAGCCAGGCGATCATGCTGCGGCCCGGGTGCAGGAGTGGATCGCGGCCATGCATGACGATGCAGAGCCAGCACGGGCGCTGTGGGGGCTGTACCGCGCCGGTCCGCTGGCCGCCGCGGCGGAGCTGGAACCGCTGTTGCATTCGCCGGACGCCGATGTTTCATGGCGGGCGGCATGCGTGATGGCCATGTGGGGTGATGGCCGTGCCCAACTCCGACTCTGCCAGGCGCTGGCCCGGCGTGAGCAAGGCCACGGCGACGCCGCCGCTTCGTCGCGTCTCGTGCCGCGCTGGGTCGCCGCCTTGGCTCTACTTCGCATTTGTGGCGGGGAGGACTGTCTGCTCGAACTCGCCAAACTGGCGGCCGAGCCGGACACGGTGGTCAATGTGCGCACCCTGATCGTGGTAGCTTGTCAGCGCGTACTGTCCCGCGGCGACTGGTCCGAGCGCACACGAGCTCAGGTCGCAGCGATTCTCGAGCTCCTGCTGGCGACGACGCCGGCCCTGACCGTCGCGCCACCGCAGCGCGGGGTGCTCGACTCCCAGCTTCCCCCGCCGCCGACCCATGGCTACTGGTCACCACGCGTGCGCGAGGACATCGCCTGGCAAATGCACCTGGAAATCGCGCGCACGCGGATCATGCTGGGGCAGGACGCCCACGCCGCCGCCATCGCCCTGCGCGACGACCCGCGTGCCATTGTCCGCCGCGCCGCCCGACGCACGCTCGAACCCGCCGACCTGTCCCTGGCGTACGCCGACCCTTCATCATCTCCTGCTTATCTGGAATTGGAGCGCCCATGAACCTCGCGACGCAACCTGCGCTGACGTCCCGCCGCTCAGCTCTCCGTGCATTTACGATCATCGAACTGCTGGTCGTCATCACGATCATTTCGATCCTCGTCGCGATCATGCTGCCGGCGCTGGCGAGCGCACGCATGGCGGCCCAGAGCACGCAATGCCTGGCGAACCAGCGCGGCATCGGGCTGGCTGGCGCCATGTACCACGCCGACAACAAGGACGAGTTCCCGACCCTCTTCAATCTCAATCCCCCGCCCATCAACGCGTCAGGCCCGACCGTCGCCGTCGATTTTCCACCTTATGCGATCCGCTACTACCTGACGGATCGGACATTCACCACGACGCTTTCCGGAACCAACTCCACCTACAGCTTCTCGGCGACGGGCGCCGAACCCAAGTCCATGATCTGCCCCAGCCTCGACGACGTGCCGTCCATCTACGGCCCCAAATGGCGGATCAGCTACGGGTTCCATTCGGATTACCGCGGGGGCTGGGCGCGTAAGCCGGGGCTCAGCCGCAAACGCGTTTCCGAAGTCGCCAGCGCCGCCGCCAAGGTTTACGCCATGGATTGGGGCGGCAGCTGGCTCCGCACCGATCGCTTCAATTCCAGCAGTTCCACCTCGTACTCGGGGGCGCTGGTCCCCGGCGCCGGGGCATTCGGATTCCTGACCACCGGCGCCTGGGCCAACGACTGGGCCAGCGATCTGAATCGCGGCCGGCACAATCTGCGGGTGAATGTGCTGTATGTCGACGGGCATGCCGCCACTCAGGAATCAGAGGTCATGATCAACCTCTGGCACTATGCCGGGTTCAGCAGCAGTCTGTTGTACGACCGCGGCAATCACCCTTTCTCGATTGGTGGACGATGAGCGAGCGTACCCGAACCGCAATCAACTGGTGTATGACGTGCATCATGCTGCTCTTGCCGGCGTTCCCGGCGACAACGACGGCGGACTCAGAAACCGCACCCGGCGAGTTCGCCTGGATGCAGCCCGGCGCCGCACAAACCGAAATCCATCGGCAAGTCACCCACGGCAGTCCCCCGCTGGACACCGTCCGCGGCACGACATTGCCTCGTCCCACCAGCGACATGGCGGCCTACTCCCGGGAGTTTCGCCTGGATATCGCCGCGCTGGGCAGCCCCGATCACCCGGGTGATCCCGCCGCAACCTCGCAAGCCATCAACGCAGCGCTCCAGCAGGCCAAGCAGGTCGGCGCCAACCGCATCATTTTTCCGGCGGGAACCTACCTGATCAGCGCGGACGAACCGATCGTCATCGACCATCAGGACACCATCATCGACCTCAACGGCGCCGTGCTGCAGATCAACAGCAATGCCCTGAAGCAGAACACGGTGGTGGTGATTCAGGAGCCGGCCCGCAACCTCCGCCTGACCAACGGCGAGATTCGCGGCGACCGTGACAGCCACGACTACACCACCCACAAGGGCACCCACGAGCACTGCATGGGACTCACCGTGCGGGGGGGACGCGGCCTGGAAATCGACCGGTTGGTGATCGCTAACGTTCCCGGTTCCGGTGTTTCCACCCGCATCGACGTGAGCCGGCGCGAGCAGAATCTGCATTGGATCGCCGCCAGGACTCTGGCGCCCGGCCGACTGTCGGACACCGGGGAGATCGAAGCCGACGACACCACCCTGGTGACGCCCAGGGCCATGGACCTCGCCAAGGCTCGTGGCGCATTCGAATTTGGATACACGCTGGGCTATCAGGGCTATCCGTCCATCAAATCACGCGTCTACGTCGCCTGCTTCTACGATGAGCAGCAACGGTTTCTGACCCGGCGCGACTGCCTGCAATTCCGCAAGGAGCCGATCCCCGCGGGGGCGAAGTTCGTTCGCCTCCAGTTCAATCAGCCCCACGCCAAGGACGGCGGCGAAGGCATGGTCGGCCGCATCACCGATCTGGACTATCCCGTCGACGTGCACTTCCACCACAATCGTCTGGTCAACAATCGCACCTTGGGCATGGCGTTCTGCGGCGGCCAGAACTGGGTCATCGAGCACAACACCTTCGAGGGCAATGGCGGACAGGCGCCCGGCTTCGGCGTCGACTTCGAAGACGGCTGGGACCTCATGCGCGAAATCGTCTTCCGCCATAACCAGTTTCGGGACAACCACGCGGGCGACCTGGTGGTCTGCGCCGGCACGGAGTTGATTGTGGAAGCCAATGACTTCCAAAAGAGCGTGGTGTTCTACGATCGCACCAATAACTACGCATTTCGTCGCAATGTCGTCAACGGGTCGCGGGTGCTGTTCAAGACGGGCATCAAGCACGCCGTGATCGAACACAACCATTACCGCCAGGCCGCGCTGGAAATCCGTTGGAATGAGAACCACTGGCCCGACGTGCCGCCACTGACGCTGGTCAACGAAACCATTGAGCAACCCCGCAGCATCGCCGGCAACCATCTGGTCTTCGATCATTGCGTCATCAGCGATGCCCACCTGACCACCTACAAGAGCAATCGGCTGGTGGCATTTCGCAATTCGGAGTTGCGCCATTGCTCGGTCACGCTGGGCAATCTCAGCCAGAGCCCGGCGGTGCTGTTCGAGAACTGCACCATCAGCCTCGCGGATCGGCCATTGCTGCGCGGCAGTTGGGATCACCTGGGCCCGACCCGACTGGTGGGCAACCGGATCGTCAACGCTTCGGCCCCAGCGGTGCTCGAGTTGACCGCCGGCTCCAAACCTGCCGCCCGGGCTTCGCTCACGTTCGTGGATAATCAGGTGGAGCAACGCAGCGAATCAAGCGTCATCCGCACGCCGACCCCCGTATCGGAAACAATGAACCTCACACTGGCGGGCAACGCCGCGAATCGGCCGCTGCTGCCCTCGGGCGTCGACGGGGCGGGGCAGCGATAATCGCCGCCCGTGAATTCAGGAAATGCAAATGCGCGGAACGCCAGTGTCATTGCCGGAGTGTGGATTGCTGTTGGGCACCGGCGTCTACGCGACTGCGGCCGACTACCTGCTGTCAACTCTCTACGCCCACCAGTTCTGGGTGCCTGAAACGAACCATCCGCTGCAGATGCTCGACCGCGTGCTGCAGGACAATCAGGGCAATCTGGTTCAGCTCTGGGGCGGCGCCCGCGGGTATGCGCCGGCGACCTACGCGCTCTGGCTCTACGCGCTGGATGAGATCGGCGTCAGCATCCCTGAACCCGACTGGCGGACCGGCCAGCATACCCGCGCCAGCGACTCGGAGATCCTGCGGCAACACCAGGACCGCCTGGGGGCAGGCGCCCTGCGCTTCGTCAAGGCCGCCGCCCAGCGCGGGCTCTACAGCACCCTGATCTACGTCAACGCCCCGCCGCAGTGGTCCAGACCCTTGCAGGACGTCGGCCACCATTACCTGGGTTACGACTACGGGGAGCGCTTCACCTTTCGCTTCGACGAACAATCACTGCAGGGGCAGAGGCTCGAAGACATCTCGCTCACGACGCTGACGGACGACCTGATCCGGCGCGTGCGCGAAGTGGTCGACATACGCCACGCCGCCGGCTGGGGCAACGTGATGGCCACCAGCCTCAACTTCTACATCGACTACGAGATTGTCGCCGGCACGGATATTCCCGTCATCGAGGACTTTGCCTTCAGTCACCTGAACTTTGCCTCGGCGTTGTCGCGCGGACTGTATCGGCAGTTCGAGCTGCCGCTCTGGGGCGCCCACCTGGCGCACGAGCACTACTCCTGGATTCCCTACCGCCATCCCCGCAAGTTTGAATTGCTCACGGCCGCCCTGTACCTCAAGTACATGGCCGGCTGCAAGATGATCATCAATGAAAGCGGCAACTGGCTCGTCGAGGGGAGCCTGTGTGAAGACTCGCCGAAATTCGCCTTTCCCCGCGTGCCCCTGCCCCCGGGCGCCGTGGCGTGGAATGGGCAGAAGACCGTGGATCTCCTGCCCTTCATCCCCGCAGCGCGGGAGCATTATCACCAGGTCGGCTATGACTCACCGGTCTGTCGCCAGTATCGCCGGGTGATCTCGGACTTCTACGACTTCGTCAAGCAGCACGGCACGCCGCAGGGCCAGCCCGAAACCACGCTGGCGCTGGCGAAAGGCAATCTCGACCTGTGCGGACACCGCTACAGCCCCAACGCCGCGGTGGGAGGCGCGTACACACTGGCGGAAACCAATCCGCAATGGTTCGAAGGCGCCCCCGAGCGCGGCTGGGAGATCGCCAAAAACGTCTTCTACCCCCTCATGCCCGTGTTGGAGCCCTGCCCCAACCGCTTCCTCTCGGGCACCCCCTGGGGCATGGTGGACATCGTCACCTTCGCCAAGGACCAGATCACCGTCGATTTCCTGGTCCAGCACTACAAGGCGCTGTTGTTCACCGGTTGGAATACGGCTTCGGCAGCACAATATGAAATCCTGACGCAATACGTCACGCGCGGCGGCACGCTGTTCATCGGCTTGGCGCACCTGTCGACCAATGACCGGCGGAACTACGCCTCCTTCACCCGCGCCGAACTGGTGCATGGCGGTGATTTCTCTGCACTGTGCGGCCTGAAGATTGCCGGGCGCGGGCGGCGCATCTACTGGGCCACCGCGCCTGAGCACAACCGCGAACTGGGCTTCGCCTTTCCGCGCCGGTTCGGCATCATTCAGGCCTGTCTGGGTGAAATCGATATCGTCGCGCCTGACGTCGAGGCCCTCGTGGTCGATGACGAGCAGGCCCAGCCCGTACTGCTGCGCCGCCGGCTGGGCGCCGGCTGGGTCTATTTCCTCAACACCTGGGCTTACCCCGGCGCCGTGAATACGGACGAAGGTCCCGGCGCCACCACGGATTCCCCCGGGCTGATCGGTATGGTCTATCGGCACATCGCCCGCCGCTGCCGCGGCCGCGTGTGGATCAGCGATGACGGCGTGGAGCCGAGATGCGAATGCCGCTTCATCGCGTTCTCCTGGTTTCCAGAAGCCCAGCGTGTTTGTCTGTACAACATTGACGGCGAGCAACCGCATCGTTTCCAGCTTCACGGACTGGGACCCGTGCAGCACCTGGAGCTGGCGCCCGGCGCGTTTCGGATGTTCGAGGCCACGGCGGAAAGTGCGTCATGACACATCAGCACGTGATGGGCTGGACGCTCCTGGTGAACCTGATGCTCGTCGTCAGCGCGGCCGCACAGGTCGAATCCCTGGCGCCGGCGGAGCAGGAGGCGATCGCCGCCCGGTTGCCCCTGCGCGCCCAGGCGGCGGAGCCCCAACCGCTGCGCCAATTCCTGCGTCAGGCGCAGGCAGACCGCAGCACCGCCGCCCAGGCCACGGCGGTGCGTGTGGCGGAGGATGTCGCGGAACTCAAGCCCGCGGGGCAGGTCCGCCTGATCCATTACGCGGTGCCGGCGCTGAGCCCGTTGATGCGTCTGCCGGAAACGTACCCGATCGACGGCCGGTGCGGGGGCGAATTGCGCGTCATCGCCGCCCGCGACGAATATGAACCGACGTCCTTCCTGCTCTACGCCTTCGATGAGCTGCCCGCCGTCGAACTGGTCGTCAGCGACCTCCAGGGGCCCGGCGGCGCGGTGCTGAGCCGCGACCGCCTTGACTTGAAGGTCGTCAAGGTCTGGTACCAGAACGGCAACAGCTGGTACAGCTATTTCAGCGATGTCGGACTGCAACTGGTTCCCGAACTGCTGCTCAAGGATGAAAACCTGATCCGGGTGGATACGCAACGTGGCGCGAACTACGCGCGACTGCACGATGGCCCGGACGGGTTGCGCGAAGTCTGGATCAGCGCCCCGCGCGAACTGGACCGCGTCTTTGATCACTACGATCCGCGTTTCGCCGATGCGCCGACGCTGCAGCCGGTGCGGTTGAAGGCGGGGGAATTCAAGCAGTTTCTGCTGACCATCCACATCCCCGCCGATGTGCCGGCGGGCGTCTATCGCGGCCGCATCGACGTGCGTGACGCACAGCAAGAGCTCTATCGCATCCCGTTGCTTCTGCGGGTGCTGCCCTTCACGCTGCCGTTGCCCAAAACCCGATTTGACCCGGACCAGGATCTGTTGGTCAGTCTGATGCACGCCTGGCCGCGCTTGCCGGTGGACCATCCGGCGTTCATGCCCACGCTGCGCAACCTGCGGGCGCACAATCTGCTGCACACCGGTCCGGGGCTCAACCCCGACGGCGGGCCGGAGGAAGTCGAGGAAATGGTGTGTCCGATGGTGGATGCCGGCTTTCAAACGCGACCCATCGTCAGCCGCCATGCCCTGCCGTCACTGGGGGCGCAGGATGCCACGCCCTTCACCTTCGATCAGTTGATGCGCATCCGCCGCGCCGCGGAACGCTGGCGCGAGTTTTATCTGCGCCGCTTCGGCCACACCGATGTGTACCTGGGCTATGGCGATGAACCCACGCCGCAGTGGGTCATGAAAGCGCGCCGCCTGTGGCGCGTCGTCCATGAACAGGGCCTGAAGGTGCAGATCGCCGGGCACGAGCACCTGTTCACCAAAGCCGGCTACATCCTGGATTACCGCCAGGCCGGCGCCGCCCCGACCGATGAAGAGCAGGCGAAACACCGCCGGGCGCTGGGCCACGGCTATATCAGCTTCTACGCCAACCAGCACACCGGCGTGGAAAACCCCGACTTTGTCCGACGCCAGCATGGCTTGCTCACCTATCTCGCAGGCTACTCGGCGATTCACAATTACGCGTTCTACTACGGACCGTGGAACGACCTGGCGCTCGAACTCTACAAACCCATGGTGCTGGCGTATCCCATCAGTCACGGCCTGATCGACACCCTGGCCTGGGAGGGCTTTCGCGAGGCGGTTGATGACATCCGCTACGCCACGCTGCTGAACCAGCTGGCACGCACCGCCATCGCCAGCGGTCAACTCGACCGGGTCTACGCCGGGCGCAAGACGCTGCAATGGATGGAGCTGATGGACGGCACCCGCTCCGACCTGGATGCGGTGCGGCTGGAGATGATCGACCGCATGTTGCAGTTGACCCGCATGCAAGAGGCTCAGTGACGCCATGCTCTCACCCCACCCCTACCGCGGACTCGCACTGCTCGCGCTGCTGGTGACCGGAGCGTTGGCGCAGGCGCCGGCCCCGCAGGTCCGCGAAGTGCAGCAGAAAGTGCAGCGGCGGCAGTTCGCGCCCGCGGCGGCGCAAGCTGAGCAGTTGCTGGCCGAGACGGCGCTCACCGCTCCTCAACGCGCCGCGGTGCTCCAGGCGCTGGCCACCGCGCGCGGCGCGCTGGAGGGCCCCGACGCCGCGATCAGCATCCATGAGCGCATCGTGCGCGATCCCGATCTCGCCAATGCCGCCCGGATCGACGCGCTGCGGGACATCTCCGAGTTGCAGATCGGACAGCAGGCGGGCAAGGATCTGGTTGCGATGGACCTGGGACCGGCGATGGCGACGCTCCAGCGGGCCTTGACCCTGGCGGACTTGAACCCGGACGACCGGGCCGCCGCGCTGCTGAATCTGGGCGATCTGTGCCAGCGGCGTGACGCGTTCGACGAAGCGGACGGATACTACGCGACCGCGGCGGCGCTGCCGTTGAGTGATCAGATGCGCCTGCGGGTCATGCGGGCGGCCGCGAGTCTGCTGGTGAGCCGGGGCGCGGTGGAGCGCGGCCTGGCGCTCTGCCGCGAACAGGGCATCGACTTGATCGACTTCTGCCGCAGCCAGGGGCTGACAACCGCGTTGCACGCCCAGTGCTTAAGTGTGCTGGAGGACGCCAGTCAACCTGACCCCGCCCGGTGGCGGGCGTTTGCGCAGCTGCCGGTGTTGCGTACGACACCGCCGGATGTACCCGCGCTGGCGGCGTTGGGTGAGCGGCATCTGCCGGCGCTGGTCGCCCAGGACCCGAACCGGGCCCTCCTGCTGCTGACCCAGTTCAAGCGGATCGAGGTTGACCGTTATCCGCAATTCGTGGCCTGGTTGAGTCCGATGCTCCTGGCGGCGCCGCGGCTGAAGGCCACTGACCGTGAAGTGGTGTACCTGGCATGGGTCGACGCTCAGGGGCTCACGGGCGGCGCTGCCGCAGCCGTCGAGTCCGCGCGTCAGGCCGGCGCGGATGTCACGATCTCGCCGGCGCGGCGGTTGTGGGCGCAGCTCCTCGTACAAGCCCTCACGTCAGCAGGCGATGTCCAGCGCCTGCTGGACCGCGAACCTCAGCTTTCGGCGAAAGACCAGTCGGACGCGCTGCTGGCGGCAGGTCGCTCGGCGTTGCGCGCCGGCGAGGAAGCCGCGGCCCGGGCGCTGCTGGCTAAGCAACAGGCGCGCTTCGCCGCGCCGCCGCGGGCGCAAGTGGCGTGCATCTATGTCGATCGCGCTCCGGCGGACATCGGCGAATGGCTCAGTTCACCCCTGTTGCACGAGGCACAGGGACACGCGACGCTTGCCCGGCCCTACGGCGACAACCTGAGCCAACTCGTGGCGACCGACGCAGCCATGACCGGGCGCGACGCCGCTGATCAGGCGGCGCAGGTGCGCGACGACGCCCAGACGGATCTGCACGTCGTATGCGACCCCCAGGGGCTGCATCTGTTTCTGCAGTCTCGTGATGCACAAGTGGAACACGTGCTGGCGGGCCGCGAGCGCGGCGGCAGCTTCGAGATGTATCTGGCGCCCGGCGCTCGCCAGCCCTACTACACGCTGCTGGGCCAATTGCCCGCCGGCAAGTTCACGCCCGATCGCTTCGTGACCAGTTATCCCAATCTCACCTTCCGCGCGGTGTCCGAACAGGATGGCACGTTCCGTCAGCAGGTGCGCGTGATGCCCGACGGTTACGCGGTCTACCTGTTCTTTTCCTGGCAGGCCTTTCACGACAAACTGCCCCACGCCCAGACGGCCTGGCCGTTCGAGGTGATTCGCTGGACTCGCAGCGGGGGCTTTTCATTCGCCGGCAGCCGCTCGGTGCACCACCGCAGCAGTTGGGGCGAAATTGTGTTTACGGGTCTGCTGGACGTGCACCGGCAGCGCATGCGTCGCCAGGTGTTGTTCGCAGCGGCGCAGCGCTATCGTGCCGCCCGCGGCATGACTGGAAGCCTGGGCGCGTGGCTGGACCCGGAGTTGGGCGATCCGCAGTTCTACCGCACGGTGCTCCAGCCGCGGGTCGAACGGTTCGACGCGATACTGCAACAGATATCGCCGCAGATGACCGATGCCCAGGTGGACCAGGCTTATCTCGATGCGGTTCCCTTCTGGATGGATATGGAAGCACACCTCGGCGCACTGCGTCGCGCCTGGCTGGAAGCGCGGCTGTTTCACCATGAGGCGCCATGAGCAGCAGGCAGCGTGCGTCAGCCGCACTGGGCGTTTCCGAGCCGCCCGGCAGCAGATTCACGGGCCGATCAACCGCCCCTGGGCGTGATTCCACAGGTTATGACCCCAGGAAAGCAGCGGGATGAACGAGTAGACCGACAGCTGCTGCTGGCTCTGGCCGTCCAGACGGACCAGCATCAGGCGAATGGTCTGGCCGGCTTGTGGCGTGGCCCAGTGGTACTCGGGCAGTTGCGCGAACGGCACCGCGACTTCCACGCTGTAGCCGGCATCGCGATCGGCGGCATCGTTCAGCGTGCCCCGCACCTGCACGCCGTACTTCAACCCCTCCATGTCGAACTCCGGCCTGGTGACCGGCCCCCAGCCGTTCATCTTCTTGGCCTGCAACCCGTCGTAGACCGAACCGCTGGGACTGATGATGATCTCCCAGTAAATGCCGGTCTCCAGTCGCGGCAGGATGAACATCTCCACGCAGTCGGCGGAGTAGATCGACCCGTCGCGCTCGAACGTCGGAGCTTGCACGTCGGCGTCGCCGCACTCGAAGGCGAAGTAGAGATACTGCCGATCCCATAGCACCTTCCAGACGGTGGCGCCCGGCGCGCGCTCGGTGCTGCCCAGCCGGTACATCTGGTCAAAGCTGGCTGCGTTCTGCCACGCCGGGTCGTCCAGCACTCCATCGATACGGGGCGAAGCGGCGGCGAAGGGAATGTCGAACGTCGGTGGCGTTGGCCAGGTCGGCCCCGCCTGGGCCTGCTCAAGGCGCTTCTGGAAATAGCGGCGTGCGGCGGCGAGCTCGGCTTCGGTCGCCGGCTGCGCGCGGCGCAGCATCTGGACGAAGTTCTGCCGACCGGCGGCGTGAAACGTGCTCTCCATGGCGGGAGTGTTCACCGCGGCGCGGGCTGCCTGCTCGAACTCCGCCAGGAGCAACAGATCCGCCTGCGCCTGCTCGCCTGCCTCGGGCAGCTTGGCGCATCCGCACGCCAGCATGACGATGAGCATGCTGACCGCCGTCACGACTTGGAACCTCATCGCTTCACTTCCAGCAGATAGATGGATGCCGACTTGCGATCCACATCAACGGTGACCCGGCCGCCCTTGACCGCGTGACGCTCCTGCGTGTCCAGATCCAACAAAGCCTCGGCCGGCACGCCCAGCGTGAGCTTGAACCGCGCCGCCTCGGCGTGATGGTTCAGCACGAACAGCACGCACGAGCCGCCGTCCGGCGACTCGTGCAGCACCGCCGACGCCAGCAGGCGCTCCTGCGTGTGAAGCGCGTGACCGCCGCCCTTGGCCCAATCGACATACTGCACAGGCGACTCGGCTTCCAGGCGCACCGCCGGGCGCGGTACATGACGCCTGACCAGGTGCGCGACAACTTTCCGGCTGTCGGGGGACTCCTGCTCGGCGTCGTCCTGCCCCAGCCACGCGGCGCAATGGACCACAGCGCCTTTGCCGAGTTTGCCGCCCGGCTTGCTCAGGCCCAGGAAGCGCAAGGCTCGTCCGGTCTCATCGAGACTGGGCCAGACGCCGCTGACCACCAGCACGCCGCCGCGCTGCACATAACGCTTGAGGGCGGTGTTCGTCGCCCGCGACACCACCGGCGAACCTGGCAGGAACACCAGCGGATACGCGCTCAGCGGCTGGGCGTCATGCCGCACGTCGATCACGCCCGGCTGCACGCCGGCCTGCTCGATGAGCCGGAACAGGCCGTAGTATTCCTTTGACGCCTTGCCCGCCTCGACCCCCGCCAGCGTGGGCTTGCCAACATACTGATCGTTGTCGGCACAGGGCGACGGATCACCAATGGCGGTGTGCTGGTGCATCGCCAGGTCATAGACGATGCCCACATCCGTCCGCGGCTGCAACTGATCCCAGTGGGGAATCCGCTCAAACAAGAGGCGCGGCGTCTGCTGCAGCACCGCGAGGCTCGGGCGCGGATGGCCATGGCTGCTGACGGGCGCGTCGCCCCAGCAGTCGCGGTCGTGGAACATGAACCACTCGATGCTCTTGCAGCCCTGCGCCAGGGCGCAGCGCGCCATGAAGCGCATGTGGTCGTCGCTGACCCGGCTGGTCTTGGAAAGGTCCTTATTCCATGTGCCGCTCATGAACTCGGCCGACCAGGTGTAGTGCAGGCTCGCGTTCATCAGTTTGAGCACCCGCGCCATGGAGTGGTAGCCGGAATAGCTCATGAACGCGCCGCGGTAGAAGTCATAGCCCACCACGCCCGGGCCGCTCTTGCTGGAGACGGCCTGCTCGAACGCCGGCATCCGCGTGGGCACGCCTTCGGGCAGGTGCGGGTTGAAGTTGGTCATGAACCGGAACGTGTCGCTGTTGTGGATGCCGTGGGCCTCGTGCATTTCCCGCAGCACGGCGATGTAGCGGCACATGACCCAGGTCTTGAACTCGATCCAGTCGGTGTACCACGCCAGGTCGCGGCCGACGGCGGCGGGCACCTGGCGCGGCGGCTGCACGTCCTCGAGCGCCTGCAGCTTGCGCCCGTAGGCATTGGCGAGCGCTTTGGCCGAACCGTATTTCTCGCGCAGAAACTGGTGGTAGTAGCCGCCCGGGGCGACGTTGACCGGGTTGTAGTCGCTGTCCAGGAACGAATCCTTGACGATGTAGCTGATCTCATTGTCGAGATTCATCATGGTGATGAACCCCCCCCGGAAGTTTCCCTTGGCGTCGGCACGGCGGACGCGCGGGGCGACGATGGGATCGACCGCAGCGAACCAGTGCCTGACCAGTTCCAGGTAATGCGGGTGCAGGTAGCTGGGCTGGGAGCCTTCGCGCTTGCCGATCCAGTAGCCCTGGGTGGTGCGGTTCTGGTGGTCCCAGACCATGAGCGCCGGATCGCCGCAGACCAGCCATTGCGGGTAACCGCCGTACGCCATTTCGTTGCAGCAGAACGGCCCGCAACGGAAGTTGAGCAGCAGGTCATGCTTCTCGACGAGGTTGAGGAAGCGCATCAGGTTGAGCCGTGGATCGGTTCGACCGGTGAAGTCGAACCGGCCGGCGGGATGCTTGCGGTCCGGCGGGCCGACCAGGTGGGTGCCCCACTGCACATAGGTGGTGACGCAGCGCAGGCCGGTGTCTTTGAAGCGGCGGATGATGGTTTCCCAGTAGCGCGGCTCAAGCCGGAAGTACTGGATTTCCGCGCCGAACACGTCCAATGAAGCAGGGTTGGCCATGGGATCAGTCATTCCTGGCGGGTGTTATTTATTGACGTCACAAATACCATCAAGACGTCAGTAATGTACCTGTTCGACCGCCGCACCGCCAGATGGCGGGCCGTCGCCCAGGCCTGGTCGCGCGTCGCGCCCTGTCGGCCAGACGCGTCGCAGCGCGCGGACGCTCAACCCTGGGCGTGCTCGTCGTTGCCGCCGCCGGCGTCGCCGCAGCGGTCGAGCAACGTCTGCAGTGCTGCCGTGTTGAGCGTCACGCCATCGCCACGCACGCCGTACTGCGTTACGTCGAGGTCATGACGCGGTTCCCGGCGTGTCTGCCGCGCCATCGCCGCAGACCGCTTCGAGCCAGGCCTGCATGATCAGCCACTGCCCGGCCGCGTTGGGATGGATGCCGTCGAAGAGCCAGTAAGCCGGCCCGGTGGACGCCGCCGCCTGTTCGAGTCGCTTCTGCAGCGGCACGAAGACCGCGTTGAAGTCATGCGCCAACTCACGAACCGCCTGCTGGCGGGGGCGCAGTTCCTCCAGCCAGGCGCGCGTCACGATGCCGGTTTCCAGCAGAAACGGCTCACAGAGCACCATTCGGACCTGCGGAAGCTGCGCGCGGGTCCATGTCAGCAGGTGGGCATAGGCCTCCTTGAACTGCGCCGGGGTGGCGCCGGTGCCGTATTTCATGCGGGCAATCGCGTCATTGACGCCGATCAGCAGGCTCAGGACATCAGGCTTGAGGTCCAGGCAGTCCTTTTGCCAGCGGGCGAGCAGTTCGTTGACGCCATGGCCGCACTCCCCACGGTTCTCGAAGCGCAGGTTCCAGTCGGGCCGCTGCGCCAGGAGCTGGGCGCAGACCATCATCGCCCACCCCGCGCCCATGCGGTACGACACGCCCACCTCCTCCGGTTTGCGGAAGGCGTGCGTGATCGAATCCCCCTGAAACAGCACCAGGTCGTTGCGTCGCAGCATGGCGTTCACCTCGATCACCAGCTTATGTCGTACAACAGCGCGCTGCGACCGGCGAGGGTGCGCGTGATGAATTCGTCATCGAGACGCTGGCGCTGCCCGGTCCAGAAGTTCACCGCGTCCACCGGCCCGTCGTGGCCCAGCCGGCGCCGCGGCACCGACACCACCCGCGCCTCGTCGCTCCAGTTGAACAGCGCCAGCGACTGCCGCACCCCGGCCCGGGCGGTCATGCTGTCGGCCGGGAAATCCACATACAGCGACTCGGGCAGCGGCACACCTGTAAACGCCCGCTGGTCCGGGCAATGCACGCGCCAACCGCGGTCGCAACGATCCGTCAGCTGGCGCAGCGCGGCAACCCAGCGCGCCGGCCAGGTCTCCACCCGTCCCCCGGTTTCCAGCAGACCCATGTTGATGTAGCTCCAGGTCAGCCGGAACTCGTTCTCATGGTCGGGGTACTCCGCCATGATGCCGGCGCTGTCGTTGTTGAGTAGAAACGTCCGGCGGCCCTCTATGCCCAGCGTGGGCAGCGCCCAGATGCAGTTGTTGAGCTGTTCCTCCCAGCGTCCCACGCCGATGTCGATGGTGTTGCGATAGGTGTCCGCCCACTGCCCGGGGAACGGGTTGCCCATACCGGTCGCCACGCAGGTCATGAACACGCCATCGTCGGGCAGGTGTTTTCGCACCAGCGCCAGGAATTGCCGCCGCCGCTGCACCGCCGTTTGCGAAGGGTCGCGCAGCCGGGCATGCCGATCCTCAAAATTCTGGCTCCAGAAGTCCATCTTGCATGCATCCATCCCCCACTGCCCCAGAATCACCGCCAGCGTGCGATCCAGGAACGCCACCGCCTCGGGATGGCTGTAGTCCAGGAACGCATGCTTGCCGCCGATCAGGTAGAGCGACCCGTCGGCGTTGCGCAGCAGCCAGTCGGGATGTTCCTCGTGCAGCCGCGAGGGCACTGCCACGGTCGGCGACCACCAGATGCCTGGGCGCAGCCCCAGCCGGCGCAACTCGTCGGTGTACCCCCGGATGCCGCGTGGCCAACGGGCGCGATCCACCCGCTGATTCGCCTCGGGATAGAACTGATCGAGAAACGTCGATGCCGTCTGGCCCGTCAGGTAGCCGGCGTCCATGAGGAACCACTTGATGCCCGGCAGTTGCTCCGCGATGAAACGGGCCGTCGGCAACAGTGAAGCTTCGGACTGATCCGCGAACACGCCGTAGTTCCACGTGCAGTGCATCGCCTCGCGCAGGATCGGCGTGGTCGGTCCGCGGAAGCGATGTCGGCTCGAGAGAAACCCGACGTAGTCCACGAAAGCGTCCTCGACCGCGACATCACCGAGCAGTTGGATGAACACGCCGTCAAGCTTCAGCGATGACTGCGCGTCCACCTGAAATCCGCCGGTCTGCCCCGGATCATGGTGTACGGCAAACACCTCGAACACGCTGCGGTTGACCATCGCGCGCTTGCGCATCTCAAAGGTGGTGAAGTTGATCTCCTCCGACGCGGCGGCGAACACCAGTCCGCTCCGGCCGGCAAGATCCTGCAGCAACCAGCCGGGAAACGCCTGGTCCTCGCCGCGCCCCAGGTGCACCGTCTGCGTCGGCAGCATGCGCAGGTAGGGATACTCCATCTGGCAGTGCGGGTAGTGCTCGTTGCGGACGTGATCGGTGTGGGCACAACGCAGATCCCAACCCAGCCAACTGCCCTTGCCGTGCAGCACCGCCGCGTCGGGCGTGAAGGCGCCGGTGGCGACGCTGGTCACCCAGAGCGGCGTGCGACGGGCGTTGTGCAATGCATGCGTCAACACCACCGCGCCAAGCCCTGCGACCGGCTCGGCCCGGGTGACGACACGCAGGTCCGGCGAAACCGGCGCCTCGGCGATCCAGACCTCGCCTTCGCGCCGGATCGACTCGTACACGGCGACCCGCGTCTGGCCCTCCACGATCAGTCGAAGCCCCAGCCCCCGCACGCCCAGGTTCGCGTCCGGGTCGGTGAACGTCAGGCCGTCGGAACTCAAATGCAAATTGAACATCTCGACCTCACGCTCCCAGGGGTTTGCCGGTGGAATAGTTCAGTTCGACCGGCCAGACGCCGTCAGCGCGGCGGGGGCGGTACGGGCCGTTCCAGCTCGCCGACACCGGCCTTGCCCAGGGGCGCTGCGCCCAGACCGGCCCACGCAGCGGATCACGACGTTCATCCATCCAGGCGAGCAGGGCCGCGTGCAACCGATCGCGCGCGGCAGCATGGGCGGGGTCATCGATGCGGTTCACCAACTCCGCCGGATCCGAAGCCAGGTGGTACAGTTCGTCAGTGCTCAGCAGATTCAGCGCCAGCTTGTACCCGTCGCGAATGATGCAGCGGATCGGCAGGAAACCACCGCAACCGTCGTGGCCGATCTCGAAGCGGTGGAAGGCGATGATCGCCGCGCGATCGGGCTCTTCCTGTCCCTCGAATAAACCGGTCAGCGACTGACCGTCGAGGATGTCCGGCGGCGTCACGCCCGCCAGCGACAGCAGCGTGGGCAGCACGTCGGCGTGACTCACCGGCGAGCGCAGCACGCGCGGCTCCTGCCGCGCCCGCGGCGGTCGCACCACCAGCGGCACCCGAGCCGCCCCGTCGTACATGCACGCCCCCTTGGACAGCAACCCATGTTCGCCCATCAGATCGCCATGATCGCTGGTGAACAGGACCCAGGTGTGGTCGTCGAGCCCGAGCCGATCGAGTTCCTCGACCACCCGGCCAATCTGGTGATCCACGAAGTGGTTGCACCCGAAGTACCAGGGCAGATAGAACGCCCCGTCGCGCAGCGGCTGGTATTGATGCGGCAGTTCCGCGATGCGCTGCCGCCAGATCCGCTGGATGTGCGGCTTGTTCGTCAGCGGATCCGCGCCCGACGGGCCCACCGGGAAGCGATAGTCACGGAACGGCTCGATGAACTGGGGCGGACAGGCGAACGGGTGGTGCGGCTCGTCGTAGGACAATACGAGGCAGAACGGCTGATCATGCCGCTGCCGCAGGAACCCGATGCCGCGATCGGACACGCGCTGCGCCCAGGTGAACTCACTGGTGATGCGCGGGTCCGGCGGAGCGTCGATGCTCGCCGCCGCCTCGCGCCACAACTTCACGCCGGCGTCACCCAGATCGTCGAGATAGTTCCTGCCGTCGTACCAGAGCGTCGGGTCCCAGCCGTCGGCGCAGGCGCCGGTGTCGAAGTAGTCGTGCCCGCTGAGGTGCCACTTGCCGCTGTAGCCGCAGTGATAGCCGGCGTCGGCGAGGTAGTGCGCCATCGTGCGGGTGTTGGCGTAGAGCGGGATGCTGTTGGCCGCCGGCCCGGCGCTGTGCGGGTAGACGCCGGTGAACAGCCCCGCCCGCGCCGGGGTGCAGACCGGGCAGGTCGTGTAGGCGCGGTCGAACCGCACGCCCTGTGACGCCAGCTGATCAATATGCGGCGTGCGCAGCTCGGGCTTGCCGTAGCACCCGATCACGTTGGCGCCCTGCGTGTCGGTCAGAAAGATCACGAAGTTGGGGGGACGATGCGGAGTCATGGCAATTTCACAGGCAGCGCAGCAGGAGCAGGCGCAGCGGTTCGAGTTCAGTGGGTGGAACAGACAGCACCACCGGTTCCCGGCCGTAGGGATCGATCCAGGTCCGCGCGCCCGGAGCGGCCACATCAATGTCCAGCGGGATCGGCGCCAGCCCCTCGTTGAAGATGAAATACCAGTCCGCATCGAGCTTGCGCACATGGCGGCAACGCAGCTCCGGCTGCGGCGTGCGGCTGTGCAGATCGGCGGGCGCCAGTTGACGCACGGCGGCGGTAAGCGCTTCGGGCTGAGGCAGGCGGATGCCCGGCCAGCGCGCGCTGACGGCGGTGGCTGTGTGATGCAGTAACCGCCCTGCGGCGGCGAGCGTGTCCAGGGCCGCGTCGATCCCCGGGGGCAGCGAGCAGACCTCATCGATGATCAGCACGTCGTAGTGCATGTCCGCCAGTTCAATGCCGCGTGCGCTGACCGCCGCGTCTTCCGCCAGATGGCGGGCTTCGAGGTAGTTGAAGTCGATCTGCCCGCGCTGCAGCACTTCGGCAGCCTGCCAGGCGAGGTGATTCGATTCGCCCAGGATCGCCACGCGGCAGACATGGGTGCTGTCGAGGTTGAGCCAGCTCAGGCGGCGGCAGCCGTCGGCATAGTCGCGGTAGCGCGGCCACCACGCGCTGTTGGGGCCGACATCCGGCGGGCGCTCGTCGCGGCGCGGCCCGCGCACGCTGTAGTAGAACGCATGCGGGTAGAGCAGGTTCACCCCGCGCACGAAGCACCAGTCGGCGAGCCAGCGCATCTGGTCATAGGTCAGCTCGTGGCCATAGGCGCCGCAGCATTCGTTGGCGTTGCGGCGGCGGCGCAGGTGGCGTGCCGCCGAGGAACTGCATTTGGCTTGCGTGGCGTGCCGGCCCTGCGTGGCGGTCGGGCCCGGCAGCACCATGCGCCAGACCAGGTCCTGGCCGGGCATGTCGAAATGCCGCAGGGCGCCGATCTCATCGCTCATGGCGGGGTGCCCGGTCAACGGCAGGCGGTGACGACGGCACCAGTCGCTCAGCCGCTGGTAGTAGGTCTCCTGCAGACGCTGGTCGATCGCCCAGTGATACGCGGCGCGGTGGCGCTCCGCGTCGGGCTCGTCGTCGTACCACAGGGCCGGCAGGTGCGGCGTGAAGTCGTAACCCAGCAGCCGCTGCACATGGTCGAGGATTCCCTTGGTTCCGGGGCGAAGGTGCGGCGGATAGAACTTGCCCAGCACATCAGGCTCGTCGGTGAACATCGCCAGGATCGTGTTGCCGAAATGCTGTTGATAGCGCGCGGCAAAACGGTCATAGACCAGCCGCAGAAAGCAGTCGACGGCCTGGGGGTTGAGCAGGTCGGCGGCGGGCGGCAGCACCTCGCGCGGCTCCTTCAGGTGGGCGTCGGCCTGTTCATCAACATAGTGGATGCCGCGGATGACCGTGCCCGCGGGCTGGTCCACCACGGCGACATGTTGCCCGGTCACGCGGCGACAGACAGCCACGAGGTGATGACCCGGCGGCAGGATCGGCGGCTGGTCGTCGGACAGTTCATGCACCGTCAGCGCCCGCGTCGCGTAGAGCGGGTTCTCCGCCACGACCTGCCCATGCGACGAGCCCGAGGGATACATGCCCTCGTCGTAGAGCAGCACGCTCAGGCCGCGACGCTGAGCCTCGTCGATGGCGACGTCGTACAGCGCCAGCAGCGGTTCGCTCATCCACGCCAGCCGGCGCGGCAGGCCCATGCGGGGATGAATGATGAACCCGTACACCCCATGCGCTGCGAAGTCCGCAATCTGGCGACGGATCTCCGCTTCATCCAGTTCATCGTTCCAGAACCAGAACGGCATGACCGAGCATTCGCGGGGCGGGTCGATGAACACTTCGGGCAACAGCGCGGCGGACATCGCGGAACTTCCTTCAGCAGGCGGTGAAGCTCATGATCGGGCGACGGTCATGGACGACGAGACTGGCGGAATCCCCCGCCGGTGCGAATCACGGTCGGGCTTCGGCGCGGGCGGTGGACGGCACCAGCGTCTGGCCGGGCACCGGTCGGGGTTGCAGCAGGCGCGCCATGGCGGGGCGATCGGGTTCTTCGATGCGCTGGAGCAACTGGTGAACGCAGGCGGCGCCCATCTCGCGCAGCGGCGGGCTGTAGGCGGTGATCTCCAGCCCGGTGCGGTCGGGGCGATCACCTCCCAGAGAGACGACGGCAACGTCCTGGCCAACGGCGCGCCCCAACGGCTTGAGCGCGTCGTTGAGGTCGTAGACGTTGTAGTTGGACTTGGTGATCCAGCCGGTCACGCCGCGTTCGGCGGTGAGGCGCGCCGCTTCGCGCGCCAGGGCATAGCGATCCAACTGCCGGCCGGGTGAATCGACGATCGCCACATCGGCAAGGCTCAGCCCCACGTTGCAGACCGCCGCCAGGCAGGAGCCGGTGAACTGCTGCCGCCCATGGCTGTGCCCGACGCTCAACAGCCCGATGCGGCGGTGGCCCCGTTCCAGCAGTTGCCCCAGCGCCAACTGACAGGCCCAGGTGTAGTCCAGGCCGACGAGGTCGGCCCCGACATCGAGGTGATGGTGATTGGCGGTGACCGTCGGGTACTGCCCGGCAAACTGGGCGACGATCGGCGCTTCGAAGTTGTACATGAACATCAGGCCCCGCAATTGTCCGCCGCGCAGGTTCGCCGGTTGCTTGCGGGGGTCGTGCCAGTCGCTGGCGGCGCCGCGGTCGAAATGGATCGACAGCGAGACGCCCAGGTCACCGGCGGCCTCGGTGGCGCCCATGAGCATCTCGTGGCCGGGCTGATGGATGTCGTGCTGGATGGTGTCGCCCCAGTGAAACAGCAACCCGACGGGGATGAGGGCCTGAGTGCGGGAACGCGCAGGACGCCCGGCACGAAGCTGGGCGCGACGCCCCGCGCCCCGACTGGCAGCGGAGCGCCCCGCACGCAGCGGCGGCTCGTAGCCCATCTGTGCGGCGGTCGACAGCACCTGGGCGCGGGTTTCATCGCTGACATCGGTGCAATGCCGCAGCGATTTGGAGACGGTGGAGACCGCCAGATTCAGTTTCCGGGCAATGTCACGCTGGTTGACGATCATGGCGCAGATGATATCCGAAACTTCCATTTTCGAAAGTCATATTTTCGATATTTCCTGATCGAAGCCATTTCGCCGGACACTTCCGCAACGCTGGCGACATATTTCAATTGATACAGAACTGATTATTTTACAATAAATTATGTCATTTCAAGATCGACTGATCCACCTGAAATGCAGGATTCCGGAAAATATCCCGGGCGATATTCGCGCGGTGTATTTCTCATCGTATATCTAAAAATTGTTGACATATTTGCGAAATAATCCATAATGGCGCCTGGTCCATCTGATTTCCATGCGGAGGATGGATGGGTCACTTCGCGCCGACTTC
Source organism: uncultured Phycisphaeraceae bacterium (assembly GCA_964605235.1). Taxonomy (GTDB): domain Bacteria; phylum Planctomycetota; class Phycisphaerae; order Phycisphaerales; family Phycisphaeraceae; genus CAZSBB01. Next base: position 141,831 of record CAZSBB010000005.1, read on the forward strand.
AACAGGAGCTGCCCATGTCGATCCTGCTTGACTGCGAATCCCGACGGCGGGCTTTCACGCTCATCGAATTGCTGGTGGTCATCAGCATCATCGCGCTGTTGGTCTCCATCCTGCTGCCGGCGTTGGCCAAGGCGCGGGAAGCCGCCCGCACCAGTCAGTGTCTGGTCAATCTGCGGCAGATGGGCATCGCGACGGCTGCTTACGTGACGGATTTTCAGGACGAACTGCCGGCACGCCATGCCAATGAGTCAGCGCATCCGTGGACCGGCAGCGGCGCGTGGCGCCACTACAACGCCACCAGCACGGACTCCTACTACCCGCTGGGGCGTCTGGCGCTGGGCGCCGGCAGCAGCGGCGGCGGCGGGCGCTATCTGGGCAGTCCCCGGCCTTTCTTCTGTCCTGCCAAAGTGGTTTCCACCTCAGCGCCGCAGCAGTACACCATTGAGGAGTTCAATGGGCAGTTCGAAAAACTGTCGGGCAACCCGGGCACACCGGCCCCGACCAACTATTCCGCCAACGTCCGCGACATGCCCATCTGGAATCGCAGCACCGGCGGCGGCGCCAAACTCGATCTGGCGGTCGGCTTCAAGCCCATCTGGATCACCGACACCTACAACCTCAATGTCTCGGGCGGTCAGTACAACCAGCGCAATCACGTCGGCGGCAATGTCGACGCGCTGGCGTTGCTCAACCTCCTGCGTCTGGATGGCTCGGCGCGATCGGTGCCGTACAGCGCGTTTTATTCGGCGATCATCAACCCCACCGGCTCGGGCCGCTGGAAGAGCAACGCGTCCTCCGACAGTGAACTTTGGAAACGTGACAGCCAGTTGAACGCGCCCAATGGCTGGTGACCTGATGAATTTGAGCAACCCGGAGTAATCCCGATGACATCTTGCATGCGGATGAAGAACTGGAGGTCCTGCACCTCCAGCGGCGATGATTGCGCGCCCACTGGCCGCCGCGGCCTGCTGACGCTGGCACTGCTGATCCTGCTGCTGCTGCCAACCCTGCCCAGCCAGGCCGCCCCCGCGGCGGCGCAGCCGGACTTCCCCTATCCCCCGCCGCTGCTGACCGTGCCCCATCTCCAGTCCCCGCCAACCATCGATGGCGTGATTGATGACGCCCCATGGGCGCTGGCGGCGCAGACCACCGGCTTCCATGAGTTCAAAACCAAGGTGCTCGCGCCGCAGCAGGTGCAGACCACCTGGTGGCTGGCCTGGGATGATGAACACCTGTACCTGGCGTGCCGTTATCCCCTGTTCCCCGAAGGCACGATCCTGGCGACCCAGAAGACCGGCGACGCCGGCGGCAGCAACCCCGAAGCCGGCAGCGCCATCCTCCGCGGCGATCACCTGGAGATCCGCCTGGCGACCATCCTCGACCGCAAAGCCATCACCAACGAGTTCTTCTTCCAGTTCCTGGTCAATCCTTACGGCGCGATCGAAGACGCCCGCGTGCGCCAGAGCGAGGGCTGGCCCGGGCTCGAGTGGGAGTCCGAAGCCCGCGTAGGCAGCAAGGTGCACCGCGACCGCTGGGAAATCGAACTGGCGATCCCGCTGAAGAACCTGGAACTGCCGCTGCCGCTGGGACCCCGCACGTCGCTGATCGCCAACTTCGTCGCCGCAGCCGACCCCGAGCAGTTCTACACCGCCCTGGTGCCGCATAGCTGGAAGGGTTGGGTCCACTTCCCCGAACTGGTGCTCGATCGCAGCGCCCCGGCGGTGCGCCTGCTGGGACTGGGCGCGCCGATGGAAGAAGGCAAGCTCGACGCGCAGATCGAAGTGGTCGGACAGGAGAACGTCGACGCCACGGCCGCTCTGTCGCTGGTGGACAGCGCGGGCCAGACCGTGATCGAGGAGAAGCAGCCGCTGCGCAGCGCTGCGGGCAAGCCAGCCACGGCGGCATTTCGCAAGGAGCCGCTGGACCTTCCGCGCGCCACCGATTTAAGCTGGAGCTTGCACACGTTGTCCCGTGATCGGCAGAACCTGCTGGGCCTGGAAGTCACCGCCGGCGACAAGCTGCTGTTCCGGCAGCACACGCGATTCTGCCCCAAGCCCGACGATCTGGACGTCAACTGGCTCAAGCCCTACGCCCAGCGCCGCAACGCCACGTCCGAGCCAGTCGTTTACACCGCCTATTACCCCACCTACAACCAGCTCCGCATCACCGCTGACCTCGATGTGCTGGGTATGGACCCGCGCTTCAGGCAGGCGGTGAAGGTGCAGACCGTAGTGGAACGGGCGATGCACGCGCAGCGTCAGCGGGTCGCCGAGGCCGCGGGCCTGCGTTTCGCCGAGGGCACGTTCGACCTGCCCGAAACCGGGATGCTGCAGGCGCAGCTCGCGGTGCCGCCGCTGGAGCCCGGGCAGTATCTCATCACCACCACGCTGCTGGACGCGAAGAACAAGGCGGTCCACACCGTGCGGGAACCGATGCGTCGGCATCGCTTCGAGTGGGAGAACAACACGCTGGGCAAGGCGCTGGAGCCGATTCCGCCGTACCAGCCGATCAAGGTCGGCGGAGCGATGCTGCAGCTCTGGGGCCGGGAGATTCGCCTGGCGGACACCGGCCTGCCGCAGACGATCACCACCCAGGGGCGCAGCGTGCTGTCGTCCCCGCCGAGCCTGACCGCCGCGTTCGCTGATGGTTCGTCCGCCACGCTCAAGCCCGCAGGCAAGCTTCAATGGGTTGATCGGCATCCGGGTCGTACCATCGCCCAGGGCGAAGGCGAGTTGGGCGCCCTGCGCGTCACCACGCGCTCAACCACCGAATACGACGGCCTGACCCTCTTTGACATCACCCTCACCCCGCCGGCCGACCAGCCCGTCGCGGTGCGAAAGATCGACCTGACCCTCGACGTGCCCCGCGAGTTCGTCAACTGCTTCCTGACCTACAACCCCGCCGGCAGCGTCGGCCCCTACGGCGGCATTCCCACGAAAACCGGCGTCTTCTGGAACAGCCAGCAGCTCATCGGCACCGCCAACATCAAGGGCCGCTTCCTGCCCTACCTCTACCTGGGCGACGGCGAACTGGGCCTGACCTATTTCGCCAACAGCGATCAGGGCTGGATGCTCGATCGTGACCAACCTTCAACCAGCCTGGAAAACACCGGCGACACGGTTCGGCTGACGCTGCACCTGGCGAATCATGCGGTGAGCATTGCCAAGCCGCGCACGCTGACCTTCGGACTCCAGGCGGTGCCCACCAAGCGGCTCCCGCCGGATTATCGCATCAGCTACATGCACCCCGAAGCTCGGGGCAACGAGAACGAGCCGGGCTTTCTCAGCGGCTACGGCGCGGCCAGCTGGACCATGTCCGGCACCGGTCCGGGATTCGACGCCATCGCCATGCGCGAGGACCTCGAGTACGAAATCCTCCGCGATCAACTGCTGGCGTATCGCCGTTCGGCGTGGCCCGACTATGACGTGCCGGTCACCCGCTACAGCACGACGAATATCGTCAGCCAGGGGCTGCGTGAGTTCGAAACCTACGCCGGCGAATGGGCCGGCCGCACCACCCTCAGCGCCAAACCCTCGCCGGGCTATCTCAACCTCTACACGCCCTATGGCCAGTTCAACGACAAGCAGGCCACCCGGCAGTTCATGGACATCTGCCCGTCGAGCGTGGACCTGCGCGTCTGGGCGCTCGATCAACACCAGCGCCGCTGCGGACTCAACGGCTACCACTGGGACCACACCCCCTTCTGGTCCTCGGGCAGCCTGCTCAAAGGCACCGCCTACCTCGACGACGACGGCTCCGTGCAGGGCACGCTCAACCTGCTGCTGACCCGGGATCTGCTCAAGCGCATGGCGGTCGTGTCGCACACCAACGCCGTGCGCCTCTGGCAAGGCCGCTACGCGCCGATCGTCGTCGCCGCGGAAAACTTCGCCACCCGCGTCACCTGCATCGAGGACGTCTGGTACTGCAAGGGCTATACCCAACTGGAACGGTTCGGCACGCTGGCACGCTACCGCGCCCGCTGCGCCCGCTACACCGGCCTGGCGGTCTACCACTTCCCCAGCGTCGACGACCGCCAGAGCGACCAGCCCGTGCAGACCCGCTCCGTCGTCGGCCTCGCCATGCTCCATGACGTCGCCATCGAGCGCGCCCAATCCCTGCACCGCGGCACCATCGACATGCTCATGAAAGCCTTCGAGGAAGTGAGCTACTTCGACCCGGCGACGACCTGGACGCCCTACTGGCGCAGCGGCGAGCTCGTGCAGACCGGGCACGATTACGAGCAGGTGCCCGCAACCGTCTACCGCCGCGCCGCAGGCCGATACATCCCGTCGTCGGCCCTGATCGTGCTGTTCAACGCCACCGCCACGCCCGTCCGCATCGCGCCCAGGCTCAGCCGCGAGGCGCTCGTCGGCCGTGACAACGCCCAGGTGCTCGACGGCGAAACCCTCCAGCCGCTCGATGAGGCGGCCCTGAACAATCTCGACATCGCTCGGCATGATTTCCGCCTGTTGATCGTGCAGTGATCGTCACAGGAAACCTGCTCATGCGCAATCCGCTGGTTCTATCGTGGGTGATCCTGCTGTCGCCTGCGCTGATGTGGTCCGTGTCGGCATCGGAGCCCCCGCTGCCGCCGCCGCCCTACCTGGCGGTCGCCGCCACGCCCCTCGACCTTGACGCCAGCAACGTCAAGCACCGCGCCCAGCTCGCCAAAGGGCTTGGCTTTTCCGCATCGTTCAGCGGGCTCGTCGAGCACGAGTCGGGCAACGCCGGGTTCGTCGGCGACGTGCTGCAGCCGCAGTTCCGCGTGGCGCACAACGCCCGGATGCTGGTGCTGCAGGTCTACATGCCGCTGCCGTATCGGCGCCCGGTGCTGGCGCGGGCGACCACGCCGGCGGAACTGGAGCGCGATGACACGGTCGAAGTCTGGATCGACCCGCGGCACCGCGACGGTCGGCCGCGCGGCGATGTCTTCCGCGTCCGGGGCAACCTCGCGGGCCTGGCGGCGTTCCAGCGCGATGAGCCGGAGGTTGGCCAGTTCGACATGGAATGGCGCAGCAGCGGCGTCTTCCGCACGCTCCCGCGCGATCCCGACGGCTACTGGGCCGCCGTGATCGGCATCCCGTGGGACGACCTGGGCGGGCCGCCGCAGCCCGGCGATGTCTGGGGCTTCCAGGCTGCCCTGCGCTATCCCGACCCGGGCATGACCGCCACGCTCAGCCCGACGCCGCGCCTCAATGACACCACGCGCTTCGCCCGTGTCTGCTTCACGCGCGACCACGCCAACGTTTCCGTCGTCGGCCCCGGCCGCGCCGTGCGCAAAGGCGCGCTGCGGCTGATGCCGATGTTCGCCAACCCGACCGCCCAGGCCCGGCAGGTCGAAGTCGAAGTCACCGCGCTCCAGGGCGATCAGACCATCGCCACCCGACGGCATACCTTTGACCTGCCCGCGTCGCAGATTCATATCAGCGGCAACAAACGCGTGGACCTGGACTTCAGCCCGGCGAGCTCCGACGCGCGCGACACCCGCGTCCGCATCGTCTTCCGCGATGTAACCGCCGACACGGTCATCTACGACCAGACGCTGCCCGTCTGGCGCGAAGCGACCGATCCGCTGGCGGCGCTGGACCAGCTGTACCAGACCCGCTTCAAACTGCTGGTGGGCCCCTACCCGGCAACCGGTGCGTTTGAGTACCAGATCGACAGCGCTGCGATGCAGGCGGCACGCGCCGACCTGGCGCAGGTTCGCCTGACGCTCAGCCGCGACGGCCAGGAACTGGTCACCCAGGCGCACGCGATCACCAGCGCGGCGGCATCGACCGGTGCGCTCATGCTGCCCCGTGTCGCCAATGGGCCGCTCATGCCGCCGGGTCGCTACGAGCTGGTCGCCGCCATGCTCGACGCCCAGGGTCAGGAAATCAGTCGGCAAAGCTGGGCGTTCGAGCGGCAGATCATGCCGTTTGAAGTCGAGCCGCGCCCGGGTCTGAGCGATATCGTGCCGGCGCCGTTCACCGCGCCGACGATCGAAGGGCCGGCGGCAATCTGCTGGGCCCGGCGTTACGTCCACGGGCGTGAGGGACTGCTGACCGCACTGACCGCGGCGGATCGCGACCTGCTGGCCGGCCCCGTCGCGCTGCAGGTTCGTCGCGGCGAACAGACACGAACGCTCAGCGCCACCAGCGCGCCCGTCCTGCGCCCGCACGGCGTGGGCCAGATCGACTTCGAGCAGACCTTCGCCGACGGCGCGCTGACGGTGCGCGTCGATGGGCGCATGGACTACGACGGGTTCTACCTGTTCACCTTCACCAGCACATCGCCCGACCCGATCGACGGGCTGCACCTGCTGATCCCACTGCAATCGCAACACGCGACGCTGTTCGACACGGGGCTGACCTCAACGAACCTGTGGCGCGAGTCGCGGCCCAAGCCGATGGGTCTGCTGCCAGCGGGCGACGGCGTGGTCTGGGACTCGCTGACGTGGAAGGACGACTACCGCACCCGGGACCAGCGCCAGGCGAACATGCCGCCGTACCTCTGGGTGGGCGATGACGACCGCGGGCTGACGTTCTCCTGCGAGTCGGACCAGGGGACGCGCAACGACCCGGCGCAGCCGGCGTTCACCATCGAGCGTCCCGATCCCAAGCGTGTGCTGCTGCGGGTCAGCCTGCTCAACATGGCCGGCACGCTCGACGGCACGCCCTTCCGCCTGGCGCTGCAGGCCAGCCCATTCAAGCCGATGCCCGAACATCATCGCCTTTGGCGCAACGCCACGCGCCAGGACGCGTTCGTCAACTCGTATCTGAAGAACGGCCGCTTTGTGGGCAAGATCTTCGACTACCGCGCCAACTACCCGGTGTATGGACGTTGGCTCACGCTGGACTACCTGCGGCAGATGGTCGCCGAGTCGAAAGCCGCCGGGGTCGATTGGGTTTCCTTCGCCGCCTCGGCGACCAGCGAATCCGGAGGCACGCCCGAATATCAGCAGTTCTGGCGGCAATGGAGCTCGCCGCTGGACTGGGAACAGAGCCCCAAGGTCGTGCCCGGCGAGAAAACACAGCAGTTGATGCGGAGCCTGGCGTTGCCGATTCTGCCGGGCCTGAGCGAAGAGTTGCCCAGCAATTCCAGTGCGTCGAACGTGGATTTTCGCATCTGGTGGCTGGCTCAGGGCGTGCAGGCCGGGCTGTCGACGGTGTATCAGGACAACCAGACGCACCGGTTCCGGTTGCAGCCGCTCACGGGCTATGGCTACCAGCGCGCCGACGGTGGCTGGGAACCGACCAGCGAAGTGTGGAACTCGCGCACGTTCCTGCGCCGGGCGACGCATGTCTTCGCCGAAGCCGGCGTCACGGACACGCCCTACGTGCTGCCGCACCTGTGCAACGTCGCGCTGCCCGGGCGCAGTTTCAGCCGCGCGATTCTGGTCGGCGAGTATGGCTCGAGCAACCTGGTGCCGCTGGATGCCTTCCGCGTGTTCACCAGCAAACAATGGGGTTACGCGGTGTTCTGGCTCAATTCACCGGCAGCCGGCGTCGTGCCGCGCACCTACTGGCGCGGGTTCTACTCTCGCCTGCTGCTGCATGATGTGACCAGCTTCACCCGTCGGCCGGACATCTACGAGCCCTGGCAGTTGGCGCTCGATGCGTTCTGGCTCGACGATCCCTCCGTGCAGCATCACCCCTACTTCCGCGAACCGCTGCTGAAATCCGCCGGATCGGATGTGCTGGTGTCGGGCTACAGCGCTGCGGGCCGATGCCTGCTGGTGATCTCGAACCAGGGTTCAAGCGACGGCGTCACGACGCTGGCGTGGAGCGATCGGCCCGAAGCGCTGCGCGCGGTGCGCCACTTCGTCGACCTGGAAACCGGCGAGACGATCCACAGCGATGCCGCCGGGCTCAAGCTGTTTGTGCCGCAGGACGACTATCGGCTGGTGCTGGGCACGGTGGAACCGTGGGCCTGGCGCGCCAGCGCGGCGCTGCAAGCTGATTTGCCGGTGCAGTCCACGCTGGATCGGCGCGTGACGGTCCAACGGCTGGCGGAAGGTTTCCTGCAGTCGCCCGCCCTGGCGTCGGCGGCGAATGATCACGTCGTCACCACGAAGATGCTCGACCGGCTGGTGCAATGGGTCAACGGCGACGGCGCGGCAACGTATCGTTCCGCGCAGGACAATGCCGCCATGTCGCTGGCGGGCCGCTCGCTGCGCGTCGCGTCGCTGTGGAACCCCTCGCTGCGGGTGATGTTGGTGGCGCTCCACAACCCGGAGGCCCAGCCGCTGGTGCTGGATGAAACGCTGCGGGTGTCGCTGCTGGAGCAGGCCGGGGGACCCAGGCAGCGGTATGTGCGCTGGATCGATGACCCGGTGCTGGGCGCGCACGTCAACGGGGTGTTCGATTTGCAGCCCGGCGAAGCGCGGTTCGAACTGCTGCACTGGGGCGACAACACCCTGGGCCCGCTGACCGCCCAAAGCCCCGCGCCCTCGCGGCGGGCAATCCTGTTCCAGGCGGTGCAGGCCAACCGCGACGCCCACGCGCGCTGACGCAGATCAGGCGTAAGCGCCAAGGATTTCAGCGATCGACACCGCGCGATCCTGGGCGATGGAGCGGTTGGCGGCGGCGCCGATCGCCATGGACCTTGCCCCGTCCAGGGCCGTGGCGAAGGTGTGCAGCGGATCGTCGGCCGGCATCTCGCCGGTGAACGCCGCCCGGTAGATGGCGAAGTCGCCCCCGCCGTGCCCCTCGGCGATGTTGGGCAGTTTCACCTCATACGCGATCGCGTCATGCGGCATGACATGCACGCGGTACTCGCGCGGCCAGCTCGTCACATAGAACCGTTTGGGGTCCGCCAGTTTCAGCCCCCCACCGTGTTCGGCAATGACGAAATGCTCCTGCCAACCGGGCGCCGGCTTGGCGTCGGTGATGCCCGTCTCCAGCCGGCCGTGGGTTCCGTTGAGCGCCAGGTTCCAGCCCTCAAATGGCGCCGCGGCGTTGAGCGTGTAGTTCATCACGCAGCCGCCGGCGTACTGCACCGTCAGGGCGTGCGTGTCGTAGATGTCGATCTCATCGCGGTAGACGCACAGATCGCCTTCGTAGTCGGCAACGACATGCACCTGGTAGCCCAGTTCCAGCGAGCGTTGCTTCGCGTCGATGGGCGGGCGATACATCGGGCACTGCTGCGCCTGGTGACAGTCGCGGCAGCGGTTGGCGTGATCCGCGCCAAAGGGGCTGTGCTGCGCGCCGAAAAACCGGCGATGACCCCGGGCGTAGACGCTCTGCGGCTTGTCGCCCAGCCACCAGTTGGCGAGGTCGAAATGGTGGGTTGCTTTGGTGATGAGCAGACCGCCGCTGTTCCGCATCACCGCGTGCCAGCGGCGAAAGTAGGACCCGCCGTGCCCCTTGTAATCGAGATACCAGGTCAGATCGGCACTGAAGGGCGTGCCGATCGCGCCGCCGGCGACGAGTTCCTTAATTTTGCGGCACAGCGGAATATGCCGGTAGTTGAAGCCCATGACGATGGGTCGGCCTGCGCGGCGCTGAGCGTCGAGGATCGCCACCGCGTCATCGCCCAGCACGCACAGCGGCTTCTCGGTGATGACCTGGGCCCCGGCATCAAGCGCCTTGACGATCACCGGCGCGTGCATTGACTCGGGCACGCATACCAGCACGAGCTGGGGCTGACGCTCACGCAACATGGCATCCACGTCCGCATAGACGGCGGCGCCGCGCAAGCCCCAGCGGGCGATGGCGTCGAGACAACGCTGGCGCACCGGGTCGCACAGGGCGACCACTTCGACGGCGGCGGCGTGTTCCTGCACCGCCGAACCGATCCAGTTCCCCGCGCGATGGCCGATGCCGACCACTGCCAGCCGCCGTCGCGTAGTCGGGTTGCTCGCGTTCATGTTCCCTGCTCCGTGGTGCGGGAAAGCCATTGCGCCATGGCCTGGATGGTGAATATGGCGCCCGTGTCGCGCAAGTGGTAGGGCGTGGCCTCGCTGCCGTCGGGGACATGCAGCAACTCGATGACCGCGCCCAACAGGCGCGGATCCTGCGGCTGGGTGATCTGCATGGACAGGGCGAACTGCAGGGCCCGGTCGGCGAGGGCGGGCAGCGACGGATCGTCACTCTGGCTGGCGGCGTCCATGAACATCAGGGCGGCGCACGCCGAACCTGACGCAACCTGCCCGAAGGACGCGGTGCGGAAATCCTGGCGCGTGTCCCGGAACAAGCCGCCATCGGTGCGCAGGGCCTGGCGATACCACTCGACGCTGCGCTGGAAGCAGAACAGGTAGCTGGGATCGCCGGTGGCGTTCCACAAAGCGAGCATCGGCCGACCCCACCAGTAGGCGTGGCGCGGATGCAGGCTGCGCGTCTGGCGCAGCGCCGGCTGGTAACGAACCCAATTCCCCGGCGGCTCCTCATCCGCCAGCAGACGACCGGCGATCTGCTGCCCGATGGCGAGGAAGCCGGCCTGCGGATCACAGGCATGGCCGCGCGTCCAGACTGCACCGTCAAGCAACGGGCGGCCAGCGCCAAAATGTTGGCGCTCCACGAAGGTCCGTTGCGTCGGATCGTACAAGTCGCGGAGCAATCCCGCGTCGGTGATCACGGCATGCTTCGCCACCCAGTGCAAACAAGCCACCGCGGCCTGAGCGTAGGACGCCTCGCCGGTCGCGTCGGCGAGCACGAACAGCCCCTCGATCGCTTCGAGCTGGGCGGAAGTGTTGATCAAGTCGGGGAAATCCTCGTAGCCCAGCATCAGCCCGGCGTCAGGCCCGTCGTGCAACTGGTTGTCCAGCAGAAACCGGGCGGCGCCGCGTGCCGGCTCGAGCCAGGCCGGCCCCAGATGCTCGGCCGCCATGACCCAGGCCTTGATCGCCTGCCCGGCGTGCCAGAGGGGACAGAAGAAGCTGCGCCGACCGGTGGACAGCCGCCACTCGCCCCAGATCGAGCCGACGAAGGTCTTGAGCAGATGACGCCGACGGTGCGCGTCATCCACTTCCTCCTCCTGGCGCACTTGCTGCGACGCCAGGAAGCGGCACGCCAGTTCCAATCGCGAACGTACATCATGGTGATTCATGTCAACGGATTCTCCAGCAGGCTGTAGCGCGCCATGGTCGTGAAGGGGTCGTCCACCGCCTGCATCTGTTGGACCAGTTGTTCGCGCAGGGCGCGCAGGTCCACGGCATGCTCGGGCTGCAGAGCCAGATTGGTGCGCTCGTCCGGATCGCGTTCCAGGTCGAACAGCTCGTCCTGATCATTGGGCCGGTACACGTATTTCCACCGGCGGGTGCGCAGGCCCCGGATGCAGTCGTGAAACCCTGCGCCATAATGCTGCAGCAGCAGATGGTCGCGTCCACGGGCGGCGGCATCGCGCGTCAGCGGCAACAGGCTGCGACTGGTCGGCGGCAGGTCCGCCGGGTCCGCGACGCCGTCCAGACAGGTCGCCAGCACATCGCAAAGGCTGACCATCTGCTGCGACTGGCGTAAAGCCGCTCCGCCCGGGGGAGCGACGATCAGGGGAATGCGGATGATGTCGTCGTAGAGGTAGGCGCCTTTGCCGATGCGGCCGTGTCGCCCCATCATCTCGCCGTGGTCGGACATGAACATGACGCCGACCTGCGCGCCACGTTCGGACTCCGCCAGCGTGTTCAGCAGCAAACCCAGGGCGTGGTCGACCAGTTCGCACATGCCCAGATAGCACGCCAGCGCCGCGGCGACCTCGGGCCAGCGTCCCTGCACGGGCGTGTCATTGTGCATGTTCAACTGCCGACGGTAGCAGGTCGGGGTCGTGGGCAGCGGGTCGTCGTAACTCGCCGGTCGCGGGATGTCCTGCGGGCGATAGTGCGCCGCGATCGATTCGGGGCAGCGCCACGGCACATGCGGCGACACGGTGGAGACAAACAGCAGAAACGGTTGCGGTTGCGCCAGCAAGGCGCGCAGTCGAGTCCGGGCGGCGGCGGCGATCTGCATCGGCTCGGTCTGGCTCGGATCGATCGCGGCGGTCTGGGCGACGACGCTGCGCCAGCCCTCGCCGGGGATGCGCAGCACGTCGCGCAGGGGCGGCGCCGCTGCCTGGGGGTCATGGTTGCCCTGGCCGGTGTCGTAGCTGTCATAGCCGCGCCGGTCGGGCCCTTCCTGCACGCCGACGTGCCATTTACCAACATACGCCGTGCGGCAGCCGGCTTGGCGCATCCGGTCGCCCAGCGTGGGAATGCGCGCGGGCAGTTCATGCACCAGCGCCACGCGCTTGCCGGTGTTGTGCACCAACTCATGCTGATGCGGCAACAGACCGGTCTGGCAGGACGCCCGCGCCGGCGTGCAGACCGGCGTGGGGCAATAGGCCTGGTGGAACGTCGTGCCCCGCGCCGCCAGCGCGGATAAGTGCGGGGTGCGCACCAGCGTGCCGGGCGCACAGGTCGCGGCGTGCTGCTGGTCAGACATGAAAATCAGCCAACTGGTCGGGCGTGAGCCGGAGGTATTGATCGGCGTGTTCATGGCGACCTCTTGCGGCCGGGGCGCGCGGGAGCGCGTGCAGCAGCGCCAGCGGGTGACGAAAAGCGGACCCCGCGCCCCTGCGTCTGCCCCAGCGGGAGCACCAGGATGCCTCGGGTATTCCGCTGCTGCTCGAGGGCGTCGGCGGTCTGGGCATCCACCGGCTGGAGCCGCTCGACCGTGCGTGGGACCGGCTCGCGCGCCAACAGCCGCTGCAGCAGACGAAGCGCCGTCGCCATCTGCTCCCAGGGATCAAACGGCACTTCATGCCAGTGCTGTCGATAGGGCAGGCGCGCCCCGAGATTGGTCTGCGTCGCCAGCAGCGGCGGTTGCTTCGGTTGCAGGTTGCTGACCGCCTTGTCGACGCCCAGCGCCAGCACATCGTCAAACACCACAATGGCGTCGGGCGGCTGGCGTCCCTGCAACATGGCCCGGGTGACGGCGAAACTCTGCGCCGGGGTGTAGCTGTCAGTTGACATCTGGAGCGCCGCGGGCAGCACCGCGCGATGCATGGCTTTGATCGAGGCGACCGCCCGGTGAATGTCGTGTGCGGGCGTGATGGGGCCGGTGAGGGTGGCGATCCGCCGCGCCCCGTCCCGGCGCACGCACTCGACGAGCCGCTGCGCCAGCCTGAAGTAGTCGAACATGACCACCGGGCAGCGCAACTGGCCCGAGGCGGCCTGTCCGCATTCGACGATGGGCAGGTCCAGGTCGAGGATGCGCCGCATCAGGGGCTCAGCGCGGTCGGGGATATGTCCCACCACGATCAAGCCGCGCACCTCGCCGCGCTCGATGGCGTTCATCAGGTCGGGCTCGACCAGGTGTTCGCTCAGGCCGCTTTTCTCTTCAAGCATGATGCCGTGAAAGAAGCGGAAGCGGAGTTGGGCCTGATGGAGCAGGCGTGCGACGGCGGGAATGGCGACGCAGTTGTACGGGCTGCCCTGCAGCAGCAGCAGCGGCCGGGTGAGCACGGCCACGTACTGAAGCTTCGCGGCGCGGTCGGGGTTGACGACCGTGCCGGCGCGGCGGCGGCGCAGCAGCCAGCCTTCGTCGGCCAGTTGCTTGAGGGCGTGCTGGGCGGTGGTGCGCCCCACGCCGTATTCGGCGGCAAAGTCATCGAGACTGGGCAGCACCTGTCCGGGCGCCAGCACGCCGCGGGTGATGGCGGACCTGATCTTCGCCGCCAGCTGGTGTCGCGGGGCCGACGTGCCGGAAACAGGGGTGGCGTCGGTCATGGACTGATTCTACAATATTGACGCTTGCTCATCAATCTGACGTCATAAGCAGCACTGGCACGCCATGGCTGACCGCCCCCACCTGTTGATCCTGATGTCCGACCAGCATCACCACCGGGCGCTGGGTTGCGCCGGGCATCCGCTGGTGCGCACGCCCAACCTCGACGCCCTGGCGGCGCGCGGCGTGCGTTTCGCAGATGCGTCATGCGCCTTCCCCTTGTGCGTGCCCTCACGGGCGGCGCTGATGACCGCCCGGGCCTGCCATCGCCTGGGCGTGCTGGACAACGGCGGCCACCTGCCGGCGGATGTGCCCACCTGGGCGCATGGCCTGAGCCGGGCCGGCTATCGCACCGTGTTGTGCGGGCGGATGCACTTTGTGGGCGGCGACCAGCTGCACGGATTCCTGGAGCGCCGCGTGGGCGATGTTTCACCGGGCTGGGTCGGCCGCAACGTCGCCTGTGAACGCGACCGCGGCTACTTCGGCATCACCGCCGCCCGCGACCACGCCGCAGCCGGGCACACCGCGTTTCTGGCGTATGACCGCGCCGTCGCCGCCGAGGCCCAGCGCCTCATCTACGAGCACGAGACCAGCGGCGACCCGCGCCCGTTGTGCCTGGTCGTCTCGTGGATCGGACCGCACGACCCCTTCATCGCACCCCCGCGCTTCTTCCAGCAGTACGACGGCCGAACCGAGCTTCCCCCCAATCATGACGCCATCCCGCCGCACGCGCTGATCGCCCGCCGCGCCGCCCAGCAAGGCGCCGCGCAGACGCCGCCTGAAGTCACGCAGCGCGCCCTGGCGGCCTACCTGGGTCTGATCAGCTTCATCGACGAACTCATCGGCGACGTGCTGCTGGCGTGGAACAGTTGCCCCGCGCTGGCGCCCAACAGCATCACCCTTTACACCAGCGATCACGGCGAGATGGCGGGGGAATTCGGTTTGTGGGGCAAGGACAACTTCATGCAGGCGGCGGTCGCGGTGCCCTTGATCCTCGCCTGGCCGGGACATTGGCCCCGCGGCGCGGAGCGTGCGACGCCGGTGAGCCTGCTGGACGTCGGCCCAACTCTGCTGGAGGCGGTCGACGCCCCCCCGCTGCCCCGCGTCGATGGCGTCTCACTGCTGCCGCTGCTGCACGACCCACACGCGCAGGCCGACCGCGTCGTGCTGGCGGAGATGACCCCGCCGGCGCGCATGGTGCGCCAAGGTCCCTGGAAATTCATTAACGATCCGCAGCATGGGCCCGCGTTGTTCAACCTTGCTGAGGATCCGCAGGAACGGGTGAATCTGGCGGGGCGGCCCGAACACGCGAACCGCTGCGAGGTGTTCGAGCAACTGGCCCACCGCGACGGCTGGGATGCCGCGAACCTGGCGCGGCAACGTGAGCAGCGGCAGCCCGAGCAAGCGTATCTGTCGGCCTGGGGACGCGAGACCGCCGCACGTGATCCAATCCAATGGGCTCCGCCGGCTCCGCTGTAAGCGCAGTCATCAAGGAATCATTCGTACCCCGACGCAGCATTACGCCGGGCATGGCGAGCACGTTTTCACCACGCCGCCCACCATCCGCGTCGGCGTCGCCGATTGCCAGACCGCCGGCATCGCCAAGCGCGACGACCGCGGCCGCATGATCGACATCCACGCCATGTGGCACCGTCGCATCGAACTGACCATGAACGACGACACCGACCCGACGCTGCTGGACGTCGCCGGGGCGGTCAACGTGCTGCCGGCCTTTGGGGGGTACGAGGTCCGACATGCCGCGCTGAGACAAGCACGTCTACCCTCCCACGCCTGGCGATCTCGCTCTACTGGTCCTTGCGTGAGACGCCGGCTGGCTTTCATCCCGCTGTACTGCTGACGCCAATGGTGGAATGTCGCCTGGCTCACGCTGAATGCTGGCAACACCTGCCCCGGCAACTGCGCGGCATTCAGCAGCCGATCCGCCTTCTGTAGCTACTTCACGACCAGCTTGGCACTGTGACGAACTCGCTTGCCTGACATCAGAGTCTCCTTGGCCCCGGGAGCCGGTAAAGACTCTCACTGGGGCTGGATCAACACTGGAGTTGGATCAAGTTTTGCCGGGCAAGCCAAGACTAGTAATATGCGGCAATCTGTTTTATATATGGCTTGCACTGATGACCTCACTCGACTGGCGCTTCCCTCTCCCCACCCCGCACACCGGCATCCCACTGGGCAACGCGACCACCGGCGCCCTGATCTGGGGCGAAGGACGCAAACTTCATGTGACGGTTTCCCGCGCCGACCTCTGGGACCACCGCGGCGGGATGCCGTTCTCCGAGCGGCACCGCTACCGCGATATCCGTCGTCACCTTGAAAACGGGGATGAAAATGCGCTGCGGGCGCTGTTTGCTGCGGATTCCCCCGACGCTACCAACGAGCCGAACAGGCCTACGCTGCTCCCGGTCGGCCGGGTGGTAATCGACCTGGGCAACGATGCACAACTCGAAGCGGGTCGGCTTTTCCTCGACGCCGGCCGAATCGAAATCCGCTACCTCAGCGGTACCCAGACACGCCGCCTTGAACTGACGCTCGCAATGGACCGCCAGTTGCTGGCGATCCGCAGTGACGCGCCGGGTGGCATCGCTTCGCATGACATCCAATTTTGTCCCGCCTACACCTTGTCAGAAGCGTTCAAAGAACGATCGATCGCTGCACCGGAGATCATCAACAACGATTCGATGCAGGGCTGGCATCAGACGCTGCCCCGTGATGAGGGGGTCGCGGTGCTCGGCCGAGCCACAGCCGAGAGCCTGATCATCGCCAACGCCCGTTCGCTTTCGCAAGCAAAGCAGCTTCTGTCCCCAGCGCCGTCGTGCGATGAAATCGTAGATAGTGCTCGCAAGTGGTGGCAACAGTATTGGCATGGCGTCCCCGAAATCCATACGCCCGATGCTCTCATCAACGAGCTTTATTACTACGGCATGTACAAGTTCGCCGGATTCAGCCAACCTGCCGGTATACCCGGCGGCTTACAAGGGCCTTGGATCGAGGACCATGCGCTGCCGCCGTGGTCAGGCGATTACCACTTCAACATCAACGTGCAGATGTGCTATTGGCCGGCCTTCAAGAGCGGCAAGCTGGACCATCTCCTACCGCTGTTCGACATGATCTTCGGCTGGGAACCCATCCTCCGCGATAACGCCCGCAAGTTCATCGACATCGACGACGGCCTCATGCTGCCGCACGCCGTCGACGACCGCTGCGTATGCATGGGCAACTTCTGGACCGGCATCATCGACCACGCCTGCACCGCCTGGGTCGCCGACATGATGTGGCGCTACGTCGACCAAAGCGGCGACTGGGAATTGCTCAAAAACAAAGTCCTGCCATTCATGACCGGAGCGATGCGCGTTTTTGAAGAAATGCTTGAGTTTGACGGCGAGCGTTACCACCTGCCCGTCTCCGTTTCGCCGGAATACAACGCCGACCGGATGAACGCGTGGGGTAGAGATTCCAGCTTCCAGTTCGCGGCGATCCACTGCCTGCTGAACAACCTCGAAAGCGCCCACGCTCAGCTGCATACCGAGTTCCCCGACAGCTTCAAACATATCCAGCAACACCTGCCCCCCTT
The DNA here is from genome assembly GCA_964605235.1 of uncultured Phycisphaeraceae bacterium. Lineage (GTDB taxonomy): Bacteria > Planctomycetota > Phycisphaerae > Phycisphaerales > Phycisphaeraceae > CAZSBB01. Next base: position 159,099 of record CAZSBB010000005.1, read on the forward strand.
CACCACGATCGGGGAGAAGACAACCAAACGGATCGCACTGTGGGCAGGCCAGGACCTGGCAGAGAGCCATCGGCACCACTCACACCTCGCGGGCCTCTGCCCGTTTGATACGCTCGATCTCGCCGACGCGGCGACGCGCGAGATCGTTCACACATCCATCCTGCATTGGATCAGCAAGGGCACCGGCCTGTGGTCCGGCTGGTGCGTGCCCTGGGCCGCCATGATTCACGCCCGCTGCGGCCATGGCGATTCCGCACGCCTGCTGCTGTCGAACTGGCACGACGTGTTTCTCAACAAAGGCCGCGGCTCGCTGCACGATCCGACCGTCATCGGCTTCAGCCTGCTCGGCTCTGAATGCAAACGCGAACGTATGCAGCTCGACGGCAGTTTCGGCGCCGTCACCGCCATCCAGGACCTGTTTGTGCACTCGCGGCGCGGGGTGGTGCACGTCTTCCCGGCCATCCCGACCACTTGGCCATCGGCCTCCTTCGGCCCCATGCAGGTCGAAGGCGGCATCAAGATCAGCGGCAGCTACTCGGAGTCAGAGGGCTATCAGATCACCGTCGCCGCCACTCGTGCCGTCACCTGCCGCCTCCAACTGCCTTGGCGGGACGCGGTGCAGACGCTCGCGCTCAAAGCGCAGCAAAGCGTGACGCTCACCGATGCCGCCGACATATCCTCATCTTTGGCGAAGAGCTTGTAATCAATATGAAATCCGGCGATCGTCCGAACATCCTGCTTTTTGTGACCGATGACCACGCCGATTGGGCGGCGCGGTGCTACGGTTATCCGCAGCTTCAGACGCCGAGCTTCGACTACCTTGCACAAAGCGGCGCCCGCTTCACCCGCGCGTTCACCTCCTGCCCGGTGTGTTCGCCCGCACGGGCGAGCCTGTACACCGGCCGGATGCCTTCCCAGCACGGCATTCACGACTACCTCCAGGAACACGACGGCCCGCAGGCTCACCCCGGCCTCACCGGCCAGGCCACCCTCGCCCATCGACTCGCCGCCGTCGGCTACCAGACCGCGCACGTGGGCAAGTGGCACTGCGGCAACAGCGGCCAACCGCAGGCCGGGTTCGATCACTGGGGCTGCCGACCCGAAGGCAACGAACACCTGGGCAATCCCCAACGCGGCGCGCTGATTTTTCAGGGGTCAATCGGCAATACCCAACATTACGGCAGACACGATGAAATCATCACCCGCTACGCCATCGACTATATCAATCAGGCGTGGGCCGACTCCGCAGCATCCAAAAAACCGTTCTTCCTTTCGGTCGGCTTGACCGACACCCACTCGCCTTTCCGCGATATGCCTGAACGTCTCGCCCAGCGTCACCGCCAAACCGGCCCGCCGCGCGAACACCTGCAGCGCGACATGGATCCCTGTCACGGCACGTATGGAACAACTGGCCAGGATGAATGGGACGAGCGACCCGAGTGGATCGCGCAATACTTCGCCGCCGCCGAGGCGCTCGACGCCAACGTCGGCCGCATCATCGATCACCTCGAAGCGCGGGGTGCGCTGAATAATACGCTGGTGATCTATACATCCGACCACGGGCACATGACCGGCCGACACGGCCTGATCACCAAGGGCAACGCCAGCAACCCGCAGAATTTCATCGAAGACAGCGTTCGTGTCCCGCTGATCATCCGCTGGCCCGACGGCGGGATCGACGCGCGCCAAGTGCATGACGCGATGGTCACCCACTGCGACACGCACCGCACCATCCTTGACGCCGCTCGAGCAGAAGATGCGTCGATCAATCCCGCGCTTGAAGACCGGACGGGCCCGGGCCGTTCCTACCTGCCGATGCTGCGCGGCGAACCATACACTGCCCATGATGCCGTGTACTTCGAGTACGGTGACGCGAAGTGTGTACGACGGACAAACCACAAACTGATCGTTCGCGAAGCGTGGGCGGGCCGATCACATCCTGATGAATTTTATGCTCTGGATGCCGATCCCTGGGAACGGGACAACGTGATCGATGACGTTCAGCATGCGGCGACTGTTAGCACGATGCGAACGATGGCCCACAACTTCTGGAGCCGATACAGCGACGATAAGTACCACGCCCAGGCTGTCGCCGGCATGCCGTACAAGCACAACGGCAACGAGGTATGGACCAAGTAGAGTGCTTTTTCAAATCTATTGATTCTTCAGAAGATCGAGTTTGACAGCCACGAATCAGTGATCGGTGAGGATGTCGTCGTCATGTTCTGCCGTGCCAGCCACACCCAGCTTCTGCTTGAGTTGCTGGCTCAAGGCGATCTGGCCTTTGGTGCGCTGGTGCCCGACGCCGTCGCGGCTGATGCGTTTCCAGGGCGCTTGGGTGGCGTGCTTGAACAAGGCTTCGATTCCCTGCGGCGGCGCGAGGTCGTCCTGCACCCCGTACATGATGGCGAAGGGAACTTTCATATCGGGTGCGTGATTGGCGGCATCGACATAGGCAGCCATGTCCAGGTAAGCCTTCCACGATAGATTGCTGGGCTTGCCACCCCAGCCGCGGTAGCGTGGCTGTTCCCAGCTCATGCCGACCGGGCAAGGCACGAAGATATCGACACCAGCAATTTTCTCTGGATCCAGTGCGGCATTGATGAATTGGATCGGGCCGGTGCGGCTGGCGCCCGTCAGGTAGATCTGACTCACATCGTCACGCTGCACCAGATAATCGGTCAGGCGGCGGAAAAAGAGAATGACTTGCAGCAGGTTGTTGTCGTCGCGAGCGTCCCACCGGCGATAGGTCGCTTCCTCCGGGTAGTACCTGCCCTCAGCAAAGTTCATGCGGACGTGGCGCTGCGGTTCTTTCGAATTGCCAACGAACATGTGCGGCCCTGGCGCGGTCGGCACACTCAACTCAAACGCGATCAGCTGCCCATCGGCGCCGTTGATCGTGACGTCGTAGATCGTAAACGCATCAGATGATTTTTCGGCATTGCGTGCGGATGTTTCCGCGAACGGTATGGCACGCAGGTCTTTGAGCTGCTGAGCCCAGAACGCTGCAAAATCGTCAGGTCGGGTCAGGGCCGGCCGATACTCCGACAGGTTCACCGCAAAGTTCTGCCGCGTTTCAGTAAGCAATTCGCCATGCCTCAGACAGGCGATTGACGCGTAATAGAAGCCAGGTTCGAGCTCGGCGACCCGCCACGTAAGCTTCAATTGCTGACCGGGTGACAGTTCTGCGGTTTGCTGCTGATTCACGACCATCTTGCCGTCGAGGTAGTGATCCAGCACGGTCAAGCGATACGTGAGATCAGTGAGCGTTTGCTCGGATGCATTGGTTTGAAATGACTCGAACATGATGTTTGCCGGGTCCGGGAAATGGCACATGCCTTCCCCGAGGTTGCCATCTTCGTGCAGTGGGCCATATGCCGAGGTGGGCGCGCCGATGGCGAGGCCGCTAAGCATATCGACAGCCAGGGCGGACATGCCGAGTTGAATCTCAAATTCGAGCAGCGCGCCACGCTTGACCGCGTGATTCAGATAATTGGAATAAACCAGTCTTCCGTTGCTGGGCCGGGTGAAATGAAATGGGTTGGTGTAGGAGATTGTTTTGCCGTTGGTCAGCACGATGGCAGAGGTTCGGCTGTAGGCGACATTCTGCTTCACGGGCCCGCCTTTACCACCCTCCGCTACGACCGATTTGCACGACCCGAGCGCATACTCCAGGGCGTAGGCGTAACCCTCCGTTTCGACTTTGATGTGCTTATCAAAGAACGTGTATTCGACGCGCTGTTCGCCGCGACGGATTGCAACGAGGTTGCCAGTCACGTTGACTGAGGGCAGCGCGCCGTTCTCCGCCACGGGGAAGCCGCCCGAGATTGTCGGCAGGCCGCCCACCATGACGTCTTTCAACATGCCTGCCGGCGTGATCAGGGCGGAGTATTGCTGCGCGGTCACCGATACCTGTCCCATGTCATCCTGTTGGATTTGGGGCTCGGCGGCAGCCTCAGGTGTGAGCATCAGGATCAGACCCAATGACCCCAGCAGAATGTATGCGAATGGCAAAGACAAGGTTTGGTTGTAAGCGGCGATTTGCTGCATGCTCAAGGTATGCTTTGAAGAATTGGGCATTGTCTATGAAAGCGACGCGGGACGGGTGAGTTCTTCGTCATTGACGTACAAGCGCTCGGCCCCGAAGTCCGCCCGGATGGTGGTCCCGTCGGCGTAAGTGGTTTGCTGAACATCACCGTCACCCGACCATGAGGTGATCGGCTCGGCCTGCAGGTGGCCCAGGCGGGCAACCGTACAGTCGTAGATGGCTTTCAGCCGGGCGATGCGTGCATCATCAAGAACCGGCATCACACCCGGATGCGCGCTCCACTCGTCCTGCGGCTGATGCGCAAACAGCACCGCGTGCATCACGTCATGCCACTTGCTGCATTTGTGGATGTGAAACACCAGGCCGCTCAGCGTCATGCGATACAGCGGGACAATGCGATCCATCAATTGGGTGATCGGCCACTCGGGCCGACAACGCTTTCGATGCCATTCTTCGCCGCCGGTGCAGACGCTGTCGGCCACCGCAGCGCAATACAAGAAGCCGCACTCGGTGCCCGCGGCCCCGTAAGCCTCGCGGGCAAGGTCGATCAGGCGGTTGGTCATGCGTGCGTATCCGCTACGTCCGAAGCGATGACGCGGGTGATAGTTGCGGTACAGCGGGTGACCCATGTAATCGAGGTAGCCCATGCCGGTCAGGCCCAAGCCCCTGAGTTTGCGGAAGTGGCCGAGCAACTGCTCGTCGCTTTGCAGCAAGGTGTTGGGCACAAATGCGGTCCCCCCCGCCCACTCGCCAATGCCCATCGGCCCACCCCACATGTCGTGCACCAGTTCGTCAACCTTGTGATCCGGGCTGCGCTGCACCGACATCATCCTGTCGTCATGGACATGCATTCGATAGCCAAGATCGCGGCCGGCTTGGATCAGTTGGCGAAAGCCCCGCTCGCCACCGAGCCGTTCGTCGATCGGCCAGACCGTGGGGTACAGCCCGTCGTGTCCGCTGGGGTTCCATCCGACGGCTTGCGTATAGATGTGTTCGATGCCCGCATCATGCAGCCGACGCAAGCCCGTCTCGGCTTCGGCAAACGTCATCTTGCGCTGGAACGTGACCGGGTTGGTGGTTTCCTGACCCGCCATCATGATGCCGTGGTTCTCCACCCCAAAGAAGAGCTTCATCGTGAAGCTGTTGAGCAGATAGGCGAGGTCGGGCGATTCATCAATGCGTGCTTTCAAGGTGGGCTTGCCAAGGTCGTGTTGAATATGTCGGCGAAGTCGCTCGGCGACATGCTGCAAGAGGTCGTCGCCAGCAGGAATCGGACGATAGCGCAACTCACGTGTTTCCCATTCCACCGGGTCCGGCCAGTGCTGGCGCAGCGTCAGGCCGAAAGTGATCTCGCCCTGGTCTTCACCGTTCGTCGCGACGTGGCACTCCGCCTCGGCCGCCGCGGACGAGGCCAGCGCCATCAAGCCGCCGCCGCCGCCATGCACCGCCGCGACTGGCAGCGTGGGCAGCAGTTCCCACCGGCTCTGTTCGCCATAGATCATGAAACGGTCACGCAACGCGGGCTTGCCCCTGGGCGAACTCAAACAGCCGGTATTCAGTGGCAGCAGCATCTGCTCGTCGGCATCGGCCGCCAGCAAGCCGGGCAGCACCAACACCCCCAACAGTCGGTAAAGCGTGGAGCGGTCTTCGTACACCTCGACGATCGGCATCCGCACCACCAGCTCGCCGTCGGCAACCGACAGCCACAAGCCGACGCGCAGCCCCCAGTCGCGATGGCCGATCACCACATGCAGCCCCGCGTCCGCCGCTTCGACCTGATCGATCCGATATCGATCCGTGCGATCCGCGCGGAACTCGGTCTTGCTGTACGCCTCCAGTTCGAGCAACGGCACATGGCCCCAACACCGACCGTCGCGCTTGTCGCGCATGCTCAGGCTCAATGCTGAGCCTGTTTGCATCAGCTCGACGGATAGAGTTTCGTCTTGCACATTCCAGGTCGACATGAATCACATATTCCTGATCGTGAACAATTGGCGAGTAGTGAACCCACTTCATACTTCAGATGTAGTGCAGATGTCCCGCGACCTTGTGAGCTGCGGAGAACGTCTGCCCCGCGTCCCACATGATGTCGGGTCGATCGGTCCACAGCGGCATGCGATGACTGATCTGCGTGGTCCGGATGAGCCAGTTCAGCAGCCGTTCGCGCGCTTGGGCGACGGTCTGCCGGTGGTCCGGGTCACGGTATAGATTGACCTTTTCCAGCGGGTCCGCTTCGAGGTCGTACAGTTCGCCGTGGTCTTCGCCGTTGAACATGACCGGCGGGTATTGGACAAAGCGGTATCGCCCCCACCGAATGGACTTGGCCAGGCAATTTTCCGTCACCGCTTCCTCGCGCAACTGGCGTTGATCGCCAGCCAGCAGCGTGGAAATGTCCAGGCCATCCACCGTCAACGGCGTCTCAAGCCCGCATAGCGACAGGAGCGTCGGCATCATGTCGATGTTCTCAACCAACGCGTTGCTGACATGCGGCGCGACGCCCGGCACCCGCCAGATCATCGGGACGCGGCAGACCGCATCGGAACAGATGCCCGGGGCCTTTTCCTGAATGCCGTGGATGCTGTGGTAGCAGCCGTGGTCTGCGCCATAGATCACGATGGTGTTGTCCAGATGTCCGGCCTGGTCGAGCTGCTCGAGCAGCTGCCCCACGACGTCGTCCACCTGCGAGATACAAGCCAGCGTGCCCCGCCAGACCCGGCGAGCGCAGTCTTCAAAAGTGTCGCCTTCCTTAGCATATGAAAAGTCATATTCGCGGAAGTTCCGCCACATCTTTTGAAAATGCGGCGGGCGATGCGACGGGTCCTGATGCAGGGTTTCAGGCAGTTCAAGATCTTCGGGATACAGGTCCCAGAACTGCTGCTGCGGCAGCAGGGGGTGATGCGGCTTCTGGAAATTAAGCTGGATGCAGAACGGCTCGGCAGGGCTTTGTTGTATGAATTCGAGAGCCCGACGGGCGTGATACCGTTCGTGGGTGTGCTCGTAGGGCAGCTGAGACACCGTGGCATCGTGGCTGATGCCACCCCTGGGTCCGTAAGGTCCGTGGTTGTAGTAGCTGTCTTCGAGGTGGCGAATCCCCAGCGAAGCGAGGTATTGCAGAAACGCCGATTGTTCCTTTTTGCCATGAACGTCAACGTAAGCATCGTCGAACAAGTCGACATCACCGGCAACCCAATGCTTGGGATAGCTCGGCAGGTGAGTCTTACCCAGGATCGCGGTGCGGTAGCCCGCACGTTTGAACTCGCGAAACAGGTTGGTTGGCAGGCGATTGGACGGCCCGCCAAGCCCGTAGATGCCGTGGTTGTGGCAATACTGCCCCGACAGGATCGAAGTGCGGCTGGGCGTACAGATCGGGTTCTGCGTGTACGCATCGCTGCAGCGCACGCTTTGCCCCGCCAAGCGGTCGAGGTTGGGCGTCTTGACCTGCGGATGCCCGGCACATCCCATCAGTCCCGCGTGGTGCTGATCCGCCAGAATCATCAGTACATTCATGGTCATCACAAATACCCCGCGCGATTCCAACCCGTCGCGCATAATGAATTGAGCCAGGAGCGTCGTGGCATCAGTCGCGTTCCCAAGTCATGAGACGAAAGTCCCACGGCCGAAGGTCAAGACGCATCTGGTTGTTGCCCAGGATGGGCGCGGCATGACTGGGCACAGGCAGGTCAACGACCTGCGGCGTCCAAACATCGATGTCGGTCGGCGCCGAACGACCGTGCCATCCCGCCCTGCTTTGGATGCGCACGTCAGCGGTCACCGGTTGCGCTGAGCGATTGACGACCACCAGATACACACGCGACGGGTTGTCGCGCGGACCTTGAACGTAAGCACTGACGTAGACCGATTCGTGGTCGCTGGTGGCCAGCGGTTGGCGGTCGTCATAGCCGATGTATTGCAGATCGTCGGTTCGCCAGGTGAATAGTTTTTGATGCGCACGCAGGTACGGGTCGGAATAGTCGAAGCCGAGGTCGTGGAGGAACATCTCGCCGAAGAACGATCGGCTGTCCTGATACCGTTTGAGTTTGGTGTTGGCATCTTTGTAGATATTCATAAACACCGGCGTCGCGCCCCAGAGCCGGCCGTGATCAAACGCCACGCGGTGCAGCGGCCAACGCTGCTGGAAATGCTCCCCGCCCTGGACGCCGTTGGGCGTCTCACCGTCGTAGAACGCCTCGGCGAAAGCAAGCAAGTTCGGGTAGAGCGTCTGGGTGTTGTGAATCCAGATCGTCGGCCGCCTGCCGGTGTCGTGGAACAACCAACGCAACCGCTTGAGCAATTCACGCTGAGCAAAAAAGTCGTAGCCGCCCTGCACCGAGCCGTCGGGCAGGTAATAAGCCGGGCCCAGGATCGGGTCGTTCATCGGCGGTGGCCAGATATCATCGATATAGAAACCGCGGATGTCGGTTCGGGTCAGCCATTGGTGCATCCAATAAGCAAAGCAATCCTGATACGCCGGCGTATGGTGGATGTACCCCGGCAGATACCACTGCGGTTGAAAGGGTTCAGCCTCCGGCGGCAGGCCGGGCCACGGCCGACTTAGATAAAACAAGGAACCTGAAAAGGGACGGGTGGATTTCGATACTTTTTCGTCCCGGGCGTGAAGTCGCGCGTTCGCCGCGTCCCATCCGCCGTGGGGCCACAGCGCATTCTTGTCCGCGCGATGCACCTCGGTGCGAAACGACGGCGGGTTAAATGCGTCAACCGCGGTGACGTGCAGCGAATCGCGGAAGGAGCGGTGGTCCTCAGCCATCGGCCGAATCGGCAACACGTGCAGCCCGAACACGAGTTCGAGCGGCTGCTCCAGCGTGGTCGGTTCGCGGATCACGTTCAGTCGCAACACGACCTTATCGCCTTCCCGGCTGGCGGTCAGCGCGGGGGTCTTGTCACTGACCGTCCAGCCGCGGTCGCTCTCGGCGAACCACGCCAGGCCGTGATGCCCATCGGTGAACATGAAATACGGGATGAACGAGCCGACGTGCTTCTGCGGAGGGGGATAGTTCGGCTGCTGATGCGAAGCGAAGAACACGCCATCGGACTCGGGCACCGGCTGGTGGTCGTTGCCGTTGCGGAAGCCGAAGCCGCGACCGTTCCATAAGGCGTAGAGCTGAGCGGCCCTGGCCCGCAGCGGAAGCTCAATGGTGAGTTCCGTCAATTCCGCCGTTTTTGGGCTTTGTGGCGGTTCGATGCGAACATCGAAACGGATCATGCCGTCAAACTCGCTGCGGCTGCGCGTGGTCACACGCCAGCCGTCTCCGGACACCGCGCCTTCCAAGGTCGCCTGCTCATCATCATGCGCTGCCCGATGGACCTGCCCTTCACTGGTCAGCGGCACGTGGCCCCGCGCGGTGGCCAGCGACAGGCTCATCGGCTCGGCCAGGAGCGGATCGCCCAGCGCCTCGATCTGCTCCGGCAGGCCGTTGCCCGCAAAACGGATTCGCCGTTGCCACAGTTGCACGGTGGACGGTTCATTCACACGGACCGGGTCGAACCCCGGCATGGCCTCGCCGGGGTGCAGGCCAAGCTGCGACCCCAGCCACACCGGCGCTGGCGGAGAGTCGAGTTCGGTCGAATGAGTGAACACCGGCTTGCCGCTTGAGTCGTGCCATTGCATGGCGAGCTTGTGGGTCTGCCCCCATTGCAGCGGCAGCGCGCTGTATTGCCTGCCCGCCCAGCCATCGTCGAGCGCCAAGCCCTCGTCCGACGCGATCACTTGCGCCCCCGAGCCCGCTTGCTGCACCGCCAACTGCCAGGACATTGACTTGGCGCCGCGCTGCGTCAGCAACTGCGCTTCGAGGTCCAGGCGATGCAACGCCGGGTTGATCCTCGCGTCGACCACAACCTCCTGCACAGGCGCGGCCGGCTGGTCACTGCCGGACTGCTGCCGGTACAGATTTGCGACTTCGGCATCGGTCAACGCCCGCTCGTAGAGCTGGAACTGACGCATCGCGGTGTCGAGGCGGTCGTGGTTCAGGCGCGGCCGCAGTTCGCCGAGCACCAGCTTCGTCACCGCCGGGTCCGGGCCGGCCTCGCCGTGCTCCACATGCACTGTTTGGGCAAACCTGTGGTTTTCACGATCCAGACGTTCGCCATCCAGATACACGCGCAGGTCGTTCTGCGCCGTGTTGTACACCCCCGCGTCGATGTCCGGCACCCAGGCGATCACGAGGTGATGCCACGTGTTTTTGTCCAACGGCACATTGGCCGGCCGATCGCGCAACTGCTCGGTGTAAATCGAGGCGCTGATCAACGGCGGGTGGAGACGATCGGAGCCGGCTGTCGGCGTCCCGATCCAGACCATGCTCGCCCGGGGGCCGACCGGGTTGTAGCCCTGATTTTCATGGTTGTCCCAATTTTGCGGGCTGAACCACAAAGACACCGTGCCGCTGCGGCCGTCGATCAGTGCGGGCGCGACATACTCCGGGCCTTGGCCATGCGATGACACGATGACATGACCGAGCGCGCCATGCGCATTTGCATTGCCGGACTGGTCGCGCTCCGGGCCAGGCGGGGCCGGGTGGTAACTGGTTTCCACGCCACGTGCCGCCCCGGCGGTGATCCGCTCTGAGCCATCCGCAAAGGAAGCCGCCAGCACAGGAACGGCAGTGGGCGGCGAGTCACCCGTGGACGAGGGCACTGCTCCGGCGACCTGAAAAAAGAGACCCGGCACCAGCAGCGCAGCGGTGCAGATAAACGCAGTTTGATTGTGTTGAGGCATACAGAGTGGTTGCAGACAACTTAGAAACCCTGAACTTGCTTTTCCGCCCAGAACCACCAGTCTTTCTGGTTGTTGTACACGTGGTACTGCGCATTGAATTCGGCGGTGGCCGCGTTTGCCGTGAAACTCCAGACTTCGGCATTGGGCCCGAAGGCTTTCCCCAGTGACTCGGCGTGCCCGTCATACACCAGGACGTTGCCGGTGCCTTGATGCGGGATATCGAAGGGTCCACGTGTCGTTGTGGCTGAGTTCACCCGCGCATCAGCCACCAGGATAAACCTTCCCGTTTTGGCGGCACCGAGCGGGCCGGGGTTCGGGACCTGCCGTACATCCGCCTGCAAGGTCATCTGATCCAGCGTCGGGCTGGAGCGCAAAGCGAAATCCGAATCTGTATACGTCCGCAGCACGTTGGGCCAACCCAGCACATAGTCGCCATACTTACCCGCGGTTGTGCCATCCAGCCCGTGCTCATCACGGCCCGGGCATTGAAACATATCGCGCCCCATATCGGCATACTGCTGCACCAGACCAAGCCCGGTCAGAACGCTCGCGCCGGGCGTGAAATTCGGATTCGTCGTCGCGTTGGAGGGATGCTGCATGATGTGCAATTCACGCGTGCCGGGCTGCAGGTGATGAAGCGGCAGGCGATCGTCGTGATCGTTGAGGTAAACCCCGATTGCGATTCCCATCTGTCGGTTCTGGCTCAGGCAAGCCACGGTCCTGGCCACGACCCGTGCGGAACTCAACGCCGGCAGCAGGATTGAAATCAGCAGCGCCACGATCGAGATCACCACCAGCAATTCGATCAGCGTAAACGCATGCCGCCCGGCCCCCCGCCCCCGCTTGACGCCGCGGCATGAACGCAGGCCCCGCCCCAACGATGAGCGCTGACAAGCGGTGTGTGACATATGCAGTTCCTATCCGAGATGAAATGATCAATGAGAAACTGAATCCTTGATCGAAAGGTGGAGAGTTCGCCGCCTGCGTGAAATCGTTGCCCGCCTGCCGGTGTCCGCCATCGCGTCATCTGATGCGGACGCAGGGCCCATACGTGCCATATCGATATCCACATCCTAAGCCGGACTGCCGGCTCATGCAAGACATATCGCAAATATTAAGGAAATTGTTGGATCTTTACTCGACTGGCCATTGCTTCAATCCTATCCACTGTGTACCATATCGATACGCTTTGAGAGCTTGAATCTGGGGCAGCACCTGCCATGGCGACCAAATACGAAAAACTGGCGGATTACCTCCGCATGCACTTCATCGAGGGTGTGGCCGGCCGAAGCCGGTTGCCTTCGGTGTCGAAGCTGATGCAGTCGCGTAATGTTTCGCAGGCCACGGTCGAGCGGGCCCTGGGGCTGCTGGAGGCCGAGGGGCTGATCAGCCGGGAACCGGGGGTCGGGTGCTTCACCATTGGTCTGGCTCATACATCTGACGCGCTGGTGCAGGAAGTGGAGAGCGCCGGGCGGGTGGCGCTGCCGACGGTTCATCTGGCGGTCTGCGGCATCGCCGGCGAAGACCACCCGATGTGGGAGGAACTGGTGGCGACACACCGGCGGTCTGCGCCGGGCTTTGAGGTGCAGATCACCTATGTGGAGCCGAGCAAATCGCCTTGGGGGGCGATCATCGAAGACGGGCTGCTGATCGACTTGGCGTATTGCCCGCCCGCCTCGATCGAGGCGGCTATCGATCAGGATGTGCTGCTCGATCTGGTCGACGACGACTTGATCTGCATCGACGCGCGGCGGTATGCGGCCCCCGGGTTGACGCGGCGTCAACAGCGGTTTGTGGTGCCCTACTCCTTTACGTCCCGCGTCGTGCTTTTTGCGGCTGACCGCATGGCGTCGCTCGGGATTGATTTTTCCGATGGCTGGGGCTGGGCGGACTTTGAAGCGTTGTGTGTCCGGCTGCGGCATGAGTCGCCCGGCGAGCAGCCGTTTTTATTGCTGGATGAATACGAGGCGTTCTGTCGTCGATGGGTCGGCCCGCTGGTCGACCACACGACGCACGAGGTGCTGTTCCGCGGTGAGCCTGCCGAGCGTGCGATCGAGGTGCTGCGGCGGCTGTACCAGGACCTGCGGGCGTTCCCGTTGTGCAGCGGTTTGACCCTGCCAAACATTGTGGAGGTGTTGCGTGGCCCGTCGCCGGCGCTTTGCGTTGGTCGAACGCCGTGGAAGACCCGGCTGGAGCGTCTGGGCGTGCCGGCGCTGGATATGTGGCCGCTGCCCGGCACGGAGATCGGCCGACCCACCGCCACGCTGATTAACTACCTGGGCGTTTACAAGTTCAGCCGATACCCGGAACTGGCTGCGTCCTTCGTGGATTTTGTCTGCGGGCCTCAGGGCCAGGAAGTCATTCAAGCCAGCGGCCTGGAGTTTCCGTTGTATTCGACCACGGGCGAGTCGGTGCTGCCGCGTTTTGCGCCGGCTGCCGCGCTGCGTGATGAAGCCGAGGAAGTGTCAGCGCCTGCCACGACCGTGCCGCGTGAGACTTTAGACACGTTCCAGACCACCATTCTGAATCACGAGATCGAGCGTTGCCTGCGTGGCGAAACGGGTGTCGCCGAGTGCGTCCAGCGGATCCACCGCCGCGGCACCACGCTCATCCGCAACTCGATCAAGCATCAGGAATTCGTCTCCGTCCGTTCGCGCGGCGTGATGGCGTCTGCGTAATCGCGATCGTGAACGAACCCCCTGCCCCCGGCATGTCAAGGCGATACGACCGGGCCATCCATCATGTTACTCCGAGGCCTCGCATCGATGAATCCGTCACGCCATATTGTTGTTGCTGTTGTTGTTGCCTGGCTTGGTTTGCTGATTCAGCATGGGATCGCCCAGGCGGCCGAACCGACCGAAACCCTCTCAGTCGCGGACGGCTTTAAGACCCCCCTCCTCGCGGTGCCACATCTCGACAACCCGCCGGTCATCGATGGCGCCATCAACCCGGAGGAGTGGCAGGCGGCGGCGAGCCTGAACGCGCTTAAATCCAAGCGCGGCGGCGTCAGCAGCCGCGAGGTGCGCTACTGGCTGGCGTGGGACCAGGACCATCTCTATCTCGCGATGCGGTCGTGGCTGCGCAAGGGCGAGCGTCCCAAGACCACCCACCGCGGGCAGGGCGGCGACCCGGCGGTGGTGTTCGACGACAGCTACGAGTTTTACTTCGACACCGGCGGGACGCTGGCCGGCGGCTTGCCCGCGTTTACGCAGTACATCGGCAACTTCGCCGGCGAGAAGTATGACGCTGCGCACCTGCCGACCATCGGCAGCCGGCGGATGAGCTACGAAGCCGGCTGGGAGCCGCGGCACCGCATCGTCGAGACCGAGCGTGGCCGGGCGTGGGAGATGGAGCTTGCCATCCCGTACCAAAGCATCCTGATGCCGTCACCTTTCAAGGCGGGCGACGAGATCAAGGCGCTGCTCGCCCGCAACTTCAAACGGCCGTGGGAGCAGAACAGCGTCGAGGGCACACAGCTCTTCCGCGACCCTTCGACATTCTCGCGCCTCCAACTGGTAGAGTCACGGCCGGCCGTCCACGTCAAAAAAGTCGGCGACCGAAAGGCCGGCGCGCTGGGTCTGTCGTTGGATGTGTTTGGCCACAGCAATACCACGCTTCAGTGGAGCTATCGCAGCGACGCGGGCAGCGCCGAATCGGGCACGCTTGAGGTCAAGGCCGGCCAACTGGTGCAAGGCCCCGACCTGCCCGCCATCGAAAAGCTGGAGAACCCCAACGCCTCGCCCGCGGAGTACCCGGTGCTTGGCTCGGCCCGGATCCAGATCAAAGACCTCAAGGACGGCACCCTGCTCTTTGACTGGGTGGCCTTCCGCGGGTACGCCGGCCCCGACCCGGATGCCGAGACCTTCCCCGATGACGATGGCAACCTCACGACGCTGTCGCTGACCTACAACCCGGTGCGTGATTATCTGCGGGTGAATGGCGACTTCATCAACTTCGACGACCGCGATTCGCTCAAGCAGTTCAAGGTGTCCGTGATTGACGCAAGCAGCCGAATGTTGGCTGAGCGTGAGCTCTCCATGGATGAAGTAGCGTACGTGCGGGGGGTGCTGGATTTGCCCGACCTGCCCCCCGGCGAATACGTGAGTCGGCTGGTCTGCATCGATGATCAGGGGCAGGTCCGTGTGGACGAGAAGCAGGCCTTTGTCAAGAAGGATCATGCCGCCGAGTTTCCCTGGTGGCAGACCGACAAGGGCCGGATCGATCGCGTGATTCGGCCGTGGGAACCGGTGGCGTACGATGCGCAGAAGCAGCAGGCGTCGGTCTGGGGCCGGACGATGGACGTGCGGGGCGCGGGCTTGCCGGGCAGCGTCACCGCGGTGGGCCGCGAGCTCCTGTCCGCCCCGATCCGCCTCGAAGCGGTGGGCCTGGATGGCAAGCCTTTGAAACTGGCTGACACCCGCGTCACGGTGCTATCTGCAGAAGACCACAAGCTCCAGCTTCAGGCCCACAGCAAGCTCGGCGATATCGCGATCGACAGCCGGATCGATGTCGAATTCGACGGCATGTACAAAGTCGAAATGACCTTGTCGCCGGAGCCTGCGACTCACCTCGCAGCGCTGCGTCTGGTGGTCCCGTTCCGTGGAGACGCGGCGCAATACCTCACGGCATGCGGCGAAGGCATCCGCTGGGGCTATGACCACCTGCTCATCGACCCGCAAAAGCAAGGCGAATTGTGGAACAGCCGCCGCATTGACGGGCAACGGATGGCCAAGGGTTCGTTCATCCCCTACGTCTGGGTCGGCAACAGCTTCGGCGGGCTGTCGTGGTTTGCCGACAGCGACCGCGGCTGGAACCCGAGCGATGCAACGCCGGCCGTGGTGCTCCGCCGCGCATCCGACGCGACCAGCACCGACCTGGTGTTCAACTTCATCAGTGAAGCGGCGGAGCTTGTCGCGCCGCGCACGCTGACGTTTGCGTTCCAGGCGACGCCGGTGAAATCGCTGCCCGACGACTGGCGCAACCACGTCTACAGCTTCGGCGACAGCTTCGCCGACTGGCAGACAGCCAAGAGCGCCGGCACGACCCGCATCCTGGCGCCCGTGCCCTGGTCGTTCAAACCGGCGCAGGCAAAAAAGGAGATGGACGCCTACAAGAAGAAGCCGCGCATGCTGAGCCTGTACCGCCAGCCGGTGATCCCCTACGGCCGACACAACGAGTTGATCGAGAAGCACATGCCCGAAGCCACGTACTTCGGCGAGCAGTGGAACAGCCGGGGCAGCTGGCACATCTTTTACGACGACAGCCTGATCGACTATTGGATCTACAAGCTGGACCAATGGATCGTAGCCACCGACATCGATGGGTACTACAGCGACAACACCCACCCGGCGGTCTGCTTTAACGTCGAGGCGGGGCGGGCTTATCGCCTGCCGGATGGCCGGGTGCAGCCGGGCTACAACATGTTCGGCTTGCGGCGCTACTTTCTGCGGATGCGGGCCGTGTTTCAAGAGCACGGCAAGGACGGGTGGATCGTCTCGCACATGACCCACAACATGGTCATGCCCTGGCTGGGTGCGTGCGACTACGCGTTGGATGGCGAAGACCATCACCTGTCGGCTCCTCAGAACCGCACGTACCTCGATGCCTGGACGCTGGCCAGGCTTCAGGCCGACATCCCGCGGGCGCTGGGTGTTCGCGTGACCTACAAAAACGAGTTCGACAACCCCCGCCATTGGGAAACGGGTTACAAATATTCCTTCGATGAAATCTGGCGGTCCTACGCCGCGGCGATGCAGCTTCACGACAACCTGCCCATGGCCGGCCACATGATGCCCGAGACGTGGTTCTACGGCCGCCACCGCTTCGGCATGGCGAACCCGGCGATCCGCTTCATCGGTTACTGGGAAAACGACCCGGCTGTCCGCGTCGATAATGACCAAGTCAAAGTCAGCGCCTGGAGCAAACCCGGCTCGATCCTGCTGACCGTCGTCGGCATGCAAAACGGCGACGCCCGACAGGACGCAACGATCACCCTCGACGCCGAGGCGTTGGGCCTGCCGGCGCGGAGCTCGTGGTACGTCTACGATGCCGAGTCACTGGTGAACTATGCCAGGTTTGTGCACGGCAAGGCAGTCAACGTCTACCCGGATCGCGGGCAGTCTTTTGCGTTGCAGGACAATGGCAACATCCTGGTCCATGCCCCGAGGCACGACTACCTGAACCTCATCGTCACCAGCGGCGACCAGCCGCTGCGGGACGACGAGCAACCTGACCCCGCGTCAAGGACAGCCGAGTGATTCGGATGACTTGCATCAAGGTTTCCATGGTGATGGCCTGCCTCGCGTGCATGACGACCAGCCCCAGCGGTGCGGAGCCTGCGCCGCTGGGCTTGATGTCGCAGCGTGGCGAACGTCTTGAATATCATGGCCAAGGCTATGTCATCGCAGGCGCGGCCGGCCGGGGCTGGACCTCCTGGGCGGTGGCGGGCGACGAGTTTCTCCACGCGACGCCGAGCGTTGGTGGCATGGTCTTTCGCAACGCCGATCAGACCATCACTCGGCTGCCCAATGCTTCCCGCATGAATTCATACGGCGACGTCGGCCGCACGGGTTCGTTCGACGACGGCATCTACAAAATGCAGCTCACACCCGATCCGCACCTGCCGGTGATCGAGTTGTACGCGGGCTTCAACGCTGAGCGCGATCACGAGCTCCTGCTCTTTCTCCATGATGACGTGAAGCAAGTCCGGCTCATCGGCGACGGCCACCGCGGAGAACATGACGTGGCGCGGCACGACAACGACGCCACCCTGAAAGCCACAGCCAAACAATCCGCGGTGCTGCTGTCTGAAAGCGGTCGCGCCCTGGTGGTGCCCGGGCCCTGTCGCATCGCGCACACGCCCCACCCTGACGGCGGGCAGCGCCTCGCGGTCGTGCTGCCCGCAAAGGGATTCAAGGCCAACAGCTACCCCATCCGCGTTTGCACGGAACGGGTCGACGAATACTTCGTGCTGCATCCGCGCTTTAACGTCACGCAGCCCGACGACGATCAACTGCAAGGCCAAGCCACCTCAGGCGTGAAAAACCCGGTGTACCGCGCCGGCCAAGCGCCCAGCGTCGCCGTCGAGTTCGATTGGCTGGCGGACCAACCGTTCACCGGCCATGCGACGCTGCGGATCGTCACGGCGCTGGGGCAGATCGAGTTGGAACAGACCGCCACCCCGCAGCCGATCGAGGGCAATCGATGGGTCGCGCATTTTGCTGTGTCCCTGTCCACGCCCGGCGTCGGCGATGTCGAGGCGACGCTGGTGGGCGGAGACGGCCGACTGATCTGGACCGACCGATACCGGATGGTCTACGACCTGGAACATTTCCAGCCGCCGTACAACAGCCCCGACGACCTGCGGGCTTTTTGGGAGCAGACGCTGGAACAGCAGCGTGCGGTCCCGATGGACGCCAGGATCCAACGTGTTTACCGCGATTTCCCCGATTGGGAACTGTACGTGGTCAGTTTGTCGATCCTCGATGGCAAGCGGGTGCACGCCATGCTGTTTGTGCCCGAAGGGATACAGACGCCCGCCCCGGCAATGGTGACCAGCCACCCCAACACCACCGGCTTCAAGTTCAAGCCGGGGCCGGATGGTGTTTATGGGTCCAAGCTCAACCGCGACCGGCGGTACGTATCGATCACGCCGATCGTGCGTGGTTTCGAGCCGGACCAGCCGGACGTGCCGTTCAACCTGCCGTGGTGGGGGCCGGTTGAAGACAAGCAGACCTACGTGGCCCGCTATTGGTTTGCGTCGATGGTGCGCTCGGTTGACTACCTGGCGACCCGGCCGGACCTGGTGGACATGGATCGCGTGATGGTGTCTGGCAGCAGCCAGGGCGGGGCGTTGGCGACCGCGCTGGCGGCACTGGACCAGCGCATCGCGCTGGCGCTCATCGATTCGCCTTCCAACGCGATGCACCACACCGCCCTGCCGCATTACCACACCTTCGGCCCGACGCTGGGCCAAATCCCCCCCGGCCAGAGCCGGCAGGACCTGCTCCACACGTTGAGCTACTTCGACCCGGCACACCTGGCGGCATGGATCACCTGCCCGACACACGTCGCGCTGAGCGTCGGCGATCTGACCGTGCACAGCCTGGGTGGCATCGGCATCTATAAGAACCTGGTCAACGTGCCCGAGAAGCAAAAAAGCCTGACCCTCGGCCCAACGCGTCTGCACCGCAAGCCCCCCGAGGCTGAGGTCGTTTTTGAGACGCTCTTGTCAGACTTCAGCCGCCATGACCCCGCCGCGGAATAAGCCATGAACATCCTCTTCATCTGTGCCGACCAATTTCGCTTTGATTGCCTGAGCAGCCTGGGCCACCCGTGCGTGCGCACCCCACACCTCGACGCCCTCGCCAGGCAAGGCGTGAACTTCACCTCCGCCTATGCCGCGACCGCTCCGTGCTCGCCTTCGCGCGCTTCCATGTTCACCGGCCAGTACCCCGACACCCACGGCGTGATCAACGGCAACCACGCGTTGCAGCCCCACGATCGGCTCGTCCTTCCCCAGCACCTGCAACACGCGGGCCTGCACACCGCCCTGATCGGCAAGCTGCACCTCTACCCATTCTTCCGCGACTTCGGTTTCGACCACTTTCAGCGCAGCGACTACTTCTTCAACAACTACGACGCCCAAGCGCTCGAAGACTCGAGCTATCTGCACTGGCTGCGTCGACGGCTGGGCACGAAGGCCGCCGATCAAATCATCGTTCGCTTCTCGGATGACGAGGCCTGCTACGCGACGGACCAGTGGCGATTCATCGTCGGCCGCAACCACGTGGACGAGGCACACCACCCCACCAGCTGGACGACCGATGAAGCGATCCGATATCTCGATCAGGCCGGGAGCAAGCCGTTCTTCCTGAACGTGTCGTATTTCGGCCCGCACCAGCCGTACGCCTGCCCGTCGCCGTGGAACGAGATGTACAACCCGGACGAACTGCCATTGCCCGAGGATTTCGACAACCGCATCGACGACAAGCCCATTATTGCCAACGACAGGTTTTATCAAGAGTCCCACGGCTTCCGTGCAGCGCAGGGCTGGACCCGGCAGACCCACCGCCAAGCCCTGGCGGCGTACTACGGCAACATCTCGATGATCGATCATCACATCGGTCGGCTGCTGGCCGGGCTGCGGGCGAGCGGTCACGCGGACAACACGATGGTCGTGTTCACCGCCGACCACGGAGACATGGCGGGTCAGTTCGGCTGCTACTTCAAGAGCCTGGGCTACGACGGCAGCGCCCGCGTGCCGTTGATCGTGCACGACCCGCGCAGCGCCCGCGCCGGGCAAAGCGAATCGCGGGCCGTGTCCTTGCTTGATTTGTATGCGACGTTCCTCGCCACCGCCGACGCGACAGCGACCGAGGAGCACGCGTCGCGCGACCTGACGCCGCTGCTGCTCGAGGCAGGGGCCAACTGGGACGACCGCGTGTTTTTCAAGCAGGGCGCGCACGCCATGCTGGTTCGTGGCGATCTCAAGCTGTTGCGTGACATGGTGGACGACGAGGTGGTGTACGAGTTGTACGATCGAACCAGGCTTCCCATCGACGCGGTCAACCTCTGGCCTGCGCGCCACGCCGACCCGGTGTGCGAGCAACTGCGTCGTGAGTTGGACGCCTGGGTCGCGGAGCAGTCAGGCGTGGCCCTGGCCGGGCGAGGTGCTTGATGCAAAGTGCTGCGCACCTGTTTATGCACTCGACACCCCGGACCGATACGAAGCGCACTTTCCCTGATGCGGCGCCGCCTTGGCCGATGCCGCGTTGGGAAGCGACGTGGATCTGGTCGGCAGAGTCGACCGAAAAGGCTCACGACTACGTGTATTTCCGTCGCACTTTCGACGCGGTGGAATCGCGCGAGCCGGTGCTGCTTCGGCTTGCGGCCGAGCGCGACGCGACGCTTTGGGTGAATGGGCAGTTGATCGACCATGGGCCGGCGATCTCCGATCCGCGCTTCAAGCGGTATCAGACTTACGACATCACCCCCCACCTGTCCCGCGCTGAAAACTGCGTGGCGGTGCGTGTTTATCACGACCACACGATCGCCGGCTTCACCGCGCACGCCGACGCGCGCGGGTTGCTGTGTCAGGTCGAAGCGGGCGGCCGGGTGCTGGCAGCGAGCGATGCGTCCTGGCGAGCGATCCCCGCCAAGGCGTATCTCAAGCCCACGCCGCGCATGGGCGACTCGATGTGGGCGGAGGTCTTCGACGCTCGGCTCGACACCCCGGGCTGGCACACGGTCGGCTTTGACGACGCTGCCTGGCCCCACGCCAAAGAAGTCATCGACAAGCGACATGTCCTGTGGGGTTCGCAGCAGCCGCGCACGCGGTTTTACCCCTGGGTCAACCTCATCCCGAGCGAGACGCGCCCGCTGCGGCGGACGCGCCGTCGTCCGGCCGAGTTGCTCCGAATGGGCGAAGTGCTCCAGCAGCGCGAAGCCTCGCCGCAGGACACCGCCATACGCATGAGCCTTGAATCCATCATGCCGCTGGCGAAAGCCGCGGTGCATGACGCCGACAAGCTATTGAGCGGCGACGGCCCGAGCATCATCAGCAACTCACCTCTGGACGAGCCGGACGACAGGTTCGACGGCCTGCGCAACGCCACCATCGTGCTGGACTTCGGCCGACTGATGAACGCCCGGCTCGGTATGCAACTCGACGCACCGGGTGGCCAGATCGATGTGGGATACGCCAGCCATCTGGATGACGGACGCGTGGTGCCGTACTCGTCCAACCGCGTCGCCAATGCGGACTGCTGCATCCTCCGAGAGGGGCCGCAACATTGGCAGACCGCCGACTGGCGGCACTTCCGCTATGTGCAACTCACCTTCCGCAACCTCAGCGCGGCGGTGACGCTGCACCAAGTCTGGGCCGAGCAGATCGAGCTTGGTCTGGAACCGTGTGGGCAGTTCCACAGCGACGACCCGAAGCTCGATCAACTGTTCGAGATCGTGCGCCGCACGACGGACCTCAACACGCTGGACCGCACGATGGACAACCCGTCGCGCGAACGCAAGCAATACCTGGGCGACTGCTCGGGGATCGTGCCCGCCATCTCGGCCGGCTTCGGCGACGCCGCGGTGCTGCGCCGCTATTTCCTCAACGCACGCGAAGGCCAGCACGCGACGGGCCTCTACCGCTACAGTTACCCCGGCCACGACCACGACCACGCCTCGCTGTTCGACCATTCGCTCTCGCTGCCGCTGCGCTTGTGGGAGCATTACCAGCTCTTCGCGGACGAAGACCTGGTTCGCGAAATGTGGCCGAGCATCGAGCGGTTGCTGGCGTTGTGCGCTTCGTGCGTTGACGACCAGGGCATGATGCACCTGCCGCCCTACAACATCTGGTTCGACTGGGCCGACATGGATCGACGCGGGCATTTCCTGCCGCTGCAATCGATGGCCGCGGAGGTGATGCGCTGCTCGGCCGAACTCGCAAGCGTGGTTGGTGCTGACGCAACGCGTTGGGCGGCGTCAGCCCAGTTCCTGGTGGAACAGGTCCCCCGCTGGTTCGACGCGGAGCGCGGCGTGTTTGCGGACAGCATTGTGGACGGGCAGCGTCAATCCCATCTCAGCGAACACGCCATCAGCCTCATCGCTTATTGGCGACAGGCGCCCGCAGCCATGATCGACGCGTGCCTGGATTACTGGGCCCAGGACCCGTCACGCTTCGGGCAGGCGTCGCCGGCCTGGTTCTACCTGCCCGCCGCGTTCATCCGGGGCGGGCGCAGCGACCTCGCCATCGCATGGATGCATCGACGGGCCGATCAACTGCAACGCCAGGGCCTGGACACGTGGCCCGAGACCTGGTGTCTCTACGGCGAACGCACGCTGGGCACCTGGCGCTGCCGCAACAGCCGCGCCATCGCCCAAGGCGCGGGCCTTGGTGTGACGACGGCGTTGCTGCACGACCTGTGCGGCATCCAGCCGGCCGAGCCGGGATTTCGGTCCGTGCGTCTCGCGCCGCAGCCGGGCTCACTCACCCGGTTGCAAGGCACACGCCCCGGGCCCGATGGCCTTTACGCGCTTGAGCTGCAGCGCCACGCCGACCGTCACGTCCTGCAACTCACGCTGCCCTCGCCGCGCCGCGTCACGCTCGACACCCGCTTCGCACCCGACGCCCGGCAGGTTCTGGTTAACGGCCAGGCCCTGCCCACCGAGCCGACAACCACCTATACCTGGCAGGCCGAAACGCACTCGACAATCGTCGTTGCACGCGCGAATTGAAAACCATGCTCATCGGCACCCAATACCTGCGTCCGCCCAACCCCGACCCCGAACACTGGGAAGGCGACCTCCGCAACATCCAAACGCTGGGCTTTTCCTTGGTGCGTTGCTGGCTGCTCTGGCGCAGCGTCGAACCGAAAGAGGGGCATTGGCAATGGGACCCGTACGACCGCTTCATGGAGCTGGCTGAGCGTCACGGCCTGTCGGTCGTGATCCAGCTGATCCCCGAAGCGCAGCCGCAATGGTTTTTGCGCAAGCACCGCGACCTGCTTCCGGTGACGGCAACGGGCGAACGGATGGGACAGGCGGGCTACGGCATGCTGGTGTCGGGCGGCTATCCCGGCATCTACTTTGACCATGACGCTGCCCTGCAAGGCACCGCCGAGTTCTTCACGCAAGCGGCCCGGCGCTATGGCCAACACCCCGCGACCCACAGCTGGGATGTGTGGAACGAGATCCAGCCGCACGACGGGTTGCCGAGCTACGACGCCGCAACGTTGGCGCGATGGCACGGCTGGCTGCGCGAGCGCTATCGCTCCATCGAAGCGTTCAACCAGCGGCTGCTCACACAGTACGAGCGTTTCGAAGAAATCGAGATGCCGCGAAAACAGGTCAGCCACGATGGCTGCCAGCAGATGCGGCGGTTGTTTGACGAGTTTCGCTATTGGCGTCAACGACAGGAGATGAAAAGGCGGGCGGGACTGATCCGCGCCGTCGACCGCGCTCACCCCGTGCACAGCCACGTGCCTGCGAGCGGGATGAATGTCACGCAGTCTCACATGTGGCAGCTCGCCGCCGAGCTCGACGGCTTCGGCACCAGTCAATACCTCAACGAGCGTGTCCTGCCGGACGGCTACGACTACCGGTATGCGGCGCTGTACTGCGCGACCGCGCGCTCCGCGGCCAACGGCAAGCCGTGGTGGATGAGCGAGCAGAGCGGCGGTCCAACCTACTACCAATACGGCCACAACAACCGCACCCCGGCCGAGATTCGCTCCAACCTGTTGCTACCAATGTCACAGGGCGCGGAAGTCTGTCTCTACTGGCAGTACCGCGGCGAGCGATTCGGGGAGGAGGCGCCCAACTGGGCGCTGACCAACTTCGATGGGTCGCTCAACGAGCGCACCGCGGCGGCTGCGCAGGTCGCCGAGGCGATCCAGCGAGAAAAGAAAAACCTGGCCAATGCTCGTCGGCCGACCGCGGAGATCGGCGTGTTGGTGGACCACACCAGTCGGCTCTACGAATTGCATACTCAGAGCTGGGTGCCGCAAGGCGTCAGCGTCGCGGCCGAGGCGGAAGACACGTACGTGTCGCTCGGTCGTGCGGGTTTCGCGGCTGACTTCCATCATGCGGAGAACGTTGCCGAGCAGGGACTGCCGCCCGCTTGCCGATTGCTTTTTCTGCCGATGTGCAGCGCGTTGTCGGATGCCGCGATTGCTCGGCTGCTGGAGTGGGTGGCGGCCGGGGGAACGTTGGTGGCCGGGGCATACCTGGGCATGTACGACGAGGACGGGTACGTGCCGCCGGTGATGCCGCGGGAGCCGTGGAGCAGCGCGTTGGGCCTGCGGGTGCTGACACGACATTACCCAACTGGCCCGGTGCTTGAGCCGAACGTCGATGCGTGCCCGCCGTTGGCCGGGCACTGGACGGTCGAAGAGCTGCGTGTCGACGACGCGGAGGTATTGGCGACCTGGCAAAGCAAGCCCGCGTTGACGCGCCGCGGCTGGGGTCAGGGGCAGTTGTATTACGCCGCCACCTGCATCGCCCAAGGCAAGCATCAGGCGCTGCTGCGGCCGTGGCTCGAACGCTGGGCCGAGCAGGCCGGGGTGGTGCGCTGGCACAGCAGCGCCGGCGCCGTGCTCGCCGATCGGCTGGTCGGGCCGCGCGCACAGCACCTGTTCTTCACTGCGTGCACACATGCGGATCAAACGGCAACCCTGCTGGGCAGCGCCGACCTGCAGGGGCCGATGCACGACGCCATGACCGGCCGACCGCTTGGCACGCTCCAGCCCGGCGGCGAATACCAGATCGAGATCGCACCACGCGAAACACGCTGGGTCGTGGTGTCGACCGGTGCGGAGGGGTAATCCGTCGGCAGGAGTATGCTTTCAATTCTGGTGAACGGCGGCCCAAGTCTGCAGCGCCCGGCGGCAGGCCTGCCCCGCAGCGTCGGTCGCCTTAACCTGGCCCTTGCACATCGGCAAGTGCGGCCAGTAGCAGGGGCAGTTTTTCATGACTCTCCATGGTCATGTCCCAATCCGTGTAATCAAAATGGTTGCGATCGGTCTCCGCGAACACCGCAGACCACGCTTACCTCAGGCCAAGTTTCTGATAGGTAATTTGATTCCATGTGGGCTGGGCGAACACCACCAAACAGCGCCAGGCGTCTAGCTCTCACCCGTCCGTCCCTCTGACGCTGAACTGTCGCCGTTTGTCGTGGCAGGAAACCATCCGCGCCGGAGTCGCCATTGCCCCGCAGCATTCATCCCAGGCCGGCGCGACCCGGCATAGATCCACCGCACCCTGAGCCGTGCTGGACGATCATTCATATGCATCACCGCGGGCCATAGTGTACGGACGGTCCGCCGACCTCATAAGCGCCCAGGTCCGGGGCGCTGCCGACGTAGCCGTCGTTGATGTTTGCCAGCACCTCACCCGCGTCGACCGTGGGCGCGTCGTCCCGAAGTCGCAGGTCAACGTCGTTGGGATCATACGGCTTGATCGTTTCCGGTTGCGGCTTGGGCAGGTCAGGTGTGGGCTGCGGCTGCGGGGCAGAGGCGTTGCGGAAGATGTCGTAATCCACGGTCATGCCATGGGCTTCGTACCCCAGTTTGGTACGGACGGCGGCCAGGTCGTCGCACACCACGTCATCGCGGGTCTGCGTTTTGATGCCGTTGAGAATCTTGATGGCTTCCCGACGATCTTTCGCCTCATCGAGTTGTGCCATCAGATGGCTGTTCTTCAGCCGTCGCCACCAGAAAAGTGGCCAGCCTTCGCGGGCGCGATAGGCGTTGTAGTCGAGCGTGCTGTAATCCGTCATCGTGCCGGACTGCATGGGATTCATGAAGATGTTGTTGCGGAAGTGGCAGTTGCTCCAGAACCAGTCGTGGCAGATGCTGCCGGAGACGGTGTTGTGGTAGATCAGTGCGCCGGCGGCGCCGCAGTGCAGTTTGAAACAGTTGCCACCATAGATGGCGTATACCTTGCTCCGCTCGGGCTCGATGTTGTAGCGGATGTTGTAAAGGACGTTGCGGATGAAATAGACCGGCCCGCCGTACACCGGCTGGGCGCTCAGGCCGGAGACGCCGGAGTTGAAGCAGCGGTTTTCCCAAACGCGGATATTGTGCGAGCCGTAATCGGTTTCAATGAAGTCGTCCAGAACGTTGCGAATGTCGTTGTTGTGGTAGTCGATGGCGCAGATCTTGCGCTGCGGCCCGGCGTCGAGGTGGCGGGGATAGCTACCGCCGCTGGTGATGCCGATGCCATCCCAGAAGTTCATCACCCGGTTGTAGCAGACCACGTGTCCTTGTCCGCCGAGCACGACCGCGATGCGGGACTTGATGTTTTTCTTGCTATGCACAAACGTATCGTTGCGACCCAGGAACAGGTTGTCGGCGATGTAGTAGTCCAGGTTAAAACCGCCGCCGATGATGCCGATGTTGATATCTTCGAACTGGCACCGCCGCACGACCAGACCGTCAACGCCCTTGTCCGGGTTCTGGTTGTAACAGACGATGGCGGCATCGCCCGGGGTCGCACCGGGATGACGCAGGGTCAGATCCTCAAACCAGATGTGGTCCGCGCCCACGCGGATCATGTGGTCCCGCTCCTCACCGATCAGCACGCTCCGCCCGTCTCCGGCGCCCCGGAATACGATGGGTTTGCCTGGCGTGCCGGCTTTGTTCAACGCCAGTTTGCCCGCGTAGACCCCGGCATGAATGCGGATGATGTCGCCCGGCTGGGCCTGATCGTACGCGGCCATGATGTCCGCATAGCGCGGCGTCGCTTCGTCTCCCGCATGACCCTCGGGATAAACGTGCAGTTGGCGTCCGCCCGCAAAAGCGCTCGGCTCCGGGCGCGTGCGCGCCGTCACCACCCGCTGCGCTTCGCCCCCGTCAGGATCTGTGAGCTTGAAACACGCTTCGTATTCCGTGTCGGGATCGAGGAAAAGAATGCTCCCTGCGTACAGGTTGCCGCAGGTGTAATTCTTGGGAGGTTGCAGCACATAGATTTTTTCGTGGTGGATGCGCAGCAACGGCTGCGCTGCTTTCCATAGCGCATCGCCTTTCCTGCGATAGGTCACCGTCACCACGCCGTTGCGGTTGTCGTCGCCTTCGATCTGCCATTCAAAACCAAGACTGCGCAGCGTGGGCCGCTCGATGGTGAATTCGCCGGGCACGGTCTCGTTGCGCGGCGGGGCGCCATCGGCCAAGGCGCCATGTACCACGCCGAGTCCCGCCACGCAGAGTCCCGCAATGACGTGGAGCATGTGAATACGCCAACCCCGGGCGTTGATGGCCAAAGGACACTTCCTTCCACTTTTCAGCTCGATTGCCTCAGTTCAACACCTTCATCAACCAGAACCGCGCGGTGGGCACCGGTGTCGCGAGGCGCTCGAGGTGCAGGTCGTAGAAGATGCTGTTGGCCGTTTCGTTGTGCAGGTAACCCCGCGTGACGCCGTTCTCGTCAAGTTCGCCCGGAGGCCCATCCCAGGAACTGTTCCACAGATCCAGAAACGGCCGCGCCACGTACCGCGGCGAGGTCTTGTGCCAGCCGGCCGCGCCGTCCGCGGCGAGAATCATCTCCGTTTGTTTCTGACGCGAGACTTCGTTGAGGTTGTAGGGGCCCCAGCGGCCGTCACGGGCCTTGGTGAAGGTCACGCCGTCGTCATAAGTCAAACCACCCAATTTGGTGAAGCCGTAATACGAATTGATGTCCGCATAAGTCTGAGTGCTCTGTTGGGCGCGCAAGACGGCTGACGCCGTCGGGCAATAGGCGATGCCGCTCCGCCCGGCCGCCCCGACCGCGATCTCAGGATAGCCCGTGTGCTCGAGGACGGTCGTCCAACTCGACGAATAGGGCAGCCAGTCCTTGTTTTCGTAGGTGTAGTTGCCGACGAGAAAGCCAACCTGCCGCAGGTTGTTGCTGCACACCGTGGTCTGCGCGGCGATGCGGGCCTGACTCAAAGCGGGCAACAGCAGGGCGATCAGCAGCGCGATGATGCTGATGACGACAAGTAATTCAATCAGGGTGAATCCGTGACGACCGGCCAACGGGCGACTGACTCGCGCGAGTTTTCCAACGGGTCGCTGGACGCCAGCCATGTTTTCTACTCCTCTGAATGATGCCAAGGACCTTGCATCAGCGGGACGACATGCCGGCGGCGCCAGCGGTCGATTCCCGAACGACCAGCTTGGGCCTGATCGTCATCTGCATGGGATAACGTCCCTCGCCGCGCCAGCGCTGCCAGAGGTGCGCCACCGCCGCTTCCGCCAGCGCCTGACGCGGAACCCGCACCGTGGTCAGCGGTGGCCGACACATCTGGGCGGCTTCGATATCGTCAAATCCCGTCACGCTCAGGGCGCCGGGCACGGATACGCCGCGATCGTGCGCGGCATTGATGATGTGGCAGGCCAAACTATCATTAGAGCACACCAGCGCCGTGGGGCGCTTCGCGCCCATCTTTAACCATTGATCAATGCACTCTGCCGGTTCGAGGCGGCCAAAGACGCAGTCGTCGCGCACCGGCAGGCCCCGCTCGTGCAGGGACACGAGGTATTCCTTGAACCGTTCGCGGAAACATTGATTGATCTGGTTTTCCCCGCAGAAGCCGATGGTCTTGTGCCCCGCCGCTACCAAGTGGTCGATGACCTGCGCGATGCCGTCGGCATTGTCGGGGTAAACACAACTGAACGGCGCGCCGGGGATGAAATTGCCCAATGCCACAACGGTAAAGTCGCTGCTCAGACTACGCCCCGTTTCCACCAGGTGGGTGCCGATGACGACGCCGTCGATCCGCTCGGTGCGAAACAGCTCCGGCAAGGGACCGCCATCGGCGCAGCTCTGTACGAACAGACGCCCGCTGAACCTCTCGACCGCCGCGGACAGGCCGGCAAGGTAGTCCGACTCGAACATGGTCTGCGTGCGGAATGTGCCGGGCGGTGTGGTGAGGTAAAGGACGCTGGGCGCGCGGCGCGTGTTGGTGTGGGTGCGACTGGAGACCTGCGGGACATAATTGCACTGCCGGACGACATCCATGACGCGTTGGCGTGTTTTGTCGCTGACGTTGCTGCGGTTGTTCAGGACGTAGGAGACGGTGGCGGTGGAAACCTTGGCTTTTTCCGCGATATCGTAGATCGTGATTCCCATTCGGGTTCAACCTGTTAAATCAGATTTGTTAATTTAAGATTTGCAGATTTAATTAAAATATACCGCCTTTCAATCGCGTGTCAATCCCTGATCGCCGAGGATTTTGTTCAAAACAGCACGGACCATCGCGGCGTGTCGTCGAGGTTTTTTGCGCCATTAACTGACATAAAAATCTGCTCCCAGACGGGTCAGTGTCACGGTGTTCAGGGGAGTGAGGGCAGCCGTGAGCAGGCGCGGGCGCCGCGGCGCGAGCAAGTGCCGCCAGAGTCGAGCCGCACGCCGTGTGGGCGGTGTGCTGGAGTGGCGCTGAAACCGGACTACGCCGAGGTGACGTCGGCATACCAGCGGTCGTAGGCGTCGATGAGCTGTGTGACCAGGTCAGGATGCTGGTGGGCCAGGTCGTGTTGTTCGCCGGGGTCTTCGAGCAGGTCGTAAAGCTCAAAACGCGCGGGGCCGTCGATGCTGCGTTCGCCGCGGTTCTGCAGTTGGCAGAGTTGTGCGTAGCGTCTGCGGATGTGCTTCTGTCCAGGTGAGTCCATGCCGCAGGGCTGGACAAGCTTCCAGCGTTCGTTGATGACGCAGTAGGCCTGGCCGTGGCGCGGCGACTGGCCACTGTCCCACTGGAAGACCAGGTGGCGTGGTTCGATGGCGTCGCCCTGTTGCAGCGCGGGCAGCAGGCTCACGCCGTCAATGATGCGGTCGTCGGGCAGCGTGGCGCCGCATGCCTGGGCAATGGTCGGCAGCAGATCGACATGGGCGGTGGCGGCGGCTTCGTGGCGTTGGCCTGCGAAGCCGTTGGGCCAGCGCATGAAGCAGGGTACGCGGATGCCGTTTTCGTAGACGGTGCCTTTGAGGCCGTGCAGGCCGGCCATGTGGCGATCGGTGGGCTTCGAGCCGCTGCATGGGCCATTGTCAGACGTGGCGATCAGCAGCGTATCGTCTTCGAGGCCAAACTCGGCGAGGGCGGCCCGCAGGCGACCGAAGTTCTCGTCGATGCTCTGCACCATGCCATAGATTTTCTGCGTGCTCTCGATCAGGCCCAGATTGTCGTATTGGGCGATGAGCGCGTCGGGCGCGACCATCGGTGTGTGGATGAGGTTGGTCGGCAGATAGATGAAGAACGGTTCTTCGCGATGGGCCTTGATGAAGCCGATGGCGGCATCGGTGTAGATGTCCATGCAGTAGCCGGTGCGCTGTTGGGGCTGATCGTTGTGCAGGAGCGTGGGGTCGAAGTATTCGGTGGCCGGCATGGCGCAGCCAAGGAAAGTGAGCGTTTCGTCGAAACCACGTTGCGTGGGACTGTGTGCGGGCTGGTCGCCCAGGTGCCATTTGCCAAAGAGGCCGGTGGCGTAACCGGCGTCGCGGAGGATCGCCGCGACGGTGCGCTCGCTGGTGTTCATCTCGCAGCCCTGGCCAAAGACATCAGTGACGCCGGTGCGGAAGTTCCATCGGCCGGTCATCAGCGAGGCGCGCGTGGGTGAGCAGACAGGACTCACATAGAAGCGATCAAGCTCGACCGAATCCCGCGCGAACGTGTCGAGATGCGGCGTCTTCACCACTGGATTGCCATGGCAGCCGATATCGCCAAAGCCCAGATCGTCAGCCAGGAAGAGAATTACATTGGGACACCTGACCGGAAATTTGATTCCATCCGCACCAGCAGCTCGGGAGTCGGCAGATGATCGTTTAATCATGTTTGTTAATCTAAGCCAATGTAATTTAATTAAAATATACTGCCTGGCGATCACGTGTCAACCCCCGATCTCCGAGGATTTTGCCTGATGTAGCGCCGATCATCGCGGGATGTCGTCGAGTTGATCAGCAATATCTGATCCCCCAGATCAAGCACACGATTAGGCCCTGTTTTCCGCAGGCAGCTGCGCGGCAGCTCCTTCA
This sequence comes from uncultured Phycisphaeraceae bacterium, assembly GCA_964605235.1. Classification (GTDB taxonomy): domain Bacteria; phylum Planctomycetota; class Phycisphaerae; order Phycisphaerales; family Phycisphaeraceae; genus CAZSBB01. The sequence goes on from CAZSBB010000005.1 coordinate 190,379, forward strand.
CCAGGACAACCTGTCGACGCCCCCCAGAGTGGCGGCATGCTGTGCTTCGACACCCACAGCGGTGTGGTTGGCCACCTGCCGGAGCCTCAAGTCACCCACAGATTCGCCTGAGGAGGCTCAACTTGATGCCGGCTGTCGACGGCTGCTATGTGTGGTCGAGGGGCACCCACCTCTCCGCCTGCGGCGTTCACCCCCGCACCGCCATGGCCGCCATGCGCCACGGCCGCATCGACCTGACGATGAACTACTACACGGACCCCACGCGGCTGGACGTCGCCGGGGCGGTCAACGCGCTGCCGGCGTTCGGGGAAACCAAGCGGCCGATGGCGGGTGGCGGGTCGACTTGACTTCCTTGAGCCCCTGTTCTCAACGCAAGTCCGCCGAGTCCAAAAGCGCAGCGATTTCATTAATCTTAACTCTGTTATTGCACGATAACTCTATGGGTGTTAAAGTGCGTTTTCAGAGTTATGGCCATGGCCGACATCCTTCACGATCTCCAAATCTACCTGGACCACGCCGCAGGGCTTTCGGTGACGCCCAAGCCGTGGTGCGGAGCTCGCGGGCTACCGCCTTTTCTGGAGGACCGCTACGACTTCTACGAGGTCCAGTTGCGCGACATGCCTTGCCTGCTGATGGTTCATCGGCAAGGTCGCGATGAGCCGCCGGCGGCGGTGCGTAAGCATGTCGACCAAGTTCACCAGCGGTGGGACGGGCCGGTGGTCTACGTCCGTCGCGAAGTCACCGCTTACAACCGCAAACGGCTGATCGAGCAGAGGGTGCCGTTCATCGTGCCCGGCAACCAGATGTATCTGCCCCCCGCGGGCATCGATCTTCGGGAGCACTTCCGAAAACTCCGGATTGAACGGCCCCACCTGCGTCCATCTTCGCAAGCGGCCCTGATTCACATGCTGCTTCATGCCGCGGTGGACTTTGCATTGTCCGAGCTGGCAAGCACACTCCTTTATTCCGCCATGACCGTCAGCCGGGCTTTGGACGAATTGGAGACTGCCGAACTCGTCGAAACCTACCCGCAGGGGCGCGAGCGACTGGTGCGTTTGCCCGACGCTAAACACGAAGTGTGGCAGCGGGCGCAGCCATTCCTGCGCAACCCCGTCCAACGCCGGCGTTGGGCGCAGGTGGTCGGACCACGCGGATGGTCGGGGCCGCGCGCCGGCCTGACGGCTTTGGCGCAGTACTCGAACTTGGCCGAACCTCAGCACGTGGTGTTTGCTTTGGGCTCAGAGGAATGGCGACCGAATCAACAACGTCATGCACTGCGCGAAGTGGAAGCGGCGGAGTCGGGGGCCATTCAACTGGAAATTTGGAGCTATTCGCCCACGCCCTTCGCAGCCAACGGCCTGGTCGATCGGCTCTCGCTCTACTTGTCCTTGCGTGAGACTCCAGATGAACGCGTCCAGGCCGCGATCAACCAGATGATGGGGGAGATGCCATGGTGAAAGGGCTTGACCTTTTCCGCGATCACTTTCGCGACTTTGCCGATCGGTACGTGCTGATCGGCGGCACCGCGTGCGATCTGGTCATGGGCACGAACCAACATCGACCGGCGTGCGCTGATGCTCTGCCTGACGGCGTGAGTGGCTTGGGCGTTGTCGTCATGGCGTTGGCCAGGCGCTATTCATGGCGCGGGTAAGATGGAGGCCTTGCGCGACACGGGGCAATGTGCGATGAGCGAGTATCAGTACTACGAGTTCCTGGCCATCGATCGGCCGCTGGATGCGAGCCGGATTGAACAGTTGCGTGCCTGTTCCACGCGAGCCCGGATCACGCCAACGCACTTCGTGAACGAGTACCACTGGGGTGACTTTCGCGGCGACGTGCGAACCTTCCTGACGCGTTACTTCGATGCCATGATCTACGTCGCCAACTGGGGGACGCGCCGATTTGCGTGCCGCCTGCCCACGGACGCCGTGGATGATGCGTCGGCTTTGGAGCCATACCAGACGCCATCCGTGGTGGTGTTCGATCATGTGAAGGGCCAGATTCTGATCGATCTGACCGCCAACGATGAAGACTCCGGTGACGAATGGTGCGAGGGCGAGGGATGGATGGCGTCGCTGTCGCCGTTGCGTGCGGAACTGATCGCCGGCGATTGGCGGGCGCTGTACCTGGCTTGGTTGCGGGCAGTGGATCAGGGCGAGATTCCCGACAAGAGGGTCGAGCCGGCAGTACCCCCTGGGCTGATGCAACTGAGTCCATCCCAACAGGCACTGGTGCGATACCTGGACATCGACCAGGACTTGCTGGCCGCCGCCCAGCAGGCCAGTGAGCCGGGGGATGAGCCCAAAGGTGCGGAGGATTGGCTCGCTTCGTTGTCCGCGAACGACAAGGATCGACTGTTGCGGGCGGTCTGGAATGGCGAAGCGACGAAGGTGCAGGCGGAGTTGTCGCGGCGTTGGCGTCAAAGCCAGTCGGCAACGAACAAGCGCCGCTCCGCACCACGTCGGCGCGTCGCGCAGTTGCGTCAACTTGCGGAGGAGCGGCGATCCAAACGCGAGCAGGCCGAGGCACAGCGACTGGCCCGGCAGGCGGCTGAGCGCCAAGCCAGGGAAGCCGCTGCCCGTGAGGCTCGCCTGAAGTCGCTGTCGCAGCAGCCGACCCAGGCCTGGACGCTGGTCGAACAATGGATCGAGACCCGCCTGGCGGAGAACTACGATCAGGCGGTGGCCAGGTTGGTCGATCTGGCGGAACTGACCCGACGCCAGAATGATCAGGCCGCATTCGACCAGCGCTTGACGGAACTGGTCCGCAAACACGCCCGCAAGTCGACCTTGATGACGCGATTGGCGCGGGCCGGATTGAGATGAGGCCTTGCTGATGGACGAGCAACATGGCAACGCATTCACCTCCGGAGGCGAGCCGACCAAGCATCGACAGCGCTATGACCTGTTTCTCAACAGCTTCAAAGACATGGCGTTCACCCGATGCCCGACCTGCGATGGCACGACCAGGTTGCGGAAGTTCCCGCTGGTGATCCACATCGAGCCGAGCACGATGTTCGTGCTCAACAAGACCTGCCGCTTCTGCCCGACCTGCGAGCTGTTGATCGTGCATCGGCGTGAGATTGAGCCGATGATGGCCGCGACCTTCGGCGAGCGCGCCCCGGAAATTGTCGGCAACGATTTCGTGCTTCTGGGCACACTGGAGCGAGCAGACTGGCGATTGGGCATTGCCGGCCGACTCAGCCAATCCGATGCCGCGAATCGGCTGATCCTATTCCGCAGACATCTGGATTCTGAAATTCGCGGCGGCTGGGGCCCGGCCGACTGAGCCCGCACGCGCCTTCGTCCTCGGTGACCTTCTCGGTGCCCTCGTTCAAGCCCTGGGGCGTTCCGGTGCCCGACTCGGTGCCAAAATGCAGTCCGGTGCAGGGCACGTTTGTCGCTCGCAGGCCAAGTGAAGACAACGACGGGCTCGCGGCATTCACGTCGCAACGTTCGAGCGGGGCGCGAGATGGGGGACGGCTGGCAACGAAAAAAGCCAACGGGACAGGATTGTCCTTCGCTGGCCGTTGTTTCGAGGCTTCCGGAGAGAAAGCGGGTGAAGGGACTTGAACCCTCGACATTCACGTTGGCAACGTGACGCTCTACCACTGAGCTACACCCGCGTAGCAG